>CAZIIM010000018.1:7853-32390 GCA_964539305.1 uncultured bacterium | reverse complement strand
GGTACGGGCAAAACCACCCTTTCCACCGATCCAAACCGGCCCCTCATTGGTGACGACGAACACGGCTGGTCTGATGATGGTATCTTTAACTTTGAAGGCGGATGCTATGCCAAGGTGATTAATTTGAATCCTGAACACGAACCGGATATTTACAACGCCATTCGCCACGGTGCCTTATTGGAGAATGTAGTTTACGACGAGAGAACCCGTATAATTGATTTTACCGACAGTTCCAAAACGGAGAACACCCGTGTTTCCTATCCGCTTAATTACATTAAAAATTCTGTGTACGGGCAGGGAAAACCCAGCGTGGCAGGGCATCCCAAGACCATTATTTTTCTGACCTGTGATGCCTACGGTATTCTGCCGCCGGTGGCCCGCCTGACACCGGAACAGGCCATGTACCATTTCATCAGCGGTTACACCGCCAAAGTGGCTGGTACGGAACGGGGGATAAAGGAACCGGTGGCTACCTTCTCCCCCTGTTTCGGGGGACCCTTCCTGACGCTCCATCCCCTGAAGTATGCTGAACTGCTGCGGAGCAAGATGAAACAGTTCAATGTGCCGGCCTTCCTGGTGAATACGGGCTGGGTGGGAGCCAGTGCCAGCTCCGGGGCCAAACGGATTCCCCTGCCCTTGACCCGGAAAATCATTGACGCCATTCTGGAGGGCACTATTTTGAAAGCGGAATTCGAACCGGATCCCTATTTCGGCGTACAGGTGCCTAAAAGTCTGCCCGGAATTGAATCGGATTTCCTGATTCCGGCCAAACGATGGAACGATACGGAGACCTATTCGTTAAAAGCAAAGGAACTGGTGAAAAAGTTTCAGGATAATTTTCAGCAATACGATGTGGAATCGGCCGACGTGCGGGAGGCAGGTCCCACTTTTTCATAATGTAAAACCATGAGGAACCAGAATGAAGATTGAATTCACGGCTCGTCATTTTCATGCTCCTGAAAACCTGAAAGACTATACCCTGACGGAGGTCAGCCGGATCCAGAAATATTTTGACCGGATTACCCAGTGTCAGGTGATTTTATCCCGGGAAAATAATACGTTTACCACTGAAATTAATTTATCCATGCCCAAGCACCGGTTGAATGTGAAGGAAACGACACCTAAAGTCACCAAATCCATCGACGGGGCGGTCGAAAAAATGATCTCCAGGGTCACCAAGATCACGGATAAATGGAAAAGCCATTAAGTTCGTCCCCATTCCATGAAAGTCATTATCCCGGTAGCCGGTTATGGCACCCGCTTAAAACCCCACACCGATTTCGTCCAGAAAACACTCCTGCCGGTTGCCGGTAAACCGGGACTGGATCATATCCTGGACCGCCTTTCAGCCGGTGGTATTCGGGATGTGACCCTGATTATTGGTCACCTGGGTGATCAGGTGGTGGAACATTGCCGCCACCGTTCCGAGAAATTCACCTTTATTGAACAAAAAGAAAAACTGGGTTTGGGCCACGCCATACTCCAGGGACTGGAAGCGGTTCCGGAACCGGTGCTGGTTCATCTGGGAGATACCATCTTTGATTTGGATTTCTCCCGGTTCGCTCGGGGCAGGGTGAACCGGATCGCCGTAGGGGAGGTGGAAGATCCCAGCCGGTTTGGAATTGTGGAACTGGAAGACCAGCGCATTATCCGCTTTCACGAAAAAGTTCCAAATCCCCCCTCCAACCTGGCTATTTCCGGACTTTACTACTTCCCGAACCAGAATCTTCTCCGGCAGGCCATCCTGGGCCTGATTAAGGAGGATCACCGGACGAAAGGGGAATATCAGCTCACGGATGCCCTGGAACGGATGTTGAAACATCACCAGCCTTTCGAAGCGGCAATCATTCAGGAGTGGCATGATATTGGTGTCCCTGAAACGTTTCTGGCGGCCAACCGTGAACTGCTGGTTTCAAACCATGGCGATTATCCGGATTCAAACCTGGTGGAACCGGTACATATCGATGCAGGGTGCAGTGTTGTGAATTCGGTCATCGGACCCTTTGTCACCATTATGGAGGATTCCCGGATCGAAAATTGTGAAATTGAAGATTCCATTATTCTGGGCGGTGCCAAACTGAAAGGCCTGAAAATAAAGGGGAAAATTGTGGGAGGTGACGGATCGCAAATCTGTTGACTCCTGCGTTGGAGGGGAAGGGGTATTTAACCTAACTTCCACGGCATTTTAAGTCATTAATTTTTGAGGATTGAATGAGTCGATTTGTTTTTACGTCTGAATCCGTCACCGAAGGTCACCCGGATAAAGTGTGCGATGCCATCTCGGATGCCATTCTGGATAACCTCCTGGCGCAGGATCCCAATTCACACGTAGCCTGTGAAACACTGGTCACCAAGGATTTGGTGGTGGTTTCCGGTGAAGTACGCACCGAGGGGTTTGTGGAGGTGGAAAAGATTGTCAAGGATACCCTGAAAGAGATCGGTTACAAGGATAACTCCACCGGTATGAATGCGGATGAAGTCAAAGTCATTTCTGTTTTGCACGAACAAAGTCCTGAAATTGCCATGGGGGTGGATCGGAGAGAGGACCGGGAACAGGGGGCCGGTGACCAGGGACTCATGTTTGGTTTCGCCTGTAACGAAACTCCCGAACTGATGCCCTTGCCCATCCATCTGGCCCACCGCCTGACCGAGCGGCTGGCGGAATTGCGTAAAAATGGCGCCTTGTCCTGGTTGCGGCCTGACGGGAAGTCCCAGGTCTCCGTTACCTACGATCAGGGAAAACCGGTGAGCATCGAAAAAGTGGTCATTGCCACCCAGCATGATGATTTACTGGGGAAATTCGGTTCGGAGGCGCAGGAACATGCTTTTGTGAAGAATGAAGTGATTCAGAACGTGATAAAACCGGTCCTGGAATCAGCCAATCTGCCATTCGGCAATTCTTTCATCGTGAATGGGACGGGACGTTTTGTCCAGGGTGGGCCGGCCACCGATACGGGATTAACAGGACGAAAAATTATTGTGGACACCTACGGCGGTTATGCTCCCCACGGCGGGGGTGCCTTTTCCGGGAAGGATCCCTCCAAGGTGGATCGCTCCGCTGCTTACATGGCCCGCTACATTGCAAAAAATATCGTGGCCGCCGAACTGGCCGATCGGTGTGAAGTGCAATTTTCCTACAGCATTGGCGTGGCGGAACCCACTTCTTTTTATGTGAAAACTTTTGGCACCGGTCAGATTCCCGATGAAGAACTGACAAGCATTGCCCGGGAAGTTTTTCCCCTGAAACCGGCTGATATTATCCAACACCTGGACCTGAAAGTTCCCCGGTACAAAGCGACTGCTGCTTACGGACATTTTGGTCGCAAGGGCGAAAATTTCACCTGGGAAAAAACCGATGCTGCCGACCGGTTGAAAAACCTTATTTCAGAAAGGACCTGAACCATGGATTTTGTGGAAACAGCACCACCAATCGTGGACAATTTACCCTATAAAGTTAAGGATATCGATCTGGCCGAGGCCGGTCGAAAAGCCATTCGGATTTCGGAACAGGAAATGCCGGGACTCATGGCCACCCGGGAAAAATACGGACCCGAGAAACCGCTGGCGGGTAAAAAATTGACTGGTTCCCTCCACATGACCGTAGAAACGGCCATCCTGATTGAGACGCTGGTGGAACTGGGGGCAGATGTTCGCTGGGCCAGTTGTAACATTTTCTCTACCCAGGATCACGCCGCCGCTGCCATCGCTGCCTCCGGGGTACCCGTATTCGCCTGGAAAGGGGAATCACTGGAGGAATACTGGTGGTGCACGCTTCAGGCCCTGACGTTTCCGGATGGTTCTGGCCCGGATCTGATTGTGGACGACGGGGGAGACGCCACCCTCTTGATTCACAAGGGCTATGACCTGGAAGAGTATTATGCCCAGAATGGAACGGTTCCCCCTATAGAGACAGAGATTGAAGAGGAACAGGTCATTGAAAAGTTGCTGCGGGAAGTGCTGGAAAAGGATCCCCTCCACTGGCACAAAGTGGCGGACAATATGATCGGTGTTTCAGAAGAAACCACCACCGGTGTGAACCGGTTATTACGGATGGCCAAGAGTAAGAAGCTCTTGTTTGCAGCCTTCAATGTGAACGACTCTGTCACCAAATCCAAGTTTGACAATATTTACGGTTGCCGGGAATCCCTGGCGGACGGGATTAAACGGGCCATGGATGTAATGATTGCCGGGAAGACGGTCTGTATCTGCGGCTACGGTGATGTGGGCCGGGGCTGCGCTCAGTCCATGCGGGGTTACGGTGCCCGGGTACTGGTCACGGAAATTGACCCCATCTGCGCCCTCCAGGCCGCCATGGAAGGCTTTGAAGTGGTGACCGTGGAACAGGCCCTGGCGGAAGCGAATATTTATGTGACCGCCACCGGGAACAAGGACGTTATTACGCTTCAGCATATGAAACAGATGAAGAATCAGGCCATTGTGTGCAACATTGGTCATTTTGACAATGAAATCCAGGTGAACGAATTGAACTCGGAACACACCGTTGTTAAAGAGACCATTAAACCGCAGGTGGATAAATATCGCTTTGAAGACGGACACGAAATCTATCTGCTGGCGGAAGGTCGGCTGGTTAATCTGGGATGTGCCACCGGCCACCCCAGCTTTGTCATGTCCAACTCTTTCACCAATCAGGTTCTAGCCCAGATTGCCCTGGTACGGGAACGGCCCGCCGTGGGAGTCCATCGCCTGCCCAAACAACTGGATGAGGAAGTGGCCCGTCTCCATCTGGCTCATCTGGGAGTCAATTTAACCGAACTGACTGACGAGCAGGCGGAATACATCGGTGTCTCCAAAGAAGGGCCTTATAAACCGGACCATTACCGGTATTAAATTCCCGTTCCAACCCCGTTAGTGAAAAAGGCTCCGTACCATTCCGTGCGGAGTTTTTTTTGTGGAAATGGTCTGAAATTTGAGTCAATTTCCAAACGGTATCGTCCAGTAAATGCTACTTTGAGAGCATCAATGAAAAATCCGAGGTTACATAAACGATCAGTCAAAAAACGGGTGTATTCCGTTTTATCGGCGCTGCTAGCCTTTTTGATGCTCAGTTGCGATTTTCAGAATCCCGCTAATTTTGAACTGTCAACCTGGTTTTTTGATCTTTCCTTCCCTCTGGTCCAGAAAAAGTATTCCCTGGAAGGCCTGATCGACAATAAACAGATCTTCCCGACCGATGATTCTCTGGGAATGCAGATTGTATTCGAAGGTGCTTTGCCGGACACGGCCCTGAATACGGATATCCTGGTGGTGGAATTGAAACAGGACATAAACTTTAACCAGGATCCAATTGTCTCGCCGTCATTGAGCTACAGCCTGGATACGACCATTGCCCTTTCTGTCCCGATTGTCCCCGGCGGCCAGTTGACCAATTCCTCCGGAAGCACGTTTTCCATTCCGCCCTCCCAGGACCAGACTGTAACCAGTTCTAGATGGAATACCATTGCCACCGCCTTTGACACCACCATCCAGATTACTATTGATCTGCCACAAATTCCTCCCAGTCAATTACCGGATTTTGTGACTTCCATCGAAGCCCTGGTTGTTCAAGCCGATAACGGGAATGACGTAAGTGATTTCACTACCACTGTGACTAATAATGGTGTTCCCACCGATATCACCAATATCCAGGTTTCCCTGCTGACGGATAACACCAGTCCACCTACCACGCTGGCGGACCACAGTCAATCGTCCCTGGCAACCGATCAGGATTTCGGGCCAACCACCACCTCGTTAAGCGGTGATAGTCTTGGCAACGCCCTGCGGATGGATATCGGTTTTAACGTGGCCAGTACTAGTAGCAATACGGTGACTATTAATTCCGGTGATTCGGTCCAGGTCAATCTGGCCATTCGTCTGAGAATTGCAGGGGTGGATACGGCCGTGGCCAAGATTGCGGACTACACCATTCCTGTCGATCTGCCTTCTGTAGCATTTCCCTCGGATATTGAGATTTACCAGGGTGTTTTGAATACGGGCACCGGCTTTGGCACCAATGAAATCACCATATCCAACCTGCGTAGCACCTATCCCATGGATGTGGGTTTCAGTCTGGCATTTCAGAATTTTAAACCGCCCTCTGGCAGCGATTCAGTAAAAATAGACACAACTCTGCAGAAGGGGAAGGCAGCCGTTTCCAAAACCTTCGATGTGGATGGATACACCTTCGCCAACCCGGCAGGAGCCGACAGCGCCCTGTCGGAAATGTCCATTGCCATTGAAGGTACAATAGCCGCCCAAACCACCAAACTCCCTCTGGATGGTTCTGACCTGGGGGCGTTGTCGGTGCGGATTCAGGTGGAGAAGCTGTCATTCCAGAGCCTGGACGCCAACATTATCCAGAATTTCCCACCGACTGAATTCGATATTGCCGGAATGCCCCAGGGATTTTCGGGTATGTCTTTTTCTGACGTCCAGATGGAAATTAAAATGCTGAACGGTATTCGGCTCCCCGTTTTTCTCGACTTTGACCTGGTAGCAGTGAACCAGATGGGAGATTCCATTCGGGTAGCCGCCCGGTCCACCCTGGCCTCCCCCACAACGGCCGGAGATACAGCTAAAACGGTCATCCGTCTCAGCCGGGATGGAACCACCACCCTGAAATACAAAGCTCCCACCTCCATCTTTTACACCGACAGCACCACCGTCCCGCCAGCCAGCGGTGAATCCACCATCGTGGATCTCATGTCCTTCAACCCCGCCTCCATCAGAGTGCTTTCCAAGGCACGTATCGATGGCCGGGGTACCCTGGAGTCGGGCGTCTCCATTGGAGGCACCTACCGGATGATTGCCCCCTTCGAGGTGATTATGGCGCCCATGACCTTTATTTCTGCCACCAATACACCGATTGCTGAAATGGATTATAAGATGCGGAATCGAATCCGCTCAACCTTGCAATCGGCGAATTTAGTCACCGATGTGGAAAACAAGATTCCCTCTGGCGGTGAATTGGCGATTTTATTGTCCAACAAAACTTTTTTCCCTCTGGACACCACTGTGGAAGCCCTCGCCATGTACCGGGATTCCATGGTGGTGCGGGACGGGTGGTCCCCCACCGATAGTCTTTACATTATTACCCGCTGTGACAGTCTGAATCCGGAACTGGGAAACATTTTTATTTTCGATGTGATGGATGATTACGCCGATTGTATTGATGGATTGTCTTATCTGGTTAAATACACCGGCGGACCGGTGGATACGGTCATCTCCTATGTGGACACCCTGATCAAAATTACATTACCCGATCCCACCAGTTTTTACACTTCAGCCGGTACCGGCCATCGCCCCGGTATGGTGAAAGACCCTGGTTTTGCCAGTTACAGCAGTGTGGTCAGCCCGGAACGGTTGCGATTAATTACGGACCGGGGGGACCATTATACGGCTCCCCGCTTCCACCTGAACGGATCCGGCGGAAACCGGGTTTTTCTCTCTGCCTCCGATTACATTGACATCAATTCCACCCTGACGATGAAACTGAGCAGCACCGGCCTGATTAAATCGCCGCCCGATGAAATTGTGGTCATCTATCCCAACGGCGGTGAAACCATCAGTAAAAACGAAACCGTCACCTTGAAGTGGAAAACCTTTGGTACGGTCGCCAAGGTCGACATTGCCTATTCGGCCGGCACCGACCCCAAGTTGAATCAAAATGATGATTGGACCACCATTGTTTCCAACGAGACCAATGTGGATTCCTTCGACTGGGTTCCCAAAACCACTGCCGGGATCAATTCCATGTCCAGCAGCTTACGGGACAGCATTCGAATCCGTGTAAAGGACAGCAATAGTTCTGTCGCCGATATGAGCGGCTGGTATTTCACCATTTCCGCCTCCAGTGGCCGCTTCCACCCGGTGGTGGACTTAATGCAGACGGACAGGCTGGTGAAATGAAGCTTCGTTACCGGTGGATCGTTTCTCTCGTACTTCTGGTTGGCCTCTTATCGGGACAGGTTAAGCGGGACCCCCGGGCCGTTGCCCTGGCTGGTGCCTACACCACGATTGCAGACGGCATATTTGCCGTGGGGTACAATCCGGCCCTGCTGGCCTACCAGATCGATAAACCGTTCATGCTCCAGTTTGCAGGAATTGATCTGGGTATGGTCGGGAATTACCTTTCTCTGGCTGCCCTAAATACCCTGAGCGGCGATACACTGATTCAGTCTGAGAAGGACCAGATCATCAACCGTCTGGATCGCAGCGGTGGTCTTACGTTCAGTTCGGACGGCCATTTCGCCCTTCCCGGATTGAATTTTTCTTCCGGAAACATGGCACTCACGTCCAACATGGTCGTTATGAGTAATTATCGCTTCCCGGCTGGTGTGGTTCGTTTAATGCTAGAAGGCAATGCCAATAATCCCAATATTGACATGACTCTTGGATATGAATTGATGGGCGTAAATGAATTCGGTTTTTCGTTTGCAGTACCTTTCGAGAATTTCGCCTGGGGTATTACCCTGAAATATTTACAGGGTTTGTTTTACCTGGGGATGGACCCCGATTCCAGCTCAGCGGAGTTGATTACCACCAAGGATGCCCTGTACGGGAGTGGAACCTATTTTTTACAGCAGGGGATTGGTGGTTCAGGGCTGGGCATGGATATTGGTTTTGCCACCCGGGAATACAACGGCTGGCGGGCAGGTTTTTCCCTCATCAACGCCCTGGGGAGTATTTCCTGGAATAAACCCTCCATGATTAAGGATCTACTGGCCGGTTCGGATGGACAATACGGAAACAAGGATGACCTTTTTCACCTGACCTGGGGCGGCACCATTCTGTCCGACAGCGTGGCAGTCAAGTACACCTACACTATCGACTCTTTACGGGCGGACAATCTGTCCTCCAGTTCCCTCCTCACCAGTCATTCAAGAGTGGTGTACAATCTGGACAAGGACGGAAAACCAAAGTCCTTTAAAATTAATTATCCCGCCATATTGCGCTTCGGCGTTTCTTACAAGAAAAACGACCTGTTAATCAGTTCTGATTTGACCACTGGTTTTGAGAACCGACTCTTTGCCCGGGCCGGCTGGCGCTGGTCCATCGGTGCCGAACTTCAGCGTTTTCCCAGCACACCCCTGAGGATCGGCTTCGGATGGGGGGGCATGGATAATACTGAACTGGGAATGGGGTTTGGCATCCATAAAGGTCCCATGATCTTTGACTTCGGCTTTTCCTTCCGAAATGGTGTCTGGATTCATACCATGAAAGGGTTTAATCTTTCGCTGGCGTTTACCATTACCAGTTTCAAGAGCAGGAAAGAGGAACCGGTCGCTGCATCGGAAGGACCCGCTCCTGTCCCGGAGACAGAAACGAACCCTTAATTTTATTTCCGGGCGGACACGAGTAGAATGACACCGCCGATAAAAAAGACCACATTTCCCATCCAGGCAGCGGCAAACGGATCCATCACCCCCTTATAGCCCAGAGAAAGGCCGAATTTTAAAAAGGCGTAATAAATAAAGATCACGAAAATACCCATTCCGGCACCGAAAGAAAGGCCCCCTTTTGCTTTCAGTACGACCAGCGGCAGTCCAAACATGACGATGATCAAATTGGTGAAAGCAAACGCAATTTTAAAGTGCCGGTCCACTTCCCATTTGGTGGTGTCGATCCCATTCTCCTTCAACTGTTCGATTCGTTGCGTCAATTCCTGGTAATTCATTTCATCCGGCAGTTTGGTCCGCTGGGTAATGTCTTCAGGTGTGAAGCCCAGGTTGAGGAGAGAATCACCGGTGGCCAAGATAACATTGGCCACTTCCCCATCCGCTTTAAAATGACGGATGGAAAAATTGGACACATTCCAGATGGACAGGGAATCAACCCAGTGAATTGCCTTTGCATCCAACCGGCGTTGAATGATGCCCTTATCCAGTGTCAGGACCGTCACAATCCGGCCCGTATTCTGTCGGGTCAGATAACTGCTGATGGAGATATGGGTCGTCTCCTGTTTCTGAAGAAATACATTTCGCAGAAGATTCGGAATGCGCTTCCGGGCCCGGCGTTGCATGTATTGCTGTTCAATCTCGTACCGTTTTTCATTCCCGGCGGTGACCAGTGTATTATCCAGCTCAAACGATAAATAACTAACAATGATACCCATAATCACCAGGGGAAAACTGATCCGGTACAGACTGATCCCGGAGGATTTCATGGCCGTGAGTTCATTCCGTTTGGCCATTAATCCGATACTGAAAACAGTTGAAATCAACATGGACATGGGCAAACCGATATTCAGAAACCAGGGCAGGGAATATCCGTAATAGGTCAGAACTATGGGGAAGGGCACATGACTATCGATGAAGCGATCCAGATTCTCGATCAGATCCACCACCAGGATAATGCATACAAAACCCAATAGAGTCATGGTCAGAATCAGCAGGAACTGGCGAATTAAATAGAGATCGAGTTTTTTCATCATGGTTTTCGCTGGAATTATAGGGCCTAATTTCGGTACAATCCCGTTAATATTTAAGTAATTGGATTGACAGAGATTTGAATAAAAGCGGCACCCAAACGGGGTTGTTTTGGAACAGAATATACATTGAATCGTCGTAATTTTACTCATGTCCAAGATGAATCGAAAAGACCTGACCACAGAGCAACAGAACCAGCTTTCCCTGGATATTGATTCAAAATCGATCCCGGAAATCCTTGAAATCATCAATAGGGAAGACCAGTCCATTCCCCTAAAGGTAAAGGAAGCACTCCCGGAGATTGCGGAGGCAGTAACCTTAACGACAGAAGCGCTGCGAACGGGACATCGGATTGTGTACATCGGAGCGGGGACCTCAGGCCGGCTAGGAGTTCTGGATGCCTCTGAAATGCCCCCGACCTTTTCGGCGCCCCGGGACTGGTTCAATGGCATTATTGCCGGGGGAGATGCGGCTCTGCGGCGCTCGATTGAAGGGGCGGAGGATTTGCCGGAGAATGGGAAACGGGACCTTCAGACTTTTGGTCTGGAGGCGGGTGATGTGGTCATTGGCATCAGTACCAGCGGTGCTGCTGCCTACGTTCAGGCGGGACTGGAGTATGCCCATTCCATTGGAGCCAGAACGGTTTATCTGATCTGCAATCCGCAACCCTATCTGAAAGCCCGGACCGATGTGATGATCCGGGTGAATGTTGGGCCGGAGATAATTACCGGTTCCACCCGTATGAAAGCGGGGACGGCTACCAAACTGGTTCTGAATATGATTTCCACGACCACCATGATCCAGCTGGGGAAGGTGTACGGAAACCTTATGGTGGACTTAATGGCTGTGAACGAGAAACTGGTGGACAGGGGCACCCGAATCATTTCCCAGCTGGCAGGGGTGGATTACGATACGGCTCACAAAGCCTTATTTGATGCCGAAAAGTCCGTGAAAGCTGCCATCGTCATGCTGCGGAGACAATGTGACCTGAAGACAGCAAAAACCCTCTTGGAAGAAGCCCGGGGCTTTCTCCGGGTCGTTCTGGAGGCAGCGGCTGATTGATCAGGTTTAATTCGATTGATAGGCCACAGGTATTTCTCTTAATGATAGCCCCACATGATTACGGGCAGTAATTTCAGGCGTTTGTCTTGACTGTATCCAATAATCTTAACTTTGAAAGAGATGATCATTTATGATGAATAAGTATATTTTCAGGGAATACGATATTCGGGGCAAAGTGGCGGAGGATTTCCCCCCGGAGGTCGTGGAATTACTGGGAAAAGGATTCGGGACCTTTGTGAAGCGGTCCGGTGGAGCGGAAATTGCCTTAAGCGGGGACGTTCGGCTCACCACACCCGACCTGCTGGATCATTTCAAGCGGGGGGTCCTGGCAACGGGTGTGGATGTCATTAATATCGGCATTATTCCAACACCGGCGAACTATTACAGCATGTTCAAGCTGAATGTGGCGGGAGCTGTTCAGATAACCGGCAGCCACAATCCTCCTGAATTCAACGGTTTTAAACTTTCACTGAATAAAAAAGCCGTCTTTGGTCAGGCCATCCAGAATATTCGCAAATTAATTGATGAAAATGATTTTGAGATCGGCACGGGTAGTGAAGTATCCTACAATATTTTGGAACCGTACCGCCAAATGATCCTGGAAAAAATTAAGATTGAACGGCCCCTGAAGGTGGTGATGGATTGCGGGAATGCAGCTGCCGCCATTATCGCACCCCGGATTTTTAAGGAATTGGGTGTGGAGCTGACGGAACTGTATTGCGATGTGGACGGCACCTTCCCGAATCATCACCCGGACCCCACGGTGAAAGAGAATTTAGCCGACCTGATTTACACCATGCAGTCTGGCGATTACCATATTGGTGTGGCTTTTGATGGGGACGCAGACCGGGTTGGTGTGGTGGATGAAACCGGTGACATTGTCTGGGCAGATCAATTGATGGCCCTGTTTCTGCCGGAAGTAATTTCCCCGGGTGATGAGGTCCTTTTCGATGTGAAATGCTCCCAGGCCCTGGAAGAAATGATCCTGAAATATGGCGGGAAACCGGTCATGTGGAAAACGGGTCATTCCCTGATTAAACAACGGATGTCTGAGCTCGGTTGCAAACTGGGGGGTGAAATGAGCGGTCATATTTTTTTTGCGGATGATTATTTCGGCTATGATGATGCCATTTACGTGGCTGCCCGCATTGTTCAGACCCTTTCCAGATCCGGGAAAACCCTCTCGGAACTGAAACGTGTGATTCCCCAGTACTATTCCACCCCTGAAATGCGGCTGGCAGCCGAGTCGGATGAAGAAAAGTTCCGGATCGCCCGGGAAGCGGCTGAATATTTTACCGCCAACTATGATTGCATTACCGTAGACGGTGTCCGAATTAAATTCGGGGACGGATGGGGTTTGGTCCGGTCTTCCAATACCCAACCCGTGATTGTGTGCCGGTTCGAAGCCAGTACGCCGGAACGGATGGAGGAAATAAAACAACTGGTTCTGGGAAAACTTCAGGAAATTGGGACATTAGACCTTGAATCCGGGCATTGATTCATTCACTGATTATCTTCAATCGTTAAAGGCGGAGATTGATTCCCGGCTCGAGGGATTACCCATCCCCTCCGAACCAGCCTATTTATATGAACCGGTCCGTTATGCCTTGAAAGGGAGGGGGAAACGGCTGCGTCCCATCCTGGTCTGCCTCTCGGGGCGTGCTTACCAGGTGGATTTTGAACGGACCCTCAAGGCGGCTCTGGCCGTGGAATTGATCCACAATTTTACCTTGATCCATGATGACATTATGGATGCAGATGATATTCGCCACGGTCAACCGGCAGTGCATGCCAGATGGGACGTCTCCACGGCCTTGCTGGCGGGAGATGCCCTTTTTGCCCAGGCCCAGATCTTGATTGCTGATGCAGGCACTAGAATTCAGGAGCGGTTGAATCAGGTAACACTCACCGTCTGTGAAGGGCAGGCCCTGGATAAGGAGTTTGAAGGGGATGAAAACATTACGCTGGAGGCCTATCTGGAAATGATTGGCCGGAAGACAGGTACCCTGCTTGGCTATTGCTCCGAGACAGGAGGGCGGTTGGCAGGCCAAACCGAAAAGGTTTGTCAAACCCTGTTTGATTACGGCCGAACCCTGGGCGTTGCTTTCCAGATCCAGGATGATTTACTGGAAATATTCGGTTCTACCAGAGATATGGGTAAGAGTCTCGGGAGTGATTTAACCGCCTACAAGCAGACCATTCTCACGATTCTGGCCCGTAAGCAAGACCCTGATAAATGGAAGGAATTCTACCAGATTGCTCAGACTCATTCTGCGGAAAAGCAGCGTGAAGAATTTAGAACCTATTATCGATCGGAGGGGATTTATGACCAGGCCCGTTCTGTGGTGGAGTCCACCATTCAACGGGCACAGGAACTGATTTCCGTCTTCCCTAAAGAGGGTCAGCCTGTCATTCACCAGTTCACAGAAATGATATTAAACAGGACATTTTAACATGGAAACGCTTTCTTTCGATCCCGGCAATATGTACCGGGCGATTTACGATTTTCCCCATCATTTAAAAACCGCCATGACGATCGGTCAGGAGTGTACTCTTCGTCCGCAGGGCGAAATCAGGAATATTGTGGTGGCGGGTATGGGCGGATCAGCCATTGGAGGCGATATCGTAACATTACTAACTCAAAAATCCCGTAACATACCCATGATGGTTTCACGCCATTATGAATTACCGGAATTCGTGGATGAAAATACGCTGGTTATCTGCTCCTCCTACTCCGGGAATACGGAAGAGACCTTAGCTGCTTTTCAATCCGCCTTGGAACGGAATGCCAGGATTGTAGGGATTTCCACCGGTGGGACCCTCACGCAGCTGATGGAAGCAAATCACCTGGATCTGGTTCGGATACCGGGCGGTTTACAGCCAAGGGCTGCATTGGGGTTTTCTCTGGTACCCATGTTATTCATCCTGGAGAAACTGGAGTTGATTTCCGGAGATTTTAAGACGGATTTGACCGCGGCTATTCGTACCCTTGAAACGGATCGGGAAACCTATGGGAATCAATCCGATGGCAATCCTGTGTGGGAGTTGGCAGAGAAAATTTATTCCAAAATTCCAGTGATTTATGGACAAACCAAGACAGGCTCTGTAATCGCCCTGCGGTGGAAAGGTCAGTTGAGCGAGAACGGGAAAATGCTGGCCTTTCACAATGAACTGCCGGAAATGAATCACAATGAAATTGTGGGCTGGGAAAATAATCCGGACCTGCTGAAACAGTTTTTTATCATTTGGATTCGAGATCGCAAGGACCATCCCCGGGTTGCGGTGCGACAGAAGATTACGAGTGAAATTATCGGAGAACAATGCGCGGGACAGGAAGTCGTTTCTCTGGATGGAAATTCAGATCTGGAGCGTTGGCTTCGCCTGATTCACTTTGGTGACTGGTTGAGTTACTGGTGTGCATTTCTTCACGAAACGGATCCCACTCCGGTGGAAAAAATCAGCCGTTTAAAGGAAACTCTGGCGAAATCGTGAACTAAAAACTATTGACGAGGGCGAACCCAAGTCCTAACTTATCGCCAGGATTGGATAAGATGATTCCGGTAAAAGTACACAAGATAACCTACTATCACCCTAATCGGAGTTATGCCGTTATTTTGAAGGAAATAGGAGGGAACCGGAAACTCCCTGTCCTGGTAGGTGCCTTTGAAGCCCAGGCAATCGCCATGGCCCTGGAATACATCGAAACCCCCCGCCCCCTGACCCACGATTTAATCGTCAATTTAATCAAGGAGGTGGATACCAATCTTTCCGCTGTAAAAATCACCCGTCTGGATGATGGTGTTTTTTATTCCGTTATGAATTTACAGTCCGATCGTTTTGGCCGCAGGGATATTGATTCCCGACCCAGTGATGCCTTGGCAGTAGCTCTCCGACTCCACGTTCCCATCCTAGTGTCGGAGGAAGTCATGGCTGAAGCTTCCATTGTGGAGATTGAAGAAGTGGAGACCAAGTCAGAACGGAAGAAACCGCGGATTGAACTCCTGGAACGGCAGCTTCAGAAGGCGATTGAAAAGGAAGAATATGAAATTGCCGCCCGGATCCGCGATAAGATCAAGGCACTGGAGTAAAGATTAGTTTCTAAGTAAGTCGATGGCGTTTTGGGCAGCCTGTTGTTCGGCTGTCTTTTTGTTGGTACCCATACCGGTAGGAAAATTCCGCTCCCCAATTTTAACCCGGACCTCAAACATCTTCTGGTGATCGGGTCCCGAAACGGAGGAAACCAGAAATTTGGGATTTTCCAGTTGAAGCGCATGGCATAATTCAATCAACTGACCTTTATAATTGACCGATTTCCAAGCCTGAAAGCGGTGCTTCCAAACTGTATTTAAAATGAGCCGTTTAGCCGGTTTTAAGCCTCCATCCAGGTAAATGGCTCCCACCAATGCTTCAAACAGATTGGCCAACTGATTGGAGGCAATTTTTTCCTGGCTGAGATCAACTGTGGGTTCAATGATTAAATAATCCAGAAGATTCAACAAGCTGCCCATGGTGGCCAGGAAGGATTTTTGAACCAGAGCCGATCGTTTCTTGGTGAGAATTCCTTCATCCCCTTCCGGGAATTCGCGCATCAATTCACGGCTGACAACGATGTCAATTACGGCATCCCCCAGAAATTCCAGCCGTTCGTAGTTAAACCTTGTTTCAGACGTGATCGAACGATGGGTAAAAGCCTGTTTGATCAGCTTTGGATCAATAAAATGGTAGTGGATGGCTTTTTCGATTTTTCCGTAGGGCGAGGGAGGGCGGAAGAACTGCCTTATTTTATACAGTAAGTCCATGGACTCATTCAGGCATCCACTTTTTAAAGACCAGAACACCATTGTGACCACCGAAACCGAATGAATTGGACATGGCCACATTAACAGTATGATCCTGGGCCGTATTGGGGACGTAATCCAGGGGGCACTCCGGGTCCGGTGTTGTATAGTTGATGGTAGGATGGACCCGGCCTTCCTGAATGGCCAGCAGGCAGGCGGCCGCTTCCAGGGCACCGCTTGCACCCAAGGAATGGCCGATCATGGATTTTGTGGAGCTGATTTTCAGGTGATTTGCATGATCGCCGAACACGGCCTGTATGGCCGCCGATTCGGTCCGGTCATTGGCAGGGGTGGAGGTACCATGCGCATTCACATAATCCACATCTGTGGGGTGGAGTTGAGCATCTTTCAACGCCTGTTCCATGGCACGGATGGCTCCCCGGCCGCCGGTCATCGGTTGGGTAATGTGGAACGCATCATCCGTGGCTCCGTATCCGGCCACTTCCCCCAGAATTTCAGCTCCGCGGGCCACAGCATGGGCTTCTGATTCTATAATTAACATACAGGCCCCTTCTCCCAACACGAATCCATCCCGGTCTGCATCAAAAGGTCGGCTGGCTCCCTGGGGATCGTCATTCCGGGTGGACAAAGCCTTCATGTTCCCAAATCCCGCAATAGTCAAGCCCGTGACCGATGCCTCCGAACCTCCGGTTACGAATACATCCATCATTCCCCCCCGAATCATGCGCAGGGCATTTCCAATGGCGTCGGTGCCAGAGGCACAGGCGGAGACGACGGTGAAATTCGGTCCCTGGAATCCCCACTGGATGGAGATTTGAGCCGCAGCAATGTTGGGGATCATCTTTGGGACAAAGAAAGGAGACACCCGTCGGGGACCCTTGGTGTTGTAAATAATGTGTTGTTCCTCAAGGGTATTGATACCGCCAACGCCACTTCCGATAATCACACCAACCCGTTCTTTATCTAGATTGACATAATTCAGGAGGCCAGAATGATCCAAAGCTTCCCGCGCCGAAACCAGGGCGTAAACGGAGAACGGATCCAGTTTCCGCAGCTCCTTGCGGTCAAAATGGGCAGCAGGATCAAAATCCTTTAATTCGCCTGCAATCTTGACCTGCAGCTCGGTGGTATCAAATTTGGAGATGAGGTCGATACCGCTCCGACCCGCATACAGGCTCTCCCGAAACTCGGACAGAGAGTTGCCATTCGGGGCCAGAACACCGATACCGGTGACTACAACACGGTTTTTTATCATTTATTTACTTTTCAATGTGGTTTTCAATATAGTCAACCGCTGCTTTGACGGTGGTCATCTTTTCCGCATCTTCGTCAGGAATTTCAATTCCGAATTCCTCCTCCAGCTGCATAATGAGCTCCACGGTGTCCAGGGAATCGGCACCCAGATCATCTACGAAGGAAGCCTCCAGGCTGATTTTTTCCTCTTCTACACCCAGTTTATCAATGATGACATCTTTTACTTTGTCGTATGTTGACATAATCTACTCCTTGATTCATTAGCAATTAAACCATTGTCATACCACCGTCCACAGTAAAGGTTTGTCCTGTAATATAATTTGCTTCATCGGAAGCCAGGAACAGAGCTGTGGCGGCGATGTCGTCTGGACGGCCTATCCGTCCTAATGGAATTTGTGTTATTAAAGAATTCTTTTGTTGTTCATTCAGGCGATCAGTCATTTCTGTTTCAATATAACCCGGTGCGATGCAGTTAGCGGTAATGCCCCTGGAGGCCAGTTCTTTGGCCGTCGCCTTGGTCAGACCGATCAATCCCGCCTTGGAGGCGGCATAATTGGCCTGCCCCGGATTTCCAATCAGACCGACGATAGAGGTAATATTTATGATCCGACCGGCCCGCTGTTTCATCATCGGCCGGGTAACGGCCTTAATTCCGTTGAATGCGCCCTGAAGATTGATCCGCATGACCGTCTCCCAGTCCTCTACCGACATGCGCAGGATGAGATTGTCCCGGGTAATGCCGGCATTATTGATCAGAATGTCCACTTTCCCGTGTTGGTTCACAACCTCCCCAATGACCGTTTCCATCGCTTTTAAATCACTTACGTCGCAGGGGTGGGCAGAGGCGGAGCCGCCTTCATTTTTAATGGTTTGGACCACTTTTTCCAGGTCTTCGCGGGTACGACTGAGGCAGGCTGTGTGGGCACCGGCATTGGCAAAGGCGAGTGCTATGGCCCGACCAATTCCCCGGGAAGCACCGGTGACAACAGCAACTTTTCCCGTAAAATCAGGCATGGTCGAACTGGTTTACCTGTTCCATGGTTTCGACTCCGGTCATACTAAAGTTCCGGTCAATCCGTCGCGCCAATCCCTGAAGAACACGTCCCGGGCCCACCTCAATTCCGGAAGAAAAACCGTCTTTCACAATCCTTACCATGGTTTGGTGCCAGAGTACGGGGCTTTCCAACTGCTCCATCAAGGCTTTTTTCAGCAGGACAGCCTCCTGGACGGGAGTGGCAGATACATTGACGTAAACAGGGACATGACAGTCTTGAATTTCGATGGATTTAAGCATCTCTGCAAGTGTTTCACGGGCGGAACCCATCAGGGGGGAGTGGAAGGCACCGCTCACATTTAATAGAATTGCTTTCCGTGCTCCCGACTTGCGGGCCGCTTCCATGGCAGCCTTCACTGCCGGGACTTCGCCGGAAATGACCACTTGACCCGGAGCGTTGTAGTTGGCAGCCACCACGATCCCGGCTTCAGTCTCAGAGCAAATAGCCACCACCTTTTCATCTGAAAGTCCAATAATCGCAGCCATTGTGCCTAAACGAGCCTTTCCTGCCGCCTGCATGCCCTGAGCCCGTACTTTCACCAGTTTTAATCCGGTTTCAAAATCAAAGGCACCAGCCAGGGTAAGAGCCGAATATTCCCCGAGACTATGACCGGCTGCTGCTGCCGGTTCGATGCCTCTGGCTTTTAATAATTCACCCAGAATAACCGATACGATGTAAATAGCAGGCTGTGTATTCTTCGTTTCCCGCAGGGATTCTTCCGGTCCGGAGAAAATAATTTCACGGAGATCATATCCCATGATCTCGTTGGCCCGGTCAAAATAGGTTTTCCCCAGATCCGATTGCTTGTACAGATCCACCCCCATACCCACTTTCTGGGACCCTTGGCCGGGGCAGAGAAAAACGGGGTTCATATTAAACGGCTCCCCAACGGATCAATATGCTCCCCCAGGTAAACCCGCCACCGAAGGCGGCCAGGAGAAGCAAATCTCCTTCTTCCAATCGTCCCTCTTCCACCGCTTCGTCAATTCCGATGGGGATGGTTCCGGCAGTGGTATTGCCGTATTTCTGTATGTTGATTAATACTTTATCTTCCGAAATTTTACAGCGCTCCCGGGCCGCATCAATAATTCGTTTGTTCGCCTGGTGGGGGATAAACAGTTTTATATCATCGCCCGTAAACCCGTTTTTCTCCATGATCTCGGCGCTGATATCCGCCATTTTTTTCACGGCGAACTTGAATACGCGTTTTCCGTCCTGAACCACGTAATGGAGACGATTTTCCACCGTTACAGGGGAAGCGGGGAGCAGGCTGCCACCCGCCGGCATTTGTAAGTATTCCCGCCCTTTTCCATCGGTGCGTAGCAATGCATCCAGAATACCCTCATCTTTTTCAGTGGGCTCGAGTAAAACACCACCGGCTCCGTCACCGAATAAAACGCAGGTATTCCGGTCGGTGTAGTCAATGATCGAACTCATGGTGTCTGCCCCCAGAACGATCACATTTTGATATTTACCCGATTCAACCAGTTTGGCACCGGTTTCAAGGGCATACAAGAAACCGGAACAGGCACCGGACAGGTCGAAAGCCCAGGCATGGGTAGCGCCGATTTTATCCTGCACCACTGCAGCAGTGGCAGGGAAGGGCATATCCGGCGTAACGGTGGCCACGATGATCAGATCAATGTCTTCGGGTGCTTTACCACTGCGTTCAAGGATTTGTCTGGAAACAGCAGCACACATGTCCGATGTGGCTTCTCCTTCAGCGACTAGGTGGCGCTCTTCAATCCCCGTGCGATTCCGAATCCATTCATCAGACGTATCCACCATTTTTTCCAGATCATGATTGGTCAGAACCCGCTCTGGTAAATACCGGCCCGTGGCCGTAATGACTGCTCTCAACTGAGTCCTCCCAGGTGTTCACTGATTCCCTGACTAATGTCGGAAATCAAATTTTCCTTAATACATTTCTGAGCCAGAAATATAGAATTTTTAAAGGCTTTAGGTCCTGAACTCCCATGGCCCACAATGGAAATACCATTTACACCAAGAAGGGGAGTGCCACCTTGCTCTTCGTAATCGTATTGATTGCGGATGTCGTCCAGGGCCGGTTTCAAAAGGGCCGCTCCCAGGCGGTACGTTAATTTATTACCAATTTTTTCTTTGATCAGACTACCGAAAGTGGAAATCCAGCCCTCGGCAAATTTTAATAGGGTATTTCCCACAAATCCGTCGCAAATGATTACGTTGGCTTCTGAATTCAACAGATTGCGCCCTTCCACATTGCCGATGAAATGGGGTAATTCCTTGGAAAGCAACTGATAGGCCTCGATGTAAAGGTCCGTACCTTTATTCGGCTCAACCCCGATATTCACCAGCCCGATTTTCGGATTCCGGATCCCCTCCACATGTTCCAGGTATAGGGCAGCCATGATGGCAAACTGTAGGAGGTGATGCGGTTTAACATTGGGATTGGCTCCCACGTCGCAGAGGATTTTGCCTCCCTGTTGAGACGGGATATAAGCTCCCAGTGCTGGTCGCCTCACATGGGTAATTCTTCCTAAGAGAAAAATGGACGTGGCCATAATGGCACCCGTATGACCGGCGCTGATAAAAGCATCCCCATCCCCGTTTTTTACCAGTTCTATCCCTTTCACCAGGGAAGAATCCGGTTTTGTTTTCAGCACCTTCGATCCCCGATCATTCATGGTGACCACTTCGCTGGTGGCATAGATCTGGATCCCTCTGGGTAATGGGTCCCCTACAAGGGTTTTTAATCGGGTTTCGTCTCCCACCAGAATAATTTCAAGGTTCGAATCAAGTTCCTGCAACGCTTTCAGGGCACCCTGTACCGGTGCTTCGGGTGCAAGATCCCCACCCATGGCGTCCAGAACGATTTTCATATTGGTGTGAATTTACTCCGTGGCGGAAATCACAGGTCGGCCCCGGTAGTACCCACAGTTGGGGCAGGCCCGGTGAGGCATTTTGGGTTGGCTACATTGCGGGCAGTCGGTAACGGTAACGGTGGCAGCTTTATAATGCGTCCGCCGCTTACGGCTGCGTGCCTTGGACTGTCTTCCTTTTGGTAACGGCATTGATGCTCCAAAAATTTTTTATTTCATAAAGACCGAAGTGCTTCCCAGCGCTGGTCCCCCTGTTCCACTTTACAGGAACAGGGCCTGTGGTTCAAATTGGTACCACAGTGGGGACAAAGCCCTCGACACTCCTTGTGACATAACTTTTTTAAAGGCTCCTCCAACAGGAGAATCTCCATGAAGGAAGGACCCAGATCAATGAGATCTTCCGTATCCGGAAACCAGATAACATCCAGATTGGATTCGTTGACCAGTTCCTGTTTCGCTGTCAGCAGGATATCAAATTCCGGTTCGTGAACTTCCTGGAATTGATCCAGGCAGCGATCACAAGTTTCAACCACTGTCGCTTTTAACGAACCGATCAGGCGATACTGGTTGTTACCCTTGTCTACCGTCAGGGAGCAGTAAAGGGTGTCGTCCACGAGTTCCAGATCACCCAGGTCCAGGGAATGGGCCGGGATTTCGTAAAGCTGGTGGTCAATACCCCGGTTCAAATCCGTTCTGAACAGCTTCATTTTAGCCCGGGAAGCTACCGCTGAATACCACTTGATACAAGCCTTTACCACTCATGGTACCGACGGTGGCTAAGGGGTTATTTAATCCGATTTATCCTGGTCTGATTCGGAATCATCCGGTTCATCGTCAGAGCTGGCATCATCCGTTTCGGTGGACGCGTCATCATCGTCAGTATCTTCGTCTTCCTCTTCATCCGTATCCACTTCCAAATCTTCATCGTCTTCATTTTCCGCTTCCAGCTCATCTTCGTCTTTTCGTTCCAGGACATTATCGTCATCCGTCTTTTTCCGGAAAATGGTGAACATTAATGTTTCGCCAACGGAAAATACGGCCAGGGCGTAGGAGAGAACCGATAAAACCAGCAGGAAAAGGAAGATACCCAGAATAAAAGCTGCCACTGATTCAGTACCGGAAAGTGAAGCTGATGATTTGGGTACCATCCCTTGATACCAATCGGTCACATTGCAACAGAAGATATTGGTTGTACTGCAGCAGACGTCACTCAGCGGTTTGGTGGTGCAGCAGGTATTGGAAAGGTTCACCAGTTGTTCTGGCCAGACCACCCTTCCAGCGGTACCGACGATATTGGCCAGTTTTTCCCCCATTAGTGCTGAATGTCCAAAGACGACATTAATTAACCAGATGGCCCCAAACCAGAAGCCTTTGAAAATAGCCACTGCCAGAAAGAATAACGGAATCAAAACCGAATGATACAAAACGATGCGCCAGGGCTGGCTCCAGGTGACGGAATAGCTATTAAAGACGGCTCCCATGGTGTCTTCTTCAATCGTGGCTACGATCGCTGGTGTGTAGATGATGGACATGATCAGCACAATGCCGGTGTAAAGCGTAAATACAGAGCCGAAGAAATACAGCAGATAGGGGAGGACAAACAGGAATTCGCCCACGTAAGGGATTTTCCCAAACAGGGCAAAAATGGCTGCCATGACCACGAAGAATACCAGGATCAGGACGATGGAAATGGAGGTAAAAATGACTGGATGCCAGTGTTTTTTCAGGAATTTCCAGGCATCGCCAGCTGAAAAGAATTCATCGCCTTTTAACTGTTTATAGGTAATCCGGGCCACGGCTGTGCAGGCTAGCAAGATGGCGAAAAACCAGAACAGGGATCCGATCCAAAACAGGGCCCAGGCATACCAGGGTGCAGTCGTCCCGAACAGGCAGGGATAGAGTCCCCGGGTGCTCCATGTTTCAGACATGGAAACGCCGGAAAGTGAAAAGGCGAGATAGTTTAAGATAAAATAAACCAGATATCCGATGACATTTGCCACCAAGAAGACCCAGATTTTCTTCCCGCTTAAAGCCAGGCGGGGAGCGCGGAAAACATCTCTGATATCAAAATGTAATTTCATCGGTTCCATTGTTTACTCCTGAATCTTGGTTGTGTTAAGCGATTTAATCTTCGTACCGGACGAAATCCACCCAGGCTTTTTCGTGATTGATTTGAGAAAGGGATTGGGCTACGGCCAGGGCAGTTTCCTTCTTTTCGTAGCTTCCAACCCGCACCCGGTACCAGATTTCATCTGTTTCCTTGAAATAAGCTTTTTGAATGTAGGCGTCATAACCGGCCTTGATTAGATCAGCTGCTACCGATTTTGCCACATCCAGACTGCGCTTGGCCGCCACCTGAATCGTGTAACGGGAACGGTCATAAGGGATGGAAGAGCCGGGTAGCGGTTTCTTTTGTTTTGGTTTCATTTTTTTCGGTGCCGGTTTTTCCGTCTTAACGGCTGTTTGAGCAACGATTTCTTTATCGGTTTTCACCGGCTCTGCCGTTTCAGAAACGGCAGGTGTCGTCAGCTCTTTCAGTGCTTCCTGGGCCTCTTGTTCTTCGTACCATTTTGTGGATGAACTGGACGGTGTTTCTTCTGCCACAGTTTCCTCAGGTTCCGTCTTTTCATCGGACGTTTCTTCCACGGCTACACTTTCTTCTTCACCTGGTCTAACATCGAATTCAAACGATTGAGTGCTGATTTCGTCATTATATTGTAAAACAGAAACCTCCACCGCATAGTTTCCCTCCACATCCGGGGTAAAACTGGCAATAGTTCTGTCCTCGGAAACGGTCAAATCGACCTGAGATAACTGGCTTGCCTCCGGCAGGCCAGTAAATTTCCAGGAAAATTCGAGATCGTTTCCTTCTTCCGGAACATCGGCTCGAATGGTAATTTTCTCCCCCACTGTTCCCTGTTCACCGCTGCTGAAGCAACCCGTGAAAAAGAACAGGAGTGCCGTGGCGATCCAGGTGTTTCTTATGATTATTCGCATAGCCCAGTGTATTTCACCATCGTTGAATTTGATAGCAGGGGATGGAAAAAAGCAACTGTTATGCCCCGCTTATTAATTCAGATTC
>CAZIIM010000018.1:0-7753 GCA_964539305.1 uncultured bacterium | reverse complement strand
ATTGTACCGGGTGCCGCATCTGCTGGATTGGTGGCACCGATGACATTTCTCCACGCCTCCACGGCCTCCGGTTTCTCCAGAGCCAGGACCATGCAGGGTCCCGAGGACATGAATGAAGTCAATTCCTCAAAGAATGGTTTTCCACGATGGATTTCATAGAAGGCTTCGGCCTGTTTTTTATCCATTTTGACGAGCCGGGCTCCAATGATGGTAAAATCGGCTTCAACGATACGGTCAATAATTTTCCCCAGGTATCCATTCTGGATTGCATCCGGTTTAATCATTGCAAATGTGCGGTTTCCCATAGTGTAATAATTCCTTAATAATTCAATTAACCAGTTTCTTATGAGCCAAAGTTTTTAACCTTGCATCACCTTTTTCACTTTATCGCCGATTTCAGCTACAGATTCACAAACGGTAATCCCCGATTCACTTAAAATCCGCATTTTCGCCTCTGCCGTGTCGTCCCCACCGGAGACGATGGCACCGGCATGCCCCATTCTTCTGCCCGGAGGAGCCGTTTGACCGGCAATGAAACCGACAATCGGCTTACTCATATGTTCATGCGCCCAGCGGGCAGCTTCAATTTCCAACTGTCCACCAATTTCACCAATAATGACCACCCCCTCCGTTTCATCGTCCTGTTCAAACAGTTCCAGAACTTCCTTCATCGTAGTCCCGATGATGGGATCACCGCCGATACCGATAGCCGTGGTCTGTCCAAAACCGGACTCCACCAACTGGCCAATTGCTTCATAGGTCAGGGTTCCTGATTTGGAAATTACCCCGATATTGCCCTTTCGACAGATGAATCCAGGCATGATCCCCAGTTTGCATTCGTCCACCGTAATGATACCCGGGCAGTTAGGACCGATGAGGCGGGTTCGGGTTTGATCCACGATCCGTTTCACTTTCACCATGTCATGGACGGGGATCCCTTCCGTGATGCAAACCACCACTTCCACACCGGCGGAAGCTGCTTCAATAATGGCTTCAGCAGCGAAGGCCGGAGGGACGAAAATAATAGAGGCGTTGGCATCGGTGGCCTCCCGTGCTTCTTCCACAGAATTAAAGACGGGAACGCGCTCTTCCAACGCTTTTTGTCCCCCCTTACCTGGGGTGACACCGGCGACAATATTGGTCCCGTATTCCAGCATTTGCCCCGCATGGAACGACCCCTCCGAACCGGTAATACCCTGAACGATAACTCTTGAATTTTTATTAACGAGAATGGACATTCATGCAACTCCTTCATTAACGGTACTGTGAACGACTTTTTCAGCGGCATCTTTCATGTTGTCTGCCGGTATGATGGACAAACCGGAATCGGCCAGGATTTGTTTGGCCTGTTGTGCATTGGTACCTTCCAGGCGGACGACAACCGGCACGGTCAGGCCTAATTCCTTCACGGCCATGATAACACCATTGGCGACTCGGTCGCACCGGACAATTCCTCCGAAAATATTAATCAGGACCGCTTTCACGTTCGGATCGGAGAGGATGATTTTGAAACCGTTTCGGACGGTTTCGGCACTGGCAGCGCCTCCCACGTCGAGGAAATTGGCCGGATCACCCCCGGCCAGTTTGATGATATCCATGGTGGCCATTGCCAGACCGGCACCATTCACCATACAGCCCACATTTCCCTCCAGTTTGATGTAATTCAGGTGGTATTTCCCGGCTTCCACTTCCGTAGGATTTTCTTCATTCAGGTCCCGCAGAGCCAGAATATCTGGTTGGCGAAAGAGGGCATTATCGTCAAAGTTGAATTTGGCGTCCAGGGCCACGATTTCGTCATCTGTGGTCAGGACCAGAGGGTTGATTTCAATCAGGGAAGCGTCCGTCCCATTGTAACAGGCGTACATGTTTTGAAACACTTTAATAGCGGTCTTAAATGCCTGTCCTTTCAGATTCAGCCCGAACGCCAGTTTCCGGGCCTGAAAACCATGCATTCCTGTCAAGGGATCAATCCATACTTTGATTATTTTTTCCGGTGTTTCGGCCGCCACCTTCTCAATTTCCACTCCACCCTCCGTGGAAACCATGAAAACGTCCAGGCCAAGGGACCGATCCAGGGTAATGGCGGCATAGTATTCATGGGCAATATCCAGGGCCTTGGTGATGTACACTTTTCTGACTTTCTGTCCCTCAGGTCCAGTCTGGTGGGTGACCAAATTCATTCCCAGGATTTTTTTCACATTCTGAAGGGCGTCTTCGAAAGTGGCTGAATATTTCACACCACCCCCTTTACCTCGCCCGCCGGCATGGATCTGAGCCTTCACAATGACGGCTTCTGTGTCAAAATCGGCCTGAACCTTCCGAATGGTTGCTTCTGCTTCGTCAAGGGACTCAATGACATAACCGTCCTGAATGGGAATGTGGTACTGTTTCAGGATCGCTTTTCCCTGATATTCGTGAATTTTCATATTATTTCCTGATGATTGTTCCTGATTTGCCTGCCAGGGCCTGTTGGACCTGGGGAATTGATGTAATGACGACCTTTTCGCCATGGTATTTTAGAAAATAGAGAGCGGCCAGAATTTTCGGTCGCATGCTCCCTTCCTGGAATTGGCCTTTTCGGTCCAGTTGCTCCAGTTCAGTGGTGGTAATTTCCTTAATCGGCTGCTGCCGGGGTGTGGCATAATCCCGGTAAACGTAATCCACGTCCGTAATGATCCACAATTCCCGCGCTTTAATAACCCGACCCAATAGAGCAGCTGCTAAATCCTTATCAATTACCGCATCCAGGCCCTCCAAATGACCCTGATCATCCACAAAGGCGGGGATGCCACCGCCACCGGCCGCCAGAACAATAATGCCGTTATCCACCAGTGTCTTAATCGATTTGCCGTGCATGACAAACTGGGGGAGGGGACTGGGAACCACCTGGCGCCATTCCCCTGGATTTTGCTCCCCGATTTTCCAGCCGAATTTTTTCGCCAGTTTCTCTGCCTTATCCCTGGAGTAGCGCTGGCCAATGAATTTGGTCGGGTTTTTAATGGAAGGGTCATCCTGATCTACAACCACCTGGGTGATTAATGTGACCACTTCCCGTTCGATTCCGGCATCGTGGAGGGCATTTTGCAGAGATTGCTGAATCATGTAACCAATAGTCCCCTGCGTTCCCGCCACACAAACTCCCAGGGGCAAGGGCGGGATTTGGGTGTGGGTCAACTCCATCCGGTGCAGTTCATCCCCGACCTGGGGACCGTTTCCGTGAATCAGACAGATATTGTAATTCTGGCGTATGAAATGCATGATGGCTTCCAGACTGTTACGAGTCTGGGCAAATTGCTGATAAATGGTACCCGCTTCATCCCGGCGGGAAAGCGCATTCCCCCCCAGGGCGATAATGATGGAGCCTGTTTCCACTAGGCAAGGAGGGGCTTTAATACATCGTCCAGCGTTGGATGGCCAATTTCCTGTAGTTCATAGGTCACCCGTACAGAGGGTTGTTTAATCGTAATGACCCGGCGGAGATCAATCGGCGTCCCGATGATGACAGCTTCGCATTCCGTCTTGACAATTGTCTCTTCCAAATCTTTCATTTGCTGTTTGCCATAGCCCATGGCTGGCAGTAGCATACCGATATCGGGGTATTTTTCGAACGTTTCTGCAATGGAAGCCACCGTAAAGGGGCGTGGGTCCACCAGGTCGGCAGCACCGAATTTTTCTGCTGCCACCACACCGGCACCGTACTGCATTTCGCCATGGGTGAGGGTGGGGCCGTCTTCCACTGCCAGGACCTTTTTCCCTTCAATAATGGAGGGATCCTCCACCGCGATGGGACTGGCAGCTTCAATAATGGTGGCTCCAGGGTTTGCCTCCCGAACGTTCCAGCGGACTTCATCCACCGCTTCGCCATCGGCTGTGTCAATTTTATTAATAATCACCACATCCGCCAGCAGCAGGTTGGTTTCACCTGGGTAATAGGTGGTTTCATGACCGGGGCGGTGAGGATCCACAACTGTAATAAACAGGTCGGGTTTATAGAATGGCATATCATTGTTTCCCCCATCCCAGAGGATGACATCAGCCTCTTTTTCCGCCTCTCTTAAAATTGCTTCATAATCCACCCCTGCATAGACGATGGTACCCGAGTTAATGTGCGGTTCATATTCCTCCATCTCTTCAATAGTACACTTGTGTTTTTCCAAATCTTCAATCGTAGCGAAACGCTGGACGGCCTGGGCTGCCAGATCGCCGTAAGGCATGGGGTGACGGATGGCGGCCACCTTCTTTCCGGCTGCTTTTAAAATTTCGGCGACCCGACGGGTGGTCTGGCTTTTTCCACACCCGGTGCGAATGGCACAGACAGCTACTACCGGTTTGGAGGATTTCAGCATTGTTTTCGCACCACCCAACAGTTTGAAATGAACCCCGGCTGCCAGGACGCGGGAAGCATGGTGCATGACCTTTTCATGGGAAATATCGGAGTAGGAAAAAACCACTTCTTCCACGTCGTGTTGTTGAATCAATGCTTCCAGCTCACTTTCTTCCAGGATTGGAATCCCATCCGGGTAAAGGTTACCGGCCAGTTCGGGAGGATAGGTCCGGCCTTCAATGTTGGGTATCTGGGTGGCGGTGAAAGCAACCACTTCATAGGTTGGGTTATCCCGGTACACCACATTAAAGTTGTGAAAGTCCCGCCCTGCGGCACCCATAATAATTGTCTTAATTTTACTCATGAATCTTTCCTTTTGGTTTTGGTTCTGTCTTCAATGAATGGTTTGAACTATAGCCTGGATTACTCTTCATCCATGAAGGGGTAACGGTAGTTCTTGGGTGGGTTAAAGGTCTCCTTTATGGTGCGCTGGGAGACCCAACGCATCAGGTTGAATAAGGACCCGGCTTTGTCGTTGGTTCCCGAGGCGCGACTTCCACCGAAAGGCTGCTGTCCCACAACCGCTCCGGTAGGTTTGTCATTGATGTAAAAATTCCCTGCTGCATGGGTTAATGCTTCAGATGCTTCCTGAATCGCCTTTCGATCCCGGCCGAAAACACACCCCGTCAAGGCGTATGGGGAAGTGTGATCCACCAGTTCAAGGGTCTCGGTCCAATCTTTCGGATCATAGAGATAAATAGTCAGGACCGGTCCAAATATTTCCTCTTCCATGGTTTTGAAATGGGGATCGGTGGTGAGTATGATGGTAGGTTCAATGTAAAACCCTTTGGAATCCTCCCCATGGCCACCGGTAAGGATCTCTGCTTCCGGAGCATTCTGCGCTTCTTTGATGTAAGTCATGATGGAAGTATAAGCCGCCCGGTCAATAACCGCATTCATGAAGTTGGAAAAGTCCTCAACGGGTCCCATTTTAATCGATTTTGTTTCTTCGACCAGTCTTTGTTTGAGCTCCGGCCAGAGTGTTTTCGGGATATAAGCTCTGGAGAGGGCGGAGCATTTCTGACCCTGGTATTCGAAGGCGCCCCTGATCATGGACGTGACCAGGCTTTCCAGATCCGCCGATTCATGGGCGATGCAGAAATCCTTTCCGCCCGTTTCGCCTACGATCCGGGGATAGGATTTGTACTTCTTGATATTCTGACCTATGGTGACCCACATCCCCTGAAATACGGCGGTGGATCCTGTAAAGTGGACTCCCGCCAGGTTTTCATTTTCCATCACGATCGGTCCCACTTTTGAGCCGGCACCGGGGATAAAATTGATGACGCCGTCTGGAAGGCCGGCGGCCTTAAATAACTGCATCAAGTAATAGGCACTCAGTACGGCCGTGGAAGCGGGCTTCCACAAGACCACATTCCCCATTAATGCCGGTGCCGTAGGCAGGTTACCAGCGATGGAAGTAAAGTTGAATGGAGTCACAGCAAAAACGAAGCCCTCCAGGGGTCGGTGCTCCACCTGATTCCACATCCCCGCCGGGGAATAGGTAGGTTGCATGGCGTACAATTCCTGGGCGTACCAGGCATTAAAGTTGAAAAAGTCGATTAATTCGCAGGCAGAGTCAATTTCCGCCTGAAAAGCGTTCTTGCTCTGCCCCAGCATGGTGGCCGCATTCAGGGTCTGGCGGAAAGGTCCTTTTAACAGGGTGGCCATCTTCAGGAAAACAGCTGACCGTGTTTCCCAGGGGGTACGGGACCAGGACTCCCATGCTGTCTGGGCCGCTTCGATTGCCAGTTCAACTTCCGGCTCGCCTGCCTGGTGGAAATGGCCCAGAATTTGATTGTGGTCATGGGGGGCACGGATTTCAGCCAGCTGGCCTGTTTTGACTTCTTTTCCACCGATAATCAGCGGTATTTCAACAGTCTGGGATTTCAGTTCCTGCAGCCGGGCCTGGAGCTGAACCCGTTCCTCCGTCCCGGGAGCATAGGAAAGAACCGGCTCATTGCTTGGTTTCGGAACAACAACGCTGGCGTTGGGCATGGAACACCTCTTAAATAGATAAATGGATTAAATGAATTAAATCAAGCCCGGGAATTTACCGGAGCGAGGCCATGGGTATCAAGGAGTTGCACACCGGTAGAGTCTGGCAGCCAAACCCGGATGGATCACACGATCTGATCCAGTAATTGAACCATTTCGTCCCGACCGGCAGCCGTCACAAGCTGTTTCCTCAGGGCGGCGGCGCCCGGGAAATCCTTTATGTACCAGCCAAAATGTTTCCGCATCAGGTTCGTACCGGTGCGGCTCCCGTGCCACTCCAGCATCAACTGGAAATGTCTCCGGCATACCCTGATTCGTTCCTCCAAATCCGGTGGGTCCGGGGGGGGGTCGCCATTCAACATCGCCTTTGCCGCCCGAAAGAACCAGGGGTTCCCCAGAGCGGCCCGTCCCACCATGACGGCATCGCAACCGGTGGCCTCGAACATTCTCATTACATCCTCAACTACCTGAATATCGCCATTACCGATGACTGGTATGCTGACGGTTTCTTTAAGGATTTTAATCAGATTCCAGTCTGCTTGACTGTGGTACTGGTCCGTAGTGGTGCGGGGGTGGAGGGCGATTGCTTTTACACCACAGTTTTCCAGAAGGGGTCCTGCTTCAGGAATAACGATGGAAGTGTGGTTCCAGCCCGCTCGCATTTTGACCGTAACCGGCACTTTCGGCACAGCCTCCACCACCGCTGACGTAATCGTTTCCATCAGACTCAAATCGCGAAGGGCAGCCGATCCAGCGCCCCGTTTTGTCACTTTCGGAACCGGGCAGCCGTAGTTGATGTCAAGGATGTCGGGTTGAAACAGGTCCACCACTTTACGGGCGGCTTCTGCCATTACTTCCGGTGTATCACCGAAAATCTGTATTCCAATGGGTCGTTCCTCCGGCGTGAACCGGATCATCTCCAGCGTTTTTACGTTCTCCCGGATGATTCCATGGGCGGAAACAAATTCGGAGTAGACAACCCCGGCACCCTGTTCCTTGCATAATATTCTGAAGGGGTAGTCCGTCACTCCTGCCATGGGCGCCAGAAATACGGGTGTTTCGATGGTTATGTCCCCGATTTTCATGGGCGGAATATAGCTCTGATTCATCGAATGTGATTCTCCTCACGTCCCTCGGAGAAATTATTGATTTATGGTCGATTTTGTCCTAAACTCGACCTGGCTCGTTTATCCATCAGTACATTACAGTGTACAGAAATAAACAAAATAGGAGGAGCCAGAGAATTTTCCGTCGGTTTTTATGTATTCTTTTTATCGTAAAGAGTGTTTCACTCTTCCCTCAAACTACACCCCCACCCACGGTCGCCGTATTAGACTTTGAGGCTCGTGGCCTTCCGGCATATGAGGCGGA
>CAZIIM010000017.1:6368-40256 GCA_964539305.1 uncultured bacterium | reverse complement strand
GAACTCAAATATCTGGATTTAAGCGCCAGTTTCACCGGTTCCATTCCCGCTGAAATCGGGAATCTCTCGCATCTGGAATACCTTTCTATTCTAGCGAATCTGACCGGGACGATTCCCACCACCATTGGCAACCTGACCAACCTGGTGGAACTCCGGCTTCATTCCAATCAATTGTCCGGCACCCTTCCCACTGAAATTGGGAACCTGACTAACCTGAAAGTGCTGCTCCTGCAACAGAACCTGTTCAGTGGCTCAATCCCTTCCACGATTGGAAACCTTACCCATTTGACGGATGTTTATCTATACGAAAATCGTCTGACCGGTACCATTCCGAAGGAAATCGGTCGTCTCACCAGTCTCCAGTTATTGTACCTGTGGAGTAACCAGCTTTCAGGAGCCCTTCCGGACTCGATGGTGAATATGACCAACCTTACGGACCTTCGAATTCAGGACAACCAGTTCACCGATCTGCCGGATTTGAGCAATTTGGCGTTCCTTTCCACCCTCAATGTGGAGAATAACCAGTTCACGTTTGAAGACCTGGAACCCTATCCGGCTATGACACCATTATCAACGTTTACCTACTCCCCCCAGGATTCGGTAGGTATCGCCCAGGACACCAGTGTCTATGCCGGAGATACACTCACTATTTCTATTTCATTCGGGGGTTCTGCCAATCAGTATGCCTGGCAGAAGGACGGCAGTCTCCTCTCCGGGGCAACTGGTAGTTCCTATACGATAAACAAGGCTACTTTTAACGACATCGGTTCCTATTATTGTGAAGTAACCAATACAACCGTCACTGGATTGACCCTCTATACCCGTCCCATCCATGTTGATGTAACGGCCGATCCGGCGGCTCCCGCTGCCCCCCAGGGACTTACAGCCACTCCGGGAAGTCATAAAGTCACCCTGCACTGGAAAGCCAATCCTGAACTGGACCTGAATAAATATTTCATCTACCGGGATGAAACCTCCCCGGCCACAACCTTGATCGGCAGCATTGTGGCTGCGATTCCGGCTATGCCGGATACCGTTTACACCGATACGACTGTGACCAACGGTCTCACCTATTATTACCGCATTAAAGCAGTGGATCTGGCGGGGAATGAGAGTGATTTTTCCAATGAGGTTACCGCTATACCGGCCTATGGGAGACTGATTGTAGCCACGGATGGCAGTGGTGATTATGGCACCATCAAAGCAGCCTTACAGGCCGCCACCAGCGGAGATACAATTCTGTTAAAACAAGGGACTTATAGTGACTACGATGATCGTAATTTGAATTTCCAGACCGGTTACACGGGTGCCGGAGTACGAGATGTGGTCATCCGGGGCGAAAAGGGGGCTGACGCTACGATTGTGGATATTAAAAATTCCGGGTATTTCCTGGAGTTGAACAGCAGGGAGACGATAGCTTCCAAGATCATTGGGATTACCATCAAAAACGCCAGTACCAGTGCCATTCGGGTCAAAGATAGCACCCAACTGGAACTGGATCACTGCCGCTTTATTGCCAACAGCGGTGATGATGGTGGTGCGGTGTTTGTCTTTGACGGCAGTACGGTTACTGTGAAGAGCAGTTATTTTGAAGGAAATACAGCCCTGGTCAGAGGCGGCGGAGCCCTGTTTTTGGACTACGCCAATGCGGATATCAAGAATAGTATTTTTTACAAGAACCACGGGGCTGAAGCCGGGGCGATTACGGTACTGGGGAACACCAGTTCTTTGAGCCTCCAGGTGGTGCACTGCCTGTTCCTGGAGAATACGTCCGAAGTTAGTACCGGTCTCGCCGGGGCCATTTCTGATATAACCTCTAAATTAGGACAGATTGTGATTTATAACAGCATTTTCGCCGGAAATAAGCTGTTAAATCCGGAGACAGTGGTTGATATGAATGCAGCCAGGATTGTCCAGCATTGTATTTTACAACCAGTAACAGATCTGAGTTACGATGTTTCGGGTAAGGGACAGAATTATTCCATTGACCCGCGACTCGTGGATCCGGCCAATGGCGATTTTTCACTGTCAGATATCTCCGGCGCCATTGGCAAGGGCATGGCGACTTATGACGATATCTTTGCTAAAGCCACTGTGGCTGTTCCGACAACTGATTATTTCGGGAATCCCCGCCCCCAGCCGGAGGGAACAGCTCCGGATATCGGGCCGATCGAAAGTGTACTGGGTATGCGTCTCGGCCGGTTGAGTACCGTTAAAGCCGACAGTTCGGGGGATTTTCCAACGATCCAGGCGGCCATTGATGGCTCTGAGGATGGGGATACGGTCTTGGTTTATCCCGGAACATACCAAGAGAATATCAATTTCAACGGGAAAGATATTGTGCTGAAATCGGTCAGTGGGCCCGATTCCACCCTAATTGACGGTAATCAGAGTGATGTTGTTGTAACCATCAGTAGCGGGGAAACTGATCAGGCTTTACTGGAAGGGTTCACTATTCAAAATGGATGGGCTCAAGGGTACCGTAAGGGCGGAGGTATTACCTGCGACGGTTCCAGTCCCCGGTTACATAATCTGATTATCACCGGCAATAAAAGCAGTGACTTCGGCGGAGGGTTATTGTTTCAGAGTTCCAGTGCCGAAATCGTGAATACATTAATCTATGGGAATCAAGCCGACCTGAATGGGGGTGGAATTGCCTGTTTTTTAGTCTCAAACCCGGTCTTTATTAATGTAACCATCACCGACGATTCTTCCGGTGGTGTTGGTGGAATCAGCCTGAACAGTTCGGCGGTCACTTTTATAAACTCGATTATCTGGAATAATACCAATGGTAACATCCTTTTTGAATCGAGCGGCGATGAAGATTCCATTGCAGTGGCTTACTCCAATATCCAGGGCGGTCTGGACAGCATTATTACCAATAATCATGGCACTGTGAACTGGTGGAATGGCAACCTGAGTACAGATCCACTATTTGTTAATCCTGAGCAGGGAGATTTTCATCTTTCCGTCGCCAGTCCCTCCATCGGCACCGGTGCTGATTCTGTTCGATTAAACAGTGTTTGGTATTATGCCCCTTTGACGGATTTAACCAACCATTCTCGTCCCAACCCACCGGGGACGTTACCGGATATGGGCGCTTATGAAAGTCCCCTGTCGATTCCAGGACCCAGCACCGGTATTGTTTTTGACGGTATTGTTGGCGATACGATCCAGTGGTCCAGAGATTCCACCCAACTGTCTGCCTTCTGGTCGGGGTTTGAGAGCAATGCTGGAATTGATTTCTTTGAATATGCCCTTGGTGAAAAGGACAGTACCCTGAATGGAATTCTGGACTGGACTACCCTCAATGCCAATGATTCAACGATAACGATCACGGGCCTGGCGCTTCGGAACAATCATACCTACCGTTTTGCCGTCCGGGCCGTCGATATTTATGGTACACGCTCGAATGTGGCCCTCAGTCCCGGTGTGACTATCGATACGGAACCACCGGTCATTCAGGAGGTAGATGAATTCCTGGCACCTGACTTGAATGACAGAGACTGGTTCACTTCTAATCAAGATATTGTTTTCAGCTGGATTGCCGGTGACAACGGGGAACTGAAGTATTTTGAATATTCCGTGGGAACCAGTGCCGGCAATGCGGATGTGGCGGACTGGACGAATACGGGTTTAGATACCTTTGTGACAACGACCGGATACGGTGAAGGGAAAACCTATTTTGCCAATGTTCGAGCAGCAGACAGGGCCGGGAACAGCTCCCTGACTGTTTCCAGCGATGGCTTTCAGATTGACGACACACCGCCCCTGCCGGGTGTGGTATTTGACGGCCTGGGCCAGGACGTGGATTGGAGTGAATCCCTCACTTCCCTCGGTGCCAACTGGAGCGGTTTCAGTGACCAGAATCAGAGCGGGATTGTGCGCTATGAAATGGCAATCGGGACAGATTCCGGTATAACCGATATCCTGCCATTTGTCGATTTGGGTCTTGATACCAGCTATAAGGCCGAAAATCTTTCTCTGGTTCATGGTACCAAATATTTTTCCGCTGTTCGGGCGGTCGATCTGGTGGGCAATGTTTCCACCGTTGCCGTCAGTGATGGTGTTACCATTGATGCTTTTTTTGGACCTCCTGCTGTCGCAAATGTTTCTCCCGCCGTAAATACGATTTTACCCCTGAAAACAGGCAATCAGGTGGAATTTCAGTGCTCTGAACCGATACAATCCTACGTATTGGCTGTTATTTCTCCCGTGATGAACCAGATTAATTATCATGAGGAGAAGGTTTCCCAGGATTTGATCAGAATTACGCTGGATGAATATCTGGCCAGCCGGGATGCTGTTACGATTCAAATAAGTGCTTTGCAGGACCTGGCCGGGCTGGTGGCGGGGGATACTTCCTTCACATTCAATACGGCCACGCTGGCGGATTTTGACGGCGATGGACTAGTGAATGCGTCTGACCTGGCTTTATTTGTGACAGCCTGGAATGGAAAGGATTATTCCATGGAACTGGGACCGACTCTTGGGTCCGTTCCTAATTTAATCCCTCAACCGGATAACCAGTACGATCTAAGGGATGTGATGGTCTTTACGCGCATGTGGCACTGGTCCCACCAAAACAGTCGCTCGATCGCCAGAGTTTCGGGTGAATTCGGCCCGCTGTTCAAACCGGTTCAGGCAGGTAAAAATCTGGTTTTGTCCTGGCCGAAGGGGACTGTAACCGGATCGGTGGACTTCAGCTATTCCAGCGCCGATTTGAAGCTTTCAGAAATAAAGGAGATTGCGACGGAACAGCAACTGACCCTTTTTGAAGCCGACAGTCTGCAGGGGTCCGCCAGTCTGGTCTTTACCGATTTTAATTGCAGGCCCGTGCCTGATCGGCGATTTCAACTCCGGTTCAAAGGAAAACAGAATGTGGAGTTAAGATTGACCTATGCATTATTTGGTAAAGATGGTCGTCTTCTTAGTCAAGGGACACACCTGCTTGACCTGACACCGGTGCCGGATCAATTCGCCCTGCATCAGAACTATCCCAATCCCTTTAATCCGGTGACAACGATTCATTACGATCTACCGATAGATACGCAGGTATCCTTAGTGGTTTACAATCTCCTGGGGCATAAAGTATGTGTTTTAGAAGATGGCCTGCAGACAGCAGGTTACAAGACAGTTGTGTGGAAGGGTGAAAACGGGAATGGCATCAGAGTTGCCGCCGGGATTTATTTCTATCGGTTAGTGACACCTCAATTCACAAAAGTGAAGAAGATGGTATTGCTCAAATAGCATTTGAAGGGCGGAATTGACAATGATGTCCCATTTATCTTCTCGATTTTTATTTGCTCTGGTAGTAGATCGTTTTAAATTCACCGGCTTTTTTAAGGCTAAAAAGACGAAATTTTAATACCATGAGCAGAATTTGTGACATCACCGGGAAAAAACCCATGTACGGGAACCATGTGAGCCATGCCCACAACAAAACCCGTCGTCGGTTTGCGGTCAATCTTCAGAAAAAACGGTTTTGGCTGGCGGATGAGAACCGCTGGATTACCTTAAACGTTTCCACCCAGGGACTTCGCCTGGTGGATAAGATCGGCATTCGGAAGGTGGTAAACCAACTCAGGGCTCAAGGCAGAAAAATTTAGTAAAACGGTCTTAATCTCCTTTTGGAAGCCCCTTCATCATTTGAAGGGGCTTTTTTTTTGTTCAATTAAAAAAAGAACCCCTTCCTGAGAAGGGGTTCTTCTACAACCAGAGTGGACCGTTAAGGAATGGGGTTCAATCAGTCCTGTTGTCGGCGGATGAAGGCCGGAATTTCCAGGTCACTCCCGTATAAAACGGGGTTATTGTCATCGAACAGTAACCTTGGTTTTTCCGCATTAACCTGCTCATTTCCGAACATCTGCTGTTGATGCAGAGGTACGTTTTCTTTGTCAATAAGGCTCGGACCTCGACTCGATTCAGGACGTTGGGTTTGGGCTTGGGTATTCCGCGCTTCGTCCAATGCGGGGCGACGGTTAAACCCGGTGGCAATTACGGTGACATGTATTTCATCGTTCAGGGCAGGATCAATCACCGCACCGAAGATGATGTTGGCGTCCGGACCCGCTTCCTCAAAAATGATGGATGTGGCTTCATCCACTTCCATTAAGGTCAGGTCGGTACCACCGGTAATGTTCACCAGAACGCCCTGGGCACCGCCGATGGAGGCGGAGTCCAGTAGTGGACTGGAAATGGCTTGCTGAGCCGCCAGAACCGCCCGTTCTTCACCGGAGGCAATCCCCGTACCCATAATGGCTTCGCCCATGTTTTTCATGATTGTTTCCACGTCCGCGAAATCCAGGTTGATCAGACCATGAACGTTGATCAGATCAGAAATACCCTTGGCGGCCTGGTGGAGGATCGAATCGGCAAATTTAAAGGCTTCCACCACTGTAGTGCTTTTATCTACGATGGACATCAGTTTCTGGTTGGGGATGGTAATCACTGTATCACAGGCTTTTCGCAATTCCGCTACTCCCGAGAGACCCCGGTTCATGCGCTTGGGACCCTCAAAATTGAAGGGAATCGTCACGATACCAACGGTGAGAATACCCAGTTCCCGGGACAGTTGAGCCACTGATGGTGCGGCACCGGTTCCGGTTCCACCCCCCATTCCGGCGGTAATAAATACCATATCGGCTCCTGCCAGCATGGACTGGACCGCCTCTTTGTCCGCTTCAATGGCCTCCCGGCCGATTTCCGCTTTGGCTCCGGCACCCAGACCCTTGGTGAGATTTTTCCCGATCTGGATCTTGTGTTCTGCAGAATTGTTCTCCAGGTCCTGGGCGTCGGTGTTGATTACGATAAAATCCACACCCTGCATCCCGGACTGGATCATGCGGTTTACAGCATTGCCGCCGGCGCCCCCAACACCGATGACCTTCAAATTGGCTTTCTGTTCAGCCAGACTGTCAAATTCAAACAACATAGGACTTTCCTTCCTTGGTTTCTTTGGTTGTGGTGAATTTCTTAGAAGAATTCTCCGATCCAGCGCTTCAGTTTATGAACGGCGCTGGTGACGGGTGAAACGGTTGGTTTCAGCAGGGACAGATCTTTACCGAATGTGAACCACTGGGCTAAGCCAATGGCACCGGCGTAGGTGGGACTGGCCGCCACATCCACCGCACCGCTAATATTTTTGGGAATCCCGATTCTTACGGGAATATTCAAGGTTTCCTGGGCCAGGCCGACCAGATTCCTCAGTTGGGCCCCTCCACCGGTCAAAACCAGACCGTAGGTTAATTTTTCCTGTACATCTGCCCGGGCCACCTCCCGCATGATTAACTGTAAAATCTCCACCATCCGGGCTTCCACGTAGCGGGATAATTCGTGTTCCGAAACCCGGCGTTTTAAACCGCCGTTTTTTGACGGTAATTCGAAATCCAGTTCGGGGGAAGACATGGAAGCTTTGGCTGAGCCGTACTTCAGTTTAATCCGTTCCGCCTCTTCAATCCCGATCTGGAGCATGACGGCAATGTCGTTGGTAATACTGGCGGAACCGATACCGAGCACAGCGGAATGACGGACACCGCCATCATGGAAAACAATAATATTGGTCGTGGTGGCACCAATGTCCACACAGGCCACACCCAGATTTTTCTCATCTTCATCCAAAACCGAAATGGCCGATGCCAACCCCTGGAATACCAGTCCCTCTACAGCGACGCCCAGTTCCTCCGCGCAGCCGACCAGATTGGTCGCAGCGGTGGTGGCCACAGTAATCAGATGCACTCTGGCTTCCAGCCGACGCCCCGTGAGACCTACCGGATCTTTAATGCTATCCATGGTATCGATTACATATTCCTGGGGCAGGACGTGGAGGATTTCCCGGTCGATGGGGAGGGAGATGGCTTTTGCCAGATCAAGAACACGATGGACATCTTGACCGGTGATTTCATGCTGCACAGGCAGATTGGCGGACCCTTCCTTCTGGATGGCAATGGCGCCCTGCGTATTGATACCTCGGATATGTTCGCCGGAAATCCCCAGAACCAGCTTACTCACATTTAAATTCGCCATGGTCTGAGCTTCCTGCAGGGCCAGAAACATTTCCTCAATCAACTGATCCCGGTGAATGATGGAACCTTTTTTGATTCCGGTGGAGGGACCTTTTCCAATCCCCAGGAGCGTGACGCTGTCGTTTTCCGGGTCGATTTCGGTAATGGAGCAGCAGATTTTGCTGGAACCGATATCGAGACCCGCTTGAATATATTTATCGGTCGTTCGCGGTGTTCTGATCATGTCCATTCCCTGGCAATTACCTGTTTTTTGTAGCGCATATCCAGCAGTTTATAATCGGTCAAGTGCCGTTGCCCTTTCAGAGCAAGTTCAAACTGCTTTAATATTTTTATTTTGTTCCAGATATCTTCTTTACCCAGAATGACCTTGGTGGGGTGTTCAGCCAGGATGAAAACGTATTCATCATCTTCATTCAGGGTCACTTCGGACAGTTGTTCGTAGAGTTCGGGATAACCGTCCAATAATTGTTTGAGGATTTCAACTGTTTCCTTCACCTTTAATGAGAAAGTCTCCCGACCCGGGGGGTAGAGTTCCCGGGCAGGATTAAATCCAGAAAGAACCGGAATCAGTGCTTTCTGACTGTACCCGTTATCTGGAAGAATCACCCCTTCATCATCCACCAGCAGGATCGGCTTCAGATTCAGCAATGCCAGGGGCTTTCGCTCCACAATTTCAATATTCAGATAACCGGGATACTGTCGGCTGACCCGGGCCGCCTTAACGAACGGGTCACTCTCCAAAAGAAGACGAACCTCTTCCAGGTTAATATCGGTGAGATCCAACTGATCCAGGGGACCCAAGAGTTGGCGGTAAAAATCTCTGGGCTGGATTTGGGTTCCACTGATTCGGATCTTTTCCAAGTGAAACAGATGCCTGTAATTGGCCCAGTTGATGGCGCTCCAGAGCATGAATCCGGTGAACAGTACCAGACCGGTTCCAAGCATGAAGCGCAGGGATAAAAAAGCTGTTTTTTTCTTTTTCTTCATTTGTCAAAGGTCCCCTGTTCAAAGCCGAGTGTTTTAATTTCAAGTTCCAGTTGTATTCCGAATTTTTCATATACTTTCCGTCGGGCGAGGCGAATCAATTTTACCATATCGGCGGCGGTAGCTTTCCCGTGATTCACAAAAAAGTTGGCATGTTTCAGCGAGATTTCAGCATCACCAATCCGGGTACCTTTCAGTCCGGCCTGGTCAATTAAATAACCGGCGGCTCCACCTTCCGGTGGATTCTTAAATACACTCCCGGCGCTTCTGAATTTGAGCGGCTGGGTCTGTTTGCGGCCGCTGCTGGCAAGGGCGCGACGTGATTGAATCGTCTCATGGTCACTTTGCTCCAGTTGAAAAACAGCTTTCACAATGATTTCATCATCAGGGATGGAGGAATACCGGTATCCGAATTCAATTTCACCCGGTGTGTAAGTTTTAGTTGACCCCTCGAGGGTCATGGTCGTGAATTCCAGCAGGAGGGTGGAGATTTCTTTCCCAAAAGCGCCGGCATTCATTTTCAGAGCCCCGCCGACCGAACCGGGAACGCCTACCAGGCTCTCCAAACCGCTTAAATTCCGGTGCATGGCCTCCCGAACCATTTTCCCCAGTTTTACACCTGCCTCTGCAGTAACCTTTGGCCCGTCGAATCGTAGTTGTTTAAAGGTTTTTTCCAGGGAGATAACCAAACCGTTGAAGCCCGAATCGCTGACAAGCAGGTTGGAACCGGATCCTGTAAAGAAAACAGGCAGTTTTTCATCGCTGGCAAAACGTAACACGGTCGCCAGGTCCTTTTCATCCTCGGGGATGATGTAGGCCCAGGCGGGACCACCGATGCCGTAAGTGGTATGGTTGGCCATTGGTTCCTGCTCTAAAACGGTTCCCCGGGTGATGGTCTTCAACTGCCCTAACCTTTCCACGTCAATTTTTTTCTTCCTGTTCCCGAAGGTGATCGTAATAGGCCTGACCGTAGCGCCAGATCGTTCCCGCCCCCAGCGTAATGACCATATCGCCTGGAAGAGTGATGTCGTCCAGCAAGGGAATGAGATCTTCCAGGTTTTCCAGGTAATAAACCGCTTTGTGCCCTGATTCCCGGGCCGCGTTCGCTACCAGTTCGCCCGTGATACCTTCAATAGCCTCTTCCCGGGCCGGATAAACATCGGTGACGACCAGGACTTCAGAATTCATGAAAGCTTCAGCAAATGCTTTGTAAAAATCCCGGGTGCGGGTATATAGGTGGGGCTGGAACACAGCCACTATCCGCCGATCCCAACCTGTTTTCGCCGCTTCGAGTGTGGCCTTAACCTCGGTCGGGTGGTGAGCATAGTCATCGACCACCATGATCTCCTTAGCCACGCCTTTAATTTCAAACCGCCGCCGTACGCCCGTATAGGCCTTCAGCCCTTCCAGAATCACCGCCGGCTCCAGACCCATTTCAGTTCCCAGAGCAACGGCAGCCAGGGAGTTGACCACATTATGTTCGCCCGGAACCTGGAGGGTAACCCGCCCGATGGACTGGTGTTTTCGTAAACAGGTAAATTCGGTGTTGGTCTCCTGGTATTGAATATCCCGGGCGCTGAAATCAGCCTGGGAACTGAGACCGTAGGTAATGACCGGTCGCTGAATATCCTGGATAATCTGCTGTACGCCCGGCGAATCCAGGCAGGCGATCACAGCGCCGTAAAAGGGGGCAGAATTGGCGAATTGTGCAAAGGCCTGAAATAAATCCTCCAGATCATCGTAACAATCGGTATGCTCCAGTTCAATATTGGTGATCACGGCAATGGTGGGTCGTAACGCAAGGAAGCTGCGGTCAAATTCATCCGCCTCCACCACAATGAGTTCACTGGCACCCAGACGGGAGTTGGTAGCAATGTTCCGTACCAATCCTCCAACCACCATGGTTGGATCTAATCCAGCCTGGGAAAGAACGGTCCCGATCATGGAGGATGTGGAGGTTTTCCCGTGGGTTCCGCCCACTGCAATGCTCGTATCTTTCAAAGCGATCAATTCGCCCAGCATCCGGGCCCGTTTAATGATGGGAATTCCCTTCCTTCGGGCCGCCACCAATTCCGGGTTCGTTTCCTTGACGGCGCTGGAGTAAACTAACACTTCGCAGTCGTCAATATTGGCTTCTTCATGCCCCATATGGATGGTGGCCCCCTTTTCCCGAAGAGATTGAATAATATCGGAATCCACCAGATCGGAACCACTAACGGTAAAATCGAGGTTGAGCAATAGTTCGGCAATACCACTCATGCCGATACCGCCAATGCCTACGAAATGTACCTTTTTTACTTTACGAAACATCAGGCTGTTGCCAATTCAAAGATATGGTGAACGATTTCTTGAGTGGCTTTCGGGCGACTCAGTCTGGCACTGGCCTGGGCCATCATCTTTAACTTATTTTCGTCCGAAAACAAGGCCGTGACTTTGGTATAAAGTTTGTCGGGAGTCAAATCGCTCTCCAGGATCATTTCTGCCGCTCCTGACTGCTGAAGAGCAAGGCTGTTTTTCTCCTGGTGATTTCCAGCCGCTCCGGGGAAGGGGACCAGAATGGAAGGCTTGCCACAGGCTGTAATCTCCGACAGGGTCAAAGCTCCGGCGCGGGAAAGGACCAGATCACAACAGGCGTAGGCCAATTCCATTTCTTGGATAAAGGGGACCACCCGGCAGAATTCCTGATCGTGTTTTTGAAAGGAGGCAAAGGATCGTTGTCCCGTCTGCCAAAGAACCTGGAGATTCCTAGCGATTAGTTTTGGCACAATAGATTCCAGGGTTTGATTGAGAAATGCCGATCCCTGACTCCCACCAAACAGGAAAACAGTTTTCCGGTTTTCCTGAAGTTGAAACCGCTTTAACCCGTCTTTTCGATGACCCTTGTTGATATGGTTACGCACCGGATTTCCCGTCAAATAGTAGTTTTTTTTTTGAAAGTATCGGGTTGCCTCTTCGAAGGCGATGCAGATACGGTTCACCTTGGATCCGAACCAGCGGGTGGTGATACCCGGGTAGGAATTCTGTTCCTGAATTAAGGTGGGAATTTCTCGGCGGATACCAACATGGAGGGGCAGGGCAGAGGCGTACCCGCCGGTCCCGACGACCACATCCGGATTAAAAGAGGAAAAGATTCTTTTTACTTTTACGAGTGAATTCAGGAGTCTTCCCGGCAGGAGAAGATTACGTCCGAAGCCTTGAAGATCCATATTCCGCTGGAGGCCCCGGATGGGCAGCAACGTAAAAGGTATTTCTTTCCGGGGTAGGATTTCTTTTTCGAGACCAAATTTGGAACCGATGTAATAAAGCCGGGCCTCCGGTCGCTGTCGCTTTATTTCGTCGGCAAGGGCCAGGGCAGGGAAGAGATGTCCGCCGGTTCCACCGCCAGCGATCATAATGTTGATGGCTTTAGACATAGTGGATCTGACTCCAGTTTCTGGCAGGTGTCACGGACCGGCGGGATCGACTGATATTCAACAGTATGCCCAGACTGGCCAGGTTGACGACCAGACCACTTCCGCCGTAACTGATCAGTGGCAGGGGTAAACCAGTAGTGGGGACGACTCCTGTGACCACCGCAATATTAATAAAAGCGTACAGGATGAAACTGATGGCAAACCCCAGAGTCAGGAAAACACCAAATGGGTCAGTAGTGTCCTTTGCGATCCGGATGCAGCGTTGGAATATGAGCAGGAAAAGGGTAAGGACGACCATGGCTCCGATTAAACCCAATTCTTCTCCGATGATGGCGAAAATAAAATCGGTGTGGGGAGTCGGAAGGAAGAGATTCTTTTCCATGCTGTTACCGAGCCCCAGACCCATAACACCCCCATTCCCCAGGCTGATCAAGGATTGCTGCGCCTGATAGCCCACATTGGCCGGGGCTGCGTGCTGGTAGCCCAGGAAGGCTCCCAGCCAGTAGATTACCCGTTGAAGCCGGTAGGAACGCATCAGCATGACGGGAATCAGAACCACAATACTCACAACGCCGGTGGTGATAATCTGGGATAGGCGGGCACCGCCAAGGAAAAGCATGGTAAAACCCACCATGCCGATTACGGCCGCCGTACTGAAGTCGGGTTGAATAATAATCAGCGTCAGCATAAAACCCAATAGCATCACCGGCGGGAAAAAGCCGGAGTAAAAATCTTTTATTTTCTCCCTCTTCTTGTCCAGGTAGTAGGCCAGATAAACAATAAGTGAAAACCGCGCCAGATCCGAGGTCTGGACGGAAACAATTCCCAGATCCAGCCACCGGGCTGGGGAGGAATAGCCTTTTGCCATATAGTACACTTTGGTTAAAAGTAACAGGACCAGTGATCCCATAAGCAGGTACGGGGCAATGGATTTCAGGTGCCGATAATCTATGAGAAGAAAGAAAAACAGGGCGACGATTCCAACGAATAATCGTTTCAGATGGGACCGTAGGAACAAAGTAGCGGTTGTTCCGCCGGTTTCATCCAGGGACAGGGAGGAACTGGAACTGTACAGCATGACGGTGCCAATGACACAAAGGAGTATGATTAAGATGATCAGGATCTGATCGTATTTTTTTGTAATGATATCCAGTTGTTTCACGCTGATTCTCTCAGACTATGGACGATTGATTTAAAGATTCGGCCTCGTTCCTCGTAATTCCGGAATTGATCGAAACTGGCGCAGCCCGGGGACAGGAGAACGATGTCCCCGGGTTTGGCGCGCCGATGACAAATCTCCACCGCCTCTTTAAGGCTGGAGGCCTGTTCCAGCCTTACCGCATCCCTGAAGGCGGTGGAGATGGTGTCTCTCGCTTGTCCGTAGGCGACGATTTCCTTCACTTTGTTGTGGGTATGTGGAAGGAGTTGGGAGAATTCAGCTCCCTTATCTTTTCCGCCCAGTATGAGCAGAATCGGTGCCGTGAAACTATCCAGCGCTACCTTTACCGCATCGACGTTGGTCGCTTTGGAATCGTTGTAATAGGTAACACCGTTGATCCGGCTGACTTTTTCGAGTCGGTGTTCCACACCACCAAAGCTGGACATGGTGTTTTGAATCTGGCGATTGGAGATTCCGAGGATATGGGCAGCCGTTGCAGCTGCCAGGGCATTGGCCAGATTATGCCTGCCGGGCAATGCGAGCTCTTTCAGATGAATTAGCGTGGCGTGCTCTTCATCTAAAATTTTAGTGTTGTTGAGAAAATAAGTGGACCCGGATTTCACTTTCAGACTGAAAGGTCGTTTCTGAGCCGGGTGGTCTTTAAAAAAGGCTGTTAGATAGGGATCATCAAGATTATAGACAATGAAATCCCGTTCATCCTGGTTCCGGGACAGGGATAATTTTGCCTCTGCATAGGCTTCCATGGAAGTGTATCGATCCAGATGGTCCGGTGAAAGATTGAGAAAAACAGAGATGTAGGGTTTAAAGTGCAGAATATGTTCCATCTGAAAACTGGAAATTTCAAGGATGTAAACCCGCTTCGGATCGGGCGACTGCAGATCTTTTAGCACTTCCGCTGAAAAGGGGATGCCTACGTTGCCGCACAGACGACCATGGTACTGGTCCGTTTGACACATTTCCGCTAGAAGGTGGACCGTCGTTGTTTTTCCATTGGATCCGGTCACAGCCACCAGCGGAGCGGAAGTGAACCAACTGGCGAATTCAATTTCACTCACCACGGGAATGTTTTTTTCTTTTGCTTTCAGCACCACAGGTGCATCCTGAGGAATGCCGGGAGAAAGGACCCATAAATCCGCTTCAAAAACAGCAGGGCTATGCCCCCCCGTTTCTACGGTCACTCCCAGTTTTTTTAATGTATCGGCCGTTTTTTGAAGGGAGTCAGACGAGCCGGAATCACTGGCGAGAACAACGGCCCCAAGATGTTGGGCTAATTGGGCGGCAGCCTTCCCGCTGGCACCCAATCCCAGAATGGCAACCCCTCTGTTTTTAAGTTCAATTGTTTTGGGGTTTGACAGGTCCATCATCGGATTTTAAAGGTTGTGATTGAAAACAGAGCCAGGAGCAGGCCGATGATCCAGAACCGGATGACGACGCGGGATTCGGGCCAGCCTTTTAATTCAAAATGGTGGTGAAGGGGCGCCATCCGGAATAACCGTTTCCCGGATCCCGATTTTTTTCGGGTCCAGCGAAAATAGGAAACCTGAAAAATAACAGAGAGGGCTTCGACGACAAAGATTCCACCGATAATGAGGAGAAGGATTTCTTTTTTAAGGAGGAGTGCCAGTGTTCCCAGGGCGGCGCCGGTGGATAGGGATCCAATGTCGCCCATGAAGACTTCTGCCGGGGCCGCATTGAACCAGAGATAGCCCACACAGCCTCCCACGGCTGCGGCGGCAAAAATGGTGAGTTCACCAACACCGGGCAAATAAATAATGTTTAAATAATCGGAAAAGTCCACCCGGCCACTTAAATAGGCGATGGCCGCAAAGACGGAAAAAGCAATTGCTAGCAGGCCGGCAGCCAGCCCGTCCAGTCCATCCGTCAGATTAACAGCGTTGGAGGTGCCTGTGACCACCAGAATTACCAGAAGGGGGTACAATATTCCAAAATCAATTTCCACGTTTTTCAGGAAGGGAACAGAGGTGACGGTTCTGAAATCGGCAAAGGCTGGTGTCTGATAGATCCAGAAGCTGATAATGATGCCCAGGATAATTTGCCCCATCAGTTTGTAGCGGGCGACCAGCCCCTTTTCCAGTTTGCGAACCACCTTAAGGTAATCATCCAGAAAGCCGATCAGCCCTGTCCAGGTAATGGCCACCAGCATGATCTGGATGTAGGTGTTGGACAGATTTGCCAGCAGGAGGGTGGGGAGAATTATTGCCAGAAGGATAATAATCCCCCCCATGGTTGGTGTACCTCGTTTAAGCTGGTGAGATTCCGGTCCCGTTGTCCGTATTTCTTCGCCGATTTGGTGTTGGCGTAATTTTCTGATGATCCAGGGGCCAAAAACGAAGCTTATGACCAGGGCCAGAATAGCGGCGCTGGAAGCGCGAAAAGTAATGTACTGAAACAGGTTGAACGGAGAGAAGTGTTCCCGTAATGGAAAAAGGAAATGGTAGAGCATCAGTCCTCCACCAGCGCTTCCACAATGGTTTCCATTTTCATGCCCCGGGAGCCTTTCACCAGGATTTTATCCCCGGCCTTAATGGTAGCCTTCAGAGTGTTTAACAGGGATTCTTTGTCTTCAAAATGCTGATGGACCGGGATTGCCTTAATCTGTTCCTCCGTAGCCCTGGATTCAGACCCGATGGTAAAGACGGCCGAAAGGCGCGCCGCATTACATTTTTCCCCCACCAGGCGGTGCTGTTCAAATGAAGAATCACCCAGCTCAAACATGTCACCGAACACGAAAATACGTTGTCCGTTCCCATGAAAGGACTGGAGATAGTCAATGGCTGCCCGGGTTGATTCCAGATTGGCGTTGTAGGTGTCATCAATAACCGTATAGCCCGGACCTTGCCTGATCTGGCAGCGTCCAACGGGAGGTTCAAACTGCAGGATCTGGTCCTGGATTTGTGACCATTCCATTCCAAAGGTGCGGGTCACGGTAACAGCGGCAATAACATTCATGGCGAATGCAATATTTCTGGACCCGGTTGTTAATTCCTGAGTGCCGATTGTCAAAGTGTAGGTACCGTCCGTTTCTTCATGAATATCGGCAGGGAAATCGCATTGGGGGGATAAGCCGTAAGTAATTTTTTCACCGGGCACCTCCATGACCCTGATTCTTGGATCGGAGAGATTTACGAAGGAAACGCCCTCGGTCAGGGACCGGAACAAAGCACCCTTTGTTTTGGCCACCTCCTCAACGGAACCAAACTCTTCCAGATGAGCGGGGGCGATGTTGGTAATCAAACCGTGGGTGGGTCGGGCGATGGTACATAATTCGGCAATATCCCCCGGACGGTTGGCACCCAGCTCCAGCACGCTGTAATCATCATCTGCCGTCAAGGTCAAGAGGGTTAGAGGCAGACCGATGGAGGTATTGAAATTGCCCTCGGTACTGTGGACGGTTGAATTGGAGGCTAACATTTGTCGAATCAATTCCCTAGTGGTTGTTTTACCGTTGGAGCCGGTAATGGCAATCACCGGTAACTGAAACTGGTTTCTCCAGGTCTGTGCCAACTGACCTAGGGCCTTAACCGGATCAGGAACCGGCACCTGGAGCAGATGAGTTCCGTCGTTCACTCTCTGAACCAGGGCAAAACTGGCGCCATTGTCTTCCACATCCGGTAAAAACTGATGTCCGTCCACCCGTTCTCCCTTAAGGGCAATGTAACCATCTCCCGGCTGGATTTCCCGGCTGTCGGTTGCCAGACCATTCACTTCCAACGGCAGCTCAGCGCCGAATAGACTCCTGAAAATATGCCGGAAGGATTGCGGGTCGGGTAGATCAATCCGCATGACAGTACCGTTGAATCATTTCGTAATCAGAATAATAGTGCTTTTCCCCTCGAATATCCTGGTAATCTTCCCGCCCTTTCCCTAACACAACGAGAATGTCACCCAGACTGCAGGTTTCAAGTGCTTGTTTCAGGGCCGCACCACGATCCTGGTAGACGTCGTAATCGTGCCCCGTAAAACCGCTTAAAATTCCGGCATTGATGGTTTCCAGATCTTCGAAGCGGGGGTTGTCAGGCGTTATGAAACACCAATCAGCATAGTGCTCGGCGATGTGGGCCATGACCGGTCGTTTGGAAGCATCCCGGTCGCCTCCGCACCCAAATAAAACGGTCAGCCGGCCTTTGATGGGTTTCATTTTTGAAATGGTGGAGAGCACTTTTTCGTAAGCATCGGGCGTGTGGGCATAATCCACCACCACTTTCCCGCCGGAAGGGAGGGAAAAAACTTCCATACGGCCCGGAATCGTTGAACAAGACTTAATTCCTTCTTCAATGGCGCCAATAGAGATACCCACTGATAGAGCCGCTGTGGCGGCTGAAAGGATATTTTCCACGTTAAATTGTCCAATGAGCGATGAATCCACTTGAATGGATTGTTCTCCGGCCACAATCTGCCCCTGGATGCCTTCCAGGCTGGTTCTCAAATCTGAATAGTGAACATCTGCATCCCCTTCCATGGAGGTCGTGAGAGCAGGGGATGTGCATTCGGAAATAATTTTTGGACCGTATTCATTGTCGATATGAATTACAGCCGTGGCTGTAATGGGTAATTGTTTAAACAGCCGCAGCTTGGCATGAAAATAAGCTTCCATGGATTCGTGATAATCCAGGTGTTCGGGGGTCAGGTTTGTGAATACGGCTGAGTTGAAATCCACATCAGCGACCCTGAATTGATCCAGGGCATGGGAAGACACTTCCATCACAATGTGGGTAAAACCATCGTCTTTCAGGCTTCGCAGGGTTCGCTGGAGTTGAATGGGTCCCAGGGTAGTGAGTGTTTTTCTGGCGGGGTATCCTTCGGCAATGATCCCCAGGGTTCCCATCTGTGCGGCTTTCAGACCCGCCCCGTCAAAAATGGACTTCAGAAGAGAAGCAACGGTCGTTTTCCCGTTGGTACCGGTAATACCAACAACCGTCATTTCCCTGGAGGGAAAACGGTAGAATTCTGCCGCTGAGCGGGAAGCCGCTTGGCGCGGATTGGTCACTTTGATTTGGGGAATTTTTATGGGCCCCAGATCGCGGCCGTTGGAAACAATGGCTGCAGCACCCTTTCGGATCGCTGTGGAGATATAGTCGTGACCGTCCGCCTGGGTCCCTTTGATTGCAATGAAAACCTGGCCCGGGGTGATGGAATCTGCCCGGGTGGTTAAACCGGTGACTTCGATTTCAGGCAATGAATCGATGTCAGGATAAAATCCGGATACGAGTTGCTTCAGTTTCATCTCATTTCAGCCCTATAGTGCATAAAGATCCGGGCATACTTTTTGTTCCCGGGGGAGGGCTCTGCCAGACGACCCGACCCGAGCCGGAAAACTGTACACGGAGTCCCGCTTTTAAGAGCACTTGTTTCGCTTTGCGAATGCTCATACCGCGTACCTCAGGGACGAAAGTATAACCGTCCGTATAGGTCGGTGATGAAACGGAAGCAACGGTTGCCAGTCGGGTCAATCCCTGATCAGACCCTGTTGTTGCCTGATTGGAGGCAAAGATTAAATTTTTGGGTACTTCTTTTTTGGTCGGCGGTTGCAGATAAATGGAATCATCCAGGTTAATGATTCGTTCCATGACGCGCCGGAAAAGGGGTGCGGCGCCCTGCCCACCCCAATGCAGCCCCACCCGTGGTTCATCCAGGACAAAAACGCCTACAATCTGGGGGTTTTCAGCCGGGAAAAATCCGGCGAAGTCCGAAATGAATTTCTTGTCCGCATAGGAGCCGTCGATAAACTTGTGGGCTGTGCCGGTTTTACCAGCCACGGACCAACCCTTGATGGCTGCTTTTGTCCCGGTTCCATTCTGAACCACCTGAACCAATATCTCCTTCACCTTGTCCATGACGGCTTTATCCGCCACTTTTCGAATCACTTCCGGTTTTTCGGTTAACAGAATCTCTCCGCTGGAGGCGCGAACCTGTTTAATCGAGTGAGGCTTCATGAGAAAACCGCCGTTGGCGATGGCGGAATAAGCTGTCGCCAGTTGAAGCGCAGTTACACCCACTTCATAACCAATGGCCACCTCGGCCAGTGAAATTTCACTCCAGTCATCCGGGTGCCTCAGGGTACCTCTGGCTTCCCCGGGTAAATCCATACCGCAGGTGGTTCCGAATCCATAATCACGGGCCATGCGATAGAGGGATTGTTTCCCTAAAAGGCGGGCGACTTTAATGGTCCCCACGTTGCTGGATTGAGCGATAATCTGAGGGAAGGTGAGTAGATCAAATTCTTCGTGATCCGTAATGGTTTTACCGGCGATAGTAATAGCACCTCCCTCGCAATTAAATTCATCCTGGAAGGTCACCACATGGTTCGCGAGAGCGGCAGTGGCTGTTACTATTTTAAAGGATGAACCCGGCTCAAACTGGTCCGTAATAACCCGGTTGCGCTGGTTTTCGACGGGGTAGTCACCTGGACGATTGGGATTATAGTCGGGAATGGAAGCCATTGCCAGAATGGCACCGGTCTGGGGATTCATAAGGATTCCAAGTGCACCTTTCGCACCCGTTTCCGCTACCCGGCGTTCCATTTCCTCCTGAAGAATCGATTGATAATCCAGATCGATGGTTAATTGGATATTGGAACCATCGATGGGCAGTTTCATGGGGTAGTTGTTTTTTAAACTGGTGCTGCCGCGACCGTTCAACTGCTTTACCACCCAGCCCGGTTTACCTTGTAAATAGCGATTGTACTGTTTTTCAATCCCCGTGATTCCCAGATCGTCCACGTCCGTAAAACCGAGGATCTGGGAGGCGATGGAACCGTGGGGATAAGACCGGCTGGATTTCCGTTTAATAATTAATCCTGGTGGCGGATCTTCCAGGAGTCCACCAATATATTTCCGGCTTAAATTTCGTTCCAGGTGTACAAAACGTCCGCTTCGATTCAGCTTTTTCAAGTAATATTCCGGATCCCGTTTGGTCCAGGTACTAATGGCTGTGGCCAGGGCGGTTTTGTCTTCCACTTTATCCGGGTGAGCCGAGAGGGTATAGTGAATAATGTTCCGTGTGAGGGGCACATTTTTCCGGTCATAAATATTTCCCCGAACGTAGGGCAGGACTTCCTGACGCTGACCCTGCTGAAATCCCTGCTGGCGATAGAGGTCACTGTTGAGGACCATGATCTGGAACAGACGGGCGGAAAGACCGACCCAGGCAAAAATAATCAGTCCGGAAAGAATGGTTATCCGGGAGCGGTATTTAAGATAGGTCTTAGTCAAGGTTCTCCACCAGCAGGTCAGGGTCTACATAAATCACGAGCGTTTCCGGTTGTGAAACCACCATGCCCAGTTCCTTCCGGGCCACCGAGGTGAGACGGTCCACCCGTTCCAGTTGTGCAATATCGATTTTTAATTCTTTAATCGAGTTGGCCAGTTCCTTTGTCATTTGATTTTGAAGGTTGAGTGCCATGAGCGTCTCGTCCACCTCGGTGTAGATCCAGAGATAAACAATGAGCCCGGCAATGGAAAGAATCGTGGTAAAGAAAAAAACCAATGTCTGGAATAATTCTTTCTGTTTCTTTGATCGTCTTCTGATTTTTTTTCTACCGCTCATGAGGTTTTCTCCGCTGCCCTGAGTTTGGCGCTTCGGGAACGCCGATTGGCCTGCTGCTCCTCGGGCGAAGGAGACAGAGGTTTCCGGGTCAGAATCTGAAGTGAACCACCCTGAGCCAGAGCCCTGAATTTTTGTTTTACCAGGCGATCTTCCAGGGAATGGTAGGAGATGATTACAATCCTGCCGGCCGGCGCCAGATATTGAATAAACTGGTCCAGAAATTTTTTCAGGTGTTCCAGTTCCTGGTTCACCACGATACGCAGGGCCTGAAAAACCCGTGCCAGGGTTTTCTCCCGATGGCGGGGAGGTGTACTGCGGCGGATGGCTTCTTTCAATGCTTCGGTGGTATGAACAGGTGGACCTGTTTTAATAGAGTGGGCGATGGCCCTGGCCCGGAATTCCTCACCATAATCGCGGATCACTTCAGCCAGCTTTCTTTCAGAAACAGTACGGATCCACTGATCCACCGGGATGCCGGTAGTTGGGTCAAACCGCATGTCCAGAGGACCGGAAGTCTGGAAGGAGAATCCTCGGGAGGCGGAATTAAGCTGTAATGAGGACAGGCCCAAGTCTAGCAGAATCCCGTTCACTTGGGGAATTCCCAGCTTTGAAAGGATCCGGGGAAAAGTGTCGTAGGGGGCGTGGTGGAGTGAAAAAAGTCGTGCAGAGGCACTGAATTTGGTTTTACAGATTTCCAGTGCCTCCGCATCCCGATCAATGCAGATCAACTTCCCTTGGCCAGAGAGTTGATCCAGTATAGGCGTGGCGTGCCCTCCAGCACCGACGGTTCCGTCCAGATAGATACCCTCGGGCTGGACATTGAGATAGTTCAATACTTCCGGCAGCATAACAGGAATGTGGGTTCCAACCGGTTCCTGTCGCGATACCGGGTCCATTAAAGTATGATTTGATTTGCGAGTTCATCATAGGTTTCAGGATCAATATCGCGTGCCTGCTGTTCAAATTTTTTCAAGACCTCCGGATTCCAGATTTCAATTTTATTTACCATCCCGATAATAATAACATCCTTATCCAGTTGGGCGTGTTCAATTAGGTAGGGGGTCAGTGGAATGCGACCCTGTTTATCATACTGGACGGCAGAAGCGTACCGAACCGTATTTCTGATGAAGGCCCGGTTTGTGGCCGAAATAGACGAAAGATGTTTAAGCCCGTCTTCAATCGACTTCCAGTTCACCGCCGGATAGACCCAGACGCAGGGGTCCAGGCCTTTGGTCACTACAAACGTCCGTTCGTTATCGGCGGAGAGGACCTGCCGGAATTTAGCCGGTATGTTCACCCGGCCTTTGGCATCGATGGAATATGAAAATTCCCCGGTAAATGTATTTTGATTTACGGTCATGTCACCTAAAATGATAAGGGAAAATTACCCACAACTACCCACAATGTATTTACAGGCACCCACTGGAGTCAATAAATTTTTTTGAAAAATTTAAAGATATCCTTTGAGATGGGGGTTGGGATCTAAGCGATTACTTTAAGGTCGGGGTTCTAGTTCTTGGGGACGTAACGCCGGATATTGACGGTACCAGGGTCGGAGAGGAAAGAGACCTGAACGGGGCTATCGCTGTTATTGAAGTTTTTTACCGGCTTTCCATTCAAGTAAAGATTAACACCCTCCGTATGATTAAACAGGAAGGAAATTGAGGATTGGAATCCGTGGAGGCGGTTATCTCCGGGCGCCAGGACATCCTCCACCGGGTTGGAGGAATCGGGGACTACTTTATACCAGACCCGCTGGGAGGTGGTGATTTTAACATTCAGGGGAGGCCGGGCTTCAAACTTTTCAATATTGTTGGTTAACAAATCGTAATTATTTGTCAGGTCCACATCTGTGATGGCCCCTTCATCCAGAAACTGCGAATAATAATCTTCGCTCAGTGTTACGGATGCCGATTCTGAATTAATAACTCGGATAATATAGATGGCGAAAATGGCCACAATCACCAGTACCGTTCCCTTGATTAAGTCCGTCCGGATCAGTTTCGGGGTACGGCGAAGGCTGAGATTGGGTTTTTCCGCAAGGGGTGCTTCGGGTTCTGACTCATCCGCCGGTGCGGTTTCTTCCTCTTCCGGTTCAATGCCGAGGTACATTTCAAGGTTGGTGAGCGCCTCCTCCGGATCCGCACCAATCTCCAGGCAGTAGGCCTTGAGGAACAGTCGCATGTACGTCAGGGGGAGGACGGAAAACTGGCCCGATTCAATCGCTTCCAGATATTCCAGATTAATCTTGGTTCTGGTCTGGATTTCTTCCAGTTCGATATTTTGGCTTTCCCGGAGGGCTTTCAGTTCTGTATAAAACGCATTCATTTGATTATTCCGCCGACGAAATTAAACGGGCGGGAAGGATGGGAAAAACGTTTTTATTTGGATTCGAATAATATTTTAACAAAAGTGGAGTGTTAGGCTATGATGTTCACATCAATCCAGCGATTGCCATTTCAGTTTGAAGCTCATCACCCTGTATTGATCATGGGAGGTAATATTCAGAAAGACGGCTTCATCGGTGGAAACTTCACCGGGATAAATTTTATCCCCGTTTTTAAAATAGGCCAGGGCCGAATCGATGATTCGCACGTCCGTTTTGGCCACCGCTTCGCAGGACACATTGAATCCCGGGGCGGTCCCGGTATTCCTGATCTTGATGATTAAATATGGCGCGCCGTAGTCCTTGTATTCCTTCTGGTAAGAAACGACTTCAAATTCCGGGTAGGGTCCTTCATCAGCTCGATTACACTGTACGATGAACAGTACCAGTCCGGAAATCAGAATTGTTTTGATGAATGTCAAAGGGAGACTACTCCCAGCTGTTTCATATGTTCATATACCCGGGCCAGGGGCAGCCCCACCACGTTGTAAAAGCAACCTTCAACACGGCGAATGCATACAGAAAACCAATCCTGAATCCCATAACTACCCGCTTTATCCAGAGGATTATATCTTTCAATATAATAATAGATATCCTCTTTACTTAATGTATTAAATGTAACAGTTGTCGCTTCGTGGAACGTGTCGATTATATCTTTCTGGTGCCAGTGCAGGGAGACGCCAGTAATGACGGTATGGGAGCGGCCGGAGAGATTGGAGAGCATTCTGAAACTGTCTTCCTTATCCTTGGGTTTCCCCAGAATTTCATTTTCCAGAACCACAATTGTGTCTGCGCCCAGTACGACTGCTTCAGGATGGGCCGGTGCAATGGCACCTGCTTTTTTCTCCGCATAGTGGCAGGCAAACCGGGAAGGTTCCAGCGGCAGGGAAAAATCTTCATGGACCTGGCTGGGTATGACCGTAAAATGGAATCCAACCTGTTCCAGGAGCTGTTTTCGCCGGGGAGAATTGGAAGCCAGAATGAGCGGGATGGTATTCATGGTTTCATATGACAATTATTGATATTTGGCGAGCCGCCCGATATAGGTGACCGTTTTTTTCTCTCCCTTTGCTTTAAGACGGTACAGGTAAACACCGTTGGCCAGCCGGCTGCCGTAAGCGTCTCTCCCGTCCCAGGAAATTGTGTGGTACCCCACTGAAAAATATTCCGGTTCAATTGTTTTGATTTTACGTCCTTCCAGTGTATAAATATCGATGGCAATTTCCGCCGCTGCCGTGATTTCAAAGGTGAACTGGGTGGAAGTGGAAAAAGGGTTGGGATAATTTAATACGTGCAAGAGTGTTAACTGATCATTTGCCAGAATATTAAGTGTAATGGACTGTTCCGCCGGGTTGTTGGCGTTATCCCAGGCCTGCAGCTTAAGTGAGACGGTTTCGGTTCCTTCAGCCACGGAATTGGAGATGGTCCCGGTGGTAATGCTGTTCAGATCATAAATGAATGCGGACGTTAATACTTTTTTTTCTCCGGACTCCAGGTCGGTCAGTAGAAGTTCGTGTCCCGTTTCGCCGGTAATGTTAATTCCAAGAGGATCGGAGAGGCGGATAATAATTTTTTCTCCCTGGCCCAGGTGATCACCGTTTCTCAAAGGGCGGCGTGATTCGGTTTCGAAGGAAATGATGGGACCCTCCGTGTCGTTGGAAGGGACCCCCGGTATCAGCACCAGATCTGAAGCAGAGCCCAGGGCGGTAGAAGCATCTTCTCCCTGCAGCATGAAGCGAAGGATGGCCGGGTTGGTGGAATAAGAAATATCTTTCGGGACTCTGAATTCGGTGCTGAAGTCAGTGCCGGCAGTTGAAAACTGGCCCCGAAAAAGCGTCGGCCCGTTTTTCAGATAGGAAATTTCCTGAACGGTGGAGAGGAAGTTGTATTGTCGGGTCACCATCTGAGGCCCGTCTTCAAAGGTTAAAAAACCAATTCCTGTTCCCGTGGGGTTTGAGGCGGACAGGGTTCCGATGGTCAGGGTGGAAAGGGAGTCTGGGGTCACGGTTACATCGGAAATCACGGTGGAGGGAATCGGCAGAGGCATCCCGGGATCACCGAATAAATGGAACAATTCACCGGTCCGTCCCCCCGTTTTAACGGATTGCAGCACATTGCCAACCGTCCCTGAAGTGACCGCTCCATTGGGGAACAGGCTGTTGAAAATCCGGTCCAGGTAAAAGATGTTACCGGAGACGGTCACCCCGCGGGTCGTGGAAATGACGGCGCTGGCCCCATCCATCGGAACCCGAATCAGTGCTTCTGCAAAGGAGTCGTCTTCCAGTTGATCAAAATGGCCCCAGTTGCAGGTGCCGGCGATCCAGATGGGTAATTTCATGTCCGTTTTCAGGCGAGGCACATCATTCCGGTCTGGACTCATGATTAACAATTTTTCCTGGGCCCATTGTTTGGGATTCCCGTGGCCGATGAAGTTGATCAGGGCTGATCCTTCCCGGACGGCCGATACCAGTGCTTCAGTCGCCTCCGGTTTCACCACACCGAATGCGGAGCCGTCGCTGACTTCTGGGTAGTCCACCATATAGAGTTTATTAATGGCCATGAATTTTGGAATCAGGGTGGCAATGTGTTCGGAATTGATAGTGTGGCTTTTACCAGTATTAATTTCAAACAATTCCCGTTCCGGGCGGGCGGGATCATCCGCCACCAGGGTCAATGTCTGTCGCCAGACGCCGGGAACAGGCTCTGTTTCGTAAGCGAGGATTTTGGAAACGAAATCGGTGACTTCCTGTTCTGAGGTAGCGGGAAACCGGCCCAGGGCCACTTCCGGAAGAACACCGTTGTAAGCCGCCAGGCGGTCATCGGTGGCGTATGCATCCAGAACACCCACTTCAATCGTGGGTACAAAGATCCGGGAACGACCGGAAAGGTTGCGATAATCATAATCGCCGTCTCCCATGAGTAAGACATAGGCCGGGTGAGGATCACTCCATTGTTCATGGGTCCATTGGATGAAATAACGGATGGCAATCGGATCAGGATTACCACCAGAAAATTCGTCATAAATATCCTGGATGGAAATAAACCGGGAATCTCCCCGGTGCGCAATCAGGGGCTGGGAGGCTGTTGAAAACTCCGTGGGTCCAATGATCAGATGTTCCGCTCCTGAATCTGTATTGCGGAGTTTGGCAAAATTTTTATTGCCGACAAAGCTCAGGTTCTCGATCGCCGGAATGGTTTGAGGAGTGAAAATAATGAAATGGGCCAGCGTATCGGCCGGGAGTGTTTTTGTCAGTGTTATCGTCTGCTGGTCCTGGGCCACCAGGGGAACCTGACGGGGTCTGGCAGGATCGGTGATATCCCAGGCTTCGTAAGTTTCATCCCCGGTAATAACAAAGGTAGCACGATTGGAGGTCACCGGTGCGTAAAAATCAAACGGGCCTTCTTCCGTAGTAAGTCCGCGGCCGTAAGAGAGGGTTAAATAGTCGAAATAGGGGCTGGAATTGGGATTAAAGGCCGTATTGGCAAATTCAAAATCCTGATCTCCGTGAACGGCCAAGTTACCGGATAATAGAAAGGAAGTCTTTTTCTGACCCAGATTGGACCACTGTACCGAAGCCAGTAGTTCACGGTTGTAACGAATGCTAATCTCATGCTGGGTATTCCCGAAACGGGTGGCGACCGTTTCACCCCCCTGGAACCCAGCGATCCCATTGACCGGAACGGCCGGTTCCGGCTGCACCAAATGAACATTTTGCAGGTAACTTCCGGCGGATTGGATCCGGGATCGGACCCATCCCAACCCTGTATTCAGGGGGTTTAGGAGATCCTCCTCATAGTGAAGGTAAGTCAATCCATAACTAAAGGTAACCAGGGAGGGCGGTTCCAGAGCCGTAGTATCAATCCGGAGACCCCGGAGAGAAGTGTCGTCAGTAATGAGCAGCCAGTAAGTGTTGGTGGTGAAATACAGGTTCTGGTGCCATTCTATGGTTGTACCGTTCTGGTCAAATCCGCTGGCACCCCGCGCCCAGAAACGGATTTCATCGCCCTGATCCAGGCTTCCGTCTTCAGCTCCGGTGATTTGCAGGGCGATTTCGGTGAGATTATCAGGAACGGGACTTTTGGTGGCGGCAGATTGGGAGAGGAAGAAGGTCCTGTCCCGACCCAGGGCGTTGCTCGTGTAAAGGAACAGGCTCCTGGGATCAATGGAAACACCGGTTCCCAGAGCAGACAGGAGGGTCAGGGCCGCAATTTTCTGAAGACCATCCTGGGCCACCTGAAATTTCAGCCAGGTCCCGCTGGGGTAGTTTATCTTTTTCCGGCTGGTGGGTGGAGGGGGATTGATCCACTTCCGGGCTATATCCCAGTTAATCACCCGGTTGGACAGGGATTGTGTTTGCCAGACTGAGGGGGAAAGCGAGGGCCGGGTTCGGGGTGAAAAAGTAAGGGTAATGATTTGTGCCGGATAATAGGCGTTAGTCCCTGAAACAGGGGAAAGATTGAGCGTTGCCGTATATAACCCGTTCAGAGACTGTTTCTGGATCCAACCATTGGACTCTGGAATGAAATCCAGTTGGATGGGAGTGGGTACAGGGTCTGAAGGACTGATCTGGATTTTAGGATAATCGGGGGTTGGTAATCCGATCAATACTTGCACAGGCATCAGGTCCTCGGTTGTTAGACCGGTCGTTTCCACCCTTAATACCAGTTGCCGTGGGGTCGATTCCAGCACCTGAACGGTAGTACCGGCTAAAAACTGAATCAGGAGGGCAGCCGCAATAAAATATCGATTCATTCGTGACATGGACCTGAAATTTAATAACGGGTATGGCTGGGAATTGATAATACTTTTCAAATGGTCTTATGATTGCCAGTTTTTTCAAGGACTAATGAAATTGAATCGAGAGACCCATCCGTCGTAACTTACATGTCTAAATATTAGTCATTGAAACTGTTTTAAACGGGTTCGGCTTAGGAAGGAAGGATTTCAGTGTTTGACATAGGTATGATTCGTCAGTTTTATTCCCGGTTTCCGGAGCGGGTAGACCGGGCCAGGAAAAGGTTGAACCGGCCTCTGACCCTGGCTGAAAAGATTTTATACGCTCATCTCTATGATCAGCAAAGTGATGAAATGGTCTATAAACGGTTGGAGTCTTATGCTGAATTCCTTCCCGACCGGGTTGCCATGCAGGATGCAACAGCCCAGATGGCGTTACTGCAGTTCATGATGGCTGGCAGGGATCGGGTGGCGGTGCCGACCACGGTCCACTGCGATCACTTGATCCAGGCCAGGACGGCCGCCCCGGATGATCTGGCCCGGGCGAAGAGTGTCAACGGGGAAGTGTACGATTTTCTGGAATCGGTTTCTGAAAAGTACGGGATTGGTTTCTGGAAACCGGGTGCCGGAATTATTCACCAGGTTGTGCTGGAGAATTATGCTTTCCCGGGTGGAATGATGATTGGAACCGATAGTCATACGGTGAATGCAGGCGGACTGGGAATGGTAGCCATTGGCGTTGGTGGCGCAGATGCCGTGGACGTGATGGCTGGATTACCCTGGGAGTTATTATGGCCCAAAATGATCGGTATTCGCCTGACAGGCGCCCTGAATGGATGGACCGCACCAAAGGATGTTATTTTAAAGGTTGCGGGAATTCTTTCGGTTAAAGGAGGTACGGGCGCCATTGTAGAATATTTCGGACCGGGGGCCAAATCCCTGAGCTGCACAGGAAAGGGCACTATTTGCAATATGGGGGCGGAAATCGGGGCCACCACATCCCTGTTTGCCTACGATGGGAAAATGGCTGATTACCTCCGGCAAACCGGTCGCTCTGAAGTGGTAACGCTGGCAGAAGGGATCCAGGCGTATCTCCAGGCCGATCCGGAGGTGTACGAAGACCCGGAGAACTATTATGATCAAGTTATTGATATTGATTTATCGACGTTGGAACCCCATCTGAACGGTCCCTTTACACCGGATCGGGCCACGCCGGTTTCCAAAATGAAAACGGAGGCGGAAAAACAGGGCTGGCCCACGAAAGTAGATGTGGGGTTAATCGGATCCTGTACGAACTCCTCCTATGAAGATCTTTCCCGGGCCGCCTCTATTGCCAAACAGGCGGTCGAAAAGGGATTGACCACCAAGGCCCAGTTTACCATTACACCTGGATCGGAGCAGGTCCGGTTCACGGTGGAACGGGATGGGTTTGTGGATACTTTCAGAGCTTTGGGTGCCCATGTTTTTGCCAATGCCTGTGGACCCTGTATCGGTCAATGGGCCCGCCAGGGAGCGGAAAAGCAGGAGAAAAATACCATCATTCACTCCTTCAACCGGAATTTCGCCAAACGGGCGGATGGCAACCCCAATACCCATGCGTTTGTTGCCTCCCCTGAAATTGTGACGGCCCTGGCCATTTCCGGTGATCTTACCTTCAATCCTTTGGAAGATACGCTGGTTAATAAAGACGGGAAACGGGTCAGGTTTGACCCACCGGAAGGGATTGAACTGCCCCCTCGCGGTTTCGAGGTTAAGGATCTGGGCTACAAGGCTCCTTCGGAAGACGGCAGTCAGGTGGAGGTGAAGGTGGCTCCGGATTCGGAGCGGTTACAACTGCTGACGCCTTTTGAACCCTGGGACGGGAAAAATATCACCGGGATGAAATTATTGATCAAGGCCAAAGGGAAGTGTACGACAGATCATATTTCCATGGCCGGTCCGTGGCTCCGCTACCGGGGACATTTGGACAATATTTCCAATAATCTGTTAATTGGGGCCGTGAATGCCTTTAATGGCAAGACCAACTTGGTGAAAAACCAGCTGACGGGAGAATGGGGTCCGGTTCCCGAGACCCAGCGGGCCTATCAGAAAGCGGGCATTCCCACCATCATTGTGGGGGATGAAAATTATGGGGAGGGTTCTTCACGGGAGCATGCGGCCATGGAACCCCGGCATTTGGGGGTGCGGGTTGTGCTGGTTCGTTCCTTTGCCCGGATCCATGAGACGAATTTAAAAAAGCAGGGGTTGTTGGCCCTGACATTTGCCGACGGTAGTGATTATGACCTGATTCAGGAAGACGATACTTTCGATTTCCTGGATCTGGATCGGTTTGCACCGGGAAGGCCTCTCACCTTGAAAGTGACCCATTCGGATGGTTCAACCGATACCCTGCGCTGTCAGCATTCTTACAATCAGGCTCAGATTGGGTGGTTCCGGGCCGGGTCGGCGTTAAATCTTATTCGACTGGAGCGATCCAGAACGTGAGCTTGTCACTCTGACCGTAGGGGTCAAATCCACCTGAAAGCCGGGATTGCACCATGATTCAAGCAAACAATAAATTTCAACTTAAAGAAGATGAGGATATACATGTCTAAACTGTGGGAAGATCTAAAAACCAATATGCGGGCCTGGGGCAGCGCCGCCGTCGAAAAAGCGGAGGAAGTGAGTAAAATCGCCGTTGCCAAAACAGAGGAATTAACCAGGGTCAGTAAGCTGAAAATTGATATTCATCAGCTTCAACGGGACCGGAATAAAACGCTGGAAGAATTGGGCCGTCTGGCTTACGGTCAGGTCAAGAAAGATAATCTGGCCAACTTTACGGGGAACACGGAATTTTTCGATCTCATTCAGAAAATCGAGGACTTCAATACTTCCATCAAGGCCAAAGAGGAAGAGATTCAGAAGATTCAGGAGGAGTACAACCTGAATGAAGCCGAAATTTCTTCCGTTGTCTCGGCGATGGAGGAAAAGCAGGAAGAGCCAGAGGCGAAAACTGAAGCGGCGGCAGAGGAGGCGGCACCGGCGAAAAAACCGAAATCAAAAGGAAGTAAAAAGGCTCCGCCAAATAAAGAGTAGTTTTTATTGAGGAGACGATCCAATCCGCCTGGCCGGTACAAGCGCGCCCTGGCGCAGTACCTGGAAGAGATAAGGGCTATTGAACCACTGGATCCGTCCGAAGAAGCCCGCCTGGCCCGGCGCGCAAAAAAGGGAGATGAAGGGGCTTTAAATAAACTGGTGCTCCACAACCTGCGCTTTGTGGTGGCGGTGGCGAAAAAATTCCAGCACCACGGTATCCCCCTGGAGGACCTGATCAACGAAGGGAATCTGGGCCTTATCAAGGCGGTCCAGCGTTATGATGAAACCCGGGGCTTCCGTTTTATTTCTTACGCCGTGTGGTGGATCTCCCAGAGTATCCGGCAGGCGATCGGGAAGAAGGGCCGGACCATCCGCCTGCCCCTGAATCTAACCGAATCCATGGGGAGTCTGTTCAAGAAATCCCTGGAGCTGGAACAGGTGTACGAGCGTGAACCCACCGCCGAGGAACTGGCGGAGATATCCAATACCACCATTCACTGGATCGAAAACCTGATCCAGGCCTTTCCAGATCCCGTCTCCCTGGATGAACCATTGGACGAATCGGATGCGACCCGGATGGATTTCCTCATCAGTGAAGATGACCGACCGGAAAAGGAAATTTTTGTTAATTCCCTGAAAACTGAAATCAGGAATGTGCTGCACACTCTGGACGAGCGACAGGAAAAAGTGTTGAGCGATTATTTTGGCCTGGAAGGGGACCCAAAAAATCTGGAAGAAATCGGTGCTGAAATGGGATTAACCGGTGAGCGGGTCCGGCAGATTAAGGAACGGGCCCTGCAGCGTTTACGCCATAATACCCGATCCCAGTTGCTTCGACTATATTTAAGTTAAACTATTTGAATTATTTCCTCATGAATTTGTAGGTTTCACCGTTAATTGGGTGTGGTGTACCCGTGAAACGAAGACAAAGTAAGTCCAGAAACAATCAATACATCCTCATCTCCGAGCAGGATGACGGGATCCAGCAGTGGAATTTCTCCCGCGGGAAATTGTTCACACTGCTGGGTATTTCCGTTATTTTGGTGGCAACCGCCCTGTTTCTCAGCGCCGATGCGCTGACCCATTTCCTGTATCAGAGCAAGCTTAAAGATCTTCGGGAGAATTACAACCACCTTTCCACCACTCTGGTGGCACTCCAGAATCAACTGGAAGACGTTTCCACCCAGGTGGTTACGATCGAGGAAAAAGACAAAGCCATCCGCACCTATGCCGGCTTTCCCCAGGTGGACAAGGATGTTCGTAAGGTGGGTATCGGAGGGATGCGGACGGTCACGACCACCGAGATGGATAATCTGGTTCCCGATGTGAAGGCCCGGATTTCAGAACTGGAAATGAATGTAGGTGAATTATCCCGAAGGGTGAAACTGGAGCTTCTGAGCTACAACAAAATGGTGGGCCGGGTAAAGGACCAGGTCAACAATCTGCGTCTGGTGCCTTCCATCCGTCCGGTAAAGGGAGGGTATCTGGGGTCCGGATTCGGGTATCGGAAGGATCCCTTCACCGGAAAGGTTCGGTTCCATTATGGGCAGGACTTCGCTGTAAATATTGGCACCCCCGTGTATGTCCCGGCGGATGGAGTGGTGCGCTACGCCGGACCACAGGCCGGTTTCGGGAAAGTGGTGAAGATTAACCACGGGAATGGTTATTTGACCATTTTCGCCCATTTATCTTCGATCGCCGTGAAACGGGGTCAGAAGGTGAAACGGGGTGATCTACTGGGCAAGTCGGGGAACACGGGACGGTCCGCCGGTCCGCACCTTCACTATGAAGTCCATCGTTACGGAGCACCGCAAAACCCGGTTGATTATTTTTTCAGCGGTTACCTGAAGTAACCCTTTTCTACACGTCTCAAGCTGAAGTAATTTTTCCCGCCTCGTCATGAGTAAATCCTTTTATATAGAAACCTATGGCTGTCAGATGAATGTGGCGGATTCCGAGCTGGTGGCGGGACTGCTCCAGCAGGAAGGCTATTGTGCCACTCATCAACTGGAAACGGCTGATGCCATTTTTGTCAATACCTGCGCCATCCGGGAACACGCTGAGGAAAAAGTTCAATCCCGGTTGGGCTATCTTGGACAGTTAAAATCAAAGAAACCGGAAATTCTCATCGGTGTTCTGGGTTGTATGGCTCAGCATCTGAAGGAAGATATTCTGGAATCCAAACCTTACGTGGATGTGGTGCTCGGTCCCGATTCCTATCGCCGATTGCCGAAATTACTCCGTCAGCGTAATGGCGGGTCGGATCAAATTGCCAGTACGAAGCTGTCCCGGTTCGAGGTGTATGATGATCTCTTTCCCAGCCGGAAGGAGGGGATCAATGCCTGGGTTTCCATCATGCGGGGTTGTGATAAATTCTGCACTTTCTGTATCGTTCCCTTTACCCGGGGCCGGGAGCGGAGCCGCAGCGTGGCCAGCATTGTGGATGAAGTTCGTCAAGCCGTGGAAGATGGTTTCGTTGAAATAACGCTCCTGGGTCAGAATGTGAATTCCTACGCCTACGACGG
>CAZIIM010000017.1:0-6268 GCA_964539305.1 uncultured bacterium | reverse complement strand
CGGATTCGGGAAATTTTACCGGTGGTGGGTATCAGTACGGATATTATTGTAGGATTTCCGGGAGAGACCGAAGCGGAATTCCGGGAGACCCTGGAAGTAATGGAACATGTCCGATTTGATTCCGCTTTCACTTTTAAATATTCACCCCGCCCCGGTACAAAAGCGGCGGAGTATCAGGACCAGGTACCGGAAGGCGTGAAACAATCCCGGCTGGAGCAGTTAATCCAGCTTCAGAAGCGCCATACCCTGGAGCGGAATCAGGAGCGGGTTGGAAACATTGAATGTGTGCTGGTGGAGAAAGAGAGTAAGCGCTCGGCGGACCAATGGGCCGGTCGTACCGATACGAATACCTGGGTTATTTTCGATAAAGGGGAAGCCCGGATCAAAGACCTGGTCCAGGTAAAAATCACGGCTGCCTGGGGAATGAGTCTCCACGGTGAACTGGTTGATCATTAACTGAGGGAAAAAACCTGATGAAACTGATAAAAATATTCGGTTTACTCTTTTTATTAATTCTGGTCCTGGTTTTTTTATTGAAGAATACGGACCAGGTGACGGTGGATTTGATTTTTAAAAAGTTTGAACACGTGAGTGTCGCCTTTGTCATGCTGGGTGCCCTGACGGCGGGAATCCTGATCGGTTATGGGGTGGTGGTAGCCCAGGTCTTCGCCACCAAGGCGGAAAACCGGGCCCTGAGGGTACGGAATAAACAGATTACCGAGGAACTGAATGATCTTCGGAATGTGGCCATTGATGAGGGGATTTATGATCATGAGGATGGAGACGCCTGATTTTGGAATGGTTCTTTGCAGCACTGGTTGCGCTGGTTCTCCTGGCTAGTGCCGGGTATTACTACTTCCGTCCCAAGAAGCAGCAGCGAACCGAATCCATTTATACCCATGCTTTAAACGCCATGGTTCGGGGAGATACCCGGACGGCGTTGCAGTATTTGCGGGAAGTGGTGAAAAAGGATTCGGAACATGTGGAAGCCTATCTTCAAATGGGGGATATTCTCCGGGAGGAAGGGAAAGCTCAGCAGGCATTGAAGATTCATCAATCCTTAACGGTTAGACCCAATCTTTCCAGTCAGCTTCAAAAAGATATTCATAAGTCTCTGGCGCTGGATTACAAGGAGTTGGGTCAGTTAAAGAAGGCCAGTCGGGAAGCGGAGCTGGTCCTGAAGCAGGACAAGAAGAATATCTGGGCTAATGAATTTATTTTATTTATAGCGGAGGAACTCCATGACTGGGAGAAGGCAATTCAGGTCGCCAAAACCATCCAAAGGTTGAAGCAGATTCAGGATTCGAACCAGTTGTCCCGGTTTGAGATTCACCAGGGAATGGAAAAGCTGGAGAAGGGTAATCCGGGGGAAGCGGAAAAGCATTTCCAGCGGGCCAGTAAAATTGCACCGGAGTATGGCTTACCCTATTTAAGACTGGGGGACCTGTATGCGGAGAAACGGGATCTGGTGAAGGCGATTGAACACTGGGAAAAATTTGCGCTTCTGAGTCCCGGGGAGGGGAAAAAGGTTTTTAGCAAGATTGAATCGGCCCTGTTTGATTTGGGACGTTTCAGCGAGGTAGAGAATTTTTACAAACGAATTCTGGAGAAAGACGGCAGTGATCTGAACGCCCTGGCCAAGCTGGCGAATGTCCTGGAAGCGAAAGGGGATCACCGGGGTGCCCTGCAACTGGTGGAGGAAGCCATGTCCCGATTCGACGATTCCCTGCAGGTGCGGCTGATGAAATTGAAGTTATCGGTGCACGTTTACCGTCCCCATCAACTGGCCCAGCAGATCGAAGAAATTATTGATTTAGTCACCAGTAAATCGCCGGTAAAATGAACCCCTTTATTAAACGTCTGTTTTGGGTCATGTTGACAGGATTGACGGGGCTGGAGGCACAGAATATTCATTTGTATTTAACCATGCTGGAGAAGGGTCAGACCCAGGAAGTGGAAGCCAGTCTGCCCGAATTGCTTTCCCGTTATCCGGAATCGCCCGGCGTGTATTATTTACAGGCCCTCATGACCCAGGACGGCGATTCCTCCCTCACCCTGTTCCGTCAGTTTCTGGAACGGTTTCCCGACAGCGAATACGCCGGTCCGGCGGCCATGAAAATCGGCGAATACCTGTTTGCACGGGGATTGTATTCCCAGGCGAGTCTTCAGTTCCGGAAAGTGCTCCTGAGTTTCCCCGCCAACATTCCCCATCAGCGGGCCATGGATTTGATGGTGAATTCCTATATTGCCATCGGAGAAGAGGATTCGGTGGTTCAGGTCCTAAAAACGCTGAAACAGATTTATCCTTCCCTGAATTACGAACAGTATGGGTTTCCCGGACTGGAGGTTCAGCAGCGGGATGCGAAGCTGGTTAAACTGGATCGAAAACAGGCGGCTAAGCGCATTAAATCCTCCCGGACTACGGTGCTGAAAAAACCGGTTCAGGCACCCAAGACAAAACCCTGGGTGGTGCAGGTGGGAGCATTCAGTAAATACACCAATGCCAAGCGGTTGAAACAACGGCTGCAGGAAAAGGGATATCACGTGGCGATTGATGAGGTGCACTCCAATGGTCGACGATTACACGTGGTACGGGTGTTGCGTTATGGCAGCAAACAGGAAGCCCAGGAAGTGGGTAAAGAATTAAAAGCACGGATGGGTTTAGATTTCAGGGTCATTAATAAACCGGAATCATAACTGAATTCCGTCTGAATTGGGAATGAGTGTGCGGCTGGTGCCCGCCGCGGTCTTCAAAACCGTTGTCCCGACGCTAAATCGGGAGCTGGGTTCGATTCCCAGGCGTTCCCGCTGAGTGTAAATAATCTGTAAGTTCCTCAATATATGATAGATAGGGGAACACCTGTTTTGGACGGTCGTTTTGAACGTTTTTAGGTTAAAACGCTCCAATTGGTCTGGATTAGTCTGGATTGGTCTGGAATATGGCACCAATATGGCACCATTTTTTTTTGAACATTTTAACATTCTTAATTATTCAATAGTATTATAATATTGGTTAGATTACTGCAATATCTCCCAAAGTTAAGTTGAAGAGAAGTTTTTTTATTCCCATGGATATAACGCTCAATGTAATGTCATGAACTAAATACTCGATATAAATATTCATTATCATATGACAACAAAAGAACATCAAATCGAACAACGTCTCATCGACAGACTAAGTAATCTAAAGTATACCTATCGCCCGGATATACGCACCAGAGATGCCCTTGAAAATAATTTTCGCGAGAAGTTTGAGTCACTGAATAAAGTCCGTTTAACCGATTCCGAATTTTCACGCCTGCGGGATGAAATAATCAGCGCCGATGTATTCACGGCTTCAAAAAGACTTCGTGAACGCAATACGTTCATACGCGAAGATGGAACCCCGTTGCATTACACTTTGATTAATATCAAGGATTGGTGTAAAAACGAATTTGAAGTTATTAACCAGCTGCGCATAAACACGCAAAAGAGTTATCATCGTTACGACATTATTCTCCTTTTAAATGGCATACCCGTAGTTCAAATAGAGCTGAAATCGTTAGACGTTAGCCCACGCCGAGCCATGCAGCAGATTATTGACTATAAAAAAGATCCCGGGAATGGATACCTGAACACCCTGCTGTGTTTTGTTCAGCTTTTTGTTGTGAGTAACGAATCCAATACGTTTTATTTCACAAATAATCGTGAAGAGCATTTTGTCTTTAATGCCGATGAACGCTTTCTACCGGTTTACCACCTGGCTTCAAAAGACAATAAAAAAATCACCCATCTTCATGATTTTGCCGATGTCTTTTTACCCAAGTGTACACTGGGGGAAATGGTCGGTCGTTATATGGTATTGGTTGCCAGTGAACAAAAGCTGCTTATGATGCGGCCCTATCAAATCTATGCCGTTAAAGCCATTGTCGATTGCATCCACCAGAACCGGGGTAACGGCTATATTTGGCACACTACCGGCAGCGGTAAGACTCTCACTTCATTCAAGGCATCCACGCTATTAAAGGACAACCCGGATATTGATAAATGTCTTTTTGTGGTTGACCGCAAAGACCTTGATAAACAGACCAGGGAAGAGTTTAACAAGTTTCAGGAAGGTTGTGTAGAGGAAAATACAAATACTGAAACATTGGTGCGCCGCTTGTTATCGGAAGACTACGCCGATAAGGTTATTGTTACGACCATCCAGAAATTAGGCTTGGCCCTGGATGAAAACAGTAAGTACAACCTGCGTAAAAAGAAAAAAGGCACCCAAACCTTTAAACAACGTCTTGATCCTCTGCGGGATAAACGTATGGTATTCATATTTGACGAATGCCATCGTTCACAGTTTGGCGAAAATCATAAGGCCATTAAAGAGTTTTTCCCCAACGCACAACTCTTCGGCTTTACTGGAACACCAATCTTTGAACAAAATGCAACCTATCGTCAAATTGATGGTACGCAGCAAACCCTCGTGACGACGAAAGATGTGTTTCAAAAAGAGCTACACTCCTACACGATCACCCACGCAATTGATGATGAATATGTACTTCGTTTCCATATTGATTATTTCAGGCCAGAAGATCAGGAAAACAACAAAGTGCAAGCCGATGTTGATGAATCGCAACGGAAAAAAGCAGTCGCTGAAACCATCTTTGAAAAACACGATGCTGCTACCAACAATCGCCGCTTTAACGCCCTTCTTGCTGCGTCTTCGATTAACGATGCTATCGAATACTATCAGTTATTCGGTGAACTTCAATCAAAGCTATTAGAAGAAGATGAAAATTTTAGACCCTTGAACATTTCCTGTGTCTTTTCTCCTCCTGCTCAGGGCGATCGGGATATCAAACAAATACAGGAGGATCTTCCACAGGAAAAAGCTGACAATAAAGTTGAACCGGATAAAAAAAGAGCAGCCCTTACCGATATAATTCAAGACTACAATCGTCAATACGGCACGAACCACAGTATTGGTGAATTTGATATTTATTATCTGGAAACGACAAAAGAACAAAAAACAAACAGGCACGATGCAATTGCTGCTTACAGGAATAATTCGGCTGGTGTAAAGTGCAAATATGGTTTATTATATTTGCAGATAATCGTGTATGTGCAAATAAAAATGTTTATATTTGCAGGAGCAAAAGTACCTGAACATGAACATTTCCAAATTTAAAGCGGGAAAATACCGGCAGTGCTACCGCTATAAAAGTTTTGAGCCCAGTCCGGTAAATCACCCTTGGCGCATCGATAATGATGACATTATCGGATTGCTAAGTGAGGCGAATATTAAACTGGGGGAATTAAACGCTTATTCCCAGTCCGTACCTAATGTGGATTTCTTCATTAAAATGCACGTAATGAAAGAGGGGACCACCAGCAGTCGGATTGAAGGAACCCAAACCAATATTGATGAGGCCGTTCGAAAAGAACAATATATCAACCCTGAGAAGAGAGGCGACTGGCAGGAAGTTCAGAACTATGTGCAGGCTATGAATTTTGCCATCGAGAGTCTTTCTCAATTGTCGTTAAGCAACCGGTTATTGAAGCAGGCCCATAAAATCTTGTTGCAGGGTGTACGGGGAAAACATAAACAGCCTGGGGAATTCCGTCACAGCCAGAACTGGATTGGGGGGAGCAGTTTGTCCGACGCTGTATTTATTCCACCCCACCATGAATCGTTGTCGGACCTCATGTCTGACCTGGAAAAGTTTCTGCATAACACAACTCATCCTGTTCCAGCGCTCATCAAAATCGGGATTGCCCATTACCAGTTTGAAACCATCCACCCCTTTCTGGATGGTAATGGCAGGATGGGACGGCTATTAATTACCCTATTTTTAGTGAGCAATGGTTTATTAAACCGACCCACGTTGTATTTATCGGCCTTTTTCGATAAAAACAGATCCCTTTACTACGATCATTTAGCTCGGGTTCGTACCCACAATGATTTAATCCAGTGGCTCAAATATTTTCTGGAAGGGGTCCGTGAAACCGCTGAAGATTCCATAAACACATATAAGCGGATTAATGCACTGCGCAGTACCGTAGAGGATAAGATTATTGTCCTGGGCAAGAAACAGGTTAGTGCCAAAGTGCTTTTACGTCATTTATATGCTAAACCGGTGGTTGATATTAATGATGTTGCCGAGAGTTTAAACATTCATTTTGCAACCGCATCAAGGTTGATCCGTGATTTTGTACGGTTAAAAATACTGGTGGAAGAGACGGGATTTAGACGCAATCGTATTTTTGTTTTTGAAGATTATATCAGGTTGTTCCG
>CAZIIM010000016.1:0-40435 GCA_964539305.1 uncultured bacterium | reverse complement strand
ATTCTGGGTTCACTTTTATTGACGAACTACTACCAGGCCACCATTACGATGTTCCCGGCCCGGGATGAAACCCGTCAGTTAGGCCAGTTTCAGGCCTTGGCGGCAAATCTGGGTTTCTCCATGCTGGAGAAAAGGAAAAATTTCAATATTCCCGAAGTCGTGAAGTCCAGGCGCCTGGCAGAATTGATCCTCACCCACCCCTGGAGAATTTATCCCGAAAGCCCTCCGGAAAATCTGCTTTCTTTCTGGAAATTAGAGGAGCCGTCCTGGTATTTGTTTTGGCAGTCCCCGGAACCGAAAGATTCACTGACGCTTCTGGATGAGGGGCTTCGTATTTTGAAGACTCGATTGAAGGTGCTTGAGAATCGACGGACGGGGTTGATTCAAGTGAATGTGGAGATGCAATCACCAACTCTGGCGGCGGCAGTTGCCAATTTTATCGGTGATGAAGTCCAGCGCTATATTCAACAGGAAAACTCAGCCCAGGCGAGTAAAGAAAGGCAATTTACTGAAACCCGGTTGGCAGTGGTAAAAAATGAATTGACTAATCTTGAGAACCAGTTAAAGTCTTTCCAGGAACGAAACCGGGTCATAAACAAGTCCCCGGAGCTGCAGATGGAGCACACCCGGCTGCTGCGGGAGGTGGAGGCAAAACAGCAGGTGTACATTACGCTCCAACAGCAGTTGGAGTTAGCCCGCATTGAAGAAGTGAAACAGACACCTATTATTCATATCCTGGACCGGGCCGTGCCCCCATCCAGGAAGAGCCGTCCTAACCGAGCCCTGATTGTGGTTTTGTCCGCTTTATTTGGGCTTGTTGTTGGGACGAGTGTTGTGGTGGTAAAACGGTGAAACAAAAGCGTATTTGTCTCGTAGGCGCCGGCGCCTGGGGGAGGAACCATGTTCGTACATTAAATGAACTTAACCTTCTGGCGGCTGTTGTCGAAAAGTCCCCGCGGGTGATGGAAGAAATAGCGAACCAATACCCCGGAATAAACCTATTCTCAGACCTTGACACAGCTTTCGATCAGCACTTTGATGGATTCATCATTGCCACGCCTCCCAATACTCACCTTGAATTGGCTGAAAAGATTATCCGGAAAGGAATTCCGGTCCTCATTGAAAAACCGCTGACATTAAACTATGAAGATGCACTAAAACTCTCTGAAATTTCTTCCCTGAATAACCACCGGACACTGGTTGGTCATGTGTTGCTATTTCATCCGGCGATTGAAAAGATGAAACACCTGATTGAAGAGGGTCGGATTGGCGATTTACAATATATTTACAGCAATCGCCTTAATCTGGGGACTATCCGTTCCCAGGAGAATGTATTTTGGAGTTTTGCTCCACATGACGTTTCCATTTTTCAGTATTTCACAGAATCCTTTCCCCAACTGGTAACTTCGAGAGGCGGAGCCTTTATCCAGAAAGGGATCCATGACATCACACTTACTCATCTCACCTATCCCGGCGGGGTTCAGGGCCATATTTTTGTGAGCTGGCTCCATCCGTTTAAGGAACATCGTCTGGTTGTGGTGGGTTCCAAAGGGATGCTGCGGTTTGAAGATTCAGCCGCTGGAAAACCACTTTTACTGTATGACAAGGGAGTGAAATGGGAACAGGGGATTCCAGTGAACCGGGAGGGACCAACGGAAAAAATTCCCTATGAAAGCAATTTACCCCTGACGGAGGAAATTCGTTATTTTGAAAAAATTTTGGATGGACAACCAGTGGATAAAGCAACCCTGGCAAGCGGTCTGGAGGTGATTAAAATTTTAGAATTGGCTACTGAAAGCCTCATGAGAAATGTGAGTAAACAATGAAAACGGATTTTTTTATTCATCCCACTGCAGTAGTGGATGAAAAGGTCACCATTGGTGCAGGCACTAAAATCTGGCATTTTTCGCATGTCCAGTCAGGGGCAGTCATTGGTGAGAACTGTACCTTGGGACAAAATGTTAATGTGGGAAACAATGTCCGGATTGGGAACGGCGTTAAAATCCAGAATAATGTCTCCGTTTATGAAGGGGTAGAACTGGAGGATTATGTATTCTGTGGCCCCTCGGTGGTTTTTACCAATATTCGCATCCCCCGGAGTGAATTCCCCCAAAAAGGGAGTCAATACTATTTAAAAACAGTAATTAAAAAATCCGCCTCTCTGGGAGCCAACGCCACAATTCTATGTGGCATTACAGTTGGTGCCTACGCGCTCATTGGAGCCGGGGCCGTTGTAACTAAGGATGTTCCAGCACAGGCACTCGTGTTGGGAAATCCGGGCCGAATCGCTGGATGGGTGGATCGAAAGGGTCACAAATTACAGTTCGATCTTGAGGGTGTCAGTACCTGTGGGCGGTACCGGTTAGACAAAGGCATTTTGATTCGGACTGCTAATTCTGAACAATAAGGTTACTTCCTCTGGAGCCGTCTTTTAAATGATTTCGAAGATGATACGCCACCCACTGGCCGTCAATACGTTTTCATTTTATATCATTAATTTTTCCGATTATCTGCTGGCACTGCTGATTACACCGTACTTAGCTCGGGTACTGTTACCGGCGGGGCTTGGGGAATTGGGATTAGCGCAAACACTGGGGATCTTTTTACTCCTGGTTTTGGAATTCGGGTTTGGACTGACAGCAACGAGAAATGTCGCCCGCTATCGAGGGGACCAAAAGCGGCTTTCGAAAACAATTGGCCGCGTGTATCTGGCAAAGTTCTGGCTGTCCTTGGCAGCAGTCGGAGTTACCGGAATCGCAATCATGACTGTACCAGTCTTTGTCCACCATCCGATGTATGCCTGGTTGGCATGCGTTGCAGCCGTGGGGAATGGAATCACTCCGCTCTGGTATTTTCAGGGGAAAGAAAAAGTCGGTCTTTTTGCAACGGTGAAAGTTGCTTTGCGGACGGTGGGATTATTTTCTTTATTTTTTTTGGTGAAATCTCCCGATCAGGTCTGGATCGTATTGGCGGTGCACGCAATTACTGCTCTCGCAACTGCACTCATCACCAGTATCTGGATGTTTAAGCTTACCCCAATGAAAAGACCAAAACGGGAGGAGGCTTTCAGGACACTTTGGGAAGGAAGGCATGCCTTTTATTTAACCATCGTTCCAACCGCTTTCAGTATGGTCAGCTTATTCATTCTCAGCAGCGTTGTGGATATGACTCAAATAGGATTATTCAACGGTGCTGACCGAATTCAAAAGGCAGTAATCAGTGGTTTTAGTCCCTTAGGATTGGCACTTTTCCCTCATTTGGTGGCCCGACTGGCTAAATCGCCGTTGGAAGCAAAACACCTGGTCAATAAAGCGTTCAAATTCTATGTATTGATTGGAGGTGTGATTCTGATCCTTCTTTTGGGAAGCGCCACACTTATTATTCGCCTCTTTCTCGGTGAACCTTTTAAACCTGCTGTCGGTTATCTTCGCATTATGAGTATTCAAATCCCACTAATTGCCATGACACACATCATCGGTCGACAATGGATGATGTCAATTAATCAGGACCGCTCATTGAGTAAAATAATATTTTCAGCAGGAGTAGTCCTCTTAGTGAGTACCTATTTCCTGACCCCCTATTTTGGTGCCCGTAGTTTGCCGATTGCAATGGTCGCTTCAGAAGCCATATCCTTAATCCTGATGGTGATCGTATTGGTTCGGACCAAACAGGTTTTTTGGCGATAACGCCGGAGTTGTTTCTGAAATGAGTTGGCAGTTACCTACATTACCAGAGTTGTTGGTGGCAACGGCAATTATTGGGGTTGGCATCAGCTATTCCAACCTTTATTTGTATCACGTGGTCTTGATAGGAATTTTCTTTTATTTCATTTTGTATATAAAACAGAATAATTATCGCCTCACTTTACCGGCTGGCAGGCAATACCCGCTGTTTTTAATCGGGATGCTGGTCTGGTATTTTTTATCCCTGTTCTGGTCAATCAATAAACTGTATACCCTCCAATACCTCTTTTATTTAATCTGTGGTATTAGTTTATCTTTAGTGGTGGTCTGGTATGGCACGAATGAGGAACGGCTGCGACGGATTTTTAGCATTGCGGCGGCTATTTTTCTGCTGGAGATGGTATTTTCGCTGTTGGAGTCCTTAACCTCCTTCCGATTACCCATTTCACCTTACTCCAGCGTTGTCCAGTTCTTTGGTCGCACCAGCACTATCGAGACTTCACTAAATAACTCCTCCCTGTTGCCCTTAATCAAGTCGCCTACGGGGTTCCAGTGGAATCCAAACGATCTGGCGATTACCCTGGCACTGGGACTACCCTTCTTTCTCTTCAGCCGAAAAACGGTGATAAAAATTTTCGGTGTTGTAGCCATTATTTTTCTCGTCATGGCAACGGCCTCCAGGGCTGTGTTTGTTGCTCTGGGACTGATGTTTATAGTGTATTTCCTGTTTTACCGGAAACAGGTGAGCACCATCCTTCTGGTCGTGGTTCTAGCCCTTGGTTTTTTTAAATCGGTTGATGTCCTGAAAAACAGTGAAAATCCTCGTATATCAGAGGTAGCCCATGCAGTGGATGCAATTCAGAGTCTGCTTACGGACGACGTTGTCATTGGTGAATCCATTTCCATTCGGCGGGAATTAATTGAGAATGGAATCCAGGCCCTGAAAACCACTTATGGGTGGGGCGTCGGTGCCGGAGGATCTGTAGCCGTTCAGGAAGCGGTGGGCGGTGTGGATGGCCGGATTACCAGCATGCATAATTTCTGGGTTGAAATCATGGTGGATGGAGGTGTTGTGTTTTTCCTCGTGTTTATGAGCTGGTATATTTCCCTGGTGTGGAATCTTTTGTGGATCAGCCGCAGTGAAAGGTCTTTTTTAAATTATTGCGCTTCTGCAGTTTCGTTAGCACTGATTGGGTTCATCCCTGCCGCTATTAGTGCCAGTTCCGTCGTTTATTTACTCCCCATGTGGGTAATGTTTGGCCTGGCAATGGCTGTAATAAATCTGGATTATTTCTGTGATCAGTCGAATAATACTGGCTGAATTCGAAATACGCTAGGGAAGTGGACTAGAGTGTAAAGATATGCCCTCGCTTTGTCGCGGTAAACTTTTTTAAACGGGGCCAGTATCGAGAACAATATCAGTTTATATCCAACATGGATTCCTTCAAGAAAAAGAACAATGACAACATGTGGAAAGGAGAAGTGTTTTTTAAAAAATTTTACTTTGCTGTATACTTGATTAGCAATCGTAATTGTCTGGTGTTGACTGGCACTGGAACCACCGTAGTGAATTATTTCTAAATCATTGCAGTATTGCTTTTTAATTCCCTTTTGCGTCGCCCGGAAACAAAGATCTGCATCCTCCATCCAGAAAAACTGTTCATCAAAACCAGAAATAATATTTAGGATATTTTGTCGGATAAACAGGGCCGCCCCTGAAAGAATATCCGGTTCGAATTCTGGATGTGAAATTTCACGGTGGCTATAGCTATTCTGTAATAAGGGGCAATAAAAGATTTCCCCCACCAAAGACCAAATGGTGGGGAAAGGCCAGCATGAAGGGACAGGATTGCCATTCTGGTCAATAATTTTAGGCCCCCAGATTCCTACATTCTTGTTTTTTTCTGCTTTTTTTACAAATGAATCCAGTACAGGGTATTGAAACTCCGTGTCTGGATTCAGAAATAAGAGATATTTCCCACCTGCCTGTTTAATTCCCTGGTTTATGGCGCTGGCAAAGCCCATATTAGCATTATTTTCTATAAGAATGACTTCAGGATATTGACGTTTAATCTCTTCGGGGCTACCATCTATGGAGTGATTATCAATGATAATGATTTCATAATAGGAGGTGGTATGGTGGTGATAAATGGATTGGAGACAACGCAGGATTCCTTCCTTATCATTATAACTGACAATTATAATTGAAAGAAGAGGTGGCGTAATCTTTATTCCCAAGAATGTGTTGTTTTCATCGGTTAATTGTTCCAAATTTTAAAGAATTAAACAAGGAGTTCCAAATTTTCTATTTAATGGTTTCAATGTCGGCCATTTAATCCTGCTGATGAGAATTTTATTATTGGCTGACCTAGATTCTTCCCATACAATCAAGTGGGCTACCGCGCTTGCCCGTCGAGGACACCAGATTTTCCTGTTCGGTATCCATTCTTTTACAACCGATTCTTATGAATCCTATGACCAAATTCAAGTATTGAACGCTGGACAGTTTTCTTGTGACGGGGAAGAGGGGGCCTTAAAAAAGGGGGTATATCTTAAAACGTTACCAACGCTAATGAGAACCATTAAAACGTTTACCCCTGATCTTATCCATGCCCACTATGCCAGTAGTTACGGTTTTTTGGCAACCATGACCGGATTTCAACCCTTTCTACTTTCTGTATGGGGGAGTGACATCGATTCTTTTCCTAAAAAGTCGTTTCTTCATCATTACTATTTATGTTGGATTCTGAAACGGGCTAATTCTATTTTAGCCACGAGTCAATATTTGGCGACTCAAGTAAAAAAACGAGTTGGGATCAGTCCTATCGTCATTCCTTTTGGTATCGACCCCGTTTTCTATAAGCCTTATCTTCAAGCGCATATGAACAGTTTTACTTTTGGGGTCGCGAAAAACCTCGCACCATACACTGGAATTGATACCATTATTAAAGCTTTCGGCTTCGTGGTAAAAAAGAACCCTGGTATGTCAGTTCGTCTGGTCATCGCAGGAAACGGGTCTGAAAAGTTAAAACTGAAAGAACTGGTCCAATCATTGAATTTAAATGATCAGGTCGAATTTGCAGGTACCATTCAATATGAAAAGATGCCCCATTTCTATAGTCGTCTCTCTGCCTATATTAATGTTCCCCACAGGGAGAGTTTTGGTGTAGCTGTCTTAGAGGCCATGTCGTCAGCTTTGCCTGTTATAGTTTCTAATATCGGTGGATTACCGGAGATTGTCCATGATGGAGAAACTGGTTTCTTGGTACCACCGCGGAATCCCAAATTACTGGCTACAAAAATGGAACAATTACTTCTTAACCATGACCTGTGTCGTCAATTGGGGCAAAACGGAAGGAATTTTGTGAAAAAACGCTATAATTGGGAGACCTGTGTAGATCGTTTGGAACAGGTTTATTCTCGAACTCTGAATCCAAACAAGGGCTACGAAAGCATTACGGATTCCAAAAGATGATGGAAAAATTAAAGAATAGAATACTTGGTCTTGGTCTGCTTATCCTCACATTGTGGGTTGTGAGTTGCAGCGATTCTATTCAATCGGGCACGGAAACAGGTATCCAAAGCCCTTCAATCATCTACAGTGGGTACCGGTGGTGGAATTATGACATTTTAATCACGGATATTTATGGGAACAATATCACTCACCTAACCCGGAATGAATGGTACGACCGGGAGCCGGATGTGACATTTGACGGACATAAAGTGTTATTCATCACCGATCGGGACGGGAATAAAGAAATTTATACGATGGATTTGACGTGGTACGATGGTTACACGAAGTGGAAAGGGGAAAACCTGACTAATGTTACCAATGATTCTCTTTACGATGGTGATGCTGTATTCTCTCCGGATGGGAGTCAGATCTTGTATTTAAAATATTTCCCTGAAAATGATAATTATGACATCTTTATAATGAATACCGACGGTTCAGATAAACGTAACCTCACTAACACGTTTTGGTATGAGAAAAAACCTCAATTTTCCCCGGATGGAAGTAACATAATCTATCAATCATGGAAAAATAACAACGCTGATATTTTCTTTATGCATTTACTGGAAGAAAACCAGGTGAACCTTACGCACAATTTGCAGGATGACATCCTTCATATAGGAGACTGCTTTTCACCGGACGGAAATCAGATAGTCTTTTCGTCTTTGCGCGATGGAAATGAAGAAATATATGTTATGAATATTGATGGGTCCAACCAAGTCAACCTTTCAAAAAATTCAGCCTGGGACTCGGAACCTCAATTTTCGCCTGATGGAAATCAAATCGTCTTTACTTCTAACCGCGATGGAAACAAAGAAATATATATTATGAATGTGGATGGTACGGGCCAAAAAAATCTGTCTAACAATCCTGCTGAGGATTGGTCTCCGCGCATTTATCCCGATGGTAAACGTGTTGTATTTCTTTCCCAGAGGGATGGAAACTGGGAAATTTATATTATGAATCTGGATGGTTCGGATCAGAAGAATATCTCTAACAATAGTCGGACAGATTATTCGTTTACCTTTTTACCTGTTCCAGAATAATCAGTCCGTGAGTGCGAGGTGTGTAATATATGCGGAGCGTCCCTGTTCTCCTCACGGTGTCAACAAGTGTATTTTTAAGGCAGTGGTTCAGTGAAAATTCTAACGATTATAGGTGCAAGACCTCAATTTATTAAAGCGGCGACCCTTTCCCGACTAATAAAACAAAATGATGGAGTGGATGAAGTTATTGTACATACGGGCCAGCATTACGATTCCAGTATGTCAAAAGTATTTTTTAAGGAACTGGAGTTGGAAGAGCCTGACTATAATTTAGGAATTGGAGGACTATCCCATGGTGCAATGACGGGGCGCCAGTTGGAAAAAATTGAGAGTGTACTAGTAAAAGAAAAACCGGATATGGTGATTGTGTATGGCGATACAAATTCCACTCTTGCAGGTGCATTGGCAGCGGTAAAAGAACAAATCCCCGTGGCCCATATTGAAGCAGGGATGCGTTCGTTTAATCGAACAATGCCTGAAGAAATCAATCGTATTTTAACCGATCATGCCTCTGATTTATTGTTTGCTCCGACCCGTGTAGCCGTTCTTAATCTTCAAAGGGAGGGATTAGGGGATAAATGTCATTATGTGGGGGATGTTATGTACGACGCGGCTCTTTATTACCGGGAAAAAGCTGCGCAGAAAAGTAAGATTCTGGAGCAACTTAACCTTACTTCAGAAGAATATATCCTTTCAACAATCCATCGAGCAGAGATTACCGATAACCCAAAATATCTGAAAGCCCTGTTTCATGAGTTGTTGCAGCTTAGTAAATCCAAAACCGTGGTTTTACCTCTACACCCAAGAACCCGACAACGGCTTTTACATATGGATATCTGGAGTACGGCAGAAAAAGAATTGATGATTATTGAACCTGTAGGATATTTCGATATGATCCAATTGGAAAGGAATGCCGTGTTGATTATTACCGATTCGGGCGGTGTGCAGCGCGAAGCTTATTTTCATCGAACACCCTGTGTTACGATTCGTGCAGAAACAGAGTGGCCTGAATTGGTCGAGTCGGATTGGAATTATTTAATTCCATTGGGTAAACTATCAGATTTAGTGCCCATATGTTTATCCCGCTTGGGCCACAAGGGCGTTGCAAATGATATTTTTGGGGATGGGAAAGCAGCCCAAAAGATTTTACTTCATTTAATTGAATTTCATGAATATTCTGATATTTAACCATTATGCCGGAGCTCCCAGTTTAGGTATGGAGTACCGGCCTTATTACCTGGCCAGGGAGTGGGTTCGCAATGGCCATCGTGTGTTGATCGTGGCAGCCTCTTTTTCCCATGTGCGACGAAAGGATCCCAAAATTCATTCTTCAGTTACATTTGAATTAATTGATGGTATTGAATATTGCTGGATAAAAACTCCACCCTATAAAGGGAATGGAATTGGACGGGTTGTGAATATGATTTCTTTTATTTATACCTTGTTGTTTAAAAACGAATCTTTTATAAAAAAATTGATCCCGGATGTAGTCATTGCTTCGTCCACTTATCCACTGGATATTTTTCCAGCCCGGAAAGTCGCCAATAGATTTTCGGCGAAACTGATTTTTGAATTACACGATTTATGGCCTTTAAGCCCTATTGAACTAGGCGATTTTTCAAAATACAACCCCTTGATGTTGTTATTTCAATGGGCAGAAAATTATTATTGTCGTTTTTCTGATATGGTAGTTTCCATTCTCCCCAATACAATGGCCTATTTACAGAAACATGGATTGAAAAAAGAAAAATTTGTTCATATCCCTAACGGCATCGATTTTAATAGTGAATCATTAAAAACCTTGCCTCCCAGAGAAAAACAGATGGTAAAAGTGGTTAAATCACAATATCCATTCATCATTGGGTATGCCGGTGCCCATGGGAAGGCGAATGATCTGTTGTCGTTTGTTCAAGCACTTGAAATCCTTAAGGATTCCGGAATAGCAGGGGTGTTGCTGGGAGATGGAAACGAAAAACACACTCTGGTCAACTTGGTAAAGAAGAAAAATCTTAAGAATATTTTCTTCTTTGACCCAGCCCCGAAGAATCAAATTATTTCTTTTTTACGTGAATTTGATGCTCTTTATATGGGCTTAATGAATAGACCGTTGTTCCAATATGGTTTAAGTCCCAATAAACTGTTTGATTATATGCGTGCCGGAAAACCGATTCTCTACGCAGTTAATTCTGATCATAATTTGATCAAAAAAGCCAATTGTGGAATCATCTGCCAGCCGCAGGATCCCCATTCCATAGCCGAAGCAGCTTTGAAACTGAGAAGACTATCACCTGCCGAAAGAGATGAATTAGGACGAAACGGGATGAAGTATGTAAAAAAGAACCATGATTATAAACGATTGGCCGATCAATTTTTAAATATCATGTAATTTTCTTATGTGAGCCATGAACAAATTGAAGCCAAAACGGATAATTCCTTTCCATCGCCCTGTTTTTTCGGGGAATACCGTTAAGCTAATTAAGGAAACATTAGAAAGCGGTTGGGTTACAACCGGTCCACAGGTTAAACAATTCGAGCTGGAATTATCTAAGATACTAAATGCCAAACACGTTGTTGCCTTGAACTCAGGGACTGCTGCATTGCATCTTGGCCTTTTAGGTGCCGGACTAAAACGAGGTGATTATTTTATTGCACCGACCTACACCTTTGTTGCGACGGTTGAAGTGGGAGAATTCATTGGAGCGCATCCATTACTTATGGATGTAGATCCAGACTCTTACAACATTGATTTAAACCAAGTAGAAGAACTTCTGAAAACCAGGAAACATAAAATTAAGGCGATAATCCCTGTCCATTTTGCTGGTCAGGCTGTTTCAATGAGCTTCTTAAAATCGATGGCGGAGCGATATGGTGTTTTTATCCTGGAAGATGCCGCTCATGCTTTAGAAACCGTTTCTGATGTCGGTAAGACGGGGGATACCAACGATGGGGCAGCTTTTTCTTTCTATGCCAATAAAAATATAACAACCGGGGGAGAAGGGGGTGCTTTTGCCACCAATAATAGAGATCTTGCTACTGCGGTCCGCACCTTATCCTTACATGGAATGTCACAAGACGGATGGAAACGTTATCAGGGGAAGGGGAAATGGGCTTATGATATTACTCGCTTGGGTTATAAGTACAATATGACGGATGTGGCCGCCGCCATTGGTCTCGTTCAATTGAAGGAATTCCAGGTTTGGCACCAGCGCCGAATTGAGATTGTCAAGACTTATTCCCGAGGATTATCTCCTATCCCAGGATTGATACTTCCCAGCCATCAGGTGGGGAAAGTTCATGCCTGGCATTTGTATGTAATCAGGATAAAACCTGAAAAATGGAAAATTAGTCGTAGTGAATTAATAAACAAGCTGAATGAGTTTGGTATTGGAACATCGGTACATTTTATTCCCATCCATATGCATTCTTATTATCAGAAAAAATATGGTTACAAACCGGAAGATTTTCCCGTTGCAAAAAAATTATCGGAATCTGTGATTTCACTTCCCTTGTATCCATCCTTGCAAAATGAAGATGTTGATTACATAGTGGAAACTCTTCAATATCTCTGGGATAAATATGCATGTTAAATGAGTGGGCTGGTCGGGTTATTGCCGTCTTCATTCTGATTATTTTATCCCCCTTTTTGCTGATTATCATCGTCTTGTCTTTAGCATTTCACGGCTCCCCTGTTTTTTACAACCATGATCGTGTTGGGTACCACTTCAAACTGTTTCAATTACATAAATTCAGATCCATGAAGCCATCTCTCACGAAAGCAGGGATTACAGTTTCAGGTGAAGCGCGCGTTACCTTGTGGGGTGCTTTCCTAAGGAAGTTTAAAATTGATGAGATTCCTCAATTGTGGAATATCGTAAAAGGGGAAATGTGTTTTATAGGGCCTCGGCCTGAAATTCCCGAATTTGTTGATCAATCAAGTTTTTCTTTTCTGGAGTCTGTGAAGCCAGGTTTAACTGATTTCGCTTCCATTATTTTTCGCGACGAAGAGAAATTATTGGAAAAGAAGGGAGGCCTCTCGTCCTATGAAAATATATTACCTTTAAAAATTAGACTAAATAGGATTTATGTTGCTCATCAATCAGTTCTTCTTGATCTTACGCTGGCTATAATGACAGGATTATCGGTTCTATTCCCCATGTGCGCCAGATCACTGGTACTATCTTGGTTTATCGATAGGTTTGACCCACAATTAGCCTCCCAAATAAGGGAATTAGACTAGGTCGCAAACAAATTGAATATCACGGTTATCTTAAAGTAAACTCTGCCGTTCGTTATTAGAGAGTAACAGGATCATGTATAGGCGGTTTAATAAAAATAAAAATATTGTAGTGTTTATTCTTGTGGATACAGCCCTGCTGTTACTCAGTGTTTTATTGGCCTTTTTGTTGCGGTTTGATTTTAGTATTCCTCCCCAAGAATGGGAGCATATTAAAACACTTATACCCGTTGTTTTCTTCTCAAAATTTCTATCGTTTTTCATTTTTGGATTATATCGCGGTATGTGGCGTTACACCAGTATTTCTGATTTTATAAACATAATTAAAGCTTCGTCCCTCGGCTCGATCATGAGTCTCGCTTTTCTCTCTCTGATTTATGGATTAAATGGATTCCCCCGGTCGGTTATTTTTATCGACTATTTTTTAACCACCATTTTTCTTGGCGCTTCACGGGTTAGTGTTCGGCTTTATTTTAGTAATGTGTTCCAGTATCCGGTATTGCAAGCAAGGGATACACTAACACCGGCAAAAAAGAAACTTATTATGGTGGGAGCAGGTTATAGTGCAGAAAAAATAATCAGGGAAATTCGTGATAATCCTTCCATGAGATATGTCGTTGCCGGTATTCTAGATGATGATACTTCCAAAATTGGGGCGACGATTCATGGTGTTCCGATTCTAGGTACAATTGATGAATTATCGAATATCAATATACCATATGACGAAATCTTAATTTGCATCCCAACAGCTACGAATATTGAAATGCGCCGCATCGTTGCAATTTGTAAGTCTACGGATAAACCATACCGAACAGTACCAACCTTCTCGGAATTAATTGATGGTAAAGTATCCATTAAGACTGTCCGTGAAGTTTCAATGGTTGATTTACTGGGGAGAAAAGAAATTTCACTGGATCGAAGTGCCATCTCTCACTACTTATACGGTAAAAGGGTGCTGGTAACTGGGGCCGGCGGTTCAATCGGTTCTGAATTAGTAAAACAATGTCTTACCTTTGATCCGGATTTACTGATTTTATTTGATCAAAGTGAGCATAATTTATTCAAGATTGAACGGGAGTGTATTAACAGCCCACACCCTGTATCATTTCAACCCGTGCTGGGGGATATCCGGCATCCGGCCCTGCTTCATCGGGTATTCGCCTCGTTTAAGCCCCACGTTGTTTTTCATGCAGCAGCCTATAAACACGTCCCTATGCAGGAAGCTCATCCCTGGGAGGCTATTTTGACGAATGTGCAGGGAACTCTCAACCTGATTGACGTTTCCGAAGAATATAACATAAGTCGGTTTGTCCTGGTTTCTACTGATAAGGCTGTAAACCCGACCAACATTATGGGGGCAACCAAACGGGTGGCGGAGATTTTAATTCAAAGTAAGAGCAGGGAATCGACGGTGAAGTTTATGGCGGTCCGCTTTGGAAATGTGATCGGGAGCTCTGGAAGTGTGATCCCAACATTCCAGGAACAGATTAAAAAAGGAGGCCCCATTACCATCACTAATCCGCAAATGTACCGCTATTTTATGTCTATTTCTGAAGCGGCTCAGCTCATTTTACAAGCTGGCGCAATGGGGCAGGGGGGTGAAATATTTGTTTTAAATATGGGAAAACCTGTGAACATTAAGGATATTGCGTATGAACTGATCCGACTTAGTGGACTCGAACCTGAATTGGATATTGATATTGAATATATAGGGATGCGACCCGGTGAAAAAATGTTCGAGGAATTAATTACCAAGGAAGAAAATATTATTGACACAGGCCATGAGAAAATCATGGTCTTAAAAAACGGCATAGAGAAGAATTGGAATTATATGATGGAGCAAGTTGAAAAAATTATCAAATCAGCCCAATCATATGATGCTAAAATCGTAATGAATACCCTTAAAGAGTTCATCCCTGAATATCAACCGTCTAATTATAAACAGAATTATCTGCTGAATAATATTAAATCACGCAAACATCGTTAGGACGATTGACACTACATTCAATGGGAACGCCAATTCGATTTCAAATCGGATTAATCTGGCTCTTGTTTATTGGCTGTTTTTTACCCTTTGTAGCGGTTCAACTGTAACACACCGATTTAACCTCCAATATCAAGGCTCTCAATTTTTTAACAGTCGGAATTCAGTCCCATTTTGGTTTTCTGCCAACCAATGGGGTGTGCCCGCACCATCAGGCTATGTTCTTCAAAATACAGCCTCGATTTATTATTATAAGCGATTGGGACATGATTATTTTCTTGAATCTGGAGGACAGCTAAGCGGATATGTATCTGACCATCGTTATTGGATCCAGGAAGGCTATCTATCCATTCAGAAAAATCGGTATCGGTTTTTGGTTGGCCGCACTAAAGAAAATTTAGGTTCAATCAATAATAATTTAACCTCCGGTTCATTAATTGTAAGTCCCAATGCTTTACCTGTTCCCAAAATAAGTTTTTCTCTTCCTCAATATAAGACAATCGATATTCACGGCATCGCTGTGGGGGTAAAGGGTGGGATTGCCCATGGCTGGTTGGATAAGGGCGTCTATGATGAAGCCCCTTATTTACATGAAAAATGGCTTTACCTCAGATTAAAAAATGAACGTTACTCTCTCTCTTTAGGATTGGTCGATGAGGCACAATGGGGAGGTTCCACAAAAGAAAATGGTAAACAACCCGATTCTTTTAGTGACTTCATCCGTGTTTTTTTTGGTGCCCCGGGGCCTAAAACAGCGATTAAGAATGAACAAATCAATTCTTTGGGGAACCACTTGGGGATTTGGGACTTAAGAATTGGTCTAAAGAAATCAGATTATGATTTCACTTTCTATTTCCAACATCCGTTCGAAGATCATAGTGGGGCAAACTGGTTATTGAACTATAAGGATGGCCTTTGGGGTATATTGTATCAATCGCAACTCGAAGATCGTTTGATCGATAAATTTGTTTTAGAATTCCTTTATACCATGGACCAGAGCGGATCAGAAGGAGCCTCAGATTCGACTTACGGTTGGGATGATTACTACAATAATTACCTATATATTGGCGGTTGGGTGTATTCAGGAAGAGTGATTGGAACACCTCTGTTTACATTAGGGATAAACCAGGCAAGAGATTGGAATCATATTGAAAACAACCGGGTTATTGGTATTCATACAGGTGTCATGGGAGAGATAGCTTCGGTTTTTCATTACCGGGCTCTGTTGACCTATACACGTAATTATGGTACTTATTTCGACAGGAATCAATCGAAACTACTGGGAAATCAATATAAATACCGGGGTGGGATTTCGCAATTCTCCTGGCGGTATGATATTGGGATACCCATATATTCGGATCAGAGTTCTCTATCGGTGGTGTTCTCCATGGCAGGTGATAAGGGAGAACTCTTTAATGATACAAATGGGTATTCTGTAACCCTTAACTGGGTATTCTCTTATTTTTGATTCCCCACGCCTAACCGTATAATTTTACTGCTATTAATCCCGTTGAAAACATTTCTGGTATCCACAATCTTTTGAGCCGATTTAAGGATTAAATCATAATCAATATTACTGTGATCGGTAAGGATGACAACGACATCATAACTTTTTATTACATCAGAGTTGATTGCTGTTAACCCTTCGAGCATCGAATCTGTCCATGGAATCACTTGAACGAAGGGGTCAAAGAAAGAAACGCTCGCTCCACCTTCCTCAAGGAGTTTCAATACATCCAGGGCTGGCGCTTCTCGTATGTCATCAATATCCCGTTTGTAAGCGATTCCTGAGAGGAGAATTCTACTTCCTTTCACTGCTTTCATTGATTGATTTAGCGCCTCTTTAATAAGATCAACAACATGGTGCGGCATTGATGTATTAATTTCTCCTGCCAGCTCAATAAACCGGGCTTTGTAATTAAATGATTTTAATTTCCATGCCAAATAATGGGGATCGACAGGAATACAGTGTCCTCCTAATCCAGGCCCGGGCGTAAACTTCATGAAACCAAATGGTTTTGAGTCGGCTGCTTCAATCACCTCCCACACGTCAATACCTAATTTTTCACACATGATTGCAATTTCGTTGACCAATCCAATATTGATGGATCTAAACGTATTTTCCAGCAGTTTTACCATTTCGGCCGATTCCGGGGTTGAAACAGGTATGACGGCGTCAATGACCTGCTCAAAGAATAATTGTCCCACTTTTGTACAATTCGGTGTAATGCCACCTACGACTTTTGGAGTATTCTTTAGATTATATTTTGAATTACCGGGATCAATTCTTTCAGGCGCAAAACAGAGAAAGATGTCTTTTCCTACCTTGAGCCCATTTTCTTCTAGCACGGGAAGCACTAGTTCGCGCGTCGTACCCGGGTAAGTTGTACTTTCCAGGATAACCAGCATATTTTTATGGACGTAAGGTTCAATGTCGTCCAGTACACTTAAGATATATGAAACATCAGGGTCTTTCAGTTTGTTCAGAGGGGTGGGGACACAAATGGAAATAGAATCCAATTCCTTAATAATGCTGAAATCAGTACTGGCAGTGAAAGATCCGTTATCCAAAACTTCCTTCAGTGAACTGTCAGGAATATCCTTAATATGACTGGTCCCGCCATTGAGTTTCATCACCAGAGGAGAATTAATATCCAAACCAATGACCTGGTACCCGGTTTTAGCGAAAAGCAGGGCGTGGGGAAGTCCAACGTAGCCTAACCCGATGACCCCAACGCGGGCAGACTTATTCATTATTTTATCTGTTAGATTCATAGGAGCATGGAATATAACAAAGGATTAATAAGCTGGATATTAATATAAACAGAAATATGAAGTGATAAACATGATGAAAATTTCACCTTTCTTCTTCGATATGATGACCTGAATACGTTAAATTCACCGCCACTATGGCGCGAAATTATCCCCATTTGAACTACCCATGTTAAAAAGGCGAACTACCGGGGTTAATTCTTTTTCAGCTCACCAAATTATTAATGCACCGACTCAGGTGCATTTTTTGTATTTGAAAGGACCCACGATTCAATGCAGGTAATATCCAAATTGATCGCATTACAGGAAATTGATGCCCAACTCCAGGAATTAAATGATTTGCTGGGGGATCTTCCACGGAAGGTGGAGGAACTAAAGGCGGAGGAAACGGCTTTATTGAATTCACTGAAGGAGGGGAAAGCCCGGATTAAAGAACTGGAAGTGGCGTTGAGCAAGTCGGAGTTAATGATGACGGAGATCCGGGAAAAGATTGGCAAATTGAAAGATCAGCTCTTTCTGGTGACCACCAACAAGCAGTATGATGCACTCCAGCATGAAATTGACCACTTGAAAAGCGAATTGGAAGCCATCGAAGATCAGTCATTGAACTATGAGGAAGAAAAGGAAGTATTGGAGGAGCGAATGAAGACGGAAGAGGCGAATCTGGAGACGCTTAGTCAGGATCTGGTGACCCGTCGGAAACGCCTGGAGCAGTTAATGGCTGAATCGGCAGAAGAAAAACAGAAACTGGAAGATCGTCGAAAAGCGGATCGGGAGGCAATCGATCCTGCTCTTCTAAGACGGTATGATCGTATTTACCCTGCCCGGGAAGGTTTGGTGGTGGTTCCATTGGAGAGCGATGCCTGTGGCGGTTGCGGTTCACGGGTTCCTCCTCAGAAAATATCGGAAATCCGTGCCGGCAGCCATGTTCACACCTGTGACGTTTGCAGTCGTTTTCTCTATTGGGAGACTTCAACATAAGCCTCCTGTTTTCGTTTTTCCTCAATTTTATTCGTAAGTAATTTCAGACCGCTCTTTCATAATTCAGGGTTATCGGGTAACTACTCTCCATCTGCCGGAAGGCATGTGGGGGGAGGAAAGTCCGAGCACCGCAGGACAAGGTGCCCCGTAACGCGGGGAGGGCGTAAGTCCATGGAAAGTGCAACAGAAAATATACCGTCTCGACATTCCATGTCGGGACAAGGGTGAAAAGGTGGTGTAAGAGACCACCAGGACCGGGGGCAACTCCGGACGCTTGTAAACCCCGCCTGGTGCAAGATCAAGTAAATCCCCAGATGTGGTCCGCATCGATTTAAGGGATGGGTGGATCGCTCGAACCCGATGGTAACATCGGGACCAGATGAATGGTTACCAATAACAAAACTCGGCTTATAGATAACCCTGAATTTTTTCTTTAATTAATTGGCCTCTACCATATAACGCACGATTGGAATCATTTGAATTGTTCTGATTATTTCCGGCGATCCATCCTAAATTGAGAATCGTATTTTATCCGTAAGCCTGGGAATTGAATTCTGTGCGCTGGAACATATTAACCCCCGATTCGGAAGCGGTAGCGGCTGTAAAGCAACGGTTTAACACCTCGGAGATCATTGCCAAAATCCTGGTAAATCGCGGGATTATTACGAAGGAGGAATCCCAGTCATTTTTTAATCCTGATATTCGTCAACTGTATGATCCTTTTCTGATGCAGGATATGGAATTGGCTGTAGATCGGATCATGAAAAATATTCTTCACAAACGTCCGATTTTCATCTTTGGTGATTACGATGTGGATGGTACAACGGGAGCTTCACTCTTGTATCTGGGACTGTTAGCCCTTGGGGCCAGGGTAAAAACCTACATCCCCAATCGTGAAACGGAGGGTTACGGCCTTTCTGTTCGGGGGATAGATCAGGCCGTCCAGTGGGGAGCTGATCTTCTGGTAACCTGTGATTGCGGAATCAATGCGGTTGAAGCCGTCCAGTATGCCCGCGAGAATAGAGTGGATGTCATTATTACAGATCATCATCACCCGGACGATCAATTACCGGAGGCCTTCGCCATTCTGAATCCCCAGCGGGAGGATTGTGCCTACCCCAATAAGGGACTTTGTGGTTGCGGAGTCGCTTATAAATTGTTGACGGCGGTGGAAGAGAAATTGAATCCAGCTTCTGAACGCTCCCACCGGTACTTGGACCTGGTTTCACTAGCCACCGCTGCCGATATGGTCCCTATTCTAGACGAGAATAGGATTCTTGTCCATTACGGCTTGAACCGTCTGGCCTCTGCTGAACGGCCAGGCCTAAAATTTCTGTTAAAAGAGACGGGTCTTTTGGGAAAAGAATTGACTGTGGGGCAACTTGTCTTTGGAATTGCGCCCAAGATTAATGCGGCTGGACGATTGGGGGACGCGAACCGTACGGTAGAACTCCTGACAACCATGGATGAGGACCGGGCCCGGGAATTGGCACACATATTAATCGAAGAAAACCAGCGGCGGCAGACCATTCAACAAGGTGTTGTGGATGATGCCATCCGCATGGTGAATGCAGAAGTGGATCTGCCCCGGGAACGGGCCATCGTATTAGCGGCGCGCGGCTGGCACCCGGGTGTACTGGGGATTGTAGCCTCCAGGATTAAGGAAGAGTTCAACCGACCTGCCATTGTAATTTCAATCGACGAACAGGGACTGGGAAAAGGATCTGCCCGCAGCATTCGGGGGCTGGATCTCTATCAGGCACTGCTTGCCACCTCTCAGTTTCTGGAGGGGTTTGGAGGCCATCCCATGGCAGCCGGATTAATTGTCAGGGAAGAACGGTTGGAAGACTTCCGGCGCGCCTTTATTCGTGTGGCCAACGAGCACCTGGGACCGGAGGATTTAATACCGACACTTACTATCGATGGAGAAATGGCACTGAAAGATATTACGCCCCGCTTTATGCAATTCCTGGAAAAACTGGGTCCTTATGGACCCGGGAACATGCGTCCAAAATTTGTCACGCGGAATCTGAGTGTGGCAGGGAATCCCCGTCTGGTAGGAAGGGGAGAACATCTCCGGTTTTCGGTGAAGCAGGGGGATCGCACTTATCCGGCGATCGGATTTGGACTGTCCCGTTTTTATGAAAATTTAATTACAGGGCAACCTGTGGATATGGCTTATGTGGTGGAAACCAATGAATGGCAGGGCACCACTTCAATCCAGCTAAATGTTCGTGATATTCAATTATCCCAGTCAAAAGAGGAACCAACGTCATGATAAGAACGACCATCGCCGGCATCGGATTTCAGGTGCCTGAACGGGTGATTACCAACCAGGATTTGTCCCAGTGGATGGAAACTTCCGATGATTGGATTACGGCCAGGACGGGCATCAAGGAACGGCATTGGGTCTCTCCAGGAGAGGGGACCTCTGACCTGGCATATGAAGCATCCAAAAAAGCGTTTGCCATGGCAAACCTGGATCCGGAGGAGGTGGATTTGGTTATCGTCGCCTCCCTCACGTCGGATTATTTTTTCCCCGGTGTGGCTCCCCAGCTGCAGGACCGGTTTCATATGAAAACGGTTGGGGCGTTTGATATTAAAGCTGCCTGTTCCGCCTTTATTTACGCTTTGTCCATCGGGGATCAGTACATTAAAACAGGAGAATACAAAACGATTCTGGTCGTGGGAGCGGAGGTTCAATCCACAGCTCTAAATCTTTCCACGGAAGGACGGGATATGGCCGTATTATTCGGTGACGGTGCCGGAGCGGCTGTTCTTCGCCCCAGTCCGGATGAAAGTGGAATCCTGTCTACCCATCTCCATTCCCAGGGTGCCTTTTTAAAAATGCTGTGGTGTGAAGGACCTGCCTCCCGGGAAAATCCCCGCCTTTCGGAACAAATGCTGAAAGAAGGTCGCCACTATCCCTCTATGAACGGGAGAGAAGTATTTAAAAACGCCATTGTCCGGTTCCCGCAGGTCATTCAGGAAGCACTGGAGGCCAATCAACTGTCCCTGGATGATGTGGCCCTGATTATTCCCCACCAGGCTAATTATCGAATCAGCCAAGCGGTGGCCAAGCGCATGGGCGTCCCGATGGAGAAGGTGTACAGCAATATTCACCGTTATGGGAACACAACCGGCGCCTCCATCCCCATTGCTCTCTGTGAAGCCTGGGATGAACGGAAATTCAAGCGCGGTGATCACATTATCCTGGCCGCCTTCGGTGCTGGTTTTACCTGGGCCTCTGCTGCTATTCGGTGGTAATCGGAGCATTATTCCATAGTATATTCAACACGATCTACATTTAGAAAGGGAATTAGTTAATATGAATGATCTGTTTTTCAGTGAAGAGCATACCATGCTGGTGGAAATGGTGCGGGATTTTGCTGCGAATGAAGTGGCGCCTGTTTCACTGGAGCTGGATCAGAAAGGGGAGTTCCCCCTTGAACTGGTGGGGCGGATGGCGGAGTTGGGTCTCATGGGAATTCCAGTGCCGGAAAAATACGGTGGTGCTGGAATGGATACAGTCGCTTATGCGGCGGCAGTAATGGAAATGGCCCGGGTTGATCCTTCGGTGGCAATTACCATGGCAGCACACACTTCCCTGGGGACCATGCCTATTGTGATTGCTGGGAATGAGGATCAGAAACAGAAATATGTTCCCCAGTTGGCCAGCGGATCCATTTTGGGGGCATTCGGGCTTACGGAACCGGGTGCCGGCAGTGATGCTGGTGCTACGCAAACCAAGGCGGTTAAGGATGGGACAGATTATGTAATCAATGGGGGAAAAATATTCATTACCAACTCCGGTTACGCTAAAATTGTAAATATCACCGCCCGTATTATTGAAGATGGAAAAGATTTGGGGATTGGTGCTTTTATTGTGCCTACCGATACACCTGGATTCCGGACCAGTAAACCGGAGAAAAAAATGGGTTGGAAAGCCAGTGATACCCGCCAGCTCTTTTTTGAGGATATGCGCGTTCCCGCAGAGAATATGCTGGGGACGCCGGGAAAGGGCTTTAAAACATTCCTTTCCACGCTCACGGGGGGACGTATCTCCGTGGCAGCTTTAGCTGTGGGAACGGCTCAGGGAGCCTATGAGAAAGCTTTGAAATATTCAACCGAGCGAAAGGCTTTTGGAAAAAAGATCCACGAATTCCAGGCTGTTTCTTTTAAATTGGCGGATATGGCTACCCAAATTGAAGCAGCTAAATTGCTCACCTTCCATGCTGCTTGGTTAAAAGATCAAGGTCGGGATGTGATCAAAGAAGCAGCCATGGCAAAATTATTCGCCAGCGAAGCGGCCATGCGCATTACAACCGAAGCGATTCAAATTCACGGGGGCTATGGCTATGTAAAAGAATACGGCGTCGAACGGTATTTCAGGGATGCCAAAGTTTTGGAAATCGGAGAAGGCACCAGTGAGGTACAGCGCATTGTGATTGCAAAATCAATTCTCAGCATGGTACAGGATATTTAATGGCCCGGAATCCCAATCGTCCCACCTTTTTTCAACGTGTGAAATCCAACTTCCGGATTTACGGGAAACAGATACTGTTATTAATCGGGTTGGTGATTGTTCTCTCCCTCTTGTTTCCCCGGGGGAAATCCCTTCAATACAGTTATCAGTTAAATGATATTACCCGGGAACCTATTCTGGCTCCGTTTAATTTCCCTGTCCTGAAAACAGAAGCTGAACTACAGGCTGATCTGAAAGAGGCCTTGAAATCCCAACCCTTTATTTTTATCCGTTCCCAGGCAATTGTGGATGAGCAGATTAAGGCCATTGAACGCTTTTTTACCCTCTTGAAGGAGATCAGGGATGCCAATGTAAAACTCTCTGAAAGCCGGGATTTTCAGTATCGAAACCGCTTTACAGAACGGTACGATGAAGCCCGAACCATGCTCCAGACCGACAGTGCCGCCGTGGCCGTTCTCATGGATACGTTGAGCAAGGAATTCCCCTTTGCTGTCGGATCAGAAAAATGGAATCAGATTCTGGTGGCTCTGCCTGAACAGTCCATTATACCCGATTTGGACAAGTTTAAGGATGATATTATTCAAATCTGCCGGAATCACTGGGCAGAGGGGATTTATGATATTTCCCTGAAAGATATTATCAGTGATCAGGTGGCTGTTAAACTGGGGGAGGATCAGGCTTCTGAACTGACAGACCCTGAAACCTATATTGATTTGCAACAAGCCTGGACAAAAGCCCGGGTGGAGGTTACGGGGCTCTATGAAGACGAACAGGATCTCAGGCGGGATCTGGGATATGAATTGGTGGTTGAATTCATGAAGCCCAACTTGATCTACGATCGGGAAACCACTGAACGTCGTCAGCAGGCCGTACTCGACCGGGTGCCCCGAAATAAGGGGATTGTGATTAAAAACGAGCGGATTGTGGATGCCAACATGCGCATTACGGAAGATGTGTTGCAAAAGCTGAATTCTCTGGCAGTGGCCATCGATCGCCGGGAAAAAGTGGAACGGGGGCAGGAGGTTTTTCTGGCTTACATTGGACGGGTTCTGTTGATTGCGGTGATCGTGTCCTTTTTCTTTACTTTTTTACTGACTTACCGCTCCCCTGTGTTTAATGACTGGAAAATGGTCCTGCTGCTGGACCTGGTGTTTATTACAGAAGTAGGGTTGGCCTATTTATTTTATTCCCGCCTGAATCTGTCGGAATATCTGATTCCCGTGACCGTCGCCGCCATGGTAATTACGATTATTTTCGACGCCCGAATTGGATTCATGGGCATTACCTCCATTGTGCTGCTGATTACGATTTTAATTGGGAATAACGTGGAATTCATGGTGACAGCCCTGTTTACCTCTTCAGCGGGGATCTATGCTGTCCGCAAATTGCGGACCCGCTCCCAGTTATTTACGGCAATCTTTGCTCTCATCGCCAGCAGCGTAATCGTTGTACTGGCCCAGGGATTGTTCAAGGGGCATAATTGGAGTGCCATGGGAGATAATCTACTTTACCTGTCCGTCATTTCCGTCCTGTCTCCGATTGTAACCTATGGACTTATTGGAATTCTGGAGGTCTCCTTCGGCGCCACGACCAACCTGACATTGATTGAACTTCTTGATTTTCAGCACCCCCTGTTAAAGCGTCTGCAGCAGGAAGCGAATGGTACCTTCAACCATAGCGTTGTGGTAGGGAACCTGGCGGAAGCCTGTGCCGATGCCATTGGTGCCAACGCCCTGTTATGTCGGGTGGGAGCCTATTATCACGATGTGGGGAAAATGGTTCGACCGGAATATTTTATTGAAAACCAGTATGCCGGCGTCAATAAGCACGATTCCCTGACCCCTACCATGAGTGCGAAAATTATTAAAAATCATGTAACTGAGGGATTAAAACTGGCAAAGGAATATGGACTCCCCACGATTGTCAGCGATTTTATTCCCATGCACCACGGAACAACACGGGTTGAATACTTCTATCGAAAGGCCCTGAAAACAGAGAATCCTGAAAACGTGGACGAACAGAGTTTTAAATACCCGGGACCCAAGCCCAATACCAAAGAAACAGGAATACTCATGATTTGCGAGGCCATCGAAGCCGCCGTCCGCTCGATTAAGGAACCGGAAATCACCAAGATTGAGGACATGATCGACAAAATCATTAATCACCGTGTGTCCGAAGGGCAATTGGACGAATGCCCGTTGACCCTGGATGAACTGACCAAAATCAAGGGCAAGGTGGACGGGACCACCGGTTTACTGCCAGTGTTGCGGGGGATTTATCATATCCGGATTGAGTATCCCGATGCGGAAGAAAAACCGTCGCCGGAAAAGTCTCAATCCCCTCAGGCATGATCTCGATTCAGGTGGCCGCTGATCCAGACCTGGAACAACCGTCGCCGGAACCGGTGGAAAAAATCCTTTCAGATGTGTTCCAGTCAGAGGGATTAAAAACAGCGGAGGTGACAGTAATATTCGGGGATGATGTACTGCTGAATCGTTTAAAACGCACCTATTTTCATGTGGATCAACTGACCGATGTCATCGCTTTCCGTTTGAACGAGGAAAGTGAAACAAGTCTGGAGGGTGAAATTTATATCAGCTTACCCCGTGCCCGGGAAAATGCTGAAACCTTTCAGGAACCCTACCCACGGGAGGTAGCCCGTTTGATTATTCATGGTGGGTTGCACTTGTTGGGTTATGAAGACGATAGCGATGAAGACCAGCAGCGCATGCGTACCAGGGAGAATTATTATTTGGGGAAAACACCTTGGGAAGAATTATTTAAATAAAACTTATGAGGAGCTAAACAGAATGGCTGAGGTTGGTGAAAAGTTTGAGGAACTGGTTTCCATTGTGGAGCAATTAAGAGCGCCGGAGGGCTGTCCATGGGATCGGGAGCAGACCAATCAATCGCTCCTGCCGTATTTCTTGGAAGAGGCGTATGAATTGATTGAAAGCGTGGACCGGGAAGACTGGCAGAATTTAAAGGAGGAACTGGGGGATATTCTTCTCCATGCCGTTTTCCAGGCTGCCATTGCAGAAGGGGAGGGTAGATTCAAATTGTCGGAATCACTGGAGCTGATCATAGAAAAGCTGGTTCGGCGTCACCCTCATGTCTTCGGAGAAGCTCAGGCGGATGCTCCCTTCCATGCCAAACAAAACTGGGAGGCAGCCAAACATAAGGAAAAAGGGCGCCGCTCCCGTCTGGATGGCGTACCGGAGACGTTACCAGCCCTGATCCGGGCCCAGCGGCTTCAACAAAAGGCCAGTTATACCGGTTTTGACTGGGAACAGGTCGAGGATGTCTGGAAAAAAATTCATGAAGAAATTGACGAATTAAAAGCTGCGCAACAGGAGGGGAATAAAAAACAAATTGAGGGTGAAATTGGGGATGTCTTGTTTGCAGTAGTGAATTTGGCCCGCTTCCTGGAAGTGTCCGCTGAGGATGCCCTTCGGGGGACAAACAGAAAGTTCGTGAATCGCTTCCAACAGATTGAAGCAGAATTGAAACGACAGGGGAAAACTGTGGATGACTCCACGTTGGCGGAAATGGATGCCATCTGGAATCATGTGAAATCCCTGGAGCCTTAATCCATAAAATAACTCAGGTTAAATCCCCTGGCCTCCAGTAACGGGGCGTTCTTTTTAAGGAATGCACGGATAGTCCCGGCTGAAACGGCGTACGTGATACCATAATTAATATCGGAAGCCTGTTCCAGATAGATGGGTCCCTCATATGGTTTGTGTGACCGACGCTCTTTTATGAATTGAGGATCTGGTGTTAAACGGTAATACGTTGTGGCAGAGACCGATTTGACAATTCCCACCCATTCAAACGTGTGAGATCCGGGTCTCAGGGCCAGCACCACGCCACCGCTGAATCCCGGATTAAAATTGGCATCAATCACAAAGGTACCTTTCCGAATGCCCCTGGGCTGGCTAACGATACCGCTGGAAACGGTTTTAATCCCCATGGGAAAACCAGCCAGATAAACAAAAACACCCCAGTTCATATCTGCATCTGTTCCCAGTTTGTAGGGGAACCTGAACAATTCCCTTTTTCTGGGTGAGGTATATTCCCGACCGTACAAAGCCAGGTCTGATCTTTCATCCTTGGCCAACAGCTCGAGTTCATCGCCTCCGGGGATTTCATTGACAAAGAATTCGGAACGTGTCTTAATGGAAACAGAGGAAAGGAAGGAGGCGGAATCTTCTGAATCAAAATAGGAGTAAACAGTGTCGGGATATTCACCTACGTGGGCACAGGTGAGAACGGCGATTCGCGTAAAATCGTATTGCAGGATGGTGGCTGTCCCTGAAGAAGATTCATTGAAAAAGGCCTGATCAATCGATTCTTTCTCCAAATTCAGACCCGGGATCCGATCAGGGGTCAGGTATTGATCCGGCGAAAAATAATAGGTGGTGTAATAAACAATGGCACTGATTTTTTTCACCGATTGTAAAACACGCTTCAGTTGGGGGGCCATGTCTCCTAAAGGCGGAGCGGTACTGTATTGAGGTGTGTCTGTGGATTGAGGGGCTTTCACCGGTTGCAGGGCACAGCCCTGAATCGCCAAACTAAACAATAAAACGAAGCAACCCCCTTGGATGAGTTTCATTTTATGGATTTCCATGAAGCGTTAATGTGAGACGGCGGCTGTGTTTGTGGTTCCGATGCTCACACAGGTAAATCCCTTGCCAGGTCCCCAGAGCCAGTCGCCCGTTTGTGATGGGGATTGATAGACTGGAACCAAGGATGGAGGCCTTTAAATGGGCGGGCATGTCATCCGGCCCTTCAAAGGTATGTCTGTAGTACGGTTCATTTTCTTTTACGGCGTGGTTGAAATAGGACTCAAAATCCTGCCGGACCGTAGGATCAGCATTTTCATTAATCGTGAGGGAAGCGGAAGTGTGCTGTATAAAAATGTGGAGTACGCCCGTTTTGATGGAGCGGATTTCGGGTAATTGAGCCAGGATTTCATTTGTAATGAGATGGAACCCTCTGGGGTACGCTCGCAGGGATATTTGTTTTTGCAACCACATGGTCAGTCCGACGATTTCACCAGCTCTTTTTGGAGCCACAGAATGGTTTCTGATTCCACTTTATTTGGAATAATTCGGACGATTCTAAAGCCTCTTTCCTGGGCAAACTGGAGCATGTGATTATGCTGGTGATACGTTTTAATACGAACACAACGAAATCCCTGGCGGATTGCCCATTCCTCCTGGTAATCGGCCAGGGCTGTCGCCAACCCTTTCCGGCGATAATTCGGATCTACACCCCCCATCCAACTGTAGAAGGAACCATCCCGGAAACGATCGTATCCCACTTTGAAAGCAACGGCATTCTGCTCCACCTGTGCAGTTAAGATTAAGTGTTTTACACCCTTTAAACGTCTTAAATATTCTGCTTCATCGTAGGGGTGATCAAATTCCGGAATATGTTGCGATACCTGAAGCGCCGCATTCAGATCTCCTTCAATAATTTGAACGGCAGAATCGATTTTCATGTTTTCCGCTCTTTCTTCCTGGCGGCAGGGAAGAGAATATTGTTCAGGATTAGGCGGTAACCGGGGGAATTGCGATGCAGACTCAAATCGGTTGGTGGATCGCCTACGAAATGTTGGTAATCTTCAGGATCATGCCCCCCCAGGAAGGTGAAGGTGCCTTGACCATAATTTCCGTGGAGGTATTTCACCTGCGGTGTGGTGGGATCCTCCCCCAGGATTAAGACATGCTTTTTAATTTTTTCCCGGTTAAATCCGGTGGTCTGTCCCATGAATCCTTTAATAACGGGCACGTGGTCCTGCGTAAGCATAGTGGGAACAGGATCGTACTTGGCTGAAAATTCAAATAATGTGAAGTAGTCCACATCTGCTCCCCGTGTCACGGGATTTTCACTGGAAGGATAATCTATATCTGAAAATTCGTAGATCATGGGATCGGTAATCACCTTAAAATCAGTAAAGGCAAACGTTTTAGAATAATCCAGCTTCGTCTGAATCTGGGGGTCGACCGGAGTCCCGTCGAAGACTGCCGCCGCTCCATCCACCTCCTCTTCAGCCAGGGCGATATCGTAAGAATCGGTGGCCGAGCACATGGCAAATAAAAATCCGCCTTCCGCCACGTAAGCTTTTATCACCCGGGCCAAGGCCTTTTTTTCTTCATGGACACTGGGAAATCCTAACCGCTGTGCCAGGGCTTCAAACTGGGCCTTTTGTTCGATGTACCAGCCGGCTGTGTGGTAATTCCGGTAGAATTTACCGTATTGGCCAGTAAAATCTTCATGGTGGAGGTGGAGCCAATCGTACTGCTCCAGTTGCCCTTGGAATACTTCTTCATCCCATAATGTTGCGTAAGGAATTTCAGCATAGGTAAGGGCCAGTGTTACCGCATCATCCCAGGGCTGTTTATTGGGCGGTGTGTATATGGCAATCTTCGGTGCTTTTTCCAGCAAAACGATACCCATATTATTATTTTCGACTGTATTGTAAATCAAAAGCGCCTCCTGGGCAGTAATGGTTTCGACTGTTACACCCCGTACCTGACACTCGGTTTTAATATCGGAATAATTGTCGATTAAAAAGGATCCGCCCCTAAAATTCAAAACCCACTCAATATTAATGCCTTTGGTTAAAACCCAGTAGGCGATCCCATAGGCTTTCAAATGATCTTTTTGCATCAGGTCCATGGGGATAAGGAGCTTTTGCCCTACAGTCAAGCTGTTCACCAAGAGTACCAACACGAATATTTTTTTCACTGGATTCATCCTGAAATCATGATTTTACGTAGATGAAGACGGACCGGTTCACGAATGATGGAGTTTGGACATTCCAACAGGACCCTTTGGTAGTAATTTCTGGCTTGGGATGAATCGTTAAGATAGTGCTCATAAATTTCCCCTGCCAGCGTTAAACCCCGATCTTTTAAATCCGTGGCAGCTAATGATTGGGCATTCGCGAGAGCTTGGGAGTAATCCCTGAAACGCAATCGAATAATTGCCTCCCGCAGGGTTGCCAAAGGTGTAATAGAGGCCTGCGGGAAAGAAGTGCGTAGATAAGCCAGCTTCTCCGCCGCCTCCGATAATTTGGATTGCCGGATCAAAGCTTCCGATTGAACGAAAATTTTAAAAGCTGCCTGGTCCGATTCAGGTCGTTCCTTATAATGGCTGATGATGAGGTTCTGGATTTCCATCAAATCATTATAAAATGGATCTGTCGGTTTGGACCGTTGAAGCAGTGAGTCGGCGGAGACCGCGACACGGTCGAGATGACCGGAGAGGAATTGGGCCTGAATTTCCCGGAGATCAAATATGGTCACCTCATCCCCTCGTCCAAAACGGGGACCGAGGCGATGAAAGTAAGCTTCAGCTTCCTGGATTTTACCTTCTGCAATCAGTAAATCCCCCAATCGTAGCTGAATTTGTTTTCGAAGTCCAGGTCGCGGGTGGGCCTGGAGTGCCGCCTGGTAGGATTCCCGTGCCCCGGAAAAATCCCGAAGGATTCGAAATTGAATCTCTCCCAAGCGGTAATGAGCCTGACCGGCCGTGTAGGATGATGGTAGCAGGGATAAAATGGATTGGTAATGTTCAATTGTGGCACTCAAATCTTCCTGGGAGAGGCTGGACTGATGATAAAAGAGATCCTCAAACAGACTGTTATCCTTGAAAAATTGAACAAACTGCAGGTCATTTTTCCCCAGAATTATTTTATCCTCATAACTTTGACCTAATCCCATTAATGCCTTGCCAATCACATCGGAAACGGTGGGATCGTTCTGGTCTAAATGAGTCAATAGCTTGGTATAGGCTGTAATGGCCAGGTCGTATTGTCCTTCCTGGCGCAGGTTACTGGAGAAATCCAGCCAGCGCCTCAGGTCTTTATTTTGATTGAAACCAAGTTGTTCGTGTTCCGCCAGGGCGCGGTCAAAGGCCCCCGTTTTAAAGTAGAATCCTGCTAAAAGCAGGTGGGCTGTTTCAGGATGGGATTCACTGGCCCCTTGAAGGGTTGTATCAATCAGCTGGAGGTTTGTGGTATCGTCGCTCATGGTGAGGATGCGGTCCATAATATAAGGTAATTTCTGGGGCTGGTTGAAGGCCAGCTGTAAATATTCATCCAAAGCTTGTTGATAGGCCTGCCGGGTAAAATAGTATTGGGCCAGTTCCATTCCCAGGAAGGTGGGGTCATTAAACCGGTTTCTCCCTTGATCCACGATCCGTTTCATATCCCGGGTTAATCCGGCAGTAGCATAGGCATTGTAAATCAATCGGTAAGTATTGGGTGTATTCAGGTAATGGGATTCAAACTCCAGCCATACGTTTTTGGCTGAATCCGGTAGCTGGTGATTCCAGAAAGCACGTCCCAGTTCAATGCGACTCTGAAGATCCTCCGGATGCACTTTCAACCAGGATTGAATTAAAGGGATGACTTCCGGATTGGAAGTGCGAAGAAAAATCGATTTGAGCTGGTAGTAGGCACGGCTATGACCCGGGTTTGAAGCCAGGATCTTTTCATATATTTCCTGGGCGCCTTTTAAGTTTCCGGCCCGTTCCATAACCAAGGCCTGACCCAGGGCCACTTCCCCTTCAGGGATAACCTTAATCTGAGCCTGGATCAGAGTCATCAGCAGCAATCCTGTGATGGTCATTTTTCTCATTCGACAGTTTGATCTTTGGTGGAGGTAGTTGAATCAGGAAGAATAGCGTCGGACACTTCAGCAATCCGGTTGAAGTAACGCCTGATCATGGTTTTATAATCCTGGGAATACCCGGACCTGAGGGCATGATTCATGGCATCCAGAATGAGAGAATGACGTTGACCCAGGTCTTCCGGTAATCCGGACGGTCCCCGCAAACTGAGTTGGGTGCCAGTCTCGGATTTGCGCTGATCCTCATAACCGCGCTGGGTAAGGGATTTCTGGCTGTCCAGCATCCGGGACAGGATGCGTTCCTGACGCTCCAGCGTTCGGCGGGAATATTTTCCCTGTTTTAAATCCTTAATTACTTCCTCCAGTTCCTGGCTGATACCGCTCAAGTCCCCGAGACCCCCCTGATTTCCGGTTTGTTTCAGTTCCTGCATTAATTGCTGGAGGGATTTCTGAACGGCCTGTTGACGGGCCAACATCCGTTGCATTAAGGCCTGTTGCATGGTGGCGGTCATTTGACCCAGCGCCAGCTTGAGTCCCTGTTCATTAATCCCCTGCTGTGAGGCCGCCATTTCCTGCATCCGCTGGAGGAATTGTTCGTACCCGCTGGCTGACCCTGTCGATTGCATCGCCTTTACAGCTGCCACAATCGTGCTGGCGGTTTCGTTCAAAGCACCCATGGCCTGTTGTTGATTCGAGAGGGAGGCATTTCCGTTCCTGTCTCCCAACTTCGATTTGGCCGCCTCCATCTGGGCGTAAGCCATTCCCATCCCCCGGCCCATTTCCGGTGACACCAGAAATGTCTCCTTGGAAAGTTCCATCAAGCTGTTCATGATTTGTGCCAACTGATCCTGCAGAACCTGCTGTTGACTGGCAATAGCCCCTAACCGTGGAGAATTTCTCGGAATGGCGCGGGTCTGGTTCTGAAGCGCTTCCTGGGATTTTGACAGGGTGAGGACGTTCTGAAGGATATCCCGAAATTTACGGGCCATTTCTGAAGTGGCGTCCTGTTGAAACTGGGCCTGAACATCTGACAAGGCCTGGTTCATGGCCTGGAGTTTTTTCAAAGCAGCGTAGCTGGATTGCATGGCTGATTGGGGATTCTCCTTCCTGAGGCTGCGGGTTGTTTCTGCCAGAAGATCCGCCGTAGAATCGGCCAGGGGTGATTCGGCCAGTTGATTGAGTGCTTCACCACTCTCCGGGCTGTACGCTTCAATGTTTTTCGCCACCTGTTCCATGGATTTTAAAGTCTGTCGATAGGTTTTGAAATTGAGATCCTCCTCCAGGCTGAGACGTTGCAGGGTTGAGGGGTCTGTTTCTTCATTGGTGGCCCGGATTCTACGGTCCAGATTATCCTGTTGCTGGACTAATTGTTCCAGCTGTTCCCTTAATTCATCCAGCCCCTGTTCTGCCTGAACCCGCCGAAAAATATCCAGGAAGCGATCCAGTTCCTTTTCAACCTGGTTCAGGCTATCGGCCAGATCGGACAGAGCTTTTGTCAGCTTTTTTGCATCCAGATTTTCCAGTGCCTGGTTGACGGACTGGAGTTTCTCCCGGAGTTCCGGCGGAAGGACTTCCTCAATCAACTGTTGTAATTCATTGAATTTCTGGAGCAATTCCTTGGAGAACAGGTCATTTTTAATCCCTGATTTGTTGAGGATTTCCATTTCCTCTGCCAGTTTCTGCAATTGATCCATTTCCTGCTGGACTTCTTCCAGGTTTTTTTTCAATGCTTTCTGCTGGTCCCAGTTGGGAGTGTCTGTTTTTAACAACTCCAGTTCGGCCTGTTTTAACTGGTCTTTCAGTTTTTTCACCTGCTTCAAATCCAGTTCTACTTTTTCCGCAACCGTGTTTTCCTGCTGCTGGAATTTTTTAAACAGGTCTGCCAGCGAAGGCAACCGGGCAATGAATGTCCCTGATAAGTATTTTTTCGGGCCGGAAACATTGTCATTGTCGTAGAGCTCGAAATGGTAATGAACTTCGTCTTCGGGCATGAGACCCAGGTCGGTCAAATTCCAGGTGGTATTCAGTTCCTGTTTCAGATTCAGGGGATCTGCAATGGGAATACTGAACATGGAAATAAACGGTTCAGCCTTGAAATAGCTGGGGCGCTGGATTTCATAAGCCACCTGTAAATTGGAAAATCCGTAGTCGTCCTCAATTGTAAATCGCATGGGAATCGTTTGATTGCGCCCCAGTTCAATGATGGGCGGCGGTTGGATGATACCCATTTCAGGAGGTAGGTCCGGCATCACTTTCAGGTGATAAGGAATGGGATTCCGGTTACTAATTCCACGCCTGTCTTCCAGATGAATCGTGAACTGTCCTTCCTGGTCCAGGCGGAATTTCGTCCGAGCCCGGTTATTTCGAAGGATCAGGGGTAGACGTTTTCCATTCAAATCCAGATAGGCTTTGGCAAGGGGTCGGTTACTGGTAAGCGCCAGGGCAATGGTGGAGCCCTTTAACCCCTGAATTTCGGCCTGGTTCGCTTTTTGGATTCGATCAGGTAAATGGGCGTAGGCAGGTGCGATCACAGTGACGGAAAAGGTCTCCATGATAGGTCGGTCCGTCACGGAGATAGAGTAATGATCCGTACTGATTTCTCCCCAGGGTTGCCAGAAGTGAGCTGCCGGAACGAAACTCCGGTATTGGTAATCGTGGTATATGTCGGTGAAGTCATAGTGATAACTACTATCCACCAGAGAGCGGGGGATGGAAATGATTTGAATGGAATCCTCTTTCGGTCCTGGGGCCAGGGAACGTAGTTCCACCAGGATGGAGTCGGGCACTTCCCCGGTGGCAACGAAATCGAGTGAAGCAGATTCACCTCCCAGTAAGTGAATGTGTCCCGATAAACTGGTTAGGGAAAATGGCCGGGGCGCCAGGAACTCTGTTTTAGGATGACCCCAGCGGTACAGAGCAGAGACAGAATATTTCCATGTTCCGGCTATGATGATCAGGGAGAGAAACAACATAACGAAAACCCGGCGCTTCCAACGCTCAATCCAGTGGGCAGGAAACAACGATTTTAGATCCAGCGATGCCAGTCGAATCAATGTCTGTTTGACAAAAGATACTCCCAGTTCAGCCGAACTGTTTTTCCCCAGATTTCGTTCAATCTGGAGGGCATTAATGAGAGAATCTTCCTTTTCAAAACCGTAGGCGCCGACCCTTCGGGCCAGCGTACTCCATCGGTAGCGATTGATTTTATTCCGGGACAGTTGATAGGCGGAAAGACCCAGCCAAACCAGCACCAGCCCCACCGATACCATGACCAGTATCCAGACACTATAGCGTATGAGACTTGGGAAATAGAAAAATGCTTCTAGAAGAAGGGCCGTAAGGAACAGGATCAGGAAGAGAAAGTACCCCACCCAACCCAGTAGTTTTAGGTCCCGGATAATAGCCAGGCGACGGATTATTTTAAGGTATTGGGCGACTGTTTTCATTGTGTCAGAGCAAAAACAACAATGTTCACGCCCATTTTCAGGGCGGCTTGACGGATTTCAAAGGGATCATGGTGAACCTCCGGGTCTTCCCAGCCGTCCCCCAGGTCGCATTCATAGGTATAAAAAACCATGAGGCGATCCCCGTCAAACAGACCCAGGCCCTGGGGCGGTTTACCGTCGTGTTCATGTACTTTGGGCAACCCGTTCGGGAAATCGTAATAGCTATGGTAAATGGGATGATCGAAGGGGAGTTCCACCCATTCCTTGTCGGGAAAAACCTTGGCCATCGCCGCCCGGAAAGAAGCGTCCATTCCGTAGTTGTCATCGGCGTGAAGGAATCCACCCCTTAATAGATACTCCCGTAATCGCTGAGCTTCTTCATCGCTGAAGAGAATATTCCCGTGGCCGGTCAGGTAAAGATAGGGATAGTTGAATAATTCATCATCGGTGAGACGCAACCGGGGTTCCCGGTGATCCACCTTGATGGTTGTGCTGTCTTCAATGAAGTTCAGTAAATTGGGCAGACTGCTGGGATCGCCGTACCAGTCCCCGCCCCCGCTGTAATGGACGCGGACGATGGTGAAGGGCTGTGCCAGGCTTATTCCTGATAACAGGATTAAGATTGTAAGTAATTGTTTCAGTCTGTTCATTTTACCGGGTACCGGTTCAAATCGAACCTGGAAGCATTGTTCCAGCCTGTTCTTCCGGCGGGGAAAGTTACCGTTTTTGAGATTCCGGTTGAACCGTTCTTTTCAGCGCTGGGATTTTAACGGTAGGAACCGGGTTGGTGCCCCGAACCTCTCGGCTAACATCCTTGCCCTAAGTAGTGTAATGCAGGTATTTTGAACGGCAGTGAGAAGAGAACTAACCATTTTAATCGCGTTTTTCGTTTTAAGCACAATTCTGCTGGGGAATCCCCAGTCAGACCCGGACAGCTCTCAATCAGCATTGTTCCGTCTTTTCAAACCCAAGAAAGTCCGGAAAGTGGAGTATGAGAAAGGATATTATCTGGATCAAATTTTCCGGCGGCGGGAATTCCACGAACCGGTGACATTTATTCCCGTTGAAATGCGGTACGGATTTGGGTACAATGGCGGCAAGGGGTTCATGTGGCTGAAAGTACCTGCCGACTGGATGAAATATGATAATAGTTCGGTCGATCCGTTTGACGGCGGCAGTTTTACGGCCCGCCTGGGGCATCAGCTTGATCTGGACCTTGTAAAAACCAATCTGGCTTACTATCTCCTCGGGACCAGTTGGTTGGATATGCACACCGGTATTAACCTGCGGTACGCCTCATTATTTCTACCGCCGGAAATCCCCTCCAGCTGGAGTAATGTAAACAGCACCTATACCACCGGCGTCAAATTCTCAGGGAAACTCCTGGAAATCAGCTGGAGCCAGTCGTTAATGCTCCAGTGGTTTGAGTCCTGGTATCTCAATTTCCGCTATACCTACGGTTGGGCCTCTTCCCGTTTTTACAGCGGTCTCTCGGCTCCCAGTGGCACCGGCCCCTCCCAGTCATTCGCCCTCGGGGGGAGAATTATTCTGGATACGGGGCAGACAAGCCGGTACACCGTTGGACTGGATTTAAAATACACGCACACCGTGATTAATCATATTAAGGATCCCGATGACCTGACTCCCATTTCCGGTTTTACCTTAAATAACTTGGGTGTTTACGCCACCGCATCAGTCTTTTTTGGGGGTCGGAAGACATCAGGGGATGTGGGTAAGGAATATTACTACCGGAAAGATTACATTGCCGCAAAACGGGAACTGGAGTCTTTTGTGAACACATATCCCCGTCATGCCAACCGGCGGCGGGCTGAAAAATTGTTGTTGAAGAGTACAAAAAAAATTCCCTATCAGCTGGTGCGGGAGGGGGTGAGTTTTGATGAACGGGGTTTGACCGATAAAGCACTGGGTCGATATCTTCAGGCCAGGTCCCTGGCGGATTCTACCCTGAAACCTGTTCTGGAAGAACGTCTGAAGGAAATGGCTTATCACCGTCTGGAAGTTGCTGAAGAACTCCTAAACCAGGATAAAGGGGATTCAGCGGTGGCAATGGTTAAGCAGATTTTGGATTGGTATCCTGAGGTGGCCCCCCATGTGCTTCGGATTGAAACGGATTACCTGATGCAGGCGGGGAAGAAGGCTCTGGATCACGGTTTTTACTCCCAGGCCCTGAATCTGTTTAACCAGGCCGTGGCCAAGGATTCTTCCCGCATCTTCGAGGTGGAAGCCTATCGCTACCAAATTGCGGCCGATTTACTGGCAACGGCAGATTCCCTGCGCGATGCCAATTCAATCCGCTTTATTGTATATGCTTTAGAGGAAGCCCGGCGACTCACGGGGGGGCTGGGAAAAGAGAATGAAGAATTACTGTTGGCGCTGAAAGAAAAACTGGCTCAGCAGGAGAAAGTTCTCATGCGACAGCGCATTCAGACTAAAATGGATCAGGAACGACGCCGTCTGAAGGAAAAACCTCAACCGGTGGAGGTGGGAATGACCATTGCCCAGGTGCAGGAAATCATGGGTGAACCATCTGAAAAAACTTTCCAGGGGAAAGACCAAAAAAACCAGCTCTGGATTTATCATTATCAGAATGGTACCAGTGTCCTGTTGACCTTTTCTGACTATATCCTTTATCGCATCGAAGTAGAATAGGTCATTATTGAATAAACTGAACAGTTCCGCACGAAGATCGTGCATTTGTAACCGATATGTCTTCAGGGGGAATTCTGTTGCTATTGAAAACTGGATATCATTACACTTTTACTCCTGTTAATTGAACCAACCGAAGGCGTAGCGCGATCAATTTCCTGAGAATACTCGTATTAGCTTTGACTTTGAATTTTATTGCTGCTGAGCAAACAGTCGCAGGAGGTTTGTTATTCTACAGTGATTACGACGCTGACAATCTCACCCAGCTGGATCTGACGCCAACAAAACCAATTCCGATCAAGGGAAAGTTCACCCTCAGTTTTGATTTTTATATTTGGAACACCCGCCCATTCGGGTACCTCGTAAACGGGTATGACAACAGGCAAAGTGTTTTCGTCTTTAGTTTTGTGGATTACCGGAATCCAGATACCAGCTTTTTCGAATTGACGGTTTACAATCATCCTGGACAAGTCAGAATTGGTGTTCCCAATACAGAATTACGCCGAAATCGCTGGCATCATGCTGAACTGAATTTCGATATGGAAAAGCAGCAGGCCACCTTAACGCTTGATGATCAGCAAGTTCGACTGAGCCTGACAGACTTCCCATCCACACTTAATCTGCAACTGAAGTTCGGGGGTGTTGCGCTTGGGGGTGATACGCCGAATATGGCGATTCGGGACATTGAATTAAGGGGTGTTTCCGGGAAACTGATCCGGGGCTGGCCGTTGAATGAAACGGAGGGGAATCTGGCACACGAGGAGTTGAATCACGAACCGGCCCGTGTTTCCGATGGATCCTGGTTGATCAATCATCATTTTAAATGGCAGAAAGTATATTCTTCGATTTGCTCTGATTTTCAATATCCCCTGTACCAGACATATTCCAATACCCTTTTCATCTGGGAAACAAATCGATTAAGGAAAATCGACTGTGAAACCTGGAAAGATACGACAATTCATTTGAATCAACCATTACCGCCTCGATTTGAAGTAGTGCAGAATTCCTCCGATGGGAGTTTGATGGCTTTCCATGGTGGTGGGAATGGACCAGTGGCGGAGTGGGACGAGGAACAGCTGAAGTGGTTGGTGAAAGATTCTCTGACCACCAGTGAACAATATCACGGTGGTGGGAATTTTGTCGATCCCCGGAACGGAAGTCTTTACCGGATTGGGGGGTATGGTTATTACACCATGAAAAACCATGTTCAGCGTTATGATCCAGAAACGGGGAAATGGATGGTATTGCCGGTCCATATGTTAAACAATGAACTATTCTACCCCCGGCAGCCTGTCCGGGTGACGGCAGGAAAGCAGCCGGGGGAGGTCTTCATCTTTGGTGGCCACGGTAATAAAAGCGGTGAGCAGAAACGATTATTTCACTGGTTGAACGATTTGTGGGTACTGAACCTGGATTCACTCACGTTGGAAAAACAGTGGGATGCCGGTGACTGGGTTCCCGAAGCCAGAATGGTGTCTGCCGAAATCATTCCCCAGCGGGATAAAATATACTATGCCTATATAGAAGGAGCTGAAGAAAACAATGTGGTTGAACTGTTTACCACTGGGTTAGACCAACCCAATTTCCATCAAGTGGGGGATGGATTTGTGACGGGTGATATCCTGAAAGGGGCATTTAATCTTTTTTATCTTGAAAATACCAATGAACTGGCCATGCTGTTGGTTAAACCCCTGGAAAAAAATCGTTCAGTCCAGTTAGCGGTTTACACCTTATCGCTACCCGTATTTTCCCCATCGGAATTTTTAGCTGCTGCTTATTTGGATACCTCCAGATCAAAGGCTGGTATTTTTTCGATTCTAATATTAGTGGTTCTCTTAATCGGTGGCACTTGGTTCACGATGAAAATGATCAGGAAATCCGACGCACCGATACCTAAACAGGAACAGGAAAATGTCCCGTCTCAACTGAGCCCAGTAAGTGAACCAGAGGCTAAAACCTTGTTACCAGTTCTTACCAATGGAGTCACCATTAAAGTTTTTGATGATTTTTGTCTATGGGTTGATGGAGAGGAAATCCCTCGGCAGGCTTGGGGTTCCAAAAAGGCCCGTTCTCTCTTCCTGTACATCCTGTTGAAAAACAGTCATGGAATCACACTTTCGGAGATTACGCTGACTTTCTGGCCCGATGTTTCCCGGGAAAGTGCCTTGAACAGCCGGGCGGTGGCCCTGAGTAAAATCAGGTCGGTCCTGGGGAAGCATGCCAATCTGCTGGAACGGAAAAACGGCCGTATTTTTATCGCCCCGGGGGATACCCTTTCCGTGGATTATTACCATTTGATTTTTTATCAACCCAATACCCATGACGCCGAAGTGTGTAAAGCTGAGCAGATCCTGGACCTGTATGGTGATGGAACCCTGTTACCGGGCCTGGGCGAAGACTGGCTGGATCCCATACGGCATAGTGCCCAGGAAAAGGCTCTGAATCTTGCCCGTTATTGTGCCAACCACTATCGGAAGGAGAACGAGTGGGATAAGCTTTACAACATCGGTAAACGTATTTTGCAGTGGAACGCTCTAAATGATATTGGACTCCGATACCAGGTCCAGGCTCTCATGAAAAAGAATAACCCGGCTCTCGCACACCAGGTATTTAATGAATTCCGGGATTATTACTTTAAAGAAATCGAAGAACCTTACAAAGGGGCATTTGAGAGTTTATTAGTTTAATTATTTTTCCCTGCCTACTCATCTAGCTGCCCTCAGGACTGAGTGGGATAATTACGTTTTATGGCTTGAGCCGTCCAGCTCTGCGGGAAGATTCGAAGGCTTTAGTGACAGAGTTTTGGTAGAATAATTCAGGTTTTCCGTCTTTCATATATTTAGGATCAGCACAATACATTGGTCACAGTGTGACACACAATTGTATGATTGCCTGAGCCGCCCCGCTCAGCGGGGCGTGTCGAAGGCTTACCATAAAAAGGTTAAAATAAACCACTATCTTTTCCCTGCTACCACCCTTT
>CAZIIM010000015.1:0-41309 GCA_964539305.1 uncultured bacterium | reverse complement strand
CTGGTTCTGATCGGTCCCAACGCTGTATTCCGGGTTCCAAAATGGGGAATGGGCATTATTTACCTGTTTTACCCCGGTTTTTTTTCGATTTTAAAGCCGTTTATTAAATGGTACCTGAAACATTTTCGTCTGGATGTAAAAAGTGATCCTGCTCAGTATCAGAAATATTGCCGCGCTTTGGATCATGCCGATCCCTGGAGACTGAAACAGGCCGTTATTCCCCTTTCCCGATACGAAGTATGGGATCGTTTGCCATCAATTCATACCCCCACCTTAATCATTGGGGGGTCAAAAGATGTTCTGCACGAACCAGAAAACCTGAGAAAAATAACCGAGGGTCTGGAGAACAGTACTTACCTGGATCTGGAAACCAATTACATGACCCACAGCGCTACAATGGTGGAGGAAGTACGAAAGTATCTGAAACACCTGCATTCTGCTGATATCGCCGGTGAGTAAAAGCCATAAAACCATCATAAGATATATTTTATTTCATTCATTATTTCCCGGACACGACCTGAATTGAAATTTCTGATTGTCACTGCTTTAAAAGCTGAAGCCCGTCCTGTGATTGAGGTTTTTAAACTGTCAAAAGAACATTCCAGGCCCTGGTACCGTCGAAAAAATATTGTTTTATTGATTACTGGTGTTGGTTCAAGAAGAGCCGCTCAAGCCGTGGAACAGGTGCTGGAGTCTTTTCCCTCTTTAAGTGATTTGTTGCTCATCAATATCGGTATTGCAGGGGGTCCACCCGGACTTACCTCCATTGGGGAAATGATGATGATTAATAAAATTACTGAGGCGAAATCCGGTGAAGTCTACTTCCCCGATATGCTGATAAAACACGGATTAAGAGAAATGGAACTGTTGACGGTGGAGAAGGGGATTGTCAATGGTTCCAACACCCTTCGAAGTTTAGTCGATATGGAAGGTGCCGCTATCTTCAGAACAGGACAGGGATATTTACCTCCCCATCGGATTGTTTTGTTAAAAATCGTATCTGATTATATGGATTGCCAAGATTTCAGAGCTCTAAATGTTTCTGAATTAATGCAACATAATTTGAAGACCTTTAGGACAATATTGGATTTACTCACTACCGCTCATTTTGAGGATCGGGTTATTTTAGCACCAGAAGATATTCGTTTCCTGGAACACCAGATAAAAGTCAAACGCTTCTCAGTGACCCAATCGTTGCATCTGTTTGAATTGGCAGAAAATTATGTCGCCAGGACCGGGAAGGGTTTAAGAACAGTGGAGCATCTATTTTCACCCTACCCGGTATCAAAACAGGACAGGAATCAACTGTATCATGCGATCTGCGGACGTCTTTCTACCTGATTTTTCCCATATTTACATTGAAGAAGGTGCTCTAGAGTTCCCACTTACCAGACAATTATTGGAGCGGCTTCCAGCCTCTGTCCATATACCTATTAAAGATTATAAAAAGTTTTTTAACAGGGGCAGGCAAAATTTTCAGATCCAGAAGCAGAGTATGAAACTGGTACTGGCCGTAAAAAAGCCCCCTTTTTTATACCCGGTCACTGAGATTCAGCAATCTGCCGGTTATGAAAATCATTTTTACGCCACCCCATTGATTAATTGTTTGTACAATTGTGATTATTGCTTTTTACAAGGAATGTATGCCTCGGGAAATATGGTGTTGTTTGTAAATGAAAAAGATTTTTTCTCCGCTGTTTTGAATCGTTTGGAAAACGGACATTCGCCCGGCAATCCTCTGGTCGTATCACCATCTTACAATACCGATATAATGGCCATGGAAAAGCTTGTGCCTCTTACCCGATCTTGGATCAATTTTTGTCAAAAAACGGAAAATCTGATATTGGAAATTCGCACCAAGAGTGCTCTGTTTAGCCCGTTGGATGATATCACAACTTTCCCCCAAATCCTGTTTGCCTGGACCTTGTCACCCCAAAACATCATCGAAGCACATGAATTTGAGACTCCAAATCTGGATCGGCGCCTAAAAGCGGTGCTAAGAGCGATCCGAAGGGGGTGGCAGGTTCGTCTTTGTTTTGATCCGGTACTCTTTTATGAAGGCTGGCAGCAGGATTATTCAGCCTTTTTCGATCATGTTTTTACTGTTTTACCGCCAGACAGGATAAAAGATGTAACCCTGGGATACTTCCGAATGAATAAGGAATTTTTTCAGCGCATTCGAAAACAGAAACCCGAGTCTCGTTTATACTATGAATCCTATGATTTGAACGGCGATGTCGTTTCACTGTCTTCAGAAAAACAGCAGCTCATCCGCGATGACCTGGAGAAGGTATTGGTGAAATACTTACCAGCTGAAAAGCTATTATTTTGGAATTGAAATTTGTCGGAGGGATCGAAATAGAAATTAGGACTGCCGGGAATTAACTGATCATTTTCTGGATGGCTTTTAAAACATCCCGGCGGCTTACCTGCCCCACCAGTTTTCCGTGCTCCACGACCGGCAATCGTCGGTACCGCTTTTCCTGGAAAAAGGCAGCCAGGTCAATAATACCCATTTCGGGGCTGACTGTTACCAATTTAGTGGACATAAAATCTCGGACACATCCGCCTCCTTCTCCATGGTAGGAGGAATGGATTAAGGTTTCCATGGCATCAATCTCGGATAACATGCCCACCAGTTTTCCCTTATCATCCAGGACCGGGGCACCGGAAATCTTGTGTTTGATCAGCGTATCAATGGCAGCCAGCACATTGGTATCCGGCGTGAAAGTCACCAGTTTTTTCGCCATAATGTCACGGACCGATTTAGGACGCATTAGTCTGCAGCCTCTTCTTTGGATGCTTCATCTGTCTTTTTCTTCTGATCCACAAAATCCTTGATGGTGTCCACCACTTTTGGCGCCAGGTCCATGAGTTTAGTAGACAAACTGTCCTTATCGCCGATTGTCATTAATTTGGCACCGTCCTTTCCCAGAACAATGAAGGCTACCGGTTCAATGGACCAGCCGCCACCGGCGCCTTCACCGGATCCGCCGGTTTTTTGATTGGGGCTTTCACCCCCGCCTCCCCCGAATCCGAATACAATTTTAGACACGGGAATTACGGTGTAATCGCCGGCCTGAATAGGTGTCCCGACCACTGTCTTGGAATCCAGCATCTCCTGCGATTCTTTTAATAAATTTTTAATTAAGTCTGAAATTCCCATGATGATTCCTTTCTAATCCCTGAATTTAAAATAAGTTTTCACCGCTTGCCAGGTAACATATGCAGGCGAAAATTTTAACGCAACTGTACCGTCCAGACGGGTGTTCCATTGACCAGAAAATACCGGTTCCATATTCACTTTTAAGGCAACCCCCGGTATCATCCGGGGGATCCAATGGCTGTAACCGTAAATCAGTCCGGTATGCATGGGATTAGGCAAACCCACCTGACCCCGGAGGTCTAACTGTACAATTTGTAATCCTTTCAACAAGGCCTGGCCCATTTTTAAATGTCTGGACTTGAGCGATTTGATTCTTCTTGAGGTTTGTACCCTGCTTTTTTTTCTCTTTTTCTGAAGTGGGATCGAAAAAAGTGGACGATGGTAATACCCCAGAGTAATTCTTTTTCGAGGATAGAAACGGAGGCCGAAACCAATTTGTTTTCCCCCGAGTAATATTCTTCCGGTTCCGGAGGTTAATTCTGAAGTAATGGCCAGTGTTCCATGGATGTATACGCGCCAGGGAAGGGTAAAAAGAAGGAGAAGACTGAATAGAATCCCCCCGAATGTCCATAAAAGTACAGATAAACCCATGGGAAAATTTGAGTTACCCAGTTTGAATGTGCCAGTGAAAAGGAAAAGATTCTGTAATACCGTGAAGTCAGAAAGATGAAAAACGATTACTCGAACAAATAAGCTTCCTGAGCCAAAAGTGCTTTGGCTTTTCCCTGTTCTAGGAGATTCTCGGGCATGACTTCCGGCAGGGCGGTAGGATCGGCCTGGAGTACGTAATTCAGGTCTTTGTTGAACTGCTCCCGGTTCCCGGTTTTGGTATGGAGAAAACGGGCCCGCAGGACATAAGTCCCCAGATAATTGGGGCTTTCTTTGATTGACTGTTCAAAATAGCTTTCTGACAGGGATAGTTCCACCCCCGGAATCCGGGCAAAGATTCCACCAAAAATACGATTTGGCCCTCCATAGAAATAATCCGGCTTTAAAGCTTGAATCCGGTGAAGACCGGTTTCAATCTCGTCGCGGTGGTTTAGTCGTTCAATCACCGGTTTCGACGAAAGATAGCGGGCTGAATTGGCGATCCACCAGTACAGGACCGGAATATAATCGATGGGTAACCGTTCCAACCCGGCGATCAGTCTCGCCGTAGAATCACCACTGGCGGACTGGAACCCTTCCTGAAAGGCTGGCGTGTGGGAAATCACATTCCAGGCCGCATTGCGACCTTCAATATAGAGGGAATCCTGAAGCGCAGGATCTGTTTCAATATAATAGGCTACAAATTGACAAGCACGGCTGTACAGGGCTGTAATTTCAAGGTTGTCCGGATCAATTAGGTAGGCCTTGGAAAGAAAAAACCGGGCTTTTCGCGCTTCCTCCGGATCCACCCGTTTTTCCCAATGCTGCTTTCCCTGGTCGATCAGAAACTGAAGATTCATTTCCAGGTTTTCTTTTTTTGCGACGGCAGCCCGGTGACTGCATCCAATAGCAAATAAAATAAACAGGAAGGGTATGAGTCGAATGAATCTGCTACACTTATTCATCTTGATCCACATGGAAACCGCTGAGTTTTAATCCACCACCATGCACTAGCCGAAAAGTCCTTAAATTCAGCGGTGTAATTAACGAATAATTGGTGGGATATGGCAAAAACAATTGAATTAAAAGGAGTGGATCTGGCAGCATTATTTGGCGTGGCCGATGCCCACCTTCAATTGCTCGAAAAGGCGTTTACGGGACGCGTACTTGTGCGGGGGAATGTGGTGAAAATTGACGGTTCGCCGGAGGAGACGGAAGCCATTCAGGAAGTGATTCATGAAATGATCCAAACCCTGACCCGGAAGGGGAATCTGACGCAGTCGGATGTAAATCAACTGATCCAGTTGGTTCAGGTTGATCGAAATCATCATCCGTCGCCCGAGACTACGGACCCAGGACAGGTTGTTTTTTACGGACGGAAAGGAGCGATCACGTCCCGTTCTAAAGGCCAGTCTACCTATATTGAGCTGGTCCGGAAAAATGACATTGTATTCTCCATCGGTCCTGCCGGGACGGGAAAAACCTATCTGGCAGTGGCATTCGCCGTGGCGGCTCTGGAGAATCATGATGTGGAACGCATTGTTCTCTGCCGTCCCGCCGTGGAGGCAGGGGAGAATCTTGGATTCCTCCCCGGGGATCTGAAGGAAAAGGTTGATCCCTATTTGACACCGCTCTACGATGCCCTTGGCTCTATGCTCACGGCCAGCAAATTGAAACCGTTGCTGGCAAAAAATACAATTGAAATTATTCCATTGGCTTATATGCGGGGTCGGACACTGGATAATGCTTTCCTCATTCTGGATGAGGCCCAGAATGCCACCACCATGCAAATGAAGATGTTCCTGACGCGACTTGGCGTGAATTCCAAAGCAATCATTACCGGCGATATTACTCAAATCGACCTCCCGCGAGAGGAGGATTCCGGTTTACTCCAGGTGATGGAAATCCTGGACCAGATTGACGGTATTGGCTTTATTCATCTGGATGAACGGGATGTGGTTCGACATAAACTGGTGCGGGAGATAATCAGGGCTTACAATCAGAGGGGACAGGGTGAAAAGGCTTAATTCTACCCGGATTTCATTGTAACTTTCCATTGATTGGGATGCCATCTTTTAGTCTGTGAAGACTGGAAGTACCGGAAAAATGTGAAACGTGTTTATTGAATAGGTACCAACATCAACGTATGAGTTTTAAGGCCTGCATCCTGCTATATTTTCCATCCAATCAGAACTATAAATCAGGAAAACATTAACATGTCAGCTTTGAGAAAAGTTGTGATTGTTTCGGCCAAGCGGACGCCCGTGGGTGCGTTTCAGGGGACCCTTTCTTCCATTCCGGCTCCCCAATTGGGAGCAACGGTCATTCAGGCTGTTTTGAATGACACATCCCTGGATGGAAATCGGGTGGATGAAGTCATCATGGGTAATGTCTTAACGGCAGGTTTGGGTCAGGCTCCCGCCCGCCAGGCTGCCTTGGGGGCGGGTTTGCCGAACCAGGTAGAGTGTCTGACTATTAATAAAATGTGTGGATCCGGTCTGAAAGCAGTCATGCTGGCGGCCCAGGCTATCCAGACGGGTGACGCAGACATTATTATTGCCGGCGGAATGGAGAATATGTCCCTAGCGCCCTACTTATTGCCCAAAGGACGCTCCGGGTACCGGTTGGGGCACGGAGAACTGATTGATAGCATGATCAAAGACGGGTTGTGGGACGTGTACAACGATATTCATATGGGGAATTGTGCCGAACTCTGTGCCCGGGATCGCCACTACTCACGGGAGAAACAGGATATATTTGCCCAGGAATCCTACAAACGGGCCCAACGTGCCCAGAGTGAAGGCTGGTTCCAATCTGAATTAGTACCGGTTACGGTTCCTCAGCGGAAAGGAGCACCCATCACGGTGGAGGCAGATGAAGAACCTGCACGGGCGAATTTTGAAAAGATGCCTAAGCTGAAACCTGCCTTTGAAAAGGAGGGAACCGTTACGGCGGCCAATGCATCGAAAATTAATGATGGTGCCGCCGCCCTGTTAATTATGGCTGAAGCGGTCGCGAAAGAATTGGGATTCAAACCCCTCGTTACCCTTCGAGCGCAGGCCTCGGCTGCTCAGGCACCGGAGTGGTTTACCACGGCTCCGGGGAAAGCAATTGGTAAAGTATTGAAAAAGGCCGGACTAACGGCAACCGATATCGATTTATGGGAAATTAATGAAGCTTTTGCACCGGTGGCCATGGCGGCCATGGAGGATTTTAACCTGAATCCGGAAATAGTGAATGTGCATGGCGGTGCCATCGCTCTAGGCCATCCGATTGGTGCCAGTGGTGCCCGGATTCTCACCACATTGATCCATGCCATGATACAAAGAAGTGCCCGATTAGGGCTTGCCACTCTCTGTATTGGCGGCGGCGAAGCCTCTGCTGTGATCGTGGAGCGCTGATGGATTTTAATCTCACTGAAGAACAGGAGCTAATCCGTAAAACGGCCCGGGAGTTTGCGGAACAGTATCTGGCACCCGGCGTAATTGAGCGGGATGCAGAAGCGAAATTTCCTGAAAAAGAAATTAAACAAATGGCCGAGTTGGGTTTTCTGGGCATGATGGTTCCGGAACAATGGGGCGGCGCCGGTTTGGATACGCTTTCCTATTGCCTGGCCATGGAAGAGGTCTCAAAAGTGGATGCCTCCGCTGGCGTGATTATGTCAGTTAACAATTCCCTGGTTTGTCAATTGTTGCTCACATTTGGTAATGATTTCCAAAAAGAAACGTATCTGAAAAAACTAGCTTCCGGTCAGTGGTTGGGCGCTTTTTCCCTCAGTGAGCCCCAATCCGGTTCCGATGCCAGCAATATGCGCACCTATGCCCGTCGGGAGGGAGATTATTACATTGTTAATGGAACGAAAAACTGGGTGACAAACGGCATTTCCAGTGATGTCGTTCTGCTCATGTGTCTCACGGAAAAAGGGGTGGGATACAAAGGGATTTCAACCTTGATTGTTGAAAAAGGCCTGCCGGGATTTTCCACCGGGAAAAAGGAGGATAAACTGGGAATTCGGGGCTCGGATACCTGTGAATTGTATTTTGAAGATTGTCGAATTCCTGTGAAAAACAGGATCGGGGAAGAGGGGGAAGGATTTAAGATTGCATTAAAAACGCTGGACGGAGGCCGGATTGGTATTGCCTCCCAGGCACTGGGGATTGCCAAAGCCGCCTTGGACCGGGCTGTGGAGTACGCCAGGGAACGTAAACAGTTTGGAACGACCATAGGGCATTTCGGGGCCATTCAAAGTCAGTTGGCCCAAATGGCAATCGGTGTCGACGCAGCCCGTTTACTGATTCACCGCGCAGCAAAATTGAAGGATGAACATAAACCGTATACCAAGGAAGCAGCCATGGCGAAAAATTTCGCTTCAGCCGTGGCGATGAAGAATGCAACCCAGTGTGTCCAGATTTTCGGGGGGTATGGGTATATGCAGGAGTATGGTGTGGAACGGTTGATGCGCGACGCAAAAATTACGCAGATCTACGAAGGAACTTCGGAGATTCAGGAACTGGTGATAGCCAGGCATCTACTAAGCGAAGATTAGAAAGGAAGGATCGATGTCAGAAGTATTTAAATCCATGAGTCATAAAGATCATGAACAGGTAGTGTTTTGCAACGATCATGATACGGGATTAAAATCCATTATTGCCATCCACAGCACAACCATTGGGCCCGCACTAGGGGGCTGCCGCATGTGGCCCTACAAGTCGGAAGAAGAAGCCTTGAAAGATGTCCTGCGCCTTTCCCGGGGAATGAGTTATAAAGCGGCCATTGCCCAACTGAACCTGGGGGGTGGGAAATCGGTCATTATTGGGGATGCCAAAAAGGATAAATCCGAAATTTTATTCCGTTCTTTTGGGCAGTTTGTGGATGGATTAGGTGGTCGTTACATCACGGCTGAAGATGTGGGTACCAGTGTTAAGGATATGGAATGGGTTCGGATGGAAACGCCTTATGTTACCGGTATTTCCCGTGCCCTGGGGGGGAGTGGGGATCCTTCACCGGTGACAGCTTTCGGGACCTATATCGGAATGAAAGCAACCGTTAAAAAACAGCTGGGTAAGGACAGCCTCGCCGGGTTAAAAGTCTCCGTTCAGGGACTTGGCCACGTTGGATACCACTTGTGTAAGCACCTTCATAAGGAGAGGGTGGAGCTGTTTGTTACGGATATTTATGAAGATAACATTAAACGGGCCGTTGAGGAATTCAGGGCGAAAGCCATTAAACCGGAGGAAATTTATTCGCTGGAGGTGGATATTTATGCACCATGCGCTTTAGGTGCGATCTTGAACGACAAGACCATCCCAGCATTGAAATGCTCCATTGTGGCTGGTGCTGCTAATAATCAGCTGGAAAAAGAATCCAGACATGGTCAGGTGCTGAAGGATAGGGGTATTCTATATGCGCCCGATTATGCGATTAATGCAGGGGGATTAATCAATGTTGCCAATGAACTGGAGGGGTATAATCGGGAGCGGGCTTTCCAGCAGGCCGAGGGTATTTACGATACTTTGCTCACCATTTACGAGTTGGCGGATCGGGAAGATATTCCCACAAACAAAGCGGCGGACCGGGTGGCTGAAAAACGGATGAACGATGTGAGTATGCTGAAAAATATTTATGTGCCGCGCTTAAACCCCATGAGAAAACGTGACAACCGGCAAACATCATCCTAGAAGACAGGCCCGGGAAGCTGTCCTGCAGGCGCTCTATGCCCTGGAAATATCAGGTGAACCACCGGGGAAGATCCTTGGAGATATTCTAGAAAGAGAAGACCGGGAACCGGAAACGGATCAATTCATAGAACGGTTATTCCATCAGGCCCTGGAACATAAGGATTGGTGTGAGCAACTGATTGAAAAACGGCTGAATAACTGGGACTTTAAACGGGTGGCTTTATTGGATCGCCTGATTCTGATTGAAGCGATCAGCGAGATCTTTTTTATCGATGATGTCCCTCCTAAGGTATCCATCAGCGAAGCCATCGAAATCGCAAAACATTACAGTACGGATGAAAGTTCCAGTTTCGTGAACGGAATTCTGGACAACATTTACAAATCAATGGTAATTGAAACCAAAAAGAAAGATTAAACACTAGAAAAGATTTATGGCAGAATCACTGATTAAAAAGATTTTTGGGACCAAGTCTGAGCGGGAGATCAAGAAACTGATGCCGCTGGTGGCTGAAATCAATGCCCTGGCGGAGAAACTGAAAGACCGTTCGGATGAAGAACTGGTCGCCCGCACAAATGAATTAAAGGCGGAAGTTGTGGCAACCCGGGAGGCAGCCGAGACGAAAGCAGAAAAAGAAATCAGCGATCCGGATGAACGGAAAAAGTTCATCCTGAAAGCTGAGCAGGATAAACTGGATGAAATTCTCCCGGAGGCCTTTGCCATGGTGAAAGAAACCTGCCGTCGCATGGTGGGTGATTCCTGGAAAGTTGTGGGCCGGGACATCGTTTGGGATATGGTACCCTATGATGTCCAAATTGTAGGCGGGATCATTCTTCACCAGGGGAAAGTAGCCGAAATGAAAACGGGGGAAGGAAAAACTCTGGTGGCAACCTTTCCCATTTTCCTGAACGCTCTGACAGGGCGGGGTGTCCACCTGGTCACGGTGAATGATTATCTGGCCCAGCGGGACGCGGAATGGATGGGGGAGGTGTATCGTCGTCTTGGGTTGACGGTGGGATTCATTCTGAATTCCATGGATAACGATGAACGGCGGAAGAATTATAACTGTGACATTACCTATGGCACCAACAATGAATTTGGTTTTGATTACCTGCGGGATAATATGGCCCTCTCAGCCGAGGAGCAAGTTCAGCGGGGTCATGCTTTTGCCATTGTGGATGAGGTGGATTCAGTCCTTATCGATGAAGCCCGGACACCGCTCATTATTTCCGGGAATGTGGATGCACCGGTTGATACTTCCTTCCAGGAACTGAAACCCATGGTTCAGCAGCTCGTTCGGAAACAGAGTTTCCTAGTGGCGGGACTCGTATCGGAAGCTGAAAAGCTGCTGAAAGAAGGGAAAGAAAAGGAAGCGGGATTAAAATTACTTCAGGCCAGCCGCGGTTTACCAAAACATAAGCAGGTGATGAAAATTTTCCAGGAAGCGGGCACCAAACGACTGGCTCACCAGGTGGAGTCGGAATATTTACGAGACAAGCGCCTCCATGAAGTAGATGAGGACCTGTACTTCTCTGTGGATGAAAAAACCCACGTCATTGACATTACGGAAAAAGGTCGGCAGGAACTGGCACCTGATAATCCGGAAGCCTTTGTCATCCCCGATTTAGGGGAAATGCTGCATGAAATTGATCAGCGGGACGACCTGTCACCGCTGGAGAAGAACCAGGAGAAGGATAAGGCATACCAATTACATGCGGACCGCTCCGGTCGGATCCATAATATTTCACAACTGTTGAGGGCCTACACCCTGTATGAGAAGGATGTGGAATACGTGGTTCAGGATGGGAAGGTCATGATTGTGGACGAATTCACCGGTCGGATTTTACCGGGCCGGCGTTACAGTGATGGTCTTCATCAGGCCTTGGAAGCGAAGGAAAATGTTACGGTTGAGCGGGAGACCCAGACGCTGGCGACCATCACGATTCAAAATTATTTCCGGATGTATGACAAGCTCTCCGGGATGACGGGAACAGCTGAAACAGAGGCGGAGGAATTCGCCAGTATTTATAATCTGGACGTGACCGTCATACCCACAAATAAGCCGATTATCCGGGATGACCGGGAAGACCTGGTGTATAAAACCATTCGGGAAAAATACAATGCGGTTGTAGAAGAAATTATTGACTGTTACCAGCGGGGGCAACCCACGCTGGTGGGAACGGTTTCCGTAGAGGCATCAGAACTCTTATCCCGGATGTTGAAGCGGCGGGGAATTCCCCACAATGTGTTGAATGCCAAACATCACGCGCGAGAGGCGGAGATCGTGGCCCGGGCCGGTCAGCGGGGTGCGGTAACGATTGCCACCAACATGGCCGGTCGCGGCACTGACATTAAGCTGGGGGAGGGGATGCAGGCCCTGGGCGGTCTTCACATTGTTGGAACAGAGCGCCATGAATCCCGGCGGATCGATTTACAGCTGAGGGGACGTTCTGGACGCCAGGGGGACCCCGGATCGAGTCGATTTTATCTGTCACTGGAAGATGACCTCATGCGCCTTTTCAATAGTGAACGGATTGCTGCGATTATGGATCGTCTGGGCGTGGAAGAGGGAGAAGTGATTACCTCCCGGATGGTGACCCGGGCCATTGAAAATGCACAGAAAAAAGTGGAACAGCGGAATTTTGGCATCCGAAAACACCTGTTGGAGTATGACAATGTTATGAATCAGCAGCGGCAGGTTGTGTACGATATCCGTAATCAGGCGCTTCATGGAGAGGATATTTCGGGGGTGGTCCAGGAAATGCTGGAAGATTATGTGGAGGATGAACTGGGACTGATGGCCGGGGATAATCCTTTGGATTGGGACTGGGATCAGTTAAAACAGAACATTGCCTCCACCATTCTGGTCGAGCCTGACCCGGAACAAATAAAGGCTGAAACCGGGAGGGAAGACATTACGGTTGAGGATGTCCGGGATTACATTTTAAAAGCCTCCCGGGAGATTTATGCCGCCCGGGAATCCCTGTTGCCTGAAGATGTGATGCGAGGCTTTGAACGGTTTGTCATTCTACGTACCATTGATGAGAAGTGGAAAGATCATCTTTATGCCATGGATCAGCTGCGGGAAGGGATAAACCTGCGGGCCTATGGACAAAAAGACCCGCTGCTGGAATACAAGTCAGAAGGGTTTCACATGTTCCAGGAAATGATGATTGACACGAACCGCACGACGCTTCAGCGTTTATTCCGTTCCCGGATTCAGGGTCTGGAGGAAGCACCTCAGTTGTCCACGGGGCGGGCCCGGAACGTCCAGCTGCAGCATGCTGACACCACCGGGATGGGCCTGGCGGCACCACCCCAGGGGGAAGCGAATCAACCACAACAAGCCCCGAAACGTCCTATTCATGTGGATCAAAAAATCGGCCGCAATGAAAAGATTACGCTTATCAGCCCCAGTGGAAAAAAGGTGGAGGTTAAGTATAAAAAACTACAGCACTTCTTAAATCAAGGTTACCGCCAGGCATAACGGTGCCATAACCGGGGAATCCCATGACCAAATCATCAGTGAAACGATGGAATTTTTCGACGAAAGCGATTCATGTCGGGAATGAGGCGGACGAAACAACGGGAGCTGTATCGCCCCCCATTCACTTGACATCCACCTATCTGCAGGATGGGGTTGGAAATGATCGGGGGTATGATTATTCCCGTGTCGTAAACCCGACCCGCCAACGCCTGGAGAAGAATTTAGCAGCCCTGGAAGACTGCCAGTTCGGAATCACGTTTACCACCGGGATGGCGGCCATAACGACCCTGTTTCAGCTGTTTGATTCTGGTGACCACCTGATTCTATCCCGGAATACGTACGGCGGGACGTACCGGATGGCCATGAATGTGCTTTCCAGGCAGGGACTTGAATTCAGCTGGGTCGATACTCGGTATCCACGGAATATTGAGCAGGCAATTCAGTCCAATACTAAAATGGTTCTGGTTGAAACACCCACTAATCCCATGCTGGAGCTCTGTGATATTCGTGTCACGGCAGAAATCTGTGAAAAGCATAACCTTTTATTGGCGGTCGACAATACGTTTATGAGTCCCTATGGTCAGCGTCCCCTTGAGTTGGGGGCCCATGTGTCCCTCCACAGCAGTACGAAATATTTAGGGGGGCATAGCGATGTCCTTGGGGGAGTTTTGTTGACGGACGACGCTGAAATTGCGGATCAATTATTCTTTATTCAGAAATCCACCGGTGCCGTTCCCAGTCCTTTTGACTGCTGGCTTCTGCTCCGGTCCACGAAGACACTTGGATTACGGTACCAGACTGCCGCAGACAACGCCCTGGAGCTGGCCCGATGGTTGCGGGAACAGGCCGGTTTGACCAAAGTTATCTACCCCGGGCTGGAGGAACACCCGCAATACGCTTTGGCCCTTCAGCAGCAGCTCAACCCTAAGGGAGAACCTATCTTCGGATCTATTATTTCCATCGACCCCGGATCGATTGCTGCCCGGGATCGGTGTTTAGACCGATTAAAACTGTTCACCCTGGCAGAAAGTCTTGGCGGTGTAGAAAGTTTAATCTGCAATCCGTACCACATGACCCATGCCGCCGTTCCTGTTAAGAATAAACTGGAAATGGGAATCACAGAAAGTCTGCTGCGCCTCTCTGTGGGGATTGAAAACGTGGAAGATCTGAAAGCAGATCTTTGGCAGGCGCTGCATGGGAAGTAATGATTAGCGGACCTGAAGCAGGTCTGTTTTTCTTCCCCCTTCCACCCATTCGGTTTTATTTTCGCTCCCCACTTTCCAGCCCATTGACAGGCTTGCCGCGGTGGTGGAACTGGTAGACACGCCAGATTTAGGATCTGGTGCCCCTTTCGGGCGTGAAGGTTCGAGTCCTTTCCGCGGCACTCGGGTGGAATGACAGGTGTTTTACCAAACCCCCGAACTGGCGATCGATCTGGAATCCCAGTTTGTAAAATAAACCGGCCTGGAAAAATCCTACCGTAAGGTGTTCAATGCCCTTCGCCCGTAATCGTCTGGCCAGTTCCTCAATCAGTTTTATACTTAAATGCCGTTTCCGGTAATGTGGCGCTATCACCACTTTTTCAAGGTAGGCTGTCTTTCCACCAGCCGGTTTCCAGTAAACGCCCCCCACAAGATGGTTTTTTCGGTTAACAATCAATAGAAATTCATGTTGGGTTTGAAATTTAACCGCCAGGTTGGCCTCGGTTAACAATCGATGAAATCGAGCCACCTCTTTGGGATGAAAGGGTGGTCGAATCCGGAACCGTTCCCCCTGGGTATCTTCTACTAGAACCACCAGGTCCAGTCGTCCTTTTAATCCGGCTGTGGCCGAAACCAGCTCCGTATATTCAGCTGCATCCACGTGTTCGAATACCAAACGGGTGAGGAAATATTCTTCTTCTTTAGTCAAATCCACAAATTTATGAAGATGATGCAGACGCTTCGTCAGATCGTCTTCCCGGATGGATCCCTGGCGCAATTCATACATGAGTTGATTCAGTTGCTCAATTAAGGCTGGGTTGGAATCCTTAAAAGCTGTCATTAAATAGAAACGCAGGCGGGTTTCGGGGTATTTTTTTGCGACAGACCGGAGGTGATAATCTTTGTACAATTCCTGTAAAATAGCTCCTCTTGCCTCCAGAGTGGCCTGAGGATTCAGATCCAGCCACCGCTCGTACCTTAAAGCAGCAAAAACCACCTGCTTGGTAATCAAACCGGTATTCACCAGGTCCTCCAGGAAATCCTCAATTTTCTTCCCCGTTAATCCTTCTTTTTCCAATACCCTGAAATGGCCCTGTTCCAATTCGCTTTGCACCTGTTTCAGGAGGCTCATCCCCTTTTCTTTCCCGAAGATTTCAATGACGATCGTCAGTAAAATTTCCCATCCGGCCATTTTCTGCAACCCTTCGAAGCGCGCTTCCGAATCCAGGATATACTGCTGATAGAGGGTCGCCAACACCTTCCCCAGGGACGGTTCTTTTTTCCGGTTGCTGATGGAAATCAGGCGTGTGCCGACAGTGTAGTCGTACTTGGGGATAATCAGATTCCGGACGGAAGCATCTTTCAGGATAAATTGGCAGTCCGTCCGTTTCCAGAATTCCAGATAAGCCGTAATTCCATTCCAGATGAAATGGAGCCACCGCATCTGCCACCGGTCCGGATATTTACCTGACCGGATTTCATGTGCATTTCGCTCCAGGTATTGTTGTACCGTTTCGCCCGATATGTATTCCTCTGTGTACAGCCCATATTCAGGCCAATAGCCACCAAAATCTTCTACCAATTTGGGACGATGAAAGGAAGAACCGGTGACAATCAGCCAATACACTTCCGTTTCAATTTGTTCAGGAGTCAGATTATCGTTGAGATTGATCACCAGGTTAAAGGCTTCCAGATCCCTGGTTTGAATCAGGACACGGACAACAATCTTACCGTGCGCTTTTCCCAGTAAGGAAATCCAGATACCATTTAATTGGATGTCCTCCAGTTGGATGAGAAAACGACTGGAAAATAAAAAGACAGCCTCCCGGATCAAGACCGTGCGACTGATAGCCTCCAGTAATCGTTGTTGTAATGTTTCCGGAATGTTATCATCGAACAGTACCACATCGTTCCAGGTATATTCTTTCCCTGTATCCCGGTCAATGGCCAGCTGCATGGGGGGACCAAGCCAATTGCGGAAACCCTGAATGAGATATTCCAACGCTTGTGAAGCCCCTTCCCGCAGCGTTTTATGGTTAGCCGTCGTAATCCATCCCGCCAATTCAGAACGGATCAGGGCAAATTTCACCGGATGCCGAACCCCGTATTCTGACAAGACCCGCATTAACATTTTAGCAAAAGAGGTTGATGGCGCATCCAGCCGTTTCCGGTGCCGTTGCTGTGCCAGATAGGTTAGAATTGCATAAAGCTGTGTTTCCTGAAGATTATCCGGGTTCAGGGAGAGAACAAGCTGGCTTTCCTCCGAATGTGAATATTGGTGAATGCTTTGGAGAAGATCCATAAACATGTCTCCGGAAAGCGTAGGGAGTAAAACTTCCAGGGCCAATATTCGAGTGGCTGGATCCGGGTGATGCTGAAAACGTAATAATACTTTTTCCATGATTTGCTGAAAGGCTGGTTCCGTTTTAAGCACCTGACTTGAAGCGAGGATGGCCTCTCGTACCTGGTTTCGGCCGTCACTGAAAAACGCAAGGGCACACTTGTGTAGAGATTTGAGGTTGTACGGTTGCTCATCGAAGTGGTTGATTTTCTTTTTTCCCGATTTGAATTTTACAGGAAAAGGAAGCCGATGAGTCATGAGTTGTAGTTCATCGTACGCATCAAAAGCGGTTATCCGAAAACAGGTATCACCAATGAAATGTACAAAGGGTTGGTTCCCCAGCCATAATTCAGGTGCCCGCAGGAATTTTTCCAGATCAAAACGGTGAGTCGTATTCCGGTAACTGAAGTCACCAATCTGAATCCTGTTTTGATCCCAGAAAATGGAAAGGGAAAATTGCAGACCTCTTCCTTTAATTGTTTTTCCGTCCCAGACAAGATCGCCCCGTAATAACCCTTTTTCCCGCAGTAACCAGTTGGGAATTAAAATTTCATTTTCTCCCTGAATCAGACTGATGTAATTCTTGGCATACATGGGTTCGATGATTTGGGAGAAATGCTCTAAAATCACTTTCCGTTTGTAAGTGCCTTTAGGGGTCAGCTCTCCTCGTTTCGCATCGAAATCCCGGGGAATAATGGCGTAATTCACTATACGTTCGTAGGGTGCCAGGAACGTGTTCACTGAGAAAACCAGTGAACTGAAGTAAGTCCGGAGTTCTTCGGCACTGGTGGTAGTTAAATCCAGCGGAATATTCTCAGCATCAGGATAAATCAAGAGGGTGTTGAATTCCCGCCCGTCCCCCACCAGGAAAACAGACTTGAAAGCATCAAAATCCTGAAACAGGTTTTCAATTTTCTGGGGCGAGATTGTTTGCCCCCGGCTGTTCTTGTAGATTTCTTTTTTCCGATCCACGATGAAGTAGTGCCCCTTTTCCTCCCTGAAAATGTCCCCGGTGTGGAACCAGCCGTTTTTATACGATTCATGATTGGCAGATTTGAAATACCCTGGTGATACATAGGGCCCTTTCAGAATCAGTTCTCCGTCGGGAGCCAGTTTTAATTCAATGCCGGGAAGTTTTTTCCCCACGGAATCAGGAATGTAATGCCCCGGTGGTGTCATGGTAATGCCACCGGTGGCCTCCGTCATCCCGTAGCCGCTCATCAAGCAGATTCCATTCTGATTGAAGAATTGAAATACATCGGGATCCATGTATCCGGCGGCTGAAAGCCCCCATTTCAATGCCCCGCCGGTAATCTTATTTACAGCCCTCTTGATTTCTTCGTCAGTCGAGCGTTCCAGGGGCAGGGAGGTACTTACCTGCTCCTGAATTTGAATCCAGCGCTTGGGGATGCTGATGAAGACAGTGGGTTTAATGAGTTTAAAATCTTTCAGGAGGGATTTAAAAGACGTGGATTCCGAGAAGGAATAAGTCGCTCCCCAGAACAGCGTACCGAGGAGCTCAAAAAATCGGCCAAAAGTGTGGTATAACGGTAAATAACAGAGGAAGCGATCCTGTGGACCAATCTCTGGCAAGGCCAGGGCCCGGGCAAACCGTTTGGAGATGATATTAAATTGGGTAAAAATAATGCCCTTCGGGGTAGCGGTGGTTCCGGAGGTGTACATGACGGTGGTCAGGGCATCCAGGTCCCCTAAAGGTGTGGGAGCAGGGTTGAGGAATTGGGATTGGGAGAGGAAAGAATCCCACTCCACCCCAGGGACTGTTTGTGAATGACCTGGTTTGAGATGAATCATGCGAATCGTCTCCAGCGATTTCCCGGACTCCTTCAATAACTGATAGGAGGTATTGCCCCCGATAAATAAATGGGTAATTTCACTGTGATTGAGTACATACAGGAGATGGTTAGGTGCCAGGTTAACAGGGATGGGTACGACCGGAATCCTGTAAGCCAGACAGGCGAGATCCACTAAAGCGCTGTGCAGTGAATTGGGTGATAAAATGCCCGCAACAACAGAACCGCTACGGCGCGCATTCACTAAATTTGTGCCGATTTTCAATATTATATCCCAGACCTGCCGGTAGGTGACTTGAGTCACCTGTTCTCCGGAAATAACCTGAAACAGAGCTTTTTCGCCGTAAAGTTCCACCCGTTGTTTTAACAGGGAAAAAACATCAAAACCGGATTGACGAATCAAACCTACTAATAACCGGAACCATTCCTCTTCCCTGTTTTCGCCTGCAATTAACTGATTCAGGACTGGCAGATGGGCCAGAGATAGGAAGGAATGAATTTCATCCCGATCTCCGGATTCGCTCAGGTCACGGGCGGTTGAAAACAACCGTTGTGTGGTACACTTCCCGGCATGAAGGTCCTCGCTCAGTTTAGAGAACATTTCAGTAGACGATGGCATAGAGAAAATTTAGGATAAGATCAGGCCTATTCCACACCCATAAAAATTGGAACTGGTCATTGAGGTTTGGTGTGGTGCTGTGTAAGTTTAAACAGGGTCAACACAAAGGTCAGTTTTATGAGTAAATATCAAGACAAATCAAAACAGGAAGCTTATTCCGAAGCGGAGGTAAAAAAGTACCTCGCTCAGGCACCTACCGGATTAAAGGCGTACATTCAAAACCTGGAACAGCAGGTCCGGAATTTATCCGATATTGGTTTGGCATTGTCCAAAGAAAAAAACATGGACAAACTTCTGGAAATGATTCTTCTGGAGGCAAAACGGATTTCCAATTCCGATGGGGGTACTTTGTACATGATGACTGACGATAAACGGTTGCGATTTGAAATTATGATGACCGACTCCCTCAATTTTCATATGGGGGGGACCTCCGGGAAGGAAATTCCTTTTTATCCGGTGAAACTTTATGGGGAAGATGGAACACCCAATAAAAATATGATTGCCGCTTATGTGGGAATTACGGGAGAAACGGTCAATATTCCCGATGCCTACGAGGCGGAGGGATTCGATTTCTCCGGGACGAAAGCCTTCGACCAGAAAACGGGTTACCGATCCAAATCTTTCCTGACCGTACCGCTTAAAAATCATGAAGATGAAATAATTGGCGTTCTGCAATTATTAAATGCCCAGGATGGGAAAACGGGTGAAATCATCCCCTTTTCGGCCAAAGTTCAGGAAACGGTGGAGGCATTGGCCTCCCAGGCTGCCGTGGCTATTACCAACAAAAACCTGATCCGTGACCTTGAGGATCTTTTCGAGTCCTTCATTAAACTGATTGCGTCGGCTATCGATGAAAAATCCCCGTATACAGGTGGGCACTGTGCCCGTGTTCCGGAAATAACAATGATGCTGGCAGAAGCGGTCAACAACTCGAATGAAGGGCCATTTAAAGACGTTCATTTCTCGGAGCAGGAGTTGTATGAATTAAGAATAGCAGCCTGGCTGCATGACTGCGGGAAAGTGACAACACCGGAATACGTGGTAGACAAAGGGACGAAGCTGGAAACGATTTTTGACCGGATTCATGTCATTGAAACACGATTTGAAGTTTTAAAACGAGACACGGAAGTTCAGATGTTGAAGAAGATGCTTAGGATAGAGCGTGATTCTTCTCTTAGTGAACAGGATAAAAAATTCCAGGTTAGTGCTCTTCGCAGGAAATACCGTAAGAGAATTCAGCAACTGGAGGCGGACCTGGCGTTTATCAGGGAAGTGAATATTGGCGGCGAATTCATGTCCGAGGAGAAAAAAGATCGGGTCCGGAAGGTCTCCAAGTACCGGTTGAGAATGAATGGACAGACCGGCAATTTTCTTACGGACGAAGAAGTGTACAACCTCTGCATTCCCAGGGGGACCCTGACGCCGGAGGAACGTAAAATCATTAATGATCACATCGTTATGACGATCAAGATGCTGGAGAAATTGCCCTACCCCAAACATCTGCGGAATATTCCGGAATTGGCAGGTGGGCACCATGAAAAACTGGATGGGACCGGTTATCCGAAAGGTCTGACCAAAGATGAAATGTCTATTCAGGCACGAATCATGGCCATTGCCGACATTTTTGAGGCTTTGACGGCCAGTGACCGCCCCTATAAAAAAGGGAAAAAACTCAGCGACGCCATGCGAATTCTGGGTTTCATGAGGAATGATGCCCATATTGACGCCGATTTGTTCGATGTCTTCATTAAAGAAAAAATCTATTTGGATTATGCTCAGAAATACTTGAGCCCCCATCAGATCGACACCGTCAATCTAAATTAGCAGCCCCTCGGCGGCAAAAAAGTAATCATACTAACCATCAATCATTCAGCCCGGGGATTACGTGAGTTTTGAGATCATTTTTGTTCTCGCGGTCATTGTACTGACCTTTGTTCTGTTTGTAACAGAAATATTCAGCCTGGATATAACGGCCCTGCTGGTGCTTACGATTTTATTCGCTGGTGGAATGTTATCCCCGGCGGATGCCCTTTCGGGGTTTTCCAACCCTGCCGTAATCATTATCGCCCTGTTGTTTGTTCTGAGTCACGCGTTGCAAAAAACGGGGATCCTGGAATACCTGGTGGTTCGCATCAACCAGATTGTGAGTTGGAGCCGATTCTGGGGACTGGCCGTGTATTTTATTACCATCAGTCTGCTTTCCGCCCTGGTTAATAATACGGCGATTGTGGCCATCTTCTTACCGGTAACGATCCGGTTGGCCCATAAATACAAAATGAGTCCATCCAAGGTATTAATACCCCTGAGTTACGCTGCCATTTTGGGAGGGACCCTGACCCTCATTGGAACCTCAACCAATATTCTGGTGAATTCCATCTACCTAAATGCGGGTGGGGTTAAACCTCTGGGCATGTTTGAATTTGCGAAATTCGGGTTAATCAATATTACTGTTGGCTTGCTTTACGTTCTTGTCATGGGCCCGAAACTCCTGCCCTCCCGGACGGTGACTTCCAGTTTAACCAAGAGTTACCATTTAGGTGGGTATTTGACGGAAATGAAGATTACGGAAGGATCGCCCTTGGTGGGGAAAACCTGCCTTCAGCGGCATATTAACCAGAATTACGACGTCACCGTGCTGGACATTCAGCGTGATAAGCAATTAATTACGACCCATATCCGAACGACAAAATTAAAAGCGGGAGATATTCTTTTTGTTCGCGGGGCGATGGAGAATTTCCTGCGGATGAAGGAAGTGGAGAAAGTGGCGTTGCTGACGGATGAAAAATTGACTCAAAAAGAGCTGGAATGGGAAGACAATGCCCTGGTGGAGTGTCTATTAACTGATAAGTCCTATCTGGTGGGGAAAAGTTTGATGGAATCCAATTTCCGGCAGCGGTTTGGCACCTTTGTGTTGGCCATCCGACGGGAGGGTGCAATTTTAAGAAAGAAGATTGCCCATATCGTGCTAAACGCCTACGACGCCCTTTTGGTCTATGGATCCCGACAAAAGATTCATGATCTTTCTCTGGCAGGGGAGTTTATTGTTTTAAGTGAGCTGGAAGTGGATTTAAAAAAACAGCGATTCTGGTGGATGAGTATTGCGGTCATAATCAGTGTGGTCCTGTTAGCTAGTCTGGGGGTGGTTCCGATTCTCAAAGGAGTGCTGGTGGGGGTGGTCCTGCTGATGGTTTTCCGGGTGATTACCCCCAATGAAGGCTACCAGGCGATTCACTGGCAGATTATTGTTTTGATTGCGGCCTTGATTCCCCTCGGGAAGGTGATCCAGACCAGTGGTACCGCTGACTGGTTCAGTGACATTATTTTGCATCTCATCAGTTTTGGAAGTAAACCAGTACAGGCCTATGTTTTGCTGGCGGCGATTTATTTACTTACAATTATTTTGACTGAAATATCTTCCAATGCGGCGGCAGCCATTATTATGACCCCGATTGCCATGGCATTGACTACCCACCTGAACGTAGATCCCCGGCCCTATGTGTTTGCCGTTTGTTTTGCCGCTTCAGCTTCTTTTATCACGCCTGTGGGTTATCAAACCAATCTCATGGTTTACGGTCCGGGAGGCTATAAATTTTCGGATTATATCAAGTTCGGTCTACCCCTCTCCATGCTCATCTGGATCCTGGCTGTTTTGTTTATTCCCATGATCTGGCCCTTTGGAGTATGAAATCGAAGTTTCAATGTGTAACCATGAATATGAGGGAGTATCTAAAAGGGGAAAAGAAGACACCACTCCCGGGACGAAACCTCCTTTTTCTGGCATGGTGGAGACTTGTTGATTGGTGAAAACTGAGACCCAGCTGATTCAGGAGGCCCGGCAAGGGGACAAAAAGGCGCTGGCCCAGTTAGTGGAGACGCATTCTCCCCGGATTTATAATTTGGCATTGCGAATCATGCGGAACCAGGAAGACGCGGAAGATGTGCTTCAGGAAACATTTTTAATTATGGTGGAAAAATTAGACACTTTTTCAGGACGATCAAGTTTGTACACCTGGCTCTACCGCATCGCCACCAATGTGGCGCTGGGGAAAATGCGGGAGAAGAAAGTGTTTGATCCCCAGGTATCGATTCATGAATCCGGTTTTGAGTCCCTTTCCGGAGCAGAAATCAGGGACTGGCCCGGCCACCTGGAGGAGGAGCTGGACAACGATGAATTTCAGGATTGCCTGAAACGGGCCATGGAACGGTTGTCGGAAAATTATCGCGCCGTTTTCGTTTTAAGGGACCTGGAAGGTCTTTCCACCCGGGAGACGGCCAAAGTGCTGGAGATCAGTGAAGCCAATGTTAAAGTGCGTTTAATGCGGGCCAGGCTCTTTCTGAGGGACCAACTGGCCAATCATTTAAAATGTGTGGAACGACCTTGATGGATGGCTCCAAACAACATAAAGCCCGCATCCTGAAACAGTTACAGGACCAGTTGAGTCTGGATATTGATGCACCGTTGATTGTGGACGTGGCCCGACACCTGGATGAATGTCCGGACTGCCGGGTGTATGTGGACAGTGTGCAGCAAACGGTAAAAATTTACCGTGTTACGGAGCAGGATAGGAGTATTCCCGTCGGCATTTCCAACCGCTTATTTAAAGTGTTAAAATTGAAATGAGTTCGAAAGAGAACGAAATTAAAATCGAACCCGATATCGATGTAGAGGATCTGGTTCAGCTTTACCCGCAGGCCGTTCCCCTTCTGGCAGAGAAGGGACTCATTTGCGTCCGCTGCGGTGAGGCAGTCTGGGGAACCTTGAGGGAACTCGCCCATTCCAAAAACATTCCAAATTTAGATGAAATTCTTCGTGAGATTAACTACCTGATAAACGATCAAAAGGAGATGATAGTTTGAAACGAATTTTACAATATTTTTTCGCTGCGGTTGTTGCCGTTGTGCTGGTAGCCTGCCAGAGCAAATCACCGGGATTAAAGCAGAGTACCCCTGCATCCATTTCGGTTCTGGAGGCTCGGGAGCGCATCAGCCGCGATAGTGTGCTGGTCCTCGATGTGAGGACGCCCCCTGAATTCACTGGCCCCCTGGGCCATATAAATGGAGCCGTTCTGATACCGTTGCAGGAACTGGAACAACGACTGGATGAACTGGAACCTTACAAGCAGGAAGATATTATTGTGGTTTGCCGCAGCGGCAACCGCTCCGGCAAAGCGACGAACTTCTTACGGAAGAAAGGGTTCAAGGCCATCAATATGGAAGGGGGGATGTTGAAATGGAATTCCGAAAAATAACCAGTTGGTTCCGGTTGAACCGGAATCGCCTTTTGGCAGGAGTCATGACAGGGGGACTCCTGGGTTTCGGGTATTACCATTTCTTTGGATGTAACCAGTCCTGTGCCATTACCGGGAACCCGGTTAACAGCACCCTTTACGGAGTCTTTCTTGGCCTGGTTATTTTGTGGCCCGGAAGGAGAAACCAAAAACCTGAATAACCATGTTTTTCCATGTTAACTGATTTCATTCTAACGGTAGCAATCTTTTTCGGTTGGTGGCTCATTAACCGTGTTTTACTTCCCAGAGCAGGAGTCCCCACTTGAGCAGAAACTTACCCTCAGGTAGAGGAAACCAAAAAACCGTCGGGAACCATTAAAAAGGAATTGAATTAAACCCATTGCAGATTGAACCCAATGCACCTATTCAAAGGACAGGAGAATTGAAGTATGCCCATGTACGATTACCGTTGTCGGAAGTGCGGTAAAGTATTTGAGGAACTGGTTGCTTCCAGCACGGTTCCGGATTCCGAGATCCAGTGTCCCCACTGTAAAGCGAAAGAGGCGGATCGCCTGCTTTCAGCGCCCAGCATTGCATTAAAAACATCCGTTACTCCCCAGTCAGATTACGCCTGTAGAACTAATCCCGGCTTTACATGAGCGTCCTGACCCTGCAGTTGTAGGGGACCAGCACCACCCGGGGAAATTTATAAATTCAGGAATAATTCCTCCAATTGTGTCGATTTAAAATCTAAATTCACCGCCTATTATTACCTGAATTATGGAAAAATCGAGACTCCAGTCATTTTTAGATAACCCCACCAAAGCGCTTTGGACTTTGGCCATCCCCATCATGGCGGGGATGGGTATTCAAACGCTCTACACGATTGTGGACATGATTTTTATTGGTCGCCTTGGAGGGGATGCCATTGCAGCTGTGGCTTTCATTATGCCCCTGTTTTTCCTCATTTTAGGACTGACATTCGGATTGGGCAGCGGAGTTACCGCATCCATTGCCCGTTTCATCGGTGCCCGCGATAAAGTGAATGCCGATAACAGTGCAGAACACGCCGTCTTTCTGGGCTTAATCATCAGTGCTGTTCTGACAACAACCGGGCTGCTCTTTGGAAAAACAATTTTACGCAAACTGGGGGCAACAGAGGAAATTCTGCCTCTGAGCTGGGCTTACCTGAAAATCACTTGTTTTGGTCTTCCCTTTATTATTATCTCCTCTTCCTTCCGTTCCATTCTGGCCGGAGAGGGCGATATGAAAATGCCCATGATGATCGCAGGTCTGGGAACCATTTTAAATATTATTTTAGATCCGATTTTTATCTTTGTGCTGGGATATGGAATTGCCGGGGCCGCCATCGCAACGGTCCTGAGTCAGATTATTGTCTTTTTCATTTTTGTCTATATGATTTTCGTCAAGGAACATACCTATATCCGGTTCCGGTTGCGGGATTTTTCCTATTCCGGGTATATTATCAAGGATATAATTCAGGTCGGATTACCAGCCTCCATTTCCATGATAATCATGTCGTTTGGTCAGCTGGTATTCAACCGAATCCTTGTGGTTTATTCTACCGATGCAGTGGCAGCCTATCAGGTGGGCGGCCGGCTGGACATGATCATACATTTACCCATCATCGCCATCGCCGCTTCCCTGACAACCGTTGTGGGAATGTTTTACGGGGCCAATGAGATCGAAAAGATGAAATTCATCGTGAAGTACGGTCTCTCCCGATCCTTCCTGATTACAGTGGTTTCTTCTTCAATCCTCTATTTTTCGGCTCCCAATATTGTGGCCGTGTTCACGGATGAACAAATGATTCAGTCTCTTGCCGTGGTTTATTTGCGGTATATTCTTCTGGTCTACCCCTTGATCGCCATTGGTATGTCCGTGGGCCGGATTCTCCAGGGTATCGGCAAAGGTCTTCCCCTGCTGGTCATTACTTCCATCCGGATTTTACTGGTGTCAGCCCCCCTGGCGATCTTCTTCACCATGGTCCTTCACAAACCGGTCCACTGGGTCTGGTACGCCATGATGATCTCGACGGTTATTTCGGTTACTGTCTCCATTATTTGGCTGAAATCGGCCTTCCATAAAATCATTCTCACTTAATTTTTTTTCGATTCCAGGATTAGAACGGGAAGTTTTCGTTAATGCTTTTTCTTTCCTTCGGATAAAAAAGCAGCCTTAATTTAACCGCCGATGAAAGCGCTCATTCTAGCTGCTGGTGTTTCCCGCCGTTTATACCCTCTTACTTACGAGACACCCAAATGTCTTCTAAAGGTTGGGGAGCAGGCGATCATTGATTACCAGCTTCGAGCACTGGAAGCAGGGGAAATTGATGACATTATCGTGGTTGTAGGCTACCACCGTGATCAAATTATGGATCATTTGAAAACTGCTTTCCCGAATCTTCATTTTCAATTCATCATGAATGAACATTTCTTTGAGACCAATACAGCTTATTCGCTCCATTTATGCCGGGAAGCGGTAGACCATAAAGAATTACTCCTGATGAACGGGGACGTCCTCTATCCCTCCGAAGTGTTGAGTCGCATCCTGGGTTCAGATGACCCTTCCACCATGGCGGTGGAAATCAAAACCTGTGGTCGGGAAGAAGTGAAAGTGATTGAAGGCGAAAACAGGCGAATCGTGGCAATCGGAAAAGAACTGATAGAGGAAAATGCTTTGGGGGAATTTCTGGGTCTGGCACGCTTTTCTTCCGATTTTGTGGTGGAATTTTTCAAATCGCTGGACCATTTAATCGACGGCGGTGGTACCTCCGATTATTTTGAAGCCGCCATCCACCCCCTCCTAAGCCAGCATCCCGTCCATTATACGGACGTTTCCGATCTACCCTGTATTGAAATTGACTTCATCGAGGACCTGAAAAAAGCACAGGAACTGGTCCAATCCCCCGCCTTTAATTCATAAGACCTCTGAACATTAGCCTCTCGTAAGCCGGTCCAAGCCGGCTCAGGTGTCAATTATTAGACAATCCGGGTCGTTGTTCTGTTTCGATACCTTCTTTTCCTGTAAATTCAATCTGTTGATTTTATTAAAGTAGTTTGATTAGAGGAAATGATGATCACGAAAAAGCAGGCGCTTGATTACCATGAGCGCGGCCGTCCGGGGAAAATTGAAATTGTAGCGACCAAGCCGACCGTCACTCAGCAGGATTTATCCTTAGCCTATACTCCGGGAGTGGCAGAACCCTGCCTGGCGATTGCCAAAGATCCGTCGGCTGCAGCAAAATATACCGCCCGGGGAAATCTGGTGGCCGTCATTACCAACGGGACTGCCGTCTTAGGGCTCGGGAATATCGGACCCCTGGCCGGAAAACCGGTGATGGAAGGGAAAAGTGTTCTGTTTAAACGGTTCTCTGATATCGATGTTTTTGATATTGAGCTAGACACCACTGACGTGGATGAATTCGTCCATGCCGTTAAACTGTTGGAACCGACCTTTGGTGGTATCAATCTGGAGGATATTAAGGCGCCGGAATGTTTTGAAATTGAAGAACGCCTCGTAGCGGAAATGAATATCCCTGTTTTTCATGATGACCAGCACGGGACAGCCATCATCTCGGCCGCCGGTCTCATCAATGCTGTCAGCCTGGTGGGGAAACGGATGGAAGATATCCGGTTAGTCATTAGCGGCGCCGGTGCCGCTGCCTTGTCGTGTGCCAAGCATTACCTCAATTTCGGAATCAAAAAAGAAAATATTATTATTTGCGACAGCAAAGGGGTGATCTATAAAGGCCGTAAAGAGAGCATGAACAAGTACAAGGCAAAGTTTGCCAATGACACCAAACTGCGGACCCTGGAAGAGGCTCTGGTGGGGGCGGATGTTTTTGTGGGACTTTCCATTGCGGGGCTGGTCACCAAGAAGATGGTCCGATCCATGGCAAAGGACCCGATTGTATTTGCCCTGGCGAATCCGGATCCTGAAATCAGCTATCCGGAAGCTCGGGCCGCCCGGAAGGATGTAATTGTAGCCACCGGTCGCTCGGATTATCCGAACCAGGTGAATAATGTCCTCGGGTTTCCCTTCATTTTCAGGGGCGCCCTGGATGTCAATGCCACCAAAATTAATGATGAAATGCGGATTGCCGCCTCCGAAGCCCTGGCCCAGTTGGCCCGGGAGGATGTACCGGATGAAATTGCCCGGATCTATAAAAAGGATCGGATTCAATTCGGCCGGGATTACATCATTCCGAAACCCATGGATCCCCGTGTCCTGACCCGGGTTGCTTCTGCCGTTGCCAAGAGTGCCATGGAATCGGGCGTGGCGCGGAAAAAGGTCAATCTTGATACCTACGAAGATCAGCTGGAGTCACGACTAGGGAAAAGCAGGGAGCTGATTCGTGAAATCATCCACATTGCCCGGAGTGAACCTCAAAGGATCGTTTTTCCGGAAGGAGATTGCGATTCGATTATCCGGGCCAGTTATCAACTGGTGAGCCGGGATATTGTTAAACCTATTTTATTAGGGGACGTGGAAAAAATTCGGGCGGAGGCCAAATGGCTGGACGTCAACCTGGACGGTGTGGAAATGATTGATCCGACTACCAGTAAAAATCGGGGGAAATATATCGAGGAACTTTACCGTCTGCGCCAGCGGAAGGGCATGACGTACCATCGGGCAGAAATGGAAATCAACCGTCCCAATTATTTTGCGTCCATGATGGTGCGCGCCGGTGATGCCGATGGGTTGGTTTCGGGTATTTCACAACATTATCCTGACACCATCCGTCCTGCCCTTCAAATCATTGATCTGGATGAGGGAGTAAAACATGTGGCGGGTATGTTTTTACTGGTGTTCAAGAACAAAATCAAAATTCTGGCGGATGTGACCGTTAATATTGATCCCGATGCGGAAGTCCTGGCCGAAATTGCTATCCTGACAGCCGATAAAGTAAAACAGTTCCGGATCGAACCACGGGTCGCATTACTAAGTTTTAGTAATTTCGGCAGTGTGAAGCATACGAAAGCCCAAAAAGTGAAAATGGCTGTTAATTTGATTAAAAAAATGCGACCGGATATTGTGGTGGATGGGGAAATGCATGGGGATGTGGCCGTCAGTACAGAGCTGCTGCAGGAACAGTATCCTTTTTCCGTCCTGCAGAAGGAAGCCAATGTGCTCATTTTCCCCGATCTGACCGCCGGGAATATTGCCTATAAACTGTTGGCCAAACTGGCGAATGCCACTGCCATCGGTCCGGTCTTGATGGGCTTTTCCAAACCGGTGAATTTATTACAATTCGGGACCAGCACCGTGGAAGATATTGTCCACATGGCAGCCATTACTGCTCTGGATGCTCAGACGAGAAAACGGTAATGTTTTGCGGTACAAAATTTGAATGGAATCAACATCATACTAACAGTGATTAGAAAGGTGGTGTAACATGGGGTTGTTACAGCAGAAACTGGAGCGATTGATTCCACAATGGCAGGAAGACGTACGCTCCGTTGTAAAGGAGAAGGGACACATTAAAGTCAGTGATGTGTCTGTGTCTCAGATTTATGGGGGAATGCGGGGGATTAAAGGACTGGTTTGTGACACCTCCGCTGTCGACCCGGATAAGGGATTAATCATTCGTGGATACCCTTTGCTGGAGATTACCCATATTCTCCCGGAGGAGGTTTTCATCCTTTTACTGACCGGAAGTTTACCGGAAAAGGGTGAATTGGCCGATTTGCAGGATCAACTGGCTGAATACCGGACCGTTCCTTCCTACATCTGGGATGTTTTGGAAGCCATGCCCCGGAATTCCCATCCCATGGCGATGCTGGACACGGCTATTCTGACGATGCAGGCTGAGAGCCTCTTTGCTAAAAAATATGAATCGGGGATTCCCAAAACAGAATACTGGAAATGGGTTCTGGAGGATGGATTACGCCTGCTGGCCCGCCTACCCGGGATCGCAGCCGGGATTTACCGCCTGCGGTTTGATAAAGGACCCCGGATCGAACCGGATGCATCGCTGGACTGGGCAGGGAATTTCGTCCATATGCTGGGAATCGAGGATAGCAGCGGTGATTTCAAAAAGCTCATGCGGTTGTACCTGATGCTGCATTGCGATCATGAAGGGGGGAATGTGAGTGCTTTCAGCGCCCTGACGGTGGCGTCAGCTCTTTCCTCTCCCTATTATGCCGTCTCCGCCGGTTTAAATGGCCTGGCAGGACCTCTCCACGGGCTGGCAAACCAGGAATGTCTGAAATTCGTTCTCGGAATCCGGGATCATTTCAAAGGTGTTCCTGATAATAAAGCGATGGAACAATACTGCTGGGACTGGCTCAACAGCGGACGGGTGATTCCCGGATATGGCCATGCGGTCCTCCGCTGTCCCGACCCGCGCTTCACTGCGTTCGTCCAGTTTGGAAAAGATCATATTCAGGATGATGATGTCTTTTCCATCGTGGAGCGGTTGTTTGAAGTGGTACCGCCTGTCCTGCAGAAACAGGGGAAAGCCAAAAACCCCTGGCCCAATGTGGATGCTGCCTCCGGTTCACTTCTGTATTACTACGGCATGACTGAATTTCAATACTACACCGTGTTATTCAGTATCTCGCGGGCCATGGGCATGATTTCTCAGATGGTGATAAACCGGGCGTTGGGTATTCCCATTACCCGTCCGAAATCGGTCACGACCGAGTGGGTGAAGAACAATACGTAGACTTTTCCAGCCCCTGACCATCGGATTGTTATTCCTGGGTCTGGCAGTGGCCCAGGGGAACAAATTCCATGACTCCCCCGGTGAGAGACCTGAGCGCGTCTGGGTGTATTTCCGGGATAAGGGAACTTCATCCCATGTGCTGGCCAGACAGCAGGCACTCGTTTTACCCTCCCGGGTGCGACAACGGCGTCAAAAGGTTGGCCTATCCGGGCCCACGTGGTACGATATTCCCGTCAATGAATCTTATGTTCAGGCGGTTGTGAGTGCAGGGGCTGATCTCTGGAACCGTAGCAAGTGGCTGAATGCAATTTCCGTGAGCGCAACACCGGAACAAAGGGATCAGATCAGGGGCTTGCCGTTTGTTAAAGCGGTTGAACCGGTTCGGGTTTACCGGCAACCGTTGCCAAAGAAAGGGCAAACCCCGCCCCGGGCAGCAAAATCGTTACAATCGCAACTGGATTACGGTTATGCGCAGGAGCAGATTGCGCAGATCCACGTCGATCAGGCCCACGATGCTGGCTTCTTTGGCCAAGGCGTCCGGGTGTTAATCATGGACACGGGGTTTTACACGCCCCATGAAGCCTTTGATTCCCTTACAATTATCGCCCAGTATGATTTTATCAACCGGGATACGGTCGTCATGAATGAAGCGGGGCAGGATTCCATTGATCAGCACGATCATGGCACTTTTACGTTTTCCACGTTAGGGGCCAATGTTCCGGGAAAGTTAATAGGTCCAGCGTTTAAAGCTGAATTCCTTCTCGCCAAAACAGAGCGGGTGCACGAGGAAATCCAGCAAGAGGAGGACGATTATGTGGCCGGTCTGGAATGGGGGGAATCCCTGGGAGCCGATGTGGTGTCCACTTCACTGGGCTACCTGGACTGGTATACCTTTCAGGATATGGACGGGAATACGGCCGTCACCACCAAAGCGGTGGATATTGCCGTCGGTCTCGGTATGGTGTGTGTCACAGCCGCCGGAAATGAAAATAATTCTCCCTGGAAGCACATCATTGCGCCGGCAGACGCTGATTCTGTCATCGCGGTAGGGGCAGTTGATCGAAACGGCTCTATTGCTGTTTTCAGCTCCCGCGGTCCTTCTTACGATGGCCGGATCAAACCGGAAGTCTGTGCCCGGGGGGTTCAGACTGCCTGTGCAGCCCCTGGCGGTAAGGCGGGCTATGCCGCCGTGAGCGGAACCTCTCTTTCCACACCCTTAGTGGCTGGAGCGGCCGCTGTCCTGCTCAGTGCCCACCCGGACTGGACACCCATGATGGTTCGGGAAGCTCTTATGATGACCGCCTCCCAGTGGTTGCGACCGAATAATACCTACGGCTGGGGCATTGCGAACCTGTGGGCCGCCATTAATTACGATGCCTTTACCACCGGCGTGGAGGATGAACCTTTCACACCCGACGAATTCGCCATTTCCAAAACCTATCCCAACCCCTTTAATTCAGCTGTCACTATCACCGTCAATGTGGGTCGTTCCACAGAATCATCTTTGGATATTTTTAATATCCTGGGTCAACCGGTGGTGACACTTTATCACGGCTCTCTTGAATCTGGAAATCATCTTTTCACATGGGAGGCCTCCGGACATCCTTCCGGTATCTATTTTGTGCGGTTCAGCTGGGATGGGAAGTCGGAAATGAAAAAAATTACCTACTTGAAGTAGGGGTTTGTTTTTTCAGAAAAATTAATCGAATGAGGTAAGGATCATGGCTAATCAATTTGATGATGAAATGGCTCGGATGGATGAGCTGGAACGGGAAGAATCTCCAGGTATGCATGAAGGGGTTACGCTACACGAACCTTTATCGGAACTGGAATTACCGGCTCCGATTGTATTACCGGTGGGAACTTCGATTAAAAAAGCAGTAAAGCAATTGCAAATTGAATCCCTTGGTTGCGTGTTGATAGAGGATCAGGGGAAACTGGCAGGTATTTTGACGGAAAGGGATATTCTGCTGAAGATTACCGGCCGCGGGTTGGACCTGGATAAGGAAATTGTGGATACCTACATGACGCCGGATCCGGAATACCTGAAAATGGATGACCCCATTGTCTATGCTTTGAATAAAATGTATGTAGGCGGTTTCCGGCATGTTCCCTTAGTGGATGATGAAAAGAAACCGGTAGGGCTGGTTTCCCTGGTGAATATTGTGCACCATATATCGGATTTTTTCAGCAATGAAGTTTTGAACCTGCCTGCCAAGCCGCAACGAAAAGGTTTTGACCGACCGGAAGGAGGCTGAGTTCGTCCATTCCGTTTAATTGTTGTCCTATTTCCTTTGTAAAAAGGTTAAATTTCAATTTATGCAACGTCCCATCGCTGTCATTTTTTCGCTGTTATTTTTCTGGAGCTGTGCCTCCCACCCCACGGTCAGCACGCAGCGATTAAAGCCGGGGGAAACAGCCCGGGGCTATACCATCTCCGCTGAAAATTTCTTCCCCTACCTCTGGTGGCGCCGGGGATTGACCGAAACCAGCGATATCGGTTTCCGCATTGGTCTGCCCATTTACGGTTCCGGCCTGGATTACAGCCGTATTCTTTACGTGAAAGAGAATAAATGGGATGTTTTAAATCTGGCCTGGTCCCTGAATCCCAATTACAACATGGACGGGACCTACTATAAATTTAAGGCCAAAGGGGAAGTCAACGGCTTTCAGAAAACACGCTGGTGGGGTATTCGCGGAATGTATATCCCCAGGGGAATTACAGGGGGAACCAGTGTAAGAATGGGGCTCCTGTATGGATTACAAAGTAGTCCCAAGTGGGGGTTTGAAGTGGGTTATTACCACGATTTCAATTCCATGCCGATCACCAAGTTGTTTAATCTGAAATGGGATCCCCTGGCACCGGAGAATGTGAAGCGATTCGGGGACACGCCCCACGTGGATCCCGCTTCTGGATGGCCCTCGGAATACTCCCGCCTGACGGGCATCTCCTTCATGGTCTTCATCCGATTGGATCAACCGAAAACCAAATAAATTTACGGACGTGACATGCAATCCAGATTGACCATTGGTTCTTACCAGTTGTACAGCATCGAGACCAGTTTTTTCGGGCTCGACGGGGGGGCCATGTTCGGAATAATTCCCAAAGTGCTGTGGGAGAAACAGGCACCGGCCGATGAAAAGAACCGCATCACCATGGTAACCCGCTCCCTGTTACTGGTGGGGCACGGGAAGAAAATTATTGTCGACACGGGAAACGGGGATAAATGGCAGGATAAATTCAAAAAGATTTACAACATTAATACGGAAACGGTGAATCTTTACACCTCTCTGGAGAAATATGGTTTTACTCCGGAGGACATTACAGATGTTTTTTGTACGCACCTGCACTTTGACCATGTGGGCGGGAATACCCGCCGGGTGGAGGGAAAACTGGAACCGGTTTTCCCCAATGCCACCTATTGGATCCAGACGGAAAACTGGGAGCTGGCCAATTCTCCCAGTGAGAAGGATCAGGGCAGTTTTATGGCAGACGATTGGTCGGTTCTGGCCGAAAACCAAATGATTCAATGGGTAGACGGGAAAGAAATGTTTTTACCGGAGATCCATATTCAACTCAGTTATGGTCATACAACCGGTATGATGCTGCCAATCCTTCGGGGTGCGGATCAGACATTGATTTATGGTGCTGATTTATTTCCCATGGCTGCCCATATTCCAATTCCATGGGTCATGGCTTACGACATTCAGCCGGTGGTTACGGTGCGGGAAAAAACAGAATTACTTTCCCGAATTGGAAATGAAAACTGGATCGTGTTTTTTGAACATGATCCGAAATTTCAAGCTGCCACGGTGCACCGGGTTGGAAAACATTTTACCATGAATCAGCCGGTCGTTATCAGTGATTGACGCGTGATTGTCTCGGGTTAATTCCATCCAATCGTCATGAAAATAGCTCTTTTTATCCGGGATTTCCTGCTGGGTACCCAAATTTCTGACCGCCTCGCCTCCATGGGGAAAGAAGTGGTATTCTGTGAACGGCTCCGGGAATTGCCAGTTGATCCTGGTGCCATTATCCTGGATCTGGATGAAAAGGATTTTGGGATTCCCGCCTTTGTTTCCGCCCTGAAAATAGCCCGTCCCCAGGTACAAATGATCGGATTCATGCGCCAAATTCAAAACCAGCAGCTGGCGGAGATGAAAGCAGCCGGGTGTTCCGTTATTATCAGTCAGTCGGCGGCGGTGAAAAATATTCAGACCATTATCCGGGAGCTGTCTCAGTGAGTGAATCCCTTCGGCTGAAAAAACTTCGGGCTAAAAAGGTGGTAGAACGACTGGCGCAAGCGTACCCCGATTCCAAGTGCTCCCTGAATTACCGGACCCCCCACGAATTACTGGTGGCAACGATCCTGTCGGCTCAGTGTACGGATAAACGGGTCAACCAGGTGACCGAAACGCTGTTTCAAAAATACCCCTCACCGGAGGCATTTGCCTACTGCCGTGTTTCCGACCTGGCAGAGGATATTCACTCCTGCGGATACCACAACCAGAAAGCGCGGTCCATTCAGGGTGCCAGTCTGCAGATCGTGGAACAGTACGGGGGAGCCGTTCCCGATTCAATGGAGGCGCTGGTTCAGCTTCCCGGTGTGGGGCGCAAGACGGCCAATTGTGTCTTGGGGGAATGTTTTCAACAGCCTGCCCTGGTAATTGACACCCATATGATCCGGATTATGAACCTATTAGGGTTTACCACCGGGAAAGATGCCAAAAAGATTGAATTTGAACTCCAGACCATTTTCGATGAAAGTGAATGGGTTGCCCTGACCCACCGGATCATTGACCACGGCCGGTCCGTTTGTATTGCCCGAAGACCCCAATGTCACGCTTGCGTGCTAAATGATCTTTGTCCTTCAGCTCCTGTTTGATACGTTGCATGGTGGGAAAACAGTCTCCTTTTCAGCAGGAAATCCCTAAATTCGTTCTTTAATAATATTTGTAGGATGCAAATAAATGAGTAACCCCTATCTTACAAAGATATTCCATTTTTCAGCAGCACACCAGTACGGTCACGAAGACTGGCCCGATGAGAAGAATCGGGAGGTCTTTGGTGCCGATGCAAAAGTGCACGGACATAATTATACGCTGGAAATTACCGTGACAGGTCCTGTGAACGAGGATACAGGATATATTGTGGACCTGGGCCACCTGAAAAAAGTGGTGCAAGATGAAATCATTTCCGTGCTGGACCACAGTCAGATCGAAAAGGAAATCCCCTGGTTTAAAGACCGTCAGCCTTCTTCTGAAAACCTGGTTCAGTTCATCTGGGAAAAACTGAATTCCCGGGTGGAAGGCGTAACGCTGCATCGGATCCGACTCCAGGAGACGCCTACCATTGTTACGGATTACTACGGTCCCGGTTAATGTCCTTTCAACACAAGGTTTATTTAGTCCTGGCGGGAATTTTTATCGCTTCACTGGTGAGTGCAAATCTGATTTTCCAGAAATTTTTTACTTGGGCGCCTTTCGGGTGGTACACCTTTGAATTGTCCGTTGGTATTTTACCCTACCCGGTAACATTTTTATGCACGGATCTGATCTCGGAAATGTACGGGAAGAAACGGGCCGATCAGGTGGTTATTTCAGGATTTGTGGCCAGTATTTTTACCATGATTGTCATTCTGACGGCCGATTTTGTCCCTGCCACGGAATGGTCCCCCGTGAATAATCAGACCTTTCACAAAGTATTCGGGCTGTTTGGCCCGGCTATTTTTGCTTCCATGGTGGCTTATTTGACGGCCCAATTCATTGATATTCGTATTTTCCACTTCTGGAAACGGTTGACAAAAGGGAAACATCTCTGGCTCCGGAATAACGGTTCCACCATTGTTTCTCAGCTGGTGGATACCACGACGGTCCTGTTACTGTTATGCCTAACGGGTGTTGTGGAGTGGAGCCGCTTTTTCTCACTGCTGGAAAACGGCTTTTTTTTCAAAGTTCTGGTGGCTTTAAGTGACACACCGTTCTTTTATCTGGGCGTCTGGTTTTTGAAAAAGCGGGTCCATGAAGATCCGGATGAGGCCCTGTGGGGATACCATTCTTTTAAAGAGGAGGCTTTGTAATGGATGAAATCTGTGCCAAGATTGAAAATCTGACCTATGAATTGCTGAACTGCATCGGGGAAGATCCAACCCGGGAAGGATTGAAGCGGACGCCGCTGCGGGTCGGAAAAGCCTGGGAGTTCTTTTCCCAGGGGTACCGTGCCAATCTGGACGACATTATTAATGAGGCCATATTCGACGAGGACTGCAGTGAAATGGTGGTGGTCCGGGATATTGAATTCTTCAGCATGTGTGAGCATCACATGATTCCTTTTTTCGGTCGGTGCCATGTAGGTTACCTCCCCAACGGGAAGGTCATCGGCCTGTCTAAAATTCCCCGGATTGTGGATATGTTTTCCCGGCGACTTCAGGTCCAGGAACGACTCACCCAGCAGATTGCCAATACGCTGGAAGAGGTCCTGAAACCCATTGGTGTCGGTGTGGTCATGGAGGGGCGCCACCTGTGTATGCAGATGCGTGGCGTGGAGAAGCAGAACAGCTTTGCCACGACCAGCTCCATGCTGGGGCAATTCCGGAAATCGGTGGAAACCCGCTCCGAATTTCTCAGTATCATCAGCAAGCGACGCTTTTAATGATTGAAACGCAAGCAGGAACGGCAGGGTAAAAAATGGATAAGTATGATCTGGTGGTGATTGGTGGCGGCCCCGGCGGTTACGTAGCGGCCATACGCGCCGCCCAGTTGGGTCAAAAAACAGCCATTGTGGAACAGGACCGGCTGGGCGGTATTTGTCTGAACTGGGGTTGTATTCCCACGAAAGCACTGTTAAAAAATGCGGAGGTCCTTCATTACGTCAAGAACAGCCGGAAGTATGGGCTTGAAATCCCCGCGTATAAAATAAATTTCCAGAAAACGATTAAACGCAGCCGTGATGTGGCGCTCCGCCTTTCCAAAGGGGTAGAGTTTCTCATGAAAAAAAATCAGATCACCCATATCCTGGGGCGGGGTGTTTTAAAATCCAGTCATCAAATCACCGTTACAAATAACCAATCGACGAAGACCATTGAGGCGGGTAAAATCATTCTCGCCACGGGAGGCCGCCCCAGACTATTCCCCGGTTTTGAACTGGACGGAAAACGTGTCCTCAGTTATAAGGAAGCCATGATCCTGGAAACTATTCCCAAACGGATGCTGATTATCGGCGCCGGGGCCATCGGGGTGGAATTTGCCTATTTTTATAATGAATTCGGTTCAGAGGTCCATTTAATTGAAATGCTTCCCCGGATTTTACCGGTGGAAGATGAGGATGTCTCCCGTGAAATAGAAAAAAGTTTTAAAAAGTCCGGAATTAAAGTCCGTACCAATACCAGTGTCACAAAGATTCAATCCTTGAAAACCAAAGTCAAAGTCCACACGGAGTCAGAGGGATCAACGGAGGTGCTGGAAGGGGATGTGGTTCTGGTGGCAACGGGTGTGACCGGGAACGTGGAAAATCTGGGTCTGGAAACGGTAGGGGTGGAGTACGAAAAGGGAGCGATCCGGATTAATGAATTCTGTCAGACCACGGTAGAGGATGTTTATGCCATCGGGGATGTGACGGGTCCGCCCTGGCTGGCGCATGTGGCTTCGGCCCAGGGGCATGTGGCAGTGGAACACGCCTTCGGGAAAGCCCCCCGACCACTGGATTACAGCACCATTCCGGGATGCACTTATTGCCAGCCCCAGGTTGGTTCCATCGGCTTGACGGAAAAACAGGCCCGGGAGCAGGGCTTTGATATTAAAGTCGGCCGCTTTGATTTCAGGGCAAACGGCCGGGCCATGGCCGCCGGAGATACCACCGGTTTTGTAAAAATTATTTTTGATGGTCAATATGGAGAACTTTTAGGCTGCCATATCGTAGGAACAGAAGCAACGGAGATGATTGCTGAACTGGGAATCGCCAAAACGCTGGAAACAACCTGGCAGGAATTGGCCATGACGGTCCATGCCCATCCCACGTTGTCGGAAGCAGTCATGGAGGCAGCCCTGGATGCTTATGGAGCGAGTGTCCACCAGTAATGAATACAAGCCATACAACCATCTTGTCTGACCATCACCGGGAAATCGTTCCAGTATTGGAAAGGAAGAATTCGATTCGTGTAATGGATCTTCAGCAGAAAGACTACCAGTCCACGTTGGAACTGCAGCGTCGACTTCACCGTCAGCGGATTGCAGGCCAGGTGGGAGATCACCTGTTGCTGGTGGAACATGAGCCGGTGTACACCTTCGGGAAAAATGCCGATCGAAACCATTTACTCCAGTCCAGCCCGCCGGAGGCTAAACTGTTTTTTGTGGAACGGGGCGGGGATGTGACCTACCACGGCCCGGGACAGCTTGTGGGTTATCCGATCCTGGATTTAAAGGCTTATCGCCGGAGTGTCAGCTGGTACATTCAAACCCTGGAAAAAGTTCTGATCCAGACGCTGGCCCGTTTCGGAATTGAGGCAGAGATTCGGGAGGAATACCCCGGTGTATGGGTGGAGGACGAGAAAATTGCCGCCCTGGGTGTCCGAATCTCCCGGTGGGTCACCATGCATGGCTTTGCATTAAATGTAAGCACGGACCTGAATTACTTTAATGGGATTATTCCCTGTGGAATTTTCGAGTGCGGTGTCACCTCCATGGAGGCGGTTCTGAACCGGAAAGTGGAGATCACCGAAGTGAAACAGGAGTTAACGGCTGTTTTCCTGGACATTTTCCAATCGCAAAAAACTGTAGGAGCAGACTGATGCCAAGACTTCACGGGTTTCAGAAAAAAGAATTACTGGAAATTTATACGACGATGGTTACGGCGCGCCGCCTGGATGAAAAGATGCTGATACTCCTGAGGCAGGGAAAAGGATTTTTTCATATCGGGTGTGCAGGGCATGAGGCCGCCCAGTTAGGAGCGGTGGCTAACCTGCGCCCGGGTGAAGACTGGTCCTATCCTTACTACCGGGATGCGGCCTATTGTCTGGGAATGGGCATGACTGCCCGGGAACAATTGCTGTCATTTCTGGCCCGGGCGGATGATCCCAATTCCGGCGGTCGCCAGATGCCTCAGCATTACGGGCATCGAAAATTGCGAATCGTGACTCAGTCCAGTCCCACCGGGACCCAGTATTTGACCGCCGTCGGGTGTGCCAAAACCCGGGTTTGGGAAAAGACCAAGGAAGTGGTGTACGTTTCCAGCGGCGAGGGTGCCACCAGTCAGGGGGATTTTCACGAAGCGCTGAACTGGGCCAGTCGTGAAAAATTACCGGTTATTTTCCATGTGGAGGATAATGATTATGCTATTAGTGTCCCGATTGCAGAACAAACGGCCGGTTCTTCGGTTTACGCCATGGTGGCGGGGTACCAGAACTTGGCCCGGTTTGACGTGGACGGCACCAATTTCTTTGAAGCCCATCTTGCCTTTCAGGAAGCAGTAGAGCGGGCCCGGAAGGGGAAAGGTCCCTCGGTGGTCGTTACCCATGTGGTGCGACTTCTGTCCCATTCCTCCTCTGACGATCAGCGAAAATACCGCCCTGAGGAGGAACTGGAACGGGACCGGGAGCGGGACCCCATCCTCCGGTTTGAACAGGCGTGTATTGCTGCCAAGGCCGTTTCCCGGAAAGAGCTGGACGCCATTCGGGAAAAGGTGAATCAAAAGGTTGATGCCGATGCAGAATGGGCGGATCAACAGGCCCATCCCGAGGCCTCCACTGCCCTGGACCATATTTACACCAGTGAGCCCCTCCCTGAAGAACCGGCTTTCAATCCCGTCAATGAAAAAATTGTTCTGGTGGATGCCATTAACCATGCCCTGGCGGAGGAACTGAAATTTAATGAAAAACTGGTCATTTACGGTCAGGATGTGGCAGACCCCAAAGGCGGTGTTTTCACGGCGACTAAAGGATTGACCAAGATTGGAGGCCCGGAGCGGGTGTTCAACTCCCCCCTGGCGGAATCCTCCATTATCGGTACAGCCGTTGGCATGGCAGTGGCGGGATGGAAACCGGTAGTCGAAATCCAGTTTGGGGATTATATCTGGACGGCCATGATGCAGATCCGTAATGAAGTGGCTACCGTCCGTTACCGCTCCAACAACCAGTGGAGTTGCCCCCTGGTCATCCGGGTGCCGGTGGGGGGGTATATTCATGGCTCCCTGTGCCACAGTCAGTCCATCGATGGGTATTTTATCCACCTGCCTGGAATTCGGATTGCCTATCCCTCCAATGCAGCCGACGCCAAGGGTTTATTGAAGATGGCCTGTCGGATGGACGATCCGGTCATGTTCATGGAACACAAGGGGCTGTACCGTCAAGGGTATGCGGCCACTCCCGAGCCGGATGAAAATTATCTGCTGCCCTTCGGGAAAGCCCGTGTCGTCCAGGAGGGGGAGGTGGTCACGATTATCGCCTGGGGGGCCATGGTCCAGAAATCAGTGGAGGCGGTGAAAATGGCTGGTGTGGAGCCGGGAAA
>CAZIIM010000014.1:41987-43789 GCA_964539305.1 uncultured bacterium | reverse complement strand
ATTAAAAGAGTTGTCCAATAACGGTTTTAACACCGTTAATAACGAACTGGACAGCAATGACCATCAGGATCAAGCCCATGATTCGTTCAATAATCCGCATGCCGGTTTGCCCGATCTTTTTCGACAATTTGTCACCACCTCTCAGGATAAGATAAACCCCCAGTAATACGATGAAAATCGCCACGGCCAGGGTTCCGTAACTGGCAGGCTGGTGGATTTGACCCGAAAGCAGCATGGCAGCTGTAATCGCCCCGGGCCCCGTAATAAGGGGGATACCAATAGGACTGACGGCAATTTCATCGTGATCCCTGGATTCTTCCTGCTCTTTGGGTGTCGTCCGGGAACGGCCCACTTTTGCTTCCAGCATATTGAGCCCGTTCCGGAAAAAGATGATGCCACCCATGATCTGGAACGCCTCAATCGTAATCCCGTAGAAACGGAAAATCAGATGGCCAATGGCTGAAAAGATTAACAAAGTGACACCGGCACTCAGGACGGCCTTTTGGGCAATGGCCTTTCGCTGTTCAGGCGAGAAGCGTTCCGTCATAACAATAAAGATGGGTGTAATGCCAAGTGGATTAACTAAAGTGAACAGGGTGCTCAGGCACAGAATGAAAAATTCCAGTTCGCTGTTTAAAAAGGCCATTCTACATCCGCTCCGGTGCCTGAATGCCGAGCACGTTTAAACCATTGGCAAGGACGGTGCGAGTCCCCTCAACTAGGGCTAGTCGAGCCACGGATAAATCAGGATCAACGCCAATCACACGGCATTCAGAATAGAATTTATGAAACCGGGTTGCCGTTTCCTGGAGATAATTGGCAATAAACTGAGGTTCCAGCGACGCTAGGGCCTGTTCCATGATCATGGGGAATAATTCCAGTTTTTTCAGCAACTCCAGTTCAGTAGGATGTTTCAGGAGCGAAGGATCAAAATCACCGGTTTCCCCGGGCACGGCCTCCGCCCGTTTAATGATATTACAAATCCGGGCGTGGGCATACTGGAGGTAATACACGGGATTTTTTTCGGACTGATCAGCGGCCAGGTCCAGATCGAAGTTCAGGTGGGAATTCATACCCCGCATAATGAAAAAGTAACGGACCACATCCCGGCCGACTTCCTCAATTAATTCATCCAGGGTAACAAAATTTCCTTTTCGGGTGGACATTTTTACCTTTTCACCTTTTCGGATCAGGGTCACAAACTGGTGAATCAGTACTCGGATATGGTCAACGGGGTAATCAAGTGCTTCCAAAGCAGCCAGGACGTCTGGATATGCATCCAGATGATCTGCGCCGAAAAGGTCCACAATCAGATCGAAGCCCCGTTCCAGTTTATCCCGGTGATAAGCAATGTCCGGTAACCGGTAAGTAGGTTCACCGCTGCTCTTGATGAGCACCCGGTCCTGGGCCATACCCAGAGCCGTGGTTTTAAACCAGCTGGCACCCTCTGATTCGTACACCAGGCCCTTGGCCTTTAATTCTTTGACGGTCCGGTCAATTGCTCCGGAATCATAGAATGTTTTTTCATTGGAGAAGAGGTCGTGTTTTATTCCCAACTGTTCCAGGGAATGCTTAATCATCTGGAAAATACTTTTTTCGGCCACTTCCAAAAAAAGGAGATCTTCCGGCTTCAGGTCGTCTCCGTACGTCGCTTTGATTTCCTGAGCGATTTTCCGGATATAATCCCCCTGGTAGCCTTCCTCCGGGAAGTCTGTTTTTTGTCCCAGAAGTTGAAAATAGCGGCTCTCCACCGATTGGGCCAGGATCCGCATCTGCCGCCCGGCATCGTTGTAATAATACTC
>CAZIIM010000014.1:24199-41887 GCA_964539305.1 uncultured bacterium | reverse complement strand
CCACCGATTGGGCCAGGATCCGCATCTGCCGCCCGGCATCGTTGTAATAATACTCACGGGTGACTTTGTATCCATTCCATTCTAGGATGCTGGCGACCGTGTCACCCAGTACTGCCTGTCTTCCGTGACCAACGGTTAGGGGGCCGGTGGGATTGGCACTGACGAATTCCACATTCGCTGTTTTACCCTCCCCAAATGTGCCCCGGCCATAATCGGGATTGGTGAGAATCGTTTTCAGGATTTCATAAAAGTAATGGGGGGAAAGTTGAAAATTGATGAATCCAGGCGGCGTGATAGAAACGGCTTCGACGTAAGGAATGTCAGGTTTGAGATGAGCCTTGATGTCTTCAGCAAGCTGAAGGGGATTCTGATGTTTTTTGTGGGCCAGGACGAGAGCCAGGTTGGTGGAGAGGTCGCCGAAACGGGGATTTTTCGGGGGTGAAAGTTGAAAGTCGTCTGCCTGGATATCCAGGGCTTCCAGGGCTTCAGAGAGGGCTGTTTTCAGCTGTGGGATAATCATCGGTAATTTCTTTGGTCGGCGCGTCGGCCCAGAGTTTTTCAATGTTGTAATAATTCCGTTCCTTGGTTCTGAAAATGTGAACAACCACGTCAATGTAATCCAGCAGGACCCAGTTCAAATGCTGATAACCTTCCAGGCGATAGGGCTTGTGGTCCGTCCCTTTCCGAATGGCGTCACAAATGGCTTTTACCTGGACATCCGTATCGGCAGAACAGATAATAAAATAGTCCGTAATACTGGTTAATTCACGAACGTCGATTTCCAGGATTCGCTCCGCTTTTTTACTCAGGGCAATTTGAGCGATCGCGTCCGCCAGCCGCAGGGATTCGGTTGAGGAGGTAGAAGCGGTTACGGGCAATGCAATCCGGAGGTTACACTAATGACTGCCAAGGTCGATGGAATGATAATCCTTTCCGATGATCAGAGTCAGGTCCGCATCCATTGAGGGATCAATTTTTGTCAAAATCCGGTCTTTGTCTTTGATATTAAAACCCAGCGCTTTAGCCACGACCTTTAATCCTTCCACATTTTCATTCCGTTGAATTAAAATGGTTTTGGGGTAATCAAAGTGATCCGCATTGTCTGACCGAACCACATCTACGCGTTTGGAACGGAGATACTCGGCAAATTTGGCCGCCAGGCCCGGCTCTCCACAGCCATTCAGAATTTCCACTTCCACATCCAGCAAAGGATTCTGGTTGTAAATTTCGGCTGCCAGCCGGGGCGTCTCCGGCAGGGTCGGAAATTTCACTTCGATGGGAACACCCGTGCGGGTTTGCCGTCCTGAAAAAGATAAGATAAAAGCAATGAGCAGGAGAGTCATGAAGGCGATCCCGGCGTTCAGAACCGAGCCCTGTAAATTAAAGCGTATACGCCGACCTGATTTCTTCCGGGGCGTGGCAAACAATGATTTCTTTTTACGGCGTTTGAGCTTGGGCACTGGGTCAGGGCGTTAGGTAGAAACGGGAGTAAGGCCGATACAGTCGATACGTTGGATAATTATTCAAAGAGAAACTGAAAAATAAATTTTCCCGGGGCTGGTACTCCAAACTGGCACCATAAAACACTTGCCCCCCTGGGGCCTGATTACTGAAAAGAGAGTTGCTTCCATTCGGCTGAACCAAGCTGAACTGTGTCCGGAGTCGGAGATTGTCTTTCAACATGAAATTCATTTCATTGGTGTACATGCCCACCGAGAAGGACTGGCCGCCACCACTGGCTACGCTCATGGAAAAAGACTGATGCATATTAAAGCGACTGGGGTCCAGGAAAGAATGTTGCTGGGCGTAGCCCAAACCCTGGTCATTCACCGGGACATCCGGATGATAGCTGTTGGACCTAAGCTGGGCATTCCCCCAGGACAACAGGAGGATCAGGATCAGGAATTCTTTTTTTAAGGGCTTCATTCTTGAGTATTAAACTACGATAAATTTACAATTAATGTTCCAGTGTATTTCATGTTTTAATCACGAAATCGCTCCTCAATAATTCCACCCCCCAGACATTCGGCCCCCTGGTAAAAAACAATCGACTGGCCCGGGGTGACGGCAAACTGAGGGACGTCGAATGCCACCTGACAGGTGTCTTGAGACAACTCCACCAGCCGACAGGACTGATCGGTCTGTCGGTAACGGATTTTAGCCGAGAGTTTTTCTGTTTGCTCGGGAGGGGTACCTGAGATCCAGTGGAGATGACTGGCCGTTAATGCTTTGGAATAGAGGGCCGGGTGATCGTGCCCCTGCACCACAATCAAACGGTTGTGTTCCAGATCCTTGTCTGCCACGAACCAGGGAGCTTCCAAGGTGCCATGCCCGCCTCCGATACCAAGACCTTTCCGCTGACCCAGAGTGTAATACATGAGCCCGTCGTGCTGTCCACAGACGGTTCCGTCCTCAGTAACCATATCACCTGGATTGGGGTTGAGGTATTTCATCAGGAACTCCTTGAAAAATTTTTGTTCCCCGATAAAACAAACACCGGTACTGTCCTTCTTATGATGGGTAATGAGCTCCGCCTTTTCCGCTAGTTGGCGCACCTTTGATTTTTCCAGATCACCCAGCGGGAAGAGACTTTTCGAAAGTGCCTCCTGATCCAGTAAATATAAAAAGTAACTCTGGTCCTTCCCTGCATCCTTCCCCTTTAATAAGTGGTAATGATCGTCCCGATACTTAATCCGGGCGTAATGCCCTGTGGCGATGAAATCAGCACCCAGGGCGGAGGCATATTCCAGGAAGGATTTAAATTTGATTTCCTTATTACAAAGAACATCCGGATTGGGGGTCCGGCCGGCCTGGTACTCTGCCAGAAAGTAGGTAAAAACCCGGTCCCAATACTCCTGAACAAAACTGACACTCCGCAGGGGGAGCCCCAGGGTGTCACAGACGGTCAACGCGTCCCGGTAATCGTCTTCGTTGGTACAGGCATCCTCCGGTTCACCTTCCCAGTTTTTCATGAAAATGCACTCCACTTCATAACCCTGTTCCTTCAATAACAGGGCCGCCACGGAGCTATCCACCCCTCCGCTCATACCTACAATTACGCGCTTATTCACTGGGGAACCGATTGTAGTATTTCTGCCAGGGCCTCCACCAGAATCTTGATTTCTGCTTCTGTATTGTGGATGCCAAAACTGATCCGGATCGTGGCGAGATTAAGTTCATCAGGGAGGCCCATCGCCTTGAGGACAGGGGAGGGATCCACGGTGCCAGAGGAGCAGGCTGATCCGCTGGAAACGGCAATCCCCCGGCGGTCCAGCTGGGCCAGCAGGAGGTCGTTCCGAATGGAGGGAAATGTGACACTGAGGACTCCGGGTAAATGATCTTTTTCATGGCCGTTGAAGCGGGCTTTCGGAAGGCGTTTTTTCAGCTGTTCTACAAACTGACGCTCCATCCGTCTCAGGTGTTTCTGACGGTCCTTCAACTGTCGGGAAGCCAGTTCCATGGCCAGCCCCAGCCCGGCAATAGCAGGTGTATTTTCCGTTCCGGCCCGAAGACCATGTTCCTGCCCACCACCGATGATGAAAGGTCTTAGTTTGCTGCCTTTCCGTGCATAGAGAAAACCGACTCCTTTCGGGCCATATATTTTGTGACCGGAAAAGCTCATATAATCCACACCCAAGGCCTTCACATTCACTTCAATTTTCCCCGCAGCCTGGACGCCATCGGAGTGAACCGGCACATTCCGGGCATGGGCGCTGCGGATAATCTCCCGAAGCGGCTGTATCGTCCCCACCTCATTATTGGCAAACATGATAGTGACCAACCCTGTATTCTCCTGGAAGGCGGACTCCAAATCAGTGATTTTGATCATACCGGTTGAATCGACTGGCAAGACGGTAACCGTGACTCCCAGTGGTTCCAGCTGTTGAAGCGTTTTGTAAACAGAAGGGTGTTCCACGGCGGAGGTGATAACGTGCTGTCTCGGTTGTCTCAACAGGTTCCATAAGACCAGGTTATTTGCTTCGGACCCGCCGCCGGTAAAGATAATTTCCCCCGGTGCGGCCTGGATGGCGGCACCCACCTGGCGTCGCGCCTTTTCAATCAGGGCCCGGGCCTTTCTTCCAGCAGCATGAACACTGGAAGGATTGGCAAAATGGTCTGCCTCCACAGAATTTACCAGTTTGAGAACCTCAGGATGAAGCGGAGTAGTAGCGCAATGGTCAAAATAGTGCATTTATTATCCAGGAATAGAAGTGAAATTACGAAGAAAGCCGTTCAGGCTTAAATATCGTTCCGGATGGCGGCGTATTTGATCGTATTCTGAAGGTTTTTATTAAAGGGCGGGTGGCGGTCCTGCAGTTTTTGAATAGCCGAATCCACGTCATATTCATAGCGTATGACTTTCCATTCGAAGGAGTCGCCAATGGTCAGAAAGGCCACAGAGCCCCGGGGGTCTTCGTCAAACGGCAAACCGGTTGCCCCCTGGCAGAGAATGGTCAGATTCTCACGGGATTCATGACGGGGGATGTGAACGTGGCCGTGGACAAAGATATATCGGGAAATTTCAGGGTGGGCCGTCGAGACGTGTGTCCGCCAGAGGAGTGCTTCTTCCATGGCCGGTGGCTGGTCATCCCGCTGGTACCAGGCGTGGGTGAATTCCACCAGGGTGGAATCCAGGATTTCACGATGGGCGATGTGCATCTGGCGGATAAAATCAATCCCCGCTTCCCCCACTTTTTCAGCCGTCCAGGCAATATTCGCAACGATGGCCTGACAAATGGGATCGTCCGGGTCCATACCCTCCAGGGAAGGACGTTCCTGCTCCCATAAACGCTCGATCAGGTAGCGATCGTGGTTACCTCGAATAAAGATGCAGTCTTTGATCGTCTTTAACATGGAGAGGGTCTCCTCCGGGTCCGACCCCAGTGCGAAGCAGTCTCCCAGACAGATGATTTGATCGACCGGATCATGCTCCCCGATAATGGATAAAGCCGTTTTCAAAGATACTATATTCGAATGGATGTCCGTGATTATGGCGAATGATTTCTTGCCCATAAGATTAAAATATACCCTGTCCACCTCCGTTGGTGCAAGCAATTAAGGGTTGAAAGCCTCCAGGCCGGAATTAAATCACCACCAAAGCGATTCTGTCTTGTGGTAAGAACGAAAAGCCTTGTAAAATGATACCACCCATGAGCGGAAATTCTATTTTAATTGTCGGTTCGATTGCTCTGGATACAATCGAAACGCAAGAGGCCCGTCGTCAAAATGTCATTGGGGGATCCACCACCTATGCCATGGTTGCGGCTGCCCGATCTTCGTCGGTGAGTGTCGTGGGCGTTGTCGGGACTGATTTCCCACCGGAGGGTTGGGCCCTGTATCACCGTTTCGGGGAAAACCTGGAGGATCTGAAAACGCTTCCAGGGCCCACGTTTCGTTGGGGTGGACGGTATCATGAAAACTGGGATGAGCGGGATACAATTTTTACGGAACTGGGAGTATTCGAAAATTTTACGCCCGAACTGAGTCTTTCCAACAAAAACTGCAGCCATGTGTTTCTGGCCAATATTCATCCCCTGCTGCAACGCTCTGTTCTAGATCAGATGCCCGATGTTAAACAGGTGGTGGTGGATACGATGAATCTATGGATTAACACAGAATTGAGTGGATTAAAAACAGTCCTGTCCCGTTCCCATACGCTTCTCATTAACGAGTCAGAGGCTTTAATGCTGGGTGGGGCCGGGAGCATTTCCGATGCTGTGTCAGTCCTGCAGGAGATGGGTCCTGATACGGTAGTGGTAAAAAGAGGCAGTCAGGGGGCAGTGGCATTTCGAGGGGGAGACAGGATTTCAATCGGAGCCTACCCGGTGAAGAATGTAATAGATCCGACGGGAGCCGGGGACACTTTCGGTGGAGGATTCGTAGCGGCACAAGTGATGGGCCAATCATTGGAGGAAGCCCTGGTGGAAGGTTCTGCATTAGCATCACTCTGTGTGGAAGGATTCGGGGTCGAGGCTCTGACAAGGGCTTCCAACGGGGAGATAGAGGTACGAAAAGAATTTTTACGTCGTACGTTAAAATCTTGAAATGGGTAAAACCTGCCCCTAACTTTCGCCACTGTTTTTCGTAATTATTTCAAGAGGAGAGAATGGTTTTAAAATCAAAACGGGTGATGATCCTGTTTGCCCTGTTGGGGATTATCATTTGGGGCTGTGACAGCCAGGAATACACATCGGCGAAATTATATATTCAAAACCAGGATTGGGACCGGGCTGAAGAATTTCTTCTAAAGGCGCTGGAAGTGGAACCGGATAATCCGGAGATCCCCGTTCAGGTAGCATTTCACGTCTACGGCCGCAAGAAAGAATGGAAAAAAATGAATGAAATGTTTGACCGGGCGATGAAGCTGGGGGCCGACAAAAAGATCCTGCAGGGCCGCCCCACGAGGGAATATGTGGAAAAATTCCGCACCATGTTTTGGGCAGACAGTTACAACGACGGTGTTAAAATTTTTAATCGTTACAACGCTACGGAGGATACCACCGATTTAAGAGAAGCTGCCGAAAGTTTTGAAGTAACCAAAACCATTAAACCGGATGAAGGACAGACCTATGTGATTCTGGCGACCTGTTATTCCAAACTGGGAGATAACGAACGGGCCCTTCAGAATGCCGTGAAAGCGGCTGAACTCCTGCCGGATGATTTCCAGGCCAACCTGGTGGTCGGTCAGATTCTGACTCAGTTGGGACGAAATGAAGAAGCTTTGAAATACCTTTCTAAAGCCGTTGATCTGGACCCGAGTAATTCCTTTGCCATCCGGATGCTGGCCACAACCTACTACGATCTGGGTAAGATTGAAGAATCAATTGCCACCTTTGAAAAAGCCATCGCCCGGGAGGAAGATAAACAGGTGAAGGCGGATCTGTATTTCAACTTGGGAGTACTAAATATGCGCCTGGAGCGGTACCAGGAGGCAGAAGATAGTTTCATGTCTGCCCTGGACCTGAACCCGGAGGACGCAGAAGCGCTGGTTGGTATGGCCCAGACGTTTGAAAATGCTGAGAAGTGGAGCCGGGCCGAGAAGTTTTACCGGGAGCTCATTACCCTCCAGCCGGACAATCCGGACCATTACCGCGGGATGGCACGGGTACTCATTAAGCAGGGCGATCCGGATGGTGCAACCCGCTACCTAGCGAAAGCAAAACGCCTGGGTGATTAATCCAATCTGAGAATCCTTTGTTGAAATCCCCGGTTCGCCGGGGATTTTTTTATCCCAGCCGCTGCCGTTTTCTCAAATATTCATTCAATGCCAAATCCAGCGGGTAATCCGTAACTAGAGGCACGTAGTCAATCCGCTGTTTCCGACAATGCCGTCGGTATTCACGCTGGAATTGTTCCAGCGTTTCCTGGTAGGAAGAACGGATGAGCCAGGGCTCGGTACTGATGGTTTGACCGCTTTCCAGGTCCTTAAAGCGTGTCCTGGTCTTAAAATTAAAATCCAGTTCGGCCCGGTCCAGAATATGAAATACGATGATTTCCTGTTTGTAATGTCGAAAATGCCGTAGGCCGGTCAGAACGGTGGCCGGGTCATCCAGCAAATCCGAAATTAGAATAATCAACCCCCGTTTCTTAATCCGCTCAGCCATTTCATCCAATACTGGCTGAATCCGTGTGTCTTTCCCCGGGGAAATAGAATCCAGCTTCTGGAGAATGGTATTCACATGGGAGGTGGTGGACCGTGGTGGAATAAAATGACGGATTGTGTCGTCAAACGTGACCAGCCCGATGCCGTCTCGCTGGTTTAACATCAGGTAGGTAAGCGCTGCGGTCAGATAACTACCGTATTCCAGTTTACTAACCTTGCCACTGGCAAAGGTCATGGATCGGCTGGTGTCCAGCAGAATGTAGGATCTTAAATTGGTCTCTTCTTCGAAACGCTTAATATAATAACGATCTGTTTTGCCGTAGAGCTTCCAATCGATATGTCTGGTTTCATCACCCGGCCCGTAAGCCCGGTGTTCTGCAAACTCCACGCTAAAGCCGTGGTAGGGACTTTTGTGCTGGCCGATTAAATACCCCTCGACAACCAGTCTGGCCCGCAGAGACATATTTGCCAGGCGGGCAACGATTTCCGGATCCAGGTACTTCCGTTTATCCACGTGTCTCATTGACGAACCGTTCTTTAACGATTAAGAGGGTGTTCCACCAGTTTCAAGAGGATTTGATCCACCGACATCCCTTCCGCTTCCGCATTGAAATTTGGTAGCACCCGGTGCCTTAGAATAGGCAGAGTCAGCGATTTCACATCCTCAATATCGGGGGTGGGCCGTCCTTCAAGGAGGGCCTTGGCCTTTGCTCCCAGAATCAGGTACTGGGAGGCGCGGGGGCCGGCGCCCCAGTCCACCCATTCCTGAATAAATTCCGGTGCCTGGGGGGATTGGGGACGGGTAAGTGCCACCAGGTCGACTGCAAATTCAATCACGTTTTCCGCCACTGGTACACGCCTAACCAACTCCTGATATTCAAGGATTTCTTTCCGGGAAATGACTTTTGAAAGGGTTACATCTGCCGGCTGGGTCGTAGCCTGAACAATACTGACTTCTTCCTCCCGGCTTGGATAATCGATGCGTACGTTGAACATGAATCGGTCCAACTGAGCTTCTGGAAGGGGATAGGTTCCTTCCTGCTCGATGGGATTTTGGGTCGCCAGGACAAAAAATGGTTCCTCCAGGGTAAAGGTATTCCCGGCGGCCGTGACCCGGTGCTCCTGCATGGCCTCCAGCAGGGCTGCCTGAGTCTTGGGGGGGGTACGGTTGATTTCATCGGCCAGGATGATGTTCCCGAAAATGGGTCCATGGAAAAAACGGAATTCCCGTTTCCCGGAGGCATGGTCTTCTTCAATCACTTCCGTTCCCGTAATATCACTGGGCATCAGATCCGGTGTAAACTGAATCCGGCTGAATTTCAAACTCAGCAGATCAGCCATGGATTTAATCATGAGCGTTTTTGCCAGGCCGGGGACTCCCACGATTAAAGTATGCCCCTTACACAGCAAGGCAATGAGAATGTGATTCAAAATGTCATGTTGACCAATAATTACTTTCCCGATTTCATTGAAAAACCGGGTTTTCATACCAGCCAGTTGATCCAGTAATTCCAAGTCGGTTTTATTTTCCATACTTCATTCCATATAATTTTATTACAACAGATTAAACAGCAATAAACTTACACGTTGCCCTCGGTTGAAACCAAGAGAATGTCTTGCGCTGCCGGACGGATAGATGGAAATTCAATCCTATGACGAAACGTCTGAATAGGAAAAAGGAATCACTGATTGAGATGCCCCTGGCCAGGGTCGCTCAGTTGCTGGAAACGATTAACGAACCCCCTTACCGGGCGCAACAGGTGAAACGCTGGTTATTCCACCATCCGGTCCATTCCTTCGAAGAAATGAAGAATGTGCCGCTGAAAATCAGGCGCTTCCTGGACCAGCAGGTGGTGCTTCACCCCTTGAAACTGGTGCATACGGTGGGCCTGGGTCAATCGCGGACAAAGAAACTGCTGTTTGAACTTGAGTTGGGAGAACAGGTCGAAACCGTCCTGATGCAGGAGGGGAAACGGACCACTGTTTGTGTCTCCAGCCAGGTAGGGTGTGCCCTGGATTGTAAGTTCTGCGCCACCGCCACCATGGGGTTTTTAAAAAATTTAACCGCTGGTGAAATTGTGGATCAGGTTCTCCAGGCCAGGATGCTGACTTCCCGTCGGATTACGAATGTGGTCTTCATGGGCATGGGGGAGCCCCTCCTTAATTACAAGCAGGTCGTGACTGCCGCCCGGATTCTCAATGATCCGGAAGCTCTGAATCTGGGGGCCCGACGGATAACAATTTCAACTGCCGGTGTGATTCCCGGTATTCGACGATTTATTGACGAAGGACTTCGGTTTAAATTGGCCATTAGTCTGAATGCTGTTACCCAGGAGCAGCGTGAAAAGATTATGCCGATTACCAAAACACATCCCCTGCCAGAACTGGTTACCCTGGCCCACCAATACTATCAACAGAGCCATCGGCCTGTGACATTCGAGTATGTCCTGTTGAGTCAGGTAAACGACCGACCGGAAGATGCCCGACAGTTGAGACGACTGATCGGCTCTTTACCTTGCAAGCTGAATGTGATTCCCTACAATGAAATCGGGAATGATTTTCAGCGGCCCTCTGAAGCCGATTTGGATGCTTTCCTCCGGGAACTCCGCCAGGTCCCTTTCACGGTGACGGTACGCCGTAGTAAAGGGGTGGATATACAGGCTGGTTGTGGGCAACTGGCCGTACGGGAGGCTGCTGTTCATGCATAAAGGCATCCCCATCACTGCCCTGGGTGAGATGGTGGAATTCCTGCTGGATCGGACCCGTTTTTCCGGCCGGGTGGCTGTAATTCTAGGTTCGGGTCTGGGCCAGTTCGGGGACCTGCTTGAAAAAACCGTGACCGTTCCCTATACCGAAATACCATTCTATCCGAAGACTAAGGTAAAGGGTCATGTGGGGGAATTCGTGTTCGGTACGCTGAAGGGAGTGGAATTGCTGGCGGCAAAAGGACGCTTCCACTTTTATGAAGGCCATGATTTCCAGACGATTACTCTTCCCATTCGATTATTTCAGAAGTTGGGAGTGTCCCATGTCATTATTACCAATGCAGCCGGTTCGATGAATTTAGAACTGGCTCCCGGGTCACTGATGTTAATGAAAGGCCATATGGATTGTACTTTTCGCCATTCTGTTGACGATCCGGCTATTTATTCCGGTCCACCTTATTACGATACTGAATTATTAGCTCTGGCCCGCCAGATTGGTACAGAATTGAAAATACCCCTGGCCGAAGGAGTCTACTGTTGGTCCCAGGGCCCGGCCTATGAGACACCGGCTGAAATCACTTATTTTCAATCCCTGAAGGGAGATGCCGTCGGCATGAGCACGGTCCCTGAAATAATTATGGCCGGTGAACTGGGGTTATCGGTCCTGGGGATATCCTGTATTACCAATTATGCTGCCGGTATTACTTCCCAACCATTGAACCATCAGGAAGTTCTTGATACGGCCAACCGGGTCAGTCATAACTTCACCCGGCTACTGACGCAAATTATTAAACGAATGAAGGATAAAGTGTGAACAAATTAACTATCATTTTTCTTCTATTTACTGTGTTGGTGATCGCACAGGATTCTCTCTCCATCAGTGAACTGGAAAGTCGTAAGGATTCCAAAGGGCTAACCCGTTATTATCGCCCCAAGGCAGATGAGCCGTACAGCGGGAAAGTTTTTTTTAGCTATAAAAACGGTCAGTTAGAATTCCTGGGAGCTTTGCGGGAGGGACTTCAGGACGGCGAATGGAAATGGTGGTATCCCAACGGTCAACTGCAACAGCAGGGACGGTTTGAAAATTATGAACAGGTGGGTCTGTGGCAAAGCTGGTTCGAAAACGGTCAATTGCAGGAAGAGGGCGAATATGTCCACGGTCAGAAAGTAGGAGCCTGGACCCTGTATTATGAGAATGGGGTTGTCTCTTCTGCTACTCCTTACAAAGAGGGACAGGTGCACGGGAAATTGATTTTGTGGTACCCCTCCGGAAAGCGGGAGGGAGATGCATGGTTCGTGGCAGGAAAAAAGCACGGTATTGATGAGGGATGGTATGAAACCGGTCAGAAAAAATGGAGACTGAACTGGCATCAGGGGGTTCAGGACAGTCTTCAGCAGGAGTGGTATCCCAACGGTCAATTAAAGTATGAACATCATTTTAATAAGGGTGTTTTGGATGGACCCTTCAGGGATTGGTATGAAAATGGTCAACCGCGACTTACAGGCACCTTTGTGAATGGATTTCAGAATGGGGATTGGCACTGGTTTTATGCTGATGGGTCTGTGGCCCTCGAAGGTCGTTATTCTCAGGGTCAACCGGAAGGTAAATGGGTTTGGACCAGCCCCGATGGTACAGAGAATGAAGTTCGAACTAATCCGACGATGACCTGGATCAAGGTTAAAGTTCAGAACTGGAAAGAACTAATGAAATGAGTCTCGCCGCCAATCAGGCCTCCCTCGGTTTTATTCTCTCCATCGCCTTTCGAAAAGTGTTCCCCGAACGGGTACTGGTAATTGAGCATTCCTTCGGAGACGGGTATTTCTGTCACGACAATGAATGGAAACCATTTTCCCACCAATCCCTGGTACATCTTACAGCTGAAATGCAAACCATCATTGAGAGCCCTGACCCCATTCGCTTGACGGAGAAACCGCGGGACTGGGTCATTCGCGAGTTTAAGAAACTGAATTCGGTCAGTAAAACCGGGAACCTTGAGCGCTGGAAGGATGATCCAATTCCCATGGTCCAATACCGGGACAGCTGGGATTATTGTATTGAACCCATGACGACGGATAAAAAAGAACTGAAATCTTTTGAAATCCGGAAATTCAATGATGGTTTTCTACTTCGGTTTCCAACCCTGTTAAATCCGGATAGAATTGGACCCTTCCGCAACCAGCCCAAACTCTTTTCTGTCATGGAGGAACATGAGCGCTGGGGCGATATTCTTGGTATTCGGACTATCTACGATTTAAATGAAGCAATTCGGAAGGGGGAAATCCGGGAATTGCTCTGGGTAGCCGAAGGATTGCATGAGAAGAAAATTAGTGATATCGCCGATATTTTGGTGAATCATTTCCCGGAAAAGCGTATTATTACGATTGCAGGCCCCTCCTCCTCCGGAAAGACCACCTTTGCCAAGCGATTGGCCATTCAGTTGCGGGTAAATGGTTTCAGGGCTCGTCAGATTTCAATGGACGACTATTTCCGCGACAGAAGCAAGATTGCCGTGGATGAACATGGGGAACAGGACTTTGAAAGCATTCAGGCTGTCAATATTGCTCTGCTATCGGACCGGATGAGGGCCCTTTTAGAGGGGAAACCGATTCCAGTACGTAAATTTAATTTTGAGACCGGATGTGGTGAGGACCGACAGGAAACCTTCCAACTGGGGAAGGATGAATTTGTGATTCTGGAAGGGATTCACGGGTTGAACCCTATCCTCAGCCAGGCCCTCGATAAAGATCGGTTACAGCGTATTTACATCAGCGCCATCACCCAGTTGAATATTGATTCCACCCACCGCGTCTCTACTTCAGACAACCGGTTGCTCCGGCGGATGATTCGTGACTACCAATACCGCGGTTACTCAGCGGAGGAGACCTTGAATCGCTGGCCTTCCGTCCGGAGAGGGGAGGAGCAATATATCTTCCCGTTCCAGGAAGAGGCAGACCTCATGTTTAATTCAGCTCTGCTGTATGAGCTCCCAACTTTGGCCGAGCGCTGCCTTTCCCTGCTGAGGGATGTTTCTCAACGCCAGGATCTTGCTGAGATGGTGACCCGTCTCCGGGTATTGTTGACATTTTTCCGCCCTCTGAAGATGAATATTGTCCCCGGTATTTCGATTTTGAGGGAGTTTATCGGGGGCAGTGAATTTGAGTATTGAACAGACCCAGCGTCTGAATCAATAACTGACGGCTGTATTTTCTCCCCTTGAATCGGCGCCCCCCTCAAATTGTCCATTCTCGATTGTAATGCCATTCGCCTGACCAATATAACCCCATTTATAGGGGACGACCTTGTGACCGAATGATTTTAACTTTAAAATTGTATCTTCGCTTAATCCGAATGGTTCGGTCATGATCACGTCCGGTAACCACTGGGAATGAAAGCGGGGAGCGGAGACGGCCTCCTGAATATTCATTCCGAAGACGGTTACATTTAAAATGCATTGAAGAGTCGTGGTAATAATTGTGGATCCGCCGGGTGAACCGATCACCATAAAAGGTTGATTGTCTTTTAAAACGATAGTGGGTGTCATGGAACTCAGAGGCCGCTTCCCCGCCTGAATGGCATTGGCTTCGTTTCCCACCAGACCGAACACATTCGGCACGCCCGGTTTTATGGAGAAATCATCCATTTCATTATTCAAGAAGAAACCGGCTCCTTCCACCAGAACACCATTACCAAACCCAAGGTTCAGGGTTGTGGTAACGCTGACGGCATTCCCGGCCTGATCTACCACGGAATAATGGGTTGTCTCCCGGCTCTCGTACGGTTCCAGGGACCCGGCGTGAACCTTTTCACTGGGTGTGGCTTCCGTCATGGAAATATCGGATATACGCTCCCGGGCGTATGCTTTTGACGTGAGTATTCTAAGGGGATTGGACCAGTAATCAGGGTCGCCCAGATGCTCCGCCCGATCGGCATAGGCCCGTCGTTCCACTTCTGTCAAAAGGTGGACATAGGTGGAAGAATTCCACCCCATTGATTCCAGCTGAAAGGGTTCCAGCATGTTAAACATATTGATTAATAAGGCACCGCCGGAACTGGGAGGCCCCATGGAGATAATTTCATATTGGTGAAACGAGCCGGTCACCGGAGGACGGTATTTCGATTGGTAGTTGGATAAATCCTGGTAAGTAATCAGTCCATGGCCCCGTTCCATTTCTGCCACAATCAAGGCTGCTGTTTTACCACTGTAAAACCCATCCCTCCCGTCCTTGGCAATGCGCTTTAAAGTATTAGCCAGGTCCCGTTGTTTCAGAACATCGCCTGCTTTCCAGGGCCTCCCGTCCTGACGGATGAAAACGTGAGCCGCAGCGGGATTTTTTTGAAATAAGTCGGCCGCCCGGTTTAGACGTTCTGCTTCGTAGTGAGTCAGCGCAAAGCCTTTTTCTGCTAGGCGGATGGCAGGTGCCAGTAAAGCGCGCCGGGATATTTTGCCGGAACCATAATCCCGCCAGATTTTCAATAGTCCATCAACGGAACCTGGTACCCCTGTGGATAGATGGGTGTAAAGCGAAGCCCCTTCAATGGGGTTACCCAGGCTATCCAAGTACATATCCCGCGTGGCTTTGCCCGGTGCCTTTTCGCGGAAATCAAGTGTCAAGGCAGTCCCGTCAGCAAGGCGGGCCACCAGAAAACCACCGCCGCCGATGTTCCCGTTGGAAGAGGAGGTAACTGCCAGAGCAAAACCGGTGGCCACGGCAGCATCGATGGCGTTTCCACCCTTCTTCAACATTTCTATTCCAGCCTCTGACGCTTGTCTGCTGGTGGAAACCACCATTCCCCGTTCCCCGTAGGCAGGGTGATTGGCGGCACCAGAACTAGGGGCGGAAAAAAGGGAAAAGATTGCAAGGAAACCGATCCGTTTAAAAGTGATTTTTCGCATATAGTTATTCCGTTGTTTGTATGATTTGGTCCCGCTCTAGTTGATCCAGTTGTTGGGGGGAGTACTGCAATAATTCGGTTAGAATCGCTCGGGTGTGTTCCCCCAGTTTCGGGGCTGGATCTACTTTCGGATCCGGCGCTTCGGACAAAAGAACCGGTCCCCGGACCAGCCGGACCGGCCCCACTTCTGGGTCATTCATGGTTACGAGCATCTTCCGGGCGGCGACCTGGGGGGATTCAAACAGATCTTTGGCAGTATAGACCGGTCCCACCGGCACTCCATTGGAATTGAGGAGCTGTTCTGCCTCATCCCGGCTAAGGGACTGAAGCCAGTTTTCAATAATGGGGCGTAAAAAATCGGCATTGGAGGCTCGGGCCGTCCCGTTGGCGCTGCGGGGGTCTTGGATCAGATCAGGTCGTTCCATGATGCGGCAAAAACGCTCCCAAATAAGATCATCCGGGACATTCAGGGCCAGATAACCATCCTTGCACTTAAATGCTCCCCGGGGGTAGAGATGCTTCAAACGGCCACGATGAGGTTCTTCACCGGTAACGGAATAGAGCATGATCATACGCTCGTTCAGAGAAATCATATTATCCAGCATGGCGCTGTCCACAAACTGACCTTTCCCGGTGCGTTCCCGCATAAAGAGAGCCAGCATAATGCCGTAGGCGGTGCATAGACCGGAATAAATATCTGCCAGGCCATAGATGGTCCAGGAGGGGGGTTTGTCTTCAAAACCGACCAGATGCATGATTCCGCTCATGGCTTCAGCTACAATGTCAAAGGCGGGGCGATTTTTCTCCGGTCCTTCAAATCCCTCCAGGCGCCCAAACCCGGAGATGGCCGCATAGATTAAACGGGGATTTATTTTTTTCAGGTCCCGATACCCAATGGCAAGTTTATCCGCTGATCCGGGTCGGAGATTTTCGACAACTACATCGGCTTTTTTCACCAGCTCGAGGTACAATTTCCTCCCGGTTTCGATGCGGATATTTAGAGCCAGGCTCTTTTTATTCCGATTATAAGCCAGGAAACCGCCGGCTCTCTTTTGACCTTCCGGTCCCTGAACAAAGGGAGGGATGGATCGACGGGGATCCCCTTTACCCGGACGTTCAATTTTGATGACTTCTGCACCGGCATCGGCCAGTAACATGGTGCAGTAAGGGGCGCTCATATATTGCTCGAGGGCGATGACCCGGATCCCATCCAGAGGCCGTTGTACGTCACTCATGAGCCCACTCCACAATGGTTGAAACCCCTTGCCCAACACCAACGCACAGACTCGCAAGACCGTAGTAGGGTGCAGATTCCTGATCGGCTCTACGTTTCATTTCATGGAGCAGGGTAGTCATGATCCGGGCACCGGAGCAGCCAAGCGGGTGGCCCAGGGCGATGGCCCCGCCATTGACATTCACAATTTCAGGATTAAGATTCAGCTTCCGCATAACGCCGATGGTCTGGGAAGCAAAAGCCTCGTTCAATTCAATTAAACCCATGTCTTGGATCGTGAGATTCAGTCGTTTTAACAGTTTTTCAGTGGCGGGTGCTGGCCCATAACCCATGACTCCCGGATCGACGCCTGCCACAGCCGAACCGCGCCAGAAACCCATGGGTTTTAAACCTAGTTGGTTTGCTTTCTCGGCTGACATGAGCAGTACAGCCGCGGCACCATCGTTGATTCCGCTGGAATTACCGGCTGTCACCGTCCCGTTTTTCTTGAAAGCAGGCGATAGCCGGCCCAATTTTTCAAGGGAAGTATTTAATAGGTATTTACCATCCTGGTAACGATAACGGGGATGTTCATCCGTGTCGAAAGTTGCCTCGGGGTCCTTTCTGGTGGGGGTAGGAATCGGAGTGATTTCATCCTTGAATTTGCCCAGGTTCAGCGCTTCTATGGCCCGTCGATGGCTTTCCAGAGCTAGTCGATCCTGTTCCTCCCTTGAGATGTCTAATTCGGAAGCGATATTCTCAGCCGTCACGCCCAGACTGACAATCGGATAGCGTTCATCCATTTTCGGATTCGGGAAACGCCAGCCCACAGTGGAATCATAAATCTGGGGATGGCCTACAGGGTGGGCCCGTTCCGGTTTGGGAATCACCCAGGGTGCCCGACTCATGCTTTCAACACCAGCACCGATGAAAATATCACCTTCACCCACAAGAATGGCCTTGGCTGCCTGGTTAATTGCTTCCAGGCCCGAAGAGCAGTTTCGGTTAACTGTGACCCCTCCAACAGTCTGGGGAAACCCTGCCAATAGAACCGCCATCCGGGCTACATCACGGTTATCCTCTCCTGCCTGGTTCCCGCATCCAGCGTACACATCTTCAATCTCTGCCGGGTTAATCCCGGTTCGTTCCACCAAGGCTTTTAAAACACAGGCCAGAAGATCATCAGGGCGGACTTTCGATAAACCTCCACCCAGTTTACCAATCGGGGAACGAACTGCATCGATAATAACAACTTCACGCATGGGACTTCATT
>CAZIIM010000014.1:4654-24099 GCA_964539305.1 uncultured bacterium | reverse complement strand
CCAATCGGGGAACGAACTGCATCGATAATAACAACTTCACGCATGGGACTTCATTTCCTTTAAATCCTGGATAAAAACAGTCAATTGATTGAGTGCTCCCTGCAAACGGGGGTGGTGCTGTTCGATGAATAATTTTTCGTCCGGTTGGGATTGGAAAGCGGGTAAAATTGCGGCAGCTTTTTCGTCCGTTTCCATATCCAGATAACTGGTGGAAAGTCGCAATGTTAACTGCTTCGGATCCTCATGAAACACGGTCCCTGGCAGGGTGGCCAGTTCATACTTCTGAAGCAGGTATTGAGCCAGTTCGATGCTGGTGTGGACGTTGATTCTGTCCAGTGCTTCCCGAAAAGGACTGAAGTCTGGATAGAGGTAGAACGCCCCCTGGGGAGGAGGACAGTCAATCCCCAGTTTTTTAATTCGATTGTAGAAATAATACGTCCTGATTTTATGGATGTGGGCACAGGTGTTAATGTATGTTTCAATAGCGGACTCATTATTGTAAGCACGAATGGCGGTGTACTGAAACGGTGCAGGTACGCAGGACCAGATTGACCCGGCGATCGCCTGAAAGTGATTCGTTAACGTTCTGCCCAGATCCCCCGGGGGAAGAATGACCACGCCCAGGCGCCAGCCTCCTAAAGAAAGATATTTACTCAAACCGCCGAATACCAATGTACCCTCAGGATAGTCTTGGGCAATGGAGTGGTGTGCCAAGCCCGTATGATTAATACGGCTGTAGATTTCATCGCTGAGTACAATCATACGGTATTTTCTGGCTATGGCCGCCACGGCTTCAATCTCTTTCTGCGTCATCACTGTGCCGGTGGGGTTATTGGGCGAAGTCAAAATCAAGATCGAACCCTCTTTGGCAGCGGGGGCCTGCTGTTCCAGACAGGTTTCAAGCCGGTCGGGAGTAAGAGCATAATTCTTCTCCTTGTCCAACGGTAATTTCACGATCGTATGCCCTGTTAGCTGTGCCTGGGAGGTATAGGATACCCAAGACGGGATCGGCAGGAGGACATTCCCCTCTAACACTTTCAAGGCAGCGTACAATAAGGATTTACTGCCGATGCCGATAAAAACCTGGTCGGGAGAAACAGAAAAGTGGTACTGATTCTGGTAATAGGCTGCAATCTTTTCCCGGAGTGGTAAAATCCCGGCAGAGGGGAGATAACTTCTTTTCTGGGCGTGGCAGTTAAGTTCTTCTTCCAGAAGGGGGTGGGTGGGGAACCGGGATTCCCCGAATCCGAGGTGATAGACGTTCTTGCCTGCTTTCCACATTTGCTGCACCTGGTCATTCATAACCAGTGTTGCAGAGGCCTCCGGTTGGTCGGAACCGATTTGGGGGAAAGAATTACCTGTTGAAGTCACGTCAGTCTTAAGCACGGGTTAGACGGTCAGAAGTTAATTTAGCCATGGCTCACTCACATGAAAATTAAAACGGAAACAGGTGTAATAAAAAAGGGCGGCTTCAGGAAAGCCGCCCTTTTTTGATCTCGTTTAATCGATTAGAAGCTGTATCCTGTGCGAACGTAGATGAAACGTCCGTTCATGCCGTAGGGGGAGAAGTTGGGGTACACAAAAGCACCGTCATTCGCCCGTCCGGGCATGAGGATTTTATCCGGCATTTGATCGGTGGCATTGTTGACGCCGGCAGCGAAGGTCATTGGTCCAAGATCATAGCGGACTTCAATGTCAATGATGTTCTTGGCGCTGAACCATTGTGGCCGTTCGTTTTCAGTGCCTTTGTCAAATTCATACCGGCTGCTGAATTTCCCGTATTGGTGGAAATTCAACTTTAGACCGAGGGGATCAACCCCCATGATGCGGGTCCAGTTCGCCCCCAAGATAAGGTTATTCTTGGGCTGGGCCGTTTCCATGGTCCGCCGTTCGCGATTGTCGAACGTGGTGGTCTTGGCGGCTTCTAGAAGGTCCGGATCACTCAGTCCACTGGGAACCCGTACCTTTTGAACTTCCGTCTTTGTCTGGTTGTAGGCAAAGGTCACCTTCAGGTCACCCGCATTCCCCAGATCCATCCGGTAGTCTGCTGTAATATCGAACCCGTTGGTTTTGGTATCCACTGCATTGGTGAAGAACCGACCACCAGTGGCATTTACTTCACCGGAAGCATCCAGCAACTGTTTGATTTTATATCCCAATTTATTGGTTGGGTCACTGCTGGCTGTGAAGTTACCGGTTAATACAATCCGGTCCTTGATTGCCACGTTGTAAATGTCCACGTTTACCCGGAAGTCACCAAAGGTGAGGGATGTTCCAGCACTCAGGTTGGTGGACGTTTCCGGTTTCAATTCCTTCGCACCCAGAGCCTGGGCGAAAGGATGGTTCACCGGGAAGGTACCAACTTCAAAGGCTACCGTTTCACCTGTGACCGGGTCCGGCAGGAAGTTCGTGGCGATTTTGGCCTGGAAGGCTTGTGCCAGAGCTGGGGCCCGGAAGCCGGTGCTAAAAGCACCCCGGAAGATGATACCATCCGTCAGCTCGTAGCGGGCAGAAGTCTTCACATTAAAGGTTGAACCAAAATCACTGTAATTTTCGAAACGACCGGCACCGCCGACGCGAAGACCTGAAACCACTTCATATTCAGCGTCCACATAGGCAGCAATGCTGCTCCGGTCTGCATCCTGGGTTGCCCGTTCGTTAGAGGGTTTAAATCCACTAAAACACTGACAGCCGGCACTGGCCGTTTTAGAATTGACGCTGGTGCTGTCCTCGTTCCATCCAGCGACACTGGTGCCAGCCTGCCCATTGGCATAGGAGGCGGTTTCCCCGGCATAAATCCGGTAGGATTCATCCCGGCGTTCAAAACCAACCGCCAGATCCAGCTGATCCATTTTGGTCGTTGCGTCCAGATTGAATGTTCCCTGACCAAACCAGAAACCACCAATGTCGTAGGTGCGTAACTGTTCGGGGCCATAGGATGCATTGGTACTGAACATCATGAAGTGGAAATCATTCTTTCCATAAACGTAGCTGGCATCATAGGACCACTGATTCCAAACACCTTCCATACCGACGCCCAGAGAATAATCGTAAACATTGGGTCGGATATGGGGGACGTAACCCGTGGGGTTGGAGCTTAACCAGACCTTGTTGGGCTGGTCGGGCTGACGGGTAAAGCAGCCGGTGTCTCCCTGGCGGAAGGTATAACCACCGAAGGCATAATACCGTTTATCCCCGGAGGGAAGCTCTGCATTAAACATTCCACCGAAGTTCTTCTGGGCCTGGTCGCCCCAGATCATCCGGAAGGGGTCGACATACCAGTTACTTCCGGGCTGGAGGCGCTGGGATTCGGCTTCGTCATCACTCCAGTAGTCGGAGTTAAATTCATAATAAGGTTCCCCTTCAACACCAACCCGATTGGAAGCCTTACGGCTACGGTATTCACCGGCGATGAGCAAAGAACCACTGTCACCGAGTTTGAAACCGCGGGTGGCCTGTACCTGCATGACCTGACCATCGGTGATGGTATAGTCTTTACTGGATACGACTGTGGCCGACGGTTTCCCATCAACACGACCGTTGTATTTCACTTCAGTCGTGGGATTCCAGGTGTAAGGGGTATCCTCAGAACCGTATTTAAACCCGTACACATCGTAACCGGAGGGCATGGCTGGAATGGTATGATAGTTTTCACCGGCATACACATTTAAGGAGCCGCCGGAATCTCCGGATTTCAGAATAATATTAATGACACCTGCAATGGCATCGGAACCATACTGGGCGGCAGCGCCGTCCCGCAGGACTTCAATACGCTCAATGGCCGCGGCCGGAATGGCATTCAGGTCCACACCTGTGTCGCCACGACTGGGGCTGTTATTGACGTGAACCAGAGCGGTGGTATGGCGCCGTTTTCCGTTTACAAGAACCAGGACCTGACCGGAGCTCAACCCTCTCAAGGTCATGGGCCGGACAGTATCGGAACCATCGGTAATGCTGGTTCTCGGCAGGTTAAAGGAAGGAGCCAGGGCTTGTAAAATTTGGCCTGTTTCGGTGTAGCCTGCCCGGCGGATATCCTGAGCGGTGAATACATCCACTGGAACGGCTTGTTCCTCTTCCGTTCTTGAAAAACGGGAACCAATAACTGCCACTGCTTTCCCAGCCAGGGCACTGACCTTCAGGCTGAAATTAACCGTCGTAGCATCATTACCAACGGATGCTTCCTTACTCTGGGATTCATAACCAATGTAGGTGGCGGTGACAGTATATCGGCCCGGTGGCACGTTAGGAATACTGTATTGACCCTCCGCACTGGTAGCAGCCCCCAGAGAGGTGCCCTCGACAGTAATATTTGCACCCGGTAGAGCGTTACCGCTTTCATCGGTTACAGTTCCGGATATGGAACCGCTTTGAGCAAATAATACCGTGGAGAGACTAAGGATTGCCAACAAAGATGTAACTTTCCTCATATTTTCTCCTTTTGGTTGCTTATTTGTGCGAATACTGAGTGTATTCTAATACTTTCTCTTTTCTAGGTATTCACGGAATATATCCCCTATGGTTACGTCTTGTCAAATATTTTATCCCCGGTAAAATAGACGGGGGAAAGAATGGTAAAATAGAAGATCTGGAGAAAGTTAAAGGCTTGGTATTAATGGTGGGTTTAATCGGATTTATAAATGAAAACAACCGGTTTCCCGTCCTCTCTAATGTAGCCCCGGTACATTCCCTCCGTGTTGAAAGGCATGGCAAAATTTCCGTTTTTATCCAGGGCGATGACACCACCGCTACCACCCCTGGCTGTCAGTTTATTAATGACCTCCTCGGCGGCCTCCTCCACATTCAATCCTTTGTATTCCATCAGGGCTGAAATGTCATAAGCCACATTTCCACGAATAAAATATTCTCCCTGACCCGTGCCTGAAACGGCACAGGTATGATTGTTAGCATAGGTCCCGGCACCAATTATGGGTGAATCCCCGATGCGCCCCCAGCGTTTATTGGTCAAACCTCCGGTGGAGGTACCCGCAGCCAGATTCCCATAGCGATCCAGCACGACGCATCCAACGGTGCCGTGTTTTTCCGCTTCACGGGCTTTTACCCTTTGAAGGGATTTCCACCTCCGATCAGTGAAAAAATATTCCGGTGGTCGAATTTCCAATCCCTGTTCTTTGGCGAATTGATCTGCACCGGGTCCGGCTAAAAGGACATGCCAGGTATTTTCCATTACTTTACGGGCAGCTGAAATGGGGTTTTTAACCGTCTTGACGCCAGCCACGGCCCCAGCCATCAAAGTGGCCCCATCCATGATGGAAGCATCCATTTCATTCTCCCCGGCACTGTTGAAAACGGCCCCTTTCCCCGCATTGAAAAGAGGAGAATCCTCCAGAATATTAATCACTGACTCAACCACATCCAGAGCCGGTTTACCGGAAGAGAGCAGCTGGTACCCTGTGAGCAGGGCTTCGGAGAGTTTTTCCCGGTAGGCTGTCTCCATTTCAGGCGTAAGATTCGCCCGGGTGATGGTACCAGCGCCTCCGTGAATGACTAAAATGAAGTCGGGTTTGGTCGCTTCAGGCTGGGCTGAAAGAGCCCCCCAGGCAAAGAGCGCTATGACAACAGCGGCCAGAACTGGGAACCGTTTCCGGATCAGGATCTCCTGGATTGAAGTTTAGCTAATAGACGTAATAATTCCAGATAGAGCCAGATGAGGGTTACCAAGAGACCAAAAGCGCCATACCATTCCATGTATTTAGGGGCGCCTCGTTCTGCTCCTTCTTCAATAAAATCGAAATCCATTACCAGGTTCAGAGCGGCAATAACGACGACAACCAGGCTGAATAAAATACCCATAGGGGAGCTGCTATGAATGACCGGTACCTGGATCTGAAACATCCCCAGGATAAAACTGAGTAAGTAAATGATTCCTATGCCGCCGGTGGCAGCTACAATGCCCAGTTTGAAATTTTCCGTCGGTTTAATGATACCGGAGCGATATGCCAAAAGCAAAGCACCCAGGGTACCGAAAGTGAGCATGAACGCCTGATTGACAATGCCGGGGTACTGGAGTTCGAAAATCCGTGAGATCCCCCCTAAAGCCAGACCTTCCAATAAAGCGTAAACCGGGACCGTAAAGGGGGCCGCCGTTTTTTTGAAGATGGTAATCAGGGCCAGTACCAGACCACCGATGAACCCCAAAATCATAAAGGTGGTCGCCCGGGGATCACCCGGTGCCAGATTCCAGGTGAATAGGGCCGTGGTCATAAGTAAAACCAGAGAGAGGGCGGTTTTATGAACCGTCCCCAAAATGGTCATGGTAGCGCCGGAAGCAGTATCTAGGATTTTAAATGTGTCGGGTCGAAGGGCCGGGTTCCCGGAGCGAAGACTGAGGTGCGGATTCATCGGTAAGCGGCGATGTTGTCCATGATAGCCTGTCGGAGCTGGGAGATGGAAATTCGATCCTGCTTCTGAGAGTCCCGGTGACGAAGGGTCACGGTCTGATCTTCCAATGACTGGTGATCCACCGTAATTCCAAAGGGAGTACCCGCTTCGTCCTGGCGGTAATAACGTTTTCCAATGGATCCCTGCTGATCATACAGGACCTTGAAATGGGGTTTCAGTTGATCCACAATGGATCGGGCCAGGTCCGGAAGACCGTCTTTTTTCACCAGGGGGTAGATGACTGCTTTCACCGGCGCCAGGCGGGGATGCAGTCTTAATACCACGCGATTGTTTTCTTCATCCTCCCAATAAGCATCCGCCAGTACTGCCAGCAGCATACGATTTAAACCAGCGGAGGTTTCAATAATGAAAGGGAAATACCGTTCATTTGACTCTGCATCGAAAATCTGCATATTTTTTCCGGAAAATTCCTGGTGCCGTTTCAGGTCAAAATCGGTTCGGTTGTGGATACCTTCCACCTCGGCCCAACCGAAAGGAAATTGGTATTCAATATCCCACGCTTCCTTGGCATAGTGGGCCAGTTCCTGGTCCCGGTGCTGGTGGAGACGTAAAGCGTCTTCTTGGATGCCCAAGGTTGCAGTGTAAAATTTAAGCCGTTCATCTTTCCATTGCTCCAGCGCCTCTTCATCTGTCCCGGGTCGTACAAAGTACTGCATTTCCATTTGCTCAAATTCCCGGGTGCGAAAAATAAAATTGCGGGCCACAATTTCATTCCGGAATGCTTTACCAATCTGGGCGATTCCAAAGGGAATTTTCAGTCGTAAAGCCCCCTGAGTAAGTAAATAATTCACGTATATCCCCTGAGCCGTTTCAGGCCGGAGATAGGCAACAGAAGCGTCGTTCTCTACGGGCCCAACATGCGTCTTAAACATCAAGTTGAACTGACGCGGTTCCGTCAATTGACCTTTGGTTCCGCAGGTGGGGCACTGAAGGGTAGTCCAGTCCACGTTATCCAGTGACCCTTCTACCAGGTCGTCCGCACGGTAACGGGCTTTGCAATGACGGCAATCTACTAGGGGATCATTAAATGCACCCACATGACCGGAGGCTTCCCAGATTTTTGGATGCATTAAAATACTGCTGTCCAAGCCTACAATATTTTCATGAAGCTGGGTCATTTGCTCCCACCAGAGCCTCGCAATGGCATTTTTCAGAGCAATGCCCAGGGGACCATAATCATAAACAGCACCGTATCCACCGTAAATTTCAGAACTCTGGAAAATGAACCCCCTCCGTTTGCACAGGGATACAATTTTGTCCAGAGCGTGTTTTTGATTCATGCGGTCAGCCACAAAGAAGGAGAACTAATCCAGTTCCTTCAACTCCTTCTCAATTTCTTCGTCATATTCAATTTTGATATTATCGGGAGGTGGTGGTGAAGGTGTCCCCTTGGCGGTTCGGACATACACAGCAATGATGGTAATGCCTACCAGTCCCATGGCAATGGGAGCTATCCAGGCAAAAAGATTGAACCCCTGAGCCACCGGGGAGGCGAGAACCCGTTCACCGTATTTATCCACGTAGTAATTGATAATTTCCTCTTTTGTTTTACCTGCATTTACAAAAGCGGTGATTTCCGCCTCCATCTCCGGATGGCCGTGATCGTAAACTGTCCCGCTCCAGCAGCAGGTGGCCATGAGCGATTGTTCAATTTCCTTGATGAGAGCTTCATTGTCAGAAGCCCACAAAACCGAGGCCAATATAATTGTGATGATGAATGACTTCATTTCTTTTTTCCCCAGCGTTTTTTTCGCGGGCCTGCCGCCCGCCGTTTATTAATCAATTCTGCCCCCTGTTCCAACGTAAGTGTATCTGGTTCAGTTCCCTTCGGAAGAGATGCATTGGTTTTTCCATCCGTAACGTAAGGACCATACCGGCCGGATTTTATCACCAGGTTTTCGCCCGTTTCAGGATGGTTCCCCAATTCCCGCAGGACTGTTGGACCTTTCTTTACTTCCTGTAAGAGTTCTACTGCCCGGTCTAATTTAATATCCAGCGGTGAATCGGTGGGAGGCAGGGATTTATTCTGTTTCCCCATTTTAATATAAGGACCGTATCGACCATAGTTTGCCAGGATTTCTTCTCCCGTTTCCGGGTGTGTGCCCACCACCCGTGGTAAGGAGAGCAGTTGAAGAGCCGTTTCCAAATCCACCTTTTCAATTGGAATATCTTTGGGGATGGATTTTCGCGTTTTGGTTTCACCGAGTTGCACGTAGGGGCCAAAAGGACCTGATTTCAGGAATATGTTTTCGCCGGTGGATTTATCCATTCCAAGGAGTGTCGCTGTTTCTTCTGTTTGGCTTAAAAGCGATTCGATTGTTTCTGGATTCAGGTCTCCCAGGGAAAGGGTATCCGGAATATTTTTTCGGAGATCCGTCCCTTGGAGATAGGGGCCGTATTGTCCTATCCTTACAGCGAGCGTTTCTTTTTCTGCACCCGGCAGGGGTATAGTGCAGGCTTTCCCGATATCTACTTTTTCCTGAAGCATGGTCTCCAACCCCGCCTGGTTATCGGAGCCGTAGTAAAAGGATTTCATAAAGGGCAATGCTTCTTGTTCTCCGCGGGAGATGGCATCCAGTCCATCTTCCATGCGGGCGGTGAATTGGGAATCCACCAGAGGTTCAAAATGGTTTTCCAGTAGCTGGGTCACGGCGATTCCGAGGAAAGTGGGGACCAGGGATCCTTTTTTATTTGAAACATAGTTCCGACGCTGGATGGTATCGAGGATGGCGTGGAAAGTTGAGGGGCGGCCAATTCCCCGGGCTTCCAGTTCTTTCACCAGGGAGGCTTCCGTGAAACGGGCCGGCGGTTTGGTGGTGTGGGCTTCAGCCGTCAGCGCTTCACACGCCAGTCGTTGTCCTTCTGATAAGGGAGGTAGAATACGCTCTTTCTGATCTCCTTCCGTGCCGGGATCATCCCGCCCTTCCACATAGGCAGCCATATAACCGGGAAAAAGGATTTCCCGTCCCGTGGCTCTGAAGAGTGCTTTCTGGTTTTGTATCTGGACCTGGACCTGTTTGAGTTTCGCCGGGTTCATTTGGCAGGCGAGGGTGCGTTTTAAAATCAGATCATAGAGTTTGGCCGCGTCCGAATCCAAGGTGGCCTGGACCGTTGAAAGGGGGGTAAAAGGATCACCGGCGGGCCGGATGGCTTCATGCGCTTCCTGGGCGTTTTTTACTTTGGTGGCATAATGGTTCGGTTTAGCCGGTAAATAATCAGGACCGAACAGTTGTGAGATCTCCCGTCGGGCCCCTTGGATCGCCTCACGGGAGAGGTTGGTGGAGTCTGTACGCATATAGGTGATGAAACCATTTTCGTACAGTCGCTGTGCCACCCGCATGGTTCGGCGGGCCGCAAACCGGAGCTTTCGGGCCGCTTCCTGCTGAAGCGTGCTGGTGGTGAATGGGGGTTGCGGTCGGGATGTCTGAAATTTTTCCTCAATCTTTTCCACTGACCATGGGCCCGGTTTCAATTCTTCCACCAGGGCCTCTGCCTGAGACTGGCTCAATAATAGGACACCCTCATTTTTTAACCGGCCGGTTTTGGTGTCGAAATCTTTACCGGTGGCGATTCGTTCTCCGTCCAATCGCCGTAAAATAGCATTAAATGGTTGTGCTCCCGTACTTAATTCCGCTTTTAAATCGAAATAACTGGCCGCTTTGAATAGTGCCCGCAGTCGCTCCCGTTCCACAATCATTTTCAGGGCAGCAGACTGAACCCGCCCGGCGGAGAGGGCCACTTCCACGAATTTCATATTCTTCTGAAGGGTGTTCCATAACACCCGGGAAACCTTGTAACCCACCAGCCGGTCAATGATTCTGCGTGTTTGACGGGCCTCCACCAGGCTTTTATCCAGAGAACGCGGATGCGCCATTCCTTCTTTCACGCCTTCACGGGTAATTTCCGTGAATTGGACCCGGGAAACCTTTTCAGGTCCAATTTCACTAATAATATGGGCGGCAATGGCTTCCCCCTCCCGATCCGGGTCGGTGGCGATGATAATTTCAGGGGCGGTCTTAGCCAGTTTTTTTAATTCCCGAATAAAGTCCTTTTTATCCGGAAGAACCACCTCCTGGACGGCAAAATCATTTTCCACATCCACACCCAGCTCTTTTTTAGGCAGGTCCTTGATATGACCCACGCAGGCTAGAACCTGGTATTCTCCTCCCAGATACTTGGAAATCGTCTTGGCCTTGGAGGGCGATTCAACAATAAGGATGGGTTTAGAAGTCATTGATTTTGACCCAGTCGTAGAATTTCTGTTTTCATGTTAAGAACGGGCACTTCTTTGCGCGTGTGTATTTAATGTAACGGTGAATGATTATAAAGGCAAGGCTGTCACAAAACTGACCGCATCAGGATAGGGGACCTGTTTCTGGGAACCGGTTACCAGATCCTTAATCTGGACGGTATTTTCCTTCAATTCCTGCTCGCCGATAATAATGGCCGTGTCCGCACCCAGTTTGTTGGCCTCCCGCAGCTGAGCTTTTAGACTTCTCCGCAGGGGGTCAAATACGGCTGTAATCCCTATTTTCCGCAGGTCCTGTGCCAGCTTCAACGTTTTTCCAACTGATTCGGGCCCCAGGCCAATAACAAACAAAAGCGGTAAGACCGGAGCTGTCCGGTAGTTCTTCCCCACCACCATTAGGATTCTTTCCAGACCGGCAGCGAATCCCATGCCCGGAGTCGGTTTCCCCCCTAATGCTTCGACCAATCCATCATAGCGTCCCCCGCCGCAGAGCGCATCCTGGGCACCGAGGTCAGCAGAAATAATTTCGAAAGTTGTGCGGGTGTAATAATCCAGACCTCTCACGAGACGGGGGTCCACCGTGTAGGGGATGTCCAGGGTGGTTAATAAAGAACAGACTTCAGCGAAATGTTCTTTATCCTCCGGTGTATAAAAGGATTCAATGGTGGGTCCGTCCTGAAGTAGCTCAATCTCATGGGGGATTTTTGTATCCAGAATGCGAAGCGGATTGGTCTGAAAGCGGTGCTGACTGGTTTCTGAAAGATCCGATAAATGGGGTTCCAGGAATTCCCTTAGTGCTTTGCGATAGGCCTGGCGGCATGTTTTTGAACCAATACTATTCAACTTTAATTCCAGCCCTTGCACCTCCAGGATCTCCAGGATATGATAGGCCAGGGCAATAATTTCCGCATCCAGTTCCGGGAATTCGGATCCTAATACTTCCACACCAAACTGATGAAACTGACGCTGACGTCCTTTCTGGGGACGCTCCCGGCGGAACAGGGCATCAATGTAATATAATTTGGTCAGGGGACTTTTGGATCCCAGGTTATGTTGGATATAAGCCCGAACCACGGGCGCTGTGGCTTCCGGTTTCAGGGTCAAGCTTGTTTTCCCCTGATCTGTCCAGCTGTACATTTCTTTAGTCACGATGTCAGTGTCGGTTCCGACTCCCCGGGCGAATAATTCCGTTTTTTCGAAAGCGGGTGTCCGGATCTCCTGGTAGCCGTAAGTGTTCATGGTTTCCCGGATCGTCTGCTCTACCTGCTGCCAGAGTCGGCTCTCTTCCGGCAGTATGTCATGGGTTCCTTTAATCGAACGGAGAGGGGTCTCACCAGCCATGATCAGCTAACCACATTTTTCAGAAGATTGCGGGTCTGTTCCACATATTCCTCGGGGACAAAGAGCCGTACCCGGGTACCGGGGAAATGGAAGGTACTCATGCTAAAAGCGGTGGAAGCCCAATCCCCTTTCACATAATGGGGAATTTTTTCCTGGTGCAGCATTTCAGCTACCATTTTGGCAAAGATGTCCCCGGAGAATTCCATCACCTTTACCCAGTGAATCTCCTCCAGTGGTTTTTCTTCAGGCAGGTCTGCCACCAGGCTGACCTTGCAGTCGGAGCACACTTCAATCCCTTCCACATATTCAGAATGACATTCCGGACAGAACATAATGATTCCTTTTTTAGAGGATGAATTTCCCTCAATTCCCCGTGAGAATAAACATTAAAATTTAGATTCTTTCTCCGTGTCTGTCTGCCATAGCAGGATACCCCGGTAAAAAAGGTAAACTATCTTTTAAAAGAAGGGGCGCTGGTACACACCACCCCGCTGCTCGATTTTCAGGTCCCTGAGAGTGGGGGATTTCACATTCAATCGGAAATAGAGACCGCTGGCGTAGCCGTTGGGTGTCCAGTTGACACTCAACTCCCAGCAATGGAGATCACGATAGATTGAAAAACTGTGACTCACCAGGTTTTTATTCAGGAGATCAAAGCGGGCATTGTACTGGATCCGCCATTTTTCCGTGAGCTGGATTTTGGAATTGGTGGACATCCAGAAAGATTTAATCGGGTTCCGGGGATTGGCCCGGTTTAAGGAATAGCTGAAGCTGATGTTGGTGCTCCATAACTGGCCTTTGGTTTTAGGGCTGATTCCCGGATACAAACCCCGGTCCAGATTGGCACCATCCAGCCGCTCCACCACGGCCGTTGTGTCTTCGATGGATTCCGCCCCGGGCTGACTGTTAAAGCGGTCACCTGAGAAGCGGAACCCCGTGGAAAAACGCATATTGATCAGGCGGGGGTTAGGCAAGCCGTTGCTACCAATACGGATCCGATCGACCCGTTGCCCCAGCTGTGCATCGTATTCGTAGAAATCGTGGGTCATGGAGAGGTCCAAGTTCATTTTCCGGTAAATATTGGCCCGGATAGATGAACTCAACTGGGACCACTGGAATGTCTTGGCCGTGAAATTCCTGCTCGTGGACAATCGCCAGGAAAAGAGGTCGATTTTCCGTTCCCGCTCCCCTTGCAGGACCTTGGCCTGAAACACGTTATTCAGTGAAATGTTCATGGATTGCCGTTCTCCTCGCGGTGTATTCCCGGCCATGGTTCCCGCAAAGCGATCCACCACCTCCGTGCTCCCGTCACTCCGCTGGATGGTCTGGTAATATCCCAGGTCTCGACCAAAGACGGGTTTTGAAAAGTCAGGAGTATAGGAATAAGAGATTGCCGGGGATACAACGTGCCGTATGGACCTCAGGGAACCAATTTTTACAGGGAATAGGCCATAGATCTGGGTATTAACCGTGAGACTGAATGAACCGGTTGTCCGGGCGGCAAAACCCGAAACTTCCCTTTTTTGAATGACGCCTGAACTGTCCTCAAATCCCTGATAGGAACGATTCACCCAGTCGGACTTTAATGAAAAACTGGGGTTAACGGTGATATAGCGGAATACTTTCTGGGGAGCAGTCAATCCGGCGCTATGGGAAAGAATGTAGTCGGAGAAAGTATTTACTTTCCCCTGACCATCAGAAGTTTGCTCCCAACGAAAACCTGTAACAGAATCGTTGACAGCATAGGCCTCACTTTCGTAGTACGTCCGAAGGCGGTTGTCAAAGCGGGAGGAGTAACTGTATTTAATATTGTTGAACCAGCGTTTTTTCCGGGCTTTAGTTGGAATTAAATCCCGCTGGTTGTGGGAAAAGGCCATTCGGGGGAGCGTATTGTTGGTGATGTTCAACTGGGTTCCGGCCTGTGAAGGGGGCTGATAAAAGACGGACTGGGGGTTAATTTTTTTATCGGCCATGAGATCCCGATTGGAGGAGAGGTTAATACTGAGGCTGTTGGCGGACTTGGGCCAACGCTTGGAATAGGTGGCATTGGAAACGGCTTGTTGATTCAATCGGTTCTGCTGATTGAGCCCCGTTCGCCGATTGTAATCGCCGCTGCTGTAATAGCTGGCATTCACCCGTAGGGATTGATTGTTTCGCAACTCCTGCTGATGGTTCCAGCGGATGACGTAATCACTTTTCCGGTTATCCATAAGGTGCGCAATGTCCCGTTGACTGCGTGTCAGGCTCGAAGGAAAATTCTGCCGGCTTTCCAGAAACAGGGATCCGGAGAAAGCGTAGCGCCGACGGTAGTGGTTATTCAGTCGTAATGTAATTCCCTGCCGGTCTGCCAGGCTCATGGTGAATTTGGAATCAAAATAATCATTCGGAGCCCAGTAGTAACCGAGCCCGTCGATGTACTGACCCCGGAGGCTGCTTTCTCCGTAAGCGGGCATAATCCATCCGGAGTGTCGCCGACCTTTTTTATTGGGGAAAACACCGAAAGGCAGTCCGAACACGGGGATTCGGGAAATGTAAAGAACAATCGGTCGGGCAATGACCTTATCTTCGGCAATCATTTTCATCCGACGACTCTCGAAATGAAAGTGGGGTTCTTCCAGATCGCAGGTGGTGTAAGCACTGTTTTCAATGTAAAAGACCTTCTGATCCCGGTTCCGGATTTCCGTTCCCCGGTAATAGCCGTCTTCAGCTTTGGTTTTCCCCCGGGCTACACGACCGTGCTTTGTTTTAAGGTTATAAATCATGGAATCACCGGTCATTGGTTCCTGCCCGGCCTCAATAATAGTAGGGAAAAGTACACCGTAAGTAGAGTCCCGCAATGAAACGGGCAGAGCCTTCAGCAGGTCCGTTTCCCAGGCGACACGGATAAAACCGGCTGTGAGATTAACGTTGGTGTAGTCCACTTTGGCATCGCCGTGAAGATCCGTCTGCTCCTCCCGGACCCGATAGTCAATATCATCGGAAGAGTAGACAATGGGACCTTCAATATTGCTGGCTGTGGTGTCCGGGATATAGGTGCCGCGGGAACCACCGGAGATGAATATATGTTCCAGATCCCCGCCATCGAAATTCATGATAATTGTGTCGCCGGAAGCTTCATTCTGGCCTTGGTAAATGGAATCCTCGAAAATGTGGTAAAGGGTGGTAGCCATGCCTTCCAAACGCATAGAGTCGAGTTTACCGTCTTTGAAAAATCCCCGCAGTTTGGCGCCGGTCATGTCGTCCAGAAATTTCACCGCCATTTTTTGGAGAAGCGAGTCGGATTGGACCTCCCGCCATCCTTTGGTAGCGTAAAGGGCATGGGCCCGGGCAGGGATATAGAGCGATTCCAGTACATCATTCTCGTAATGGAGCTGGATTTCACTGCCCTCAATGGTTTGATTATTTTCGGTAATTTTCGGGCGGATTTTCAAGACAGTGTCCCCCGTGTCCCGGTTGTAAATCGCCTCGCCGCAGTGGGCGATCCGGTCTCCTTCCTGAATGGTGACGGCACCCCGGGCGGCATAGGAAACACCTTCTGTTTCCGTCGCTTTAATATATTCAATCTGGTGAGCGTTAATCACCTGGTTCTTCTGGGTCAGCTCCACTGAACCCACGGCCAGTCCGCTGTCAATCTGATTAAAATAGTAAAGGGTGTCGGCCACCAGATTGTAAGTCGAATCCCAGACGTGAACATTACCAAATCCAATAAAAGTATCTTCCCGGGAGTTGATGACCAGCGAATCACAGGTAAGGGTCTGATCCTTTTTTCTTACGACCACGTTCCCAACCAGTTGGCCAAATTCAGTGCGTCGATTAAAGCGGGCCCGCTCGGAGGTCAGGGTAGTGGTTTCCTTGACGAAAACCACATTCCCCTTGAGCAGCTGAATGGCTTCACCGTTCACGGTAATATTTTCCAGAACATCGGCCTGTTTCAGTCGCAGCCGTTTATCCGCCAGAAGCAAACCGGGAAGGATCAGAAACAGGAGGGAAATTTTCAGTAGCGGTCGGGCCATAATGTCTTGAGGCGTTTTTTTAGAAACTCCTCGTATCCTAACTCGGTGGGATGGTAAAAGGTTTCCTGTGCTCCCTCCGGGAAATAATCAGCAGGTACAAAATGTTCCACATTCGCATGGGGATATTGATAATCTTTTCCATAATCCAGTTGTTTCATGAGCCCGGTGGGTGCATTCCGAAGGTGAAGGGGGACTCCTGGTGTTCCATCCTTTTTCACTTTTTTCGTTGCTTCCCGCAGCGCCATGTAGGATGCATTGGATTTCGGGGCCCCTGCCAGATAGGTGGTCACCTGGGCCAGAATGATGGCCGCTTCGGGCATACCGATAAGATGGACAGCCTGAAATCCGGACGTGGCAATCGTAAGCCCCTGGGGGTCAGCATTGCCCACATCCTCTGAGGCCAGAATGACCAGTCGTCGCGCGATGAATTCTGGCTTTTCGCCTCCTTCAAGCATTACAGCCAGCCAGTAGATGGCTGCATCAGGATCACTGCCTCGCACGGACTTAATGAAAGCGGAAATGGTATCATAATGGTAATCGCCGGTCTTATCGTAAATCTGGGTTTTGCTCTGGAGGGCCTCCATTAAAATTTCTTCCGTGATTACTCTTCCTTTTCCAGCCAACGCCGTTGCCAGTTCCAGGGTATTCAACATCTTTCGGGCATCACCTCCGGCGGAAGCGATCAGTTGTTCCCGGACCTTTCCCTCAAATCGAAGAGGGTGTTTGGATAGGATAATGTCTTGGCCCAGAGCCTGGTCCAGGATTTGATTTAACTGTTGATCTGTCAAGGGTTTCAGCACCAGCACGCGGCAACGGGAAAGAAGGGGGCTGATGACTTCAAAAGATGGATTTTCAGTCGTAGCACCAATGAGGGTAATTAATCCCTCCTCCACGGCGTGCAGGAGCGCGTCCTGCTGGGACTTGCTGAAGCGGTGGATTTCATCGATAAATAGGATGGTGGTACGTCCCTGTTCCTGATTGGCCCGGGCAACGGTGATGACTTTCCGTAACGCTCCCACGCCGCTGGAAACGGCAGACAATTCATGAAAGTCAGCCCTGCTGGCGCGGGCAATAATGCGCGCCAGGGTGGTTTTACCCGTGCCGGGAGGCCCCCAGAAAATCATGGAAAAAACCTGCTTCTTCTCCAGCAGGGAAGCGAGTATTTTCCCTTTGCCAGTCAAATGCTCCTGCCCAATGAAGGTTGCCATCCGGGTGGGACGGACCCGGTCAGCCAGCGGCGGTAGATTCCCGCTGAAAAGGGGCGATGTAACTTTCATGGTCAAATATACCTCGGATTGAAGACACAATTTACAGTAATTCCGATCTCATTTAGATTGTAAACTTACCCCCTTCACTGTGGAGAAAATCGTGAAATTGAAATGGAACTGGTTCATCGCTCTACTGGTGCTGGTGAGCTGCAGTAAAAAGGAAAAAGTCATGGAAAATGGACTTATTGTGGAAGACCTGGTGGTAGGTACCGGCGCCATAGCGCAGACCAACAGCATCATAACGGTGGATTATACCGGAATGCTGACAGATGGAACAATATTTGATTCTTCCCAGAATCCCGGCCGGGACCCTTTCCGGTTTACACTGGGAGCCCAGCAGGTGATTGCCGGGTGGGACCAGGGACTGGAAGGGATGCATGTGGGAGGTAAACGAAAACTGACCATCCCTCCGGAGCTGGGTTATGGTGCCCGGGATCTGGGGGTTATTCCCCCCAATTCCACTTTAATCTTTGAGGTGGAACTGCTGTCAGTGGAATAGGGCAGAGCCAGCGAGAGGATTCGAACCCCCGACCCGCTCATTACGAATGAGCTGCTCTACCAACTGAGCTACGCTGGCTTGAGTGGGTTGAAAAAGCAGGCGGAAAATACACTCATTCCCTTGTTTAGTAAAAGGGCTGTGATGAAGCATTGCCATTTTAAATCGTAGTAAAATTCCCTTGGATAAATACGGGATTACCTTCAATTTTCCGGGGATGGTTTCGATGAAACGTTACTCTATTTTATTTTTACTGGCCCTTGGCCTGGTCACATTAACGGAAGCCCAGGAGCGTTCTCTGTTTATTTTGCACACCAATAATACGAACGGTGCTCTGGAAAATTGTTATTGCCCCGATCATCCCATGGGAGCGCTTGAAAAGCGGGTCGTATTTGTGGACAGCTTTCGTCAGGAGCACCCCAGCGCTATTCTGGTGGATGCAGGGGATCTGTTTACGGTAGTGAAACGGGATTTTAAGGACAGCCTGGTGGTGGAGGCCTACAAGCTTCTGAACTATGATGCCATTTTGCCGGGAGATCAGGAGTTGGCCCGGGATTCCAGTGAGGTTAACCAACTGTTGGCCATTACGGGCTCGACGATTGTGGGAACGAACCTGGCTATTGATGTGGTGACGGGCATGGTGTCCTACCAGATCATTGAAAGGGAGGGAGTACGAATTGCCATCCTGGGAATCATGGATCCTTATGCCTTAAAATATTATTCCCAGGAAGTGAAAGACAGGATTGCCTTACGGGATCCTGTAAAATCCCTTCGGTCGTCGCTGGAATTTCTTAAAGGGAAGGCAGACGTTTTTCTGGTGTTGACACATGAGGGGGTGGATCGGGACGAAGCCCTGGCTCGCCAGGTGAAAGGGGTCGATGTGATCGTTGGATCCCACAGCCAGTCGGTTTTAAAAGAACCGGAACTGATAAATAATACCCTGATCGTTCAGGCGGGGAAAGAAGGGTACTATGTGGGAGTCGTGGAGCTGAAGTTGAAGGGAACAGAAGTGGTCGAGAAAACAGGATACGTGGAACCGATGACCCTGGAACGTCCCGATGACCCCCGGGTGATGAAAATGATCCACGAGTATGAGCAGCGGACCGGCCGCATCAACCGACGGAAATTAAAATTACAACAGGAACAGCATGGAACAACCGATTGAAACATTAACCGCCAATCCTGTTTACATGGCGGTGGCAGTGGTTTTGGCGATTATTATTTTAATGGGGGTGATCAAAAAACTGGTGAAAATGGCCCTGGTGGTGGGTGCTATTTTAGTGCTGTGGATCGCCTATATGGTTTGGACCGGGCAGGACGTTTCTGTGGACAAATTAAAAAAGACGATTCAGACAGGCGTGGAAACGATCGGGGAAAAAACAGTGGAGTCGGGAAAGGAAGCCCTCAAATCGGCTCAGGAGACAGTGGAGGATAAGGTAACTGAGCAGACGAAGAAGTTAGTGGGCGAGTAATTTTTCGTTGGCTTCTCTCAGCCGGCTCGTCAATAGTTTAATAATTCCCTGCATGATTTCAGTATTGCTCCCCAGCACTTCGTAAAATTCCTCTTGGGCGATTCTCAGTAAAACCGACTCTTCTGTGGTGGTGGCATCGGCTGACCGCGGTTCCTGATCCAGGAGGGCCATTTCACCCAGGCAATC
>CAZIIM010000014.1:0-4554 GCA_964539305.1 uncultured bacterium | reverse complement strand
GCTTTCAGGCTCCCATCTAATTTAAAACGTTCAACAGGAATAAAGTCGAACTGACCGGGATTGGATTCCAGGTACCGGGAAATCAATTCCCGATTGGCTCTGGAGACTGGAACACGCTGCCAGTCCAGACGCTTCAGTACTGTCGTGTTTGCACTGCGAAAAAGGTAATCCAACGCAATGGCAGATTGCCATTTATTGAGGGAATAAACCGATCGTTCCAGTTCAGGTATGAGTTTCTTTGGCAGATCGGAGAAATATCGGGATCCGATCTGGCCCCGTTCTTCCAGTGAAATGGGTTCAATTAAAGGACTGATTAAGCTTCGTTCTTCTTTTGTGAGGACGTTTTCGAAAAATTCCAGAACAAAAGGTAAACGATCGGTATCCCCGGATATAATCGTGTGGATATAGGTCTCTACAGGAGTTTCCGGGACATCCAGAATGCCCAGTTTAATCAAGGTGGGAATCCGGCGCCGGATGGCCGTTTCCAGAAAATCCTTTATCAACAGAGCATCCTTATGGTGGGGCAAGAGTCGCAGTGTTTCATTCAACTGGTAAAGGGTTTTTGCCACTTTAGTGGTTTCACCCTCCAGTTGTTTTAATGTTTTTTCATTCAGGGGATGGGACCGGGCAACGACCAGCAGGGAGTCAATAATTTCGGCATAAACCTGGAAATCCCTGGTATCCAGCTGGTTTAACAACATCCTGATGGAGTCTTCCGAGGGATATTCCCTCAGGGCGCGGAGCATCCCCAGGCGATGCTTCCGTTTGAGTTCTGTATTCTGGAAAGATTGATTAAAATATTCCAGTACTTCCCGGGAAGGATAATTCTTCAACACCTGCCGTGCTTTCAGGGCCGTTTGGGGGAGATCCAGATTTTCGGCAATAGCCGGTATCAGGACTGGGTCATTTCGAAATTGGGCAATATCCAATGCCGTTTCACGAATGGCAGGGGAGGCACTCCGAAGAAAGGCGGCAACCTGATCCTGGGATAAAAATTCTTCGTTACGGACCAAGCAGTTCAGCGCTACAATTTGAACGGCTTCATCCGGGTTTTCCAGCATATTCTGCAACACTTGCCGGGCCTTTTCCAGGGGTCCTTCCCCCAGATCCAGAATCGCCGCCGCCGCCGCGGCCCGGATACGTTCCTCCAGTGCTTCCAGCCTTGCCTCCAAATCGGGTATTAGAGTAAGAAGTTTTCTTTTTCCTGCGACTGTGATGGCTTCCACGGCCACAGCCGGATCTTCTCGAATCGTCTGGATAATTTGTTCGTCCGGTAAAATGCCCGGTTCATCCCAGGTTAATTCAAGGAGTCGTTTTCGGACCTCAGGATTCCCCTGGTCAAATAACTTTTTCAAAGTATCACGCCAAGCGGTCAGGGGAAGACCGTCAATCAGATCCAGGGCAAATAGCTGGTGTATGGGGTCGGGGTTTTCCAGCGTTTTCTTCAAGGTGGCAACCATGGCAGAGTCATGGACATCCAGAGCGAATTCTTCGAAATCAAGCTGTCGTTTTTCCACCGCCACCATCAAGGCCTTAACATAGCCCCGCTTCAGTCGCAGGGCAGTAATTAACCAGATCAAAACAACCCCCAGGGAAAGAATACTTAAGTATTGAAGGGCTACCACTTTCACGATGAAGTAGGTCGTCAATCCCGCCAGACCTTCCGCACTGGATTTAATCGTGCCACTGATAAGCGGTTTAAAGGCGATGCGTTTTTCTCCCGGAACGGGTAACCACAGCAGCTCCAAGGAAGAACTGTTAATCGTAAACTTAAACGTTTGATCAGAGAATTTGGCAAACGTGGCACTCAGCAGCACTGGACTGATCAGAATTGCTGCCACACCGAAGGTCAGCATGAGCGGCAGGGTAAGCAGACCCATAAGGATCCCGAAGCGGGAGAGGATCGGTCCGGTGAGAAAAAATTGTACAAATAAGGAAGCAAATCCGGTTAGAGCATAAAAGTTTCCGAAGAAGCTGACCAGATCTCCTTCTGCTGGGAAGGTATTACTGGCGATAATTTTAAATTGATAATCCACTACCGTCGTCACAACGGCGGAAAGGGCAATCACAATTGCAATCCCCTTCAGGAAAGGATCCATTTTATGTCGTCGGACAGACACATTTCTTTTGGTGCGGGGTGGTTTCAGTCGTTTTTGGGCAGCCGCCTGACTTAGGATTGTCAAACCAATACCCAGTGCAATCAGGGCAAAGACGGAGGCAAGGACCAATAACCAGGAGGTTCCCACTGCTTTCACAAATGGTTTCAGACTTACTCCGACCAGCATGGCGGCAAAAGAACCGCCTCCACCGATGAGTCCGAATAACCGTTTTGCCTGCCGAGGTTCAAAGGATTCAGAAGCAAAATTCCAGAATTGAATTACCATGATTACCACGACCACGTCCACCCAGACGTACAGGATCGGGATTACCCAACCAGTAACAAAAAACTGACCGACTGAAAGGGAGACAATAAAAAGCAGGGTAGAGGACAAAAACATCTGACGTTGAGAGATTTTCTTGGCCAGCCGGGTGTAGACCGTCAACATAAAAGCCACGCCAATTGCCACCACCAGAAACATGAGAGGAAGGAGAGACCGGTCATAACGACTGAGGAAATAAGCATCCCGGGCCGTCTTGGCAACGATGCTCATGGCAACGATGAAGAAATTAAAGGAAAAGAATAGTAATACCTTCTTTCCCTCCCCCTTCTTCAGGTTAACCATTTTTTTCAGTTTATCCAATGGGGCCTCGGAGCTGTACAGTGATCAGGACGACAATTAAAAATAGTCGGTAATTACCAATCCAAACAGGGCAAACAACACAAGTAATAGCATAATGCCGGCCATCGTCACAATCTGGATAATGCCGTTCAGCATCAGACTACTGCGGAGCTGGTCCAGGGCAACTGAAAAACTGGCCGAATCCTGGGCATAAATCGTGTAATTGAGATGGTTTGCAGCGTTGTTCAAGCGGGTACCCATGATAATGGTAAGCACCCCGATCACGGCCGTAGGGATCAGAAAAAGAAGAATGGAAAGGGCATAGAATGTTCCGGTAATAATATTTACAATTCCGACGAATTTGCCCCATTTTGCCAGTTGTTCCAGCGTGGTCCGGCCGTAAGGGTCCAACGAAAAATGGACAACCCCGTTATCGGCGGCCTCCGTAACAGTTGCATTCATACCGTTTCCCTTTATTTCAAGTTTTAAGTCGAAAGTTTATCGTACGTTTGGATTCAGCTTCGAGCATGATGGTTATTTAAAGCAGTCCATTCCCGGCCTAAAGTAAATCACTGGCGAGTTCTGCCAGGGGAGAGCGTTCTCCTTTTTGGAGCGTGATGTGAGCATAGACTTTTTGACCCACCATACGGTTGATCAGATAGCTCAGCCCGTTGGAAAGTGTGTCCAGGTAAGGCTGGTCAATCTGATAGATGTCCCCGGTAAAGACGATTTTTGTCCCTTCCCCTGCCCGCGTAATGATGGTTTTTACTTCGTGGGGGGTCAGGTTCTGGGCTTCATCCACGATGAAAAAGATTTTCTGAAGGCTGCGCCCCCGGATGTAGGCCAGGGGAGTAATTACCAATTTTTCCTGCTCCAGTAACTCCTGAATTTTTCGAGCATGCTCATCCTCTTCCCTGAACTGGTGCCGGATGACACCCAGATTATCCCACAGCGGTTGCATATAAGGGTCAATTTTCGATTGAATATCTCCCGGTAAATAGCCCAGGTCCTTATTGCTGAGAGGGATAATTGGCCGGGCCAGGTAGATCTGCCGATACTGGGCCCGGGACTCGAGCGCGCCGGCCAGGGCCAGAAGCGTTTTGCCGGTGCCTGCCTTTCCGGAAAGGGTAACTAACTGAATTCGCGGATCGATGAGTGCCCTCAGGGCAAACGCCTGTTCTGCATTCCGGGGTGTAATCCCATAGGCCGGTTGTTTGTCCACCCGAGAAAAGAAATTTTCAAACGGGTTGTAAGAGGCCAGGGCCGATTTCTGATTGTTACGCAGAATAAAATTTTCGTTCGGAACCGGGTCCGCAACCTGAGGGAGATCATCTGCTGCCAGTTGAAAGGGAGGCTGGAAAAGCGTGTCGATTATATCGCTAGGGAGTCCCTCCACCGTTCGCATGCCGGTGTAAATTTTTTCCACGCTTTCCAGCTTGTCAGTGGTATAATCCTGGGCAGCGATTCCCAAAGCCTTGGCCTTCATACGCAAGTTGGTGTCCTTGCTCACCAGAATCACTGCCCGGTCCTTTTCGGACTGGGATAAACGGTAGGCACTGTTCAGAATTCGCGTATCCGGAGAGTCTTCATGGAAGACCTTTTTTATTTCCTCTGCCAGTGTCTGGTTGACCACGATCCTGATTTTTCCCTGATCCGGACCAATGGGGACTCCCGCCTTAAATAAAACATCGCCTGTGAGCTGGTCCAGATCCCGGAGAAAGTTCCGGGCGTGAAAATTCACCTGCTCGTTTCCCCGCTTAAAGTGGTCTAATTCTTCCAGGACTGTTATGGGAATGACAATGTCGTGTTCTTCAAAATGATGAATGCAGGTTGA
>CAZIIM010000013.1:51708-56194 GCA_964539305.1 uncultured bacterium | reverse complement strand
ATTAGTTTTATTCAACTTCATACGCTATCATCCAATATATGAAACACCATCTAACTTGTCTCTATCATGCAATTATACCATATAATATGCATATAAATTGCACTATACTGTATTTGAATTTTATTACCTCCTGCCTAATTTTCAGTAGAATAATAACAAAACTTTCCAACAAAATCCATGTCAAAACTGTTAGACCAGGTAAGTGAAAAAATTCGGCTTAGGCACTACAGCTATAAAACTGAACTGTCCTATAAACATTGGATAAAACAATACATTCTGTTTAATGGGAAAATCCATCCGGAACTGTTAAACAAAACCGATATCAACCGCTTTTTAACCTATTTGGCCCAAACCAGAAACGTATCGGCTGCTACCCAGAACCTGGCGCGAAATGCTGTCCTGTTTTTATACAGACACGTCCTTGAAATAGATATTGGTCAACCCCGGGAGTTTGTCATTGCCAAACGGTCGCGAAAAATACCAACCGTTTTTTCCAAAAACGAGGTGAAAATAATCATCGCCCATTTGGACGGTACCCAGGCATTAATAGCAAAATTACTCTACGGCACGGGTATGCGGATTTCGGAGTGTTTACGACTGAGAGTAAAAGATGTGGATTTTGAGCAAAAATTGATTGTGATTCATGATGGTAAAGGTCAACAGGATCGTGTCACCATGATCCCCGAATCATTACGGGAATTATTAAAGCAGCAGATCGAAAAAGTAAAACATCTCTATGAAAAGGATCGTAAAACCAATCAGCCTGGCATTTCAATACCCCACTCAATAGCTAAAAAATATCCGGACATTGAAAAGACCTTTGCGTGGTATTATCTGTTTCCCAGTCCATCAATGAGTAGAGATCCCGTTACCGGTCTTTACTATCGCCACCATCTGCACGAATCCAACATCCAGCGCGCTGTAAAAAAAGCAATTTTAAAATCAGGTGTTCAAAAACATGGTAGTTGCCATACCCTCCGTCATTCTTTCGCTACCCATTTACTGGAAAACGGTTACGACATTCGTTCTGTCCAGGAACTGTTGGGACACAAAGATGTACGAACCACCATGATTTACACCCACGTAATGAAGAAGGGTCCCTTAAAAGTACGCAGTCCCCTGGATTAACCGTTTTATTCCCGACGTTTTCTTTTCCGGGTCTCCCGGCGATATATGAGTACACCAGCGCTCCGACCCACAGGATAATGGCACTATGCCGTTAGCGGCCGCCAGGGAAATCCACCGCAACTCTACAATCGCCGTCACATTGAACAGGACCACATCCCGAAGGCTCAGGGATTCAGGCAGCTTCATTAAACAGTGAATCCTCTTCAGTTAGTGAGACAGATAATAAATTGCCTGCTTGACTGTCGAATCAACCAGCCGCAATTAATTTTTCTGGCATGGAATAAAAACATGGGATTAGGAATTTAGACTTAATTCCACCTGGAATTGCAGTCAATTCAATCATCCGGAGGTCCTGCCCTGCGCCACAAAGGCATAGTTTTGGTCTGTCATACCCCTCAACTTTCCATAATCTGGCAGGGAATCCGGAACTGCACGGAAATTGCCCCGTTATTAGTGAAATCAGAAAGGAAGGAAACTATGGAAAAAATTCAGGCATTCATGTTACGCCATCCCTACTTGAGCATGGCCCTGATTCTGCCGTTCACGATGATCTTTACGGTGACCGTCTTCTCGGTGCTGCTCAATTTTGTACTCCCGGCCCTGTTGGCCCTGTGGCTGGCGGGTTGGATCTACGGATCCATTACCCGGAGGCCCTATAGTCGGTTCTACCCGGAATCGTTCTGGTTCTTCAGGTAATCCTTCGTCGAGTAAATCCCTTTGTATTCTCCCGGCCGTCGATCTCGAAAAAACATCTTCCGGGCAGGAGATTGATATACGTCCTTTAAATTAAGCTCTGCCAGTAAAATATTTTCCGCTCCCTGAGGTGCTTGCGCAAGAATTTTACCCATCGGATCTGTAACAAACGATTCACCGGCAAACTCTAGTTGATCCTCTTTCCCAACTCGATTTACCAACCCACAGAAATAACCATTTTGAAAGGCTGCAACTTGAAGTTCAGCCTCGTACAGACCAGGAGGCCATTCTCCTACCGTTCCAGCCTGAGGAATAATTACCAACTCCGCACCTTGTATACCTAATAATCGCATATATTCAGGGAAATGCCGGTCGTAGCAAATGGCCACCCCGACCCTTCCAACCGCTGTATCATAAACAGGAACTTTCCGATTACCAGGAGTGTAATAATTTTTCTCATAAAAACGAGCATAATCGGCAATATGCATCATCCGAGTTACCCCGAGTAGATTTCCATCTGCATCAATTACAGGCGATGTATCGTAAGTCCGATTGCCATCCCTTTCAAAAAGATTTAAAACTATCACTAGCTCATGCTCCCGAGCTTTTTTAATAAACAAATCCGTTGTTTTCCCTGGAATTAATTCAGCCAAATCCAAAATCGAGCTTGAATCTTTATATTGAGGATAAAAAGGAGTAAAAGCTAATTCGGCAAATGCTACAAGCTCTGCCCCGGCCGCTGCCGCCCGATCCACTGCTTCCAGACCATGCTCAATATTTGCATCAATGTTCGGAGTAGAAAACTGTTGAATTAAGGCAATTTTAATTGTTTTGGAATTTGCCATCGGACTAAATATACGTCTGATATTATGGAGCTTAAAATATAATGATCATTACTCCACTTCAAAGTCACCCATATTTTCCATGGAGTTCCCCCGTTCCCGGCGGTGGTTAAAACGGCTCCGGTCCTCCATTTTGCCGAAACTATATTCCAGGGTAACACTGAAGATCTGACTCTCCCATTTCCGGCTGCTGCTCTGGCGATAATTAATATCATGAGCCCTGAACTGAAATCCCATGGTATTGAAAACATCGTTCAGTCGAAAGGAAAGGGATAGTTTCTGGTCCAGAAAACTTCTTTTGACGGACAGGCTGGTAAAGGACATGGATTCAATCCGCCCAAAGGGAATGTCAAAGGGAGCCCGGTAAAAGCCCATAAACATCACTTCGGTGGTCGGGGAGGCGTTCCAAGTGGCAGTAAAACGGCTCATAAAGCCAGTGGAGTTCCGGTCGTAATCACTGAACAAATTGGAGGCATTTATCTCGTCCCGGAATACATTGGCATTTACCATTAACCGGAAATTTCGTCTGATCATCCCGGAAAGGATGAATTCCAAACCGTATGTTTTCTGCTGGTTGGAATTTTTAAAGGTTGTGATCGAGACTCCATCCTCCCGAACATACTTGAAATATTGAATCTTATCATTCACCTGCCGATAGTAGGTTCCAACCGACAGGGTGCGGCCCTTCCTGAAACGGGAGAAATTCAATTCCACCACATCAATGTATTCCGGTTTTAAAAAAGGGTTCCCCAGGCGGAAATTCTGGTTATCGGCACGGGAGGGAAACGGATTCAACCGCCGGTAGGAGGGCCGATTGATTCTCCGGCTGTAGCTCATCTGTATCTGGAGCACCTGCGGGGGTCCTACCGAAATGGATGCGCTGGGGAAAAAACTGGTGTAGGGATTCTTGAATGTCTCCCCGGTATTCTTCAATTCAGAAACAGTATTGACCGTTTCCACCCGTCCACCGGCCTGATACTGGAAGACACCCTTTCGACCTGAATACTGGAGATAGGCCGCATGAATGTCCTCCTGATAAATAAAGTGATTTGACAACGTGTCATTGTATTCAAACTGATTACGGCTATCAATAAAGTCATCCAGGACATAATCATTATCTACGGAACGGAATGTTCCTTTGTAACCGATTTCCAGCTTACCCTTTTCACCGACCGGCTGAACATAGTCCACCTGCAGGTTGGTGGTGCGGTTGTTCTGATCGGTCCTGGCCCGCTGGCGGTCAGGATCCACCACACCTGCGTACCCGTCCAGGGGTGTTGTAAGGTAGGTACTATGATCTGTATTGGCGCCTAAGGACTGATTGATGTAGGTGGAAAGTTTCTGCTTTGGTCGGGAGAATTTCTGGTCATAGGAAAGTGTCAGATCAAGGCCCGTATTATCATTGTTACTTTCACTGGTACGAAAATACATCCGCCGGTCCCCACTGGTTTCATCGGTGGTGACAATCTGGTTACTGGCCCGATCCCGAAGATTGTAAGCCGTGACGAATGAAACCGAACGCCATCGGTCCGGAAACACCTCCACGCCGGATTTGACAAACAGATTATCTCCGCCCCGGTTCCCGTCAATTTCTTGATCCAGGATGGAGGTGAAATTCGGGAAGGTGGTTTCCCGGTAATTGTCCCCGCCCCGGTCACGGGTATCGTAGCGAAAACCCACGTTTGAAAACAAGTTAATCTTCCCCCGCCGAAAATTGATCTGCCCCGAACTGTTGTACCCGCCGTTATGGGCTCCGCCCGCATTCAGGTTTCCATTCAGCCCCGCAAACCGGTTTTCCTTCAGCACAATGTTGATGATCCCGG
>CAZIIM010000013.1:31357-51608 GCA_964539305.1 uncultured bacterium | reverse complement strand
TTTCCATTCAGCCCCGCAAACCGGTTTTCCTTCAGCACAATGTTGATGATCCCGGCCATTCCCTCCGGGTCGTATTTGGCGCTGGGGTTGGTAATGACTTCAATATCACGGATATTGTCCGCCGGGATATTATCCAGGATGGACTTCCGGTCCCCTCCTGTCAGGGTGGAAGGTTTTCCATCAATCAGTACATTTACATTGGAATTGCCCCGCAGGCTGATGTTTCCGTCAATATCCACATCCACCCCCGGGACCTGCCGCAGAGCATCCTCGGCTGTACCTCCGGTGGTGAGACTGTTTTTTTCCACATTAAAGATCTTCTTGTCAATGGTCTGGGTAAAAAGAGGGCGGGCTCCTTCCACTTCCACTGTTTCCATCTTCAACGCTGTGGGTTGGAGCCAGATATTCCCCAGATCCTGTTCCACGCCCGCACCCCGGGGAAAGAGTAAAACCGGTCCCCGGATGACCTTCTTATATCCAATAAATTCAATCGCAACCTGGTAGCGCCCCAGGGGTATTTCAGAAATGTTAAAGACACCCTCCTCGTTGGTAATGCCACCGGTGACAATTGTTTTGGTCCGCAGATTAATCACGGAGACGGAGGCATAGGGAATTGGCTGTTGCGAGAGCGAATCAAGCACGACACCCTTTAATACGCCAATCTTGGGAATCTGCCCTGGATCAAACCGCTGCCCCAGCAGAACAGCAGATAAAAAGAAGACTATAAACCAGCGAGAGCCCCAACGGCGGTAGCATTTCATTGTTGTTTTCCTGTCACTTATGACGCTTAATGGACCAATATAGTCTGAGATCTGGGTTTGATAAAACAAACCCAGCTTAATTTAGACGGTATTTCAGGCCCTAGGTTAAAATTTATTTTCTTCACCCCCAAAATATTTTTTGATCCTTTACACTAGGCAGGTTAAGCTCCCCATGAGAAGATTGGAAATACAGGAATGGCTTACATTAAAACGATTGAACCGGAAGAAGCAGAGGGAATTCTAAAACAGGAGTATGAAAAAGGACTCCGGCGCTCGGGGCGCATCTCCAACATTCTTCGGGTGATGAGTCTGAGTCCGGCGGCTCTGCGGGATTCCATTCGCTTCTATCTCACGATTATGTACGGTCCCTCGGAACTGTCCCGGGCACAGCGGGAAATGCTGGCCACCGTCGTTTCCCGGCTGAACCACTGCCATTACTGAACTGAATCCCACGGGGAAGACTTCCGGGATGAAGTCCAGGATGATGAATTGGCAGCGCATCTTAAACATGACTGGCGCAGCGCCCGCCTCTCTGCTGCCGATCAGGCCCTGTGCGCCTGGGCGGAAAAATTGACCCTCAAGGTGGATTCCATGGGACCTGAGGACGTCCGGGAACTGGAAAACCAGGGCTTCTCCCAGGTCGCCATCAGCGATGCCGCCCAGGTCATTGCCTACTTTAATTATATCAACCGGATTGCGGAAGGACTGGGTGTCGATCCGGAAAAGGACGACCAGTAACGTTAATTGCGGCCAAGAATTAATAAATGGCTGTAAGGGGGCAAGGTGAGCGAAACGCGATCATTCTGCACCTGAAACCTTCCCCTGCCGCAAAGTTGCTCCGGTGTTTGAAACGACAGGGGTAAATCAATTGTCAGATCTCGGGGCTCGGCACTCTGGTTGAATGCCACCAGAATCCTCTCGTCAAAATACACTTTAAGATAGGCCAGAAGGGGGCCGTCAGCCAACAGGGGAAGCCAATCCCCCAATGCCAGGGCGGGGTACGTTGTCCGCAAACGGTTCAAGCGAGCGAATTCCTGTTCCAGGGCCGTTTCTTCCGGATTCCAGTTGAATTTCATCATCCGCCGGTTGTCCGGATCCCCGGCCCCCATGCGTCCGATCTCCTCTCCATAATACACCACCGGCACCCCCGGCAAGGTACTGTTGAACGTCTGGAAGTTCGCCAGTTTTAAATAACTGTCCCCGTGAATTACCTTTTCGGGTGGGTTGGTAAAGGCCCGCTCCGTGCCATTCTCACTGAACGACATCTGACCATCGGCGAACGCCATGAACCGGACCTGATCATGGCTGGAGGTGATATTGCCCATTAAATTCACTGGGCCGTAAACGGCTAGATTATCCTCCAGCACTTTTACCAGGGGGCCAAAGGCTGCCTGATCTGCACTGAACGGCCGCCGGGCGTTAAAATAAACGGCAAAATTGAACTGGGCGGATAATTCCCCCGGATTCACGTAGCTGAGAATCAATTCATCCGACCCAAACGTTTCTCCAATCTGATAATAGTTCCGCTCCGGACCCAACTGACGGATTTTCCGCGTGAATTCCCGCCAGAATCGGTGGGGTACGTGCTTCACCGCATCCTGGCGGAAGCCGTCCAGATCAAATTCCTCTAACCACCAGAGGGCATCCTCCGTAACCTGCTGAATCGCCGCCGGAGCCTGGAGGTAATTAAAGGAGGGTAAAAACGTGTCAAACCAGGTGGTGAGTCGGGTGTTTCCATCCCATCGGCGGATATTAAAGGTACCGTCCGGCAGTCGCACTTGCGTGAACCAATCGGGATGCTCCCGGTAATAGGGGTGGTTACGGTGAACATGATTGGACACGAAATCCAGGATCACCTTGATGCCCTGCTGGTGGGCAAGCGTAACCAGTCTTTTTAATTCTTCCGCTGTTCCGAATCGGGGATCCAGTTTACGCGCCGCCACCGGCCAATACCCGTGATAGCCGGTAAACGTTCGATGCGGTTCCACCCACTCCACATACGCGCTGTCCGGTTGAAGTTGGAGGGGGGACAGCCACAGGGAATTAACACCCAGATCACGGAAATAACCCTCTTCCAGTTTTCGGATAATCCCTTTCAGGTCTCCCCCCTTCCAGTTGGCCAGGGGCGATACGTCGGGGTGATCCACCGGATGGTTATTATCAGGATTTCCATCGAGAAACCGATCCACCATCAGGCTGTACAGTACCGAAAAATGCCAGTCGTCAGGTTGATCCGCCGGATGGAGCGGCTCTCCGTTTTCCAGGAGCGTCAGGTTCTCGGGGATGAGACGACCCAGGGAATCCAGACCGGTGATGCGCAGTATGCCGGTGGAAAGGCCTCCTTTATTAATGGTGAGACCCGCCAGGGCAAAATCCATCCGATCGTTGTGGAGCAGATGATTATTAAACAAAACATAATACAGGGTCGGCCGGACCTGATCCACAGGCAACAAATAATTGAACTTCAGATTCCGGCGGTCATCTGCCTGCTTCAGAATCCTGCCGGCAGGACGGGATTGAAACGAGGAAAGGTCCAGCAGTGAATTCCAGCCACCCAGATTATTGGAAACGGAATCGGGATTCAGGGGGTCCAGAATTTCGGCTCCATTCACCACAAACTTATATTCATGACGCTGGGGGCTTAAAAATACCTCCCGCTGGAATTCCTTCCCATCCCAGGTCAGCCGGAGGCCCGTCCGGGACCAGTCATTAAAGCCCCCCATAACAAAAACCTGATCTTCCGGTGAACCGCCAATGTAAATGAACCGGTGCCTCACCATCGGCGCCACCCGTACCAGCAGCTGAAAGCTCTGTCCATCCACTTTCCCCTGGAGAAGATGGAGGGCTGGATTATCCGATTCTGCCAGAATGTACAGGCTGTCTTTCGCTTCCAAAAATTGTAATTCCAGCCCGGGATTGTCTCCAATCCACAACTTCGCCGACGGATCCCGTTTGTAGACCCCCAGATCGAACCCTTTGCGGATTCCGGCCCGAACCTGAAGGGTGGGAATTGGTTCGAGTAAATCGGTTGATTCCACTTCGCAGCTGAAAAATCCCAAACCAAGGAAAGCCAGAACAGATATTCGGATATATCTTTTAAACATAGGAGCGTAATTTAGCCACTATCATTATGAGTCAAGGATTAAAAAGAAGGACCGGGCACCGTTTAATGCGGATGGTTCTTTTTCTGACACCATTCCTGTTATTCCGGTGCGCTGAAATCGAAACGACCCCCCTTTCCTACGGTGCTTTCCTGGAATCGGGCTACACCTATTTCCGGGTCCATTCACCGGAGGCGGAGCGCCTCTATCTGGTCCTTTTTGACCGTGCTGAAGACAGCACAGGGCGGGAATTCCCTATGAAAAAACATCCCAATGGGGACTGGGACCTGAAAGTGGAACAGGCAGGTGTCGGTACGCTTTACGGTTACCGGGCCGTCGGCACGGCACCGGGAATGGATTCCACCGTTATTGTGGCAGACCCCTATTCCAAGGCGGTGGTCACCCAGAACATTTACAATCCTATCGCTAAATCACTGATTGTGGATGGTGCTTTTAACTGGGAAGGAGATCGCTGGCAGACAGTCGATCCACGGGACTTGGTCATTTATGAGTTGCACGTGAGGGATATGACCGCCCACCCCACCTCCGGCGCCCGGCAAAAGGGAACCTACCTGGGTCTTGTGGATATCGCCCAGAAAGGGGGACTGACCCATCTGGAAGAAATGGGCATCAATGCAGTTCAGCTCATGCCCTGCCAGGAATTTGCCAACGTGGAACCACCCTATATGGATCCTGCTACACCCGTGATGAATACGTGGAATCCTTATGCCCGGAATCACTGGGGCTATATGACCTCCTATTTCTTTGCGCCTGAATCCTACTTTGCCACTGATGGTACCATGGAACCGGGAGCCTGGAATGGGCGGGATGGCCGGGCCGTTACGGAATTCAAGGAAATGGTGAAAACTTTCCACGAGGAAAATATCGCCGTTATTATGGATGTAGTCTACAACCATGTCTCCAATTACGATTACAACCCCCTGAAGTATCTGGATCGGGAAACCTATTTCCGGTTTGACAGTCAGGGGAATTGGGAATCCAAAAGTGGGTGTGGGAATGACACCCGCACGGAAAACCCGATCATGCGCGAGTTGATTCTGGAAAGTTTGAAATACTGGATGACCGAATATCATGTGGACGGGTTCCGGTTTGACCTGGGGAACCTGATAGACCCCACCACCCGGGAGTGGATCCTGGCCGAATTAAGGGAAATCAATCCGGGTGTTATTATATTGGCAGAACCCTGGGGAGGAGGGTACGAACCGGCGCTGTTTTCAGAGCAGGGCTGGGCCTCTTTCAACGATCAGTTCAGGGACGGGCTGAAGGGTAGTGTCTTCAACATCCATGATCAGGGATTTTTGTTTGGGAAATTCAGGAATGGGGATGATCAGAAATTCCTGCAGCGCCTGGTGATGGGATCCCTGCGGGATTACGGAGGTCCCTATCTGACTCCCGCCCACAGTGTCAACTATCTCGAATCTCACGATGATTACACGTTTGGGGATCGGTTAAGAATCACTGGGGGATTCGTCAGTGAAAAGGAACGAATTAAAGATCGAACCGCCAATGCCAAAGTTTCCGGACCAATCCTAGCCATGAGTAAACTGGGTGCCTTATTCCTGTTCACCAGTCAGGGGATCGTTTTCATGCACCAGGGGCAGGAATGGGCCCGGAGCAAGGTCATCGCACCTACCACTGCACCGGACCCCAATGTGGGCCTGCTGGATCACAACTCCTATGAAAAGGACAACGAAACCAATTGGCTGAACTGGGATGAGAAGTCCCTTAATCCAGGTTTGGTGGATTACTACAGAGGTCTGATTCAATTACGGAAACGGTATCCGGAATTTCGTCACTCCAGTCCACCGGATTTCCAGTTCCTGGATCTGGCAGTTCAGCCGGCGGTCGGCTATCTACTGCAAAATAAATTCCTGGTCATTTTAAACGGGAATACTGAAACGACAATTCAGGCAGAGGTCCCACCGGGGAACTGGCTTTATCTGGCCGATGAAAACCAAATTACACCGGAGGGGGAAAACCAAATTTCAGGAACGATCCAGGTACCACCAACCAGTGGTGTGGTCCTGAAACGCATCCCCTGACCGGAACCTCCAGCCAGCCACACGATTCATCTTTCTGCTGAAAGAAATACCGCCCTCCTGATTTAATCATTCCCCCGTTTTCTCCGAAACCAACCTGGAAATTTTCGTTGCATATTTTCTCTAATTATGATTATTGTTAACCAAGTTAATTATTAATATGGTTAACAATAAACCCACCCGTCATCGGATCGCCACTTTACTCCAGACCTTATCCAAGTTTATTCTTCAGGTTAATGAAGTCAGTTTTCTCAAGCAAAGCACTTCTCTACCTCTTTCCACCCGTCAGTTTGAAATTCTGAAAATCCTGTTCAATACCGGTCCCTGTACCGTCAGTGATTTATCCTTATTCCTCAGTATCAGTAAACCGGCCACCAGTAAATCCGTCAACAATCTGGTAAAATACAAACTGGTCCAGCGTGACGTTCCACCCCTGGATCGGCGGAAAATCCTGGTAAAAATATTACCCGAGGGTATGAACATTGTCCGTCAGTACACCACCATGGTCCACGAACAAAGCGCCCGTATTCTGAAGTTGTTCTCCGAAAAAGAATTAACTCTTTTTGAAACTGTTCTGCAAAAATATATCCGTGCCCTGCTGGAGGAATACCGGCATGAAACGGATATCATCTGCCTGAATTGTCAGTCCCGCTTTCTCGATGACTGTCCATTCATCGAAGAGGGACATCCCCTGTGTTACCACGCCATTGTGGAGGCAACCACAGGCCTGGAAGCAGAATAGTACCTGACGCCCAGTTATTTGAATTAAAGGAGGTCCTATGGACGAAGCACAAGCCAGCTTAGAAAAAATTGACTTGCCATTAAGCACTGTAAGTCGTCGGGATTTTCTTAAATACTGCAGTACACTGGTAGCCCTCATGGGCTTACCGGGCGTGACAGTGGCCAAGGTGGTGGAAACCATTGAGCAGGCTGCCCAGCGGACACCAATCATCTGGCTCCACCTTGCCTCCTGTACCGGCTGCAGCGAATCCTTTATTCAGGGGTTTTATCCTTCCCCCGCAGAAGTGATTCTGGATATCCTTTCAGTCGATTACCACGAAACCATCATGGCCCCCGGCGGAAAACAGGCGGAAAAATCCCGTCTGGATACCATGAAAAAATATAAAGGGAAATACATTGCCATCATTGAAGGGGCCGTTCCCCTCGGGGCGGATGGGAATTATCTCCGGATTGGCGGCAAGACGGCATTGGAGCTGGCCACGGAAGTCTGTCAGGATGCGGCTGCCGTGATTAATATCGGCAGTTGTTCTTTCGATGGCGGCTGGGTGGGCTGCAAACCCAATCCAACCAAGGCCACCGGGACCCAACAGGCCACCGGCTTAAGTAAAAAGAAATTCATAAATCTGCCCTGTTGTCCCGTTCACCCCGATTGGCTGGCCGCCACCGTGGTGAATTACCTGCTTCTGGGGAAGATCCCGGAACTGGACAGCATGGGCCGACCCAAATTCCTCTACGGCCAGCGTATTCATGACCTTTGTGAGCGCCGGGCGCATTTCGACGCCGGTGAATTTGTGGAGGCATTCGGAACGGAAGAGGCACGAAAAAAATTCTGTCTCTACAAGATGGGGTGCAAAGGGCCGGAAACCTACTCTTCCTGTTCCATTTCCCGCTGGAATAACAAGACCAACTGGTGTATCGGCGCCGGTTCCCCCTGCATCGGCTGTGCCCAGCCCAAATGGGCTGATTCCGGAGCGCCTTTCTTCAGCCGGATCCCCGAGCTGGCCATTCCCGGCTTTAAAGGCGTGGAATACACTGTGGACCGGATTGGCTTCACCCTGGTAGGGGCCGCCGCTGCCGGGATTGCAGCCCACGCCATTTATACGGCCAAAAAGGACAATACCAAAGAAGAAGCTGAAGATAAAGAAGAGAAAACCAATTCCTGACAGATTTGAATAACCCTAGTTAAAAGGAGACATCGTATGGCTAGGAAAATTACCATTGATCCTTTCACCCGTCTGGAAGGACATCTCCGTATTGAGGTGGAGGTTGAAAACGGCAAAGTGAAAGATGCCTGGAGTACCAGCCCCCTGTTCCGGGGAATGGAAATTGTATTGAAGAACCGGGATCCCCGGGATGCGTGGTATCTCTCACAACGGATTTGCGGCGTCTGCCCTATCTCCCACGGCCACGCCTCCACCATGGGACTGGAAGATGCTTTTGGCGTGGTTCCCCCCGACAGTGCCCGGATCATCCGGAATTTGATCGAAGGAGCCCAGTACGTCCACTCCCATATTCTAGCCTTTTATCACCTGCACGCTCTGGATTATGTGGACGTGGTGAGCGCCCTCTCGGCAAAAACCACCGATCCCGCCTTGAAAAAAGTCCAAGCCAAACTCCAATCCTTCGTCAAGAGCGGTCAGCTGGGACCGTTTGCCAACGGTTACTGGGGACACCCGGCGTATAAATTACCGCCGGAAGTAAATCTCCTGGCCGTTGCCCATTATCTGGAGGCTCTGGAAATGCAGGCCAAGGCCTCCCAGCTCCTAGCATTGTTCGGCGGAAAATTCCCCCATATGATGACGGCCGCTCCCGGCGGCGTCACGGTGACACCCGATTCTGAAATGCTGGCAAAAGCCCTGTCGCGGGCGAAGGAACTCCAGAATTGGGTCAATACGGTTTACATTCCTGATGTCCTGGCTGTAGCCCCTGCCTATCTGGATTGGGCCAGCATCGGAAAAGGACACACCCATTATCTTGCCTGGGGTGTCTTTGAAGATGAGAGCCACGATCCCACTAAACGCCTGCTCCCCCAGGGTGCGGTATTTAACGGTGAGTTAAAATTACAGTCACCTTCCGTCTCCGAAGTGACTGAGCACATCACTCACAGTTGGTATGTGGATGACAAAGCTCCCCGCCATCCGGAAGATGGTTATACGAGTCCAGCCTATACGGGGATTGACCCCAGCGACAAGTACAGCTGGGTCAAGGCTCCCCGGCTGGACGGGAAACCCATGGAGGTGGGTCCCCTTTCCCGGATGTTGGTAGCTTATTTATCAGGGCGTCCGGAGGCGGTAACCCTCATTGACAGTACGCTTGAAACTCTGGGCGTAGGAGGGCATCCGGAGGTCCTGTTATCGACCCTGGGGCGGGTTGCAGCCCGGGCACTGGAATGCAAATTGATCGCGGACAAAATGGTGGATTGGACCATGGACCTGATCGATAATTTCAAGAATAACCGGACCGATCTATGGTACGACTACACCCTGCCCGATTCGGCTATGGGTGTGGGAACCTGGGAAGCTCCCCGGGGGGCACTGGCCCACTGGAATAATATCGAAAACGGGGTGCTGAAAAATTACCAGGTTATTTCGCCCTCCACCTGGAATTTCTCACCCCGGGATGACAACAATGTCCGCGGACCCGTGGAGGAGGCGTTGATCGGCACCCCGGTGGAAGATCCGGAACAGCCATTGGAAATACTGCGGGTAGTTCACTCCTTCGACCCATGACTGGGTTGTGGGGTTCACGTGATTGAACCGAGTTCCAATCGTATCATCAAAGTTCAAACCAGGAACGGTTTTCTGAACCGGTAGGAAGGCGTAGTCAAAGATGACCCAGCAAGAGGTCAAATATATCTGGTCCTGGCCAATCCGGCTGACACACTGGCTGACGTTTCTCAGCGTTCTGGTCTTGTCAGTAACAGGATACTATATTGCCTTTCCACCGGCTTTTCTGGCACCGAAGGGGGAACCGTTTGAGAATTTTCTCATGGCTCAAATACGGTTCCTCCACTTCCTGGCGGCCATCGTCCTAGTGATCTGTTTTCTGGTAGCCATCTACCTGATTTTCTTCTACCGCTTTCACGTCCTGTGGCGGGATATTCGTCCCACACCTTCAAACCTGAAACTGGCCTGGAAAAGTATTAAATACTACCTGGGATTTTCCAGCACCCACCAGCGTTATGAATTCCTGGATCCCATGGCCATGCTTTCTGTCCTCTCCTACACTCTATTAGGGCTGATCCTTATTTTCACCGGCATCGCCCTCTATTCCATTCCCAGGGCTGAATCGGGATTGGGAGTAGCCATCCTTTACTTCCTCAGTTCCTGGACCGTTCCCCTCTTTGGAAGTCTCCAAAATGTAAGAGTCGTTCACCACCTGACCATGTGGATATTACTGGCCTGGTTTACCATTCATGTTTATTTCCAGATCTGGAAAAGCGTCCGATTAAAGCAATACGATATTTCCGCCATTGTGGGGGGATACAAATATTTTGATACGGGAGAACACTCCTGATGCGTGCTAAAGCCAGGTACGTCTGGTCCGGATCCATCCGCGCCCTTCACTGGCTCACTTTTCTTTCGGTGGCCGTATTACTGGTTACAGGGAATTATATTGCCCATACCCCGGAATACGTACACCCACCGGGGGAGCCCTATCAGAACTTCTTCATGGCTGAAATGCGTTTTATTCATTTTATCGCCGCCATTGTCTTTGATGTGGCCATCATGATCTCCATTTACCTGATTTTCTTCTCCAATTTCCACGCGCCCTGGCGTGATCTGATTCCCAATAAAACCAACCTGAAAAAAGCCTGGATTCAGTTGAAATACTATTTCCGGCTTTCCGGTGAAAAGGTGGATTACGAATACGAAGATCCGGTGGACATTATTTCCTGGTTGTCGTTCCACATTTTAGCTGTCCTGCTCATGCTGACTGGTTTCGGTCTCTATGTGGCCTCCTTTTCTGTGGAGTGGTGGTGGCCCAGGATTCTGCATCTGAGCACCGACTGGATCGTATGGCTCTTTGGTGGACTTAAAGGTGTCCGCGTGGCCCACCATGCCATGTGGTGGCTGATCATTGTCTGGGTTATCGTGCATGTGTATTTCCAAATCTGGAAAACGATTAAACTTAAAACCGGCAGCATTGATGCCATATTTGGTGGATACCGGTATTTTAAAGTAAAAAGCCAGTAGTCCGGACCTTAATCGATTGATCCATCTTCGTTTCTGATCCAGGATTCCAGCCTTTCCATACTCCTTTTTCATCCTAAATTGAAACCAGGACACGTCTCACATTCATGTCACAAAAGCATCCTCACATCCTGATTCTCGGGCTTGGTAACATCCTGCTTTCGGATGAAGGTTTTGGTGTCCATGTGGTTCAGGAACTGGAACAGCACTATCTATTCCCACCCCGGGTCACCCTGTACGATGGTGGCACCGGCGGCCTCAGCCTGTTGTCTCAATTTCAGGCTCAGGATTTCGTCCTGATTATTGATGCGCTGTTGCTCGGGGCAGAACCGGGAACTGTGGCCCGGTTCACACTGGACGCGATACCCGATCATTACCAGCGAAAAGATACGGCTCATGGAATCGATATTCTGGATGTGGTGGCAGCCAGTTCCATGATCGGCCACCTGCCTCCGATTATGGTCTTGGGCGCCCAACCCAAGGATATGGTCACCCCTGCCACCGAACTATCGCCGGAGCTGATCCAGGCCAAAGAATCGGTTATTCAGGAGGTGATGGCCATTCTAAAGGAAAAGGGGATTCATGTCCGGCCCAGGGGAAAATCCAGTTCCTGACCTGATCCAGGAGCAATGATCTCCTACCACAGCAGGCGACAGGAGATCAGAAAAATCAGGAAATTAATCGTATGAATGCTGAGACAGGGGCGGCACCGAACCTGTAACTGAATTAACCCCCAGGTGAGATAAAAACTGAAAATCAGGGTTAAACCACTTATCACCAGCAAAGTGGGGATGATCGAAAAAGGGACAAACCGATCAGCCAGCACAAGCAGGAAAAGAAGCCCGTAATACCAGAGTCCCCAAAATGCATTTGGTCGACCCAGGGTGGTCCCATAACTTGAATCCACGATGGAAACACAACGAACACTGCCCATCTGAATCAGGGGTGGAATCCACCATACCTTCCGGGGAATCCGATTACGGTAAACCTGGAAAAAATACAGGGTAATGATCCATCCGGCCAGAATTAAGACCAGCAGCGTGTAGAAATAAATGACCGGGAGCTGCATCAAGATGGGCCGGTTGTATTACAACCCGAACAATTTCAGGGATAAACCGGACAGGGCAATTACCAGTCCTGCCAGGGCGTGTACGTACCGCTCCGCCCGACCCAGGTTAATCATGAGCAATCCTTTAAAAGCCAATCCCACAATTACGGTCATGGTGGTGATAGTGGTTATTCCGAAGACCAGCGTGACCCAGAACAGGGCTCCCCAGTTATGCTGGGCCGCCGGATACATGAGAATGGGAATCAGGGGTTCGCACGGTCCTAAGACAAAAATAATGAACAAGGCCCAGGGCGTGGTGGATTCTGTGGCATCATGAATGTGAAAATGGGAGCCCAAATGGTGATGGGAATGGCTATGCCGGACGCCGTCATGACTGTGTTCATGGCTGTGCTCCTTGCTGCGGATACTTACTTTAATCCCCCAAACCATATAGGCTAAACCAAATCCAATCAAGAGCCAACTGGCGAGGGAGCCACGAACCGTTTCCACTTTTTCCAGTAGTCCCACCGCTACTCCCAGGGCAACACCGATTAGACCCAGCACCACGGAACTGAGAACATGGCCCAGGCCACAAATGATTGTCAGCCAGATGGTTCGATTCAGCGTCCATTTCCGGGCCCGCCCAATTAACAGAAACGGCAGGTAATGATCCGGACCGATGAGGGTATGGATGAAACCGATCGTAAAGGCGGTGGAGAGTAAAATCGGGAGGTCCATCAGAAGTAATTTATTTTCATTTCAGCAAATTAACAAATCCTTGGTAATTGCTCCCCCACCGGCATATCGATGATCCGCTGAGCCCCCAAACCGGTTTTCATGGTCACCAGACCGGGATGTTCTGAAACGACAGAACCCAGAATGACCGCCTCTTTTCCCAGGGGATTGGCCCGCATTACTTCCAGCACTTCCTCGGCAGCTTCTTCAGCCACCACCGCAATTAATTTACCTTCATTGGCCACGTAAAGTGGATCAATGCCCAGTACTTCACAGGCTCCCTTCACGGCAGGTCTCACTGGTAGACGATCTTCCAAGATTTCAATACCCCGGTGTGAAGCCGCTGCCATTTCATTTAAGGTTGTGGCTACCCCTCCCCGCGTGGGGTCCCGCATGGCATGAATCGCCCTGGATGTATTCACCATCTCCGCCACTAACCCGTTCAGCGCAGCGGTGTCACTTTCTACCTGGGACTGAAAGGATAGCCCTTCCCGTGAAGTGAGGACGGCCATACCGTGATCGGCGATCGTGCCCGATAGAATAATCACGTCCCCCACCTTCAGGTTTTTTACTGAAAGATTGAGGTCTGGATCAACGACACCGATTCCGGTGGTTGTAATGAACATTTTATCGCAACTACCATGATTCACCACTTTTGTGTCACCGGTGACAATGGCCACTCCCGCCTCCCGAACCGCCGCTTCCATACTGACCAATACCTGATGCAATGTTCCAATTTCAAGACCCTCCTCCAGGATGAAACTGGCACTCAGGTAGAGGGGTTTGGCACCGCACATGGCCACATCATTAACGGTCCCGTTGACTGCCAGATCGCCAATGGTACCTCCGGGGAAAATGATCGGGTCCACAACAAAACTATCCGTAGAAAAGGCGAGACGTTCCCCGGGGAAATTGACCAGGGCCTGGTCCTCCAGCCGCTCCAAAGTCTCGTTGCTGAATCGGGGCAGAAAAAGAGTTTCAATCAGTTGGGAGGATAACCGGCCGCCAGCACCGTGAGCCAACTGGATTGTATCGTGATCAAGGATAGGGACGGGACAGGAAAAGGATTCAGGTGAAAGGGCAGTCATGAATCCTGAAACCGATGGTAATGATAATAGGCCGCGCAGGCTCCTTCAGCCGAAACCATGGTCGCCCCCAGAGGATGAGCAGGGGTGCATTCTTTTGCAAACGCAGCACACTCCACCGGTTTTTTCAAACCTTTCAGAATCGTGCCGGAAATACATAGGTCCGATTCCAAAGTGCGAATCCCCGTCATTTTAAATTTCAACTCTGCATCGTATTGGGAGTACCGATTCCGAATCCGCAGCCCGCTGGCAGGGATTTCACCGATACCCCGCCATTTCCGATCCGTAATTTCAAAAATTTCAGCAATCAGTTCCTGGGCCGGTTGATTGCCATTGCGGCGAACCGAGCGCCGATATTGGTTCTCAACTTCATGGCGGCCTTCCTCCAGCTGTTTTACCACCAGATAGATGCCCTCCAGAATATCCACCGGTTCAAAGCCTGTTGGTACAATGGGAACCTTGTATTCTTTTGCAATTGGTTCGTACTCCTGCCATCCCATAACCGTACAAACATGCCCCGCCGCCAGATACCCCTGTACCCGGTTGTCCGGGGAATCCAGAAGCGCCCGCATGGCTGGAGGTACACAGACGTGACTGACCAGTTCACTGAAATTTTTCAGACCTTCCTGGGCGGCCTGGTGAATCGCCATGGCATTTCCGGGAGCCGTGGTTTCAAAACCAACGGCGAGGAATACCACTTCTTTCTCGGGATTCTCCCGGGCAACCTTCACCGCCTCCAGGGGAGAATAAACCGTCCTTACATCCCCTCCCTCCGATTTTACGGTGAATAAATCCTTTTCACTCCCGGGAACCCGCAGCATATCCCCGAAACTGGTAAAAATAACTTCCGGTAAACTGGCAATGGCAATGGCCTTATCAATCATCTCCAGCGGCGTCACACACACGGGACAGCCGGGACCATGGACCAGTTCGATTTCCTTGGGTAAAAGCTGATCGATGCCATTCCGAATAATGGAATGGGTTTGTCCCCCGCAAATTTCCATAATAACCCAGATACGGGTTACAATTTGATGAATGGCCGTAAGCCAGTTCTTGGCCACCTGCGGATCCCGGAATTCATCAAGGTATTTCAAGGATCCACCTGACGATTTTTGACAGGATTTCCAAAGAGATCTACCCCTTCGGCGGCCGCGGCGCTATCCATCTCTTCCCAGGCCTGGTAGGAAGCAAGCGCTTCTTCTTCGTCAATGATGGAAATCCCAAAACCAGCGTGTACAATGGTATACTGACCAACCTTTATATCGGGGACATATTCCAGGCATGCCTTGCTCACCGTACCCCCGTAATCAATGTCCCCCATCTGGAGGCCATGCTCCTCATAAATAGAAACCACTTTCCCGGGAATTCCCAAACACATATTCCCTCCTTATCCCTGATTGAATAAATACTGGCGACCGATCACAGCCTGACCGAGCGAAATGCCTCCATCGTTGGTGGGTACCTGTCGGTGAGCGTGTACCTGATACCCGGCAGCAATCAATCGGGTAATCAAACCTTCGAACAAAACCTGGTTCTGAAATACACCTCCGCTTACCACAATGGAATTTATCCCCGTTTCTTTATTTGCCAAACGAACAACTTCCAAAAACATTTGAATTAATGTAAGATGAAAACGGCTGCTGATCCGGTGGGCCGGTTCCCCATTTTCCAAAGCCCTCATTACCGATCGAAGGATCGGACGGATCAAAAGAATCCATTTTTCACCGTCGTATTCCAGCTGATAATCCAGTGGACGAACATTCAGATTCCGCACCAGCTGCATCCACTCAATGGCCGCCTGTGCCTCGTAGCGAATCACGGGTGAACAGCCACCCAGCACACCTACTGCATCGAAAAGACGCCCGCAGCTGCTGGTCCGGGGGCAATTCAGGTTCTTCTCCAGCATTTCAAGTATTGGTTCTACCGGCCGGCCCGAAAAACAGTCCAGTCCCGGAATCTGGCGAAATGTTTCGTAAAGGTAACCGACCGCGATTCGCCACGGTTCCTTAATAGCAGCATCTCCCCCCGGAAGAGGCATTGTTTCGAAGTGGGCGAACCGCTCATAGTGACCGTAGTCTCCGATCAGGAATTCTCCTCCCCAGATAGTACCATCTGTTCCATAGCCCGTACCATCCATGATGATCCCAATCACAGGCTCATTCAGGTGGTTCTCCGCCATGACGGAAGCCAGATGGGCATGGTGGTGCTGGACGCCAATCAGCTTATTTTCTGTTTGTTCCCTGGCCCATTTGGTGGAAAGGTAATTAGGGTGTAAATCATGAACGATTAGTTCCGGATCGACCTGGAATAGTTTCTCTAAGTGATCGATGGTTTGGATAAAAAAATCATAGGCGCGGAGATTCGCCAGATCGCCGATATGCTGACTGATAATCGCCTGGTCATGCTTCAACAGGCAAACGGTATTTTTCAGTTCGCCTCCCACCGCCAGGATGGGCGGCCCCTGGGAAAGGATAAAAATGGGTCTGGGCACATACCCCCGGCTCCGGCGGATTGGTCGCGGATGGTCTTTTAAAACAATGACCACTGAATCATCGGTCCGGAGATAAATCTCCCGATTGTGCAGAAGGAAATAATCCGCGATTCCCTGCAACCGGCTAAAAGCCTCCTGATTATCAATAACAATCGGTTCTTCACTGAGATTGGCACTGGTCATGACTAACGGAAAACCGGCTTCTTGAAGCAGCAAATGATGGAGAGGAGTGTAAGGCAGCATGACACCCAGTCGATCATTGCCGGGAGCCACCGTATCCGCCACAAGGTTGGTCTGGTTTTTCTTTAACAGTACAATTGGGCTTTGGTAGGATGTGAGCAATTCCAGTTCCCGTTCACTGATTCGGCACAATCCGTTCGCCATGGCTGTGTCTTTTACCATAATCGCCAGGGGTTTTTCTTCCCGCTGTTTGCGGGTCCGTAACATTTGAACGGCTGCTTCATTTCTGGCATCAACCGCCAGGTGGAAGCCTCCCAACCCTTTTAAGGCGATGATGAATCCCTGGTTCAAGAGCGCTGCCACCATTTTAATTTCATCGCTCCCCCTCATTAAGGTTTCGTTGGCATCCCAAAGTGACAGCGATGGTCCGCATTCCGGGCAGGCGTTGGGCTGGGCGTGAAACCGGCGGTCTTCAGGATCATCGTATTCTGCCTGGCAGCGTGGGCACATTTTAAACGGTTCCATGGAGGTGGACGGCCGATCGTAGGGAATATTTTTAATAATCGTGTAGCGCGGACCACAGTTGGTACAATTAATAAACGGATAGCGGTAACGCCGATCTTCCGGATCAAATAATTCTTTCAGGCAATCGGCACAAACCGCCACATCGGGGGAAACCATGGTTTCGGCCACCACCGCTCTTCGGGAGGCAATAATTCTGAATTCAGATTCACCTGCCAGGGGCACTGAAGTGACCTTCAACTCCTGGATCATGGACAAGGGAGGACACTTCTTTTGAATGGAATTTTTAAATCCCAGTAATTGATCGGCGGGACCTTCCACTTCAATATCAACGCCGGAGGATGAATTGGCAACAAACCCGACGAGGTGATATTGCCGGGCTAGATTATAGATGAATGGTCGAAATCCAACCCCCTGAACGATACCATTGATATTGATTTGCCAGCGTTCCATTCAGCCGGCAGAATTCAAGGGTGAGCAGTCTGTTCAAGCACCCATTCTGTCCACTTTTCCAATCCTTCACCCGTTGTGGCCGAAAGTTCGAAGAATTGCAGTTTTGGATTTACACGGGTGGCATACTGGCGGAAGACAGCAATATCAAAATCAACATAGGCCAATAAATCGGTTTTATTAATAATACACAGGTCTGATACAGCAAACATGGGGGCATATTTCAGGGGTTTATCCTCCCCTTCCGTAACACTGGTCACTAGAATTTTCTCTCGTTCGCCTAAATCAAACAGGGCGGGACAGACGAGATTACCCACATTCTCAATAAACAATAATGAATCCGGGTCCGGTTCGAGTTGGTGGATCGCCCGGTGGATCATATCTGCATCTAAATGACACCCCATTCCCGTGTTGACCTGCATGGATCGGGCACCAGCGGTTTCAATCCGCTGGGCATCCCGGGTTGTTTGCTGATCACCCTCAATCACCGCAATTGAAATCCGGTCTTTTAAACGGCTAATCGTTTTTTCCAGGAGTGTGGTTTTCCCTGCACCGGGAGAGCTGATCAGATTAAGAGCTAATATATTTTTCGCTTCCAGCCACCCCCGGTTACGTTCTGCTATCAGATTATTCTTCGACAGGACATCCTGTTCCACCTTAATCGTTCGGGATGGTTCATCATGATGAGGAGGAGGATGAGAATGGGGATGATCATGGTGATGCTCGTGAGGATGATGGTGTTCCGGATCTTCCATCCCGGGTTTTCGAATGGTGACCGATTCAGACGATTCGCCGCAACCACAGGTTTCACACATGGTGGACTCCTTCGGTAATCGTTATGGATTTAATCTTTAATTCGTCTCCCGCCAGGAGTGTGACTCCGTTTGAGCCGCAGTGGGGACAGGGAGTAAACAATGAATCGAGGGGAAAATGCTGTTCACAGACAGAACAGGCTCCTGTTCCCGGAATAGAAACTACTTTTAACCGCGAACCTTCTGCCGGCGTATTCCTAGAAGCTGCTTCAAAACAGAAAGTAAGGGAATCCATCATAACCCCCGCTAATTGCCCTACTTCCAACTCGATCTGGGCGATGGCAGTTGCCTGCTCTTTCCGGGCGGCTTCTGAAGCAATTTCAACAATATTCATTGCTAAACTCATTTCATGCATTTCAAGGCCACTCCCAGAGGGCAACTTACAAAAAAAACGATCAATAAAACACCGGTTAGACTCCCCGCTCAGAAGGGCATTACTTCAGTAACAGCATCTTCCTCGACTTGACTACGGGCCCCGCTTTAAGACGGAGGAAATACACACCACTGGGAAGATCACGCCCTTCCCAGGTTACCGTATGAAGACCGGGCTGGCTCACACCGTTTTGAATCGTTTCAATCAGTCGACCGGTAATATCATATATTGAAATATTTAATGGCTGAAGAATGGCGGAAGCCGGCACTACATACTGGATTGTGGTAAGAGGATTGAAAGGATTGGGATAATTAGGCAATAGAACAAACGCTTCCGGGTTAATGGTTTCAGAGGAGAGCCCTAACAGAGTGGTTTGTTCCGCAGGGTAAGCTACCGGCTCGCTGGTTAAAAGCAGGAATGTCCCCGGCCGCAGGGTTACGGTTGGATTGGTGGTGTCAAAGGTGACACTGTCACTCCGGAATACGTGATACCAGGTCCCCCCATAGGGCAGATCCAATTCCACCTCTTTGGGGCTTAAAGTAAAGTTTCCCACCAGATAGGCGTCCATGGAGGGATGGGAATATTTAATCGATTTCACACCGGGAACAAGTCGGGTTTCCAGTTCAGAATCGGTGGCATTGAAGACAGGGTACGTCTTCCTTAAATGTATCAGTGCCGACCAGGTATTGTACAAATCTTTCCGGGCCGGATCGTCGAAATAGTCCCAGCGAATCGGTTTTTCACCCACACGCCCATTGGTATCGATCGAGTAATCATACCCCAACTCCCCAAACTGCCAGATCATTTTGGGGCCCGGGATCAGAAAGAAAAAGGCTCCGGCCAGTTTCATTCGCTCTAAAGCCACATTCAATTTTTTTACATCATAAGCAACGCTGCTGCCACCATATTTCAGATTTTTAAACATGAGCCGTTCTTCATCATGGCTTTCCATATAGGTGACCATACCAGGCTGATTCCAGCCGTTGTTTTTATAGTAGGTCCAGGCCAGATTGGATTGATCGGTATAGCCCATGGTGGCTTCATTAAAATTATAATTCGCGTTGGCCCACAATAACATGCCATGGTCAGCCAGTTCCTTTTCCTCCCGGCTTTCAGCAAAATGTTCCAGAATGACGTAGGCGTTGGGGAAATTGGTCCAGATGGCATCTGCAATCCGCTCCAGGATTCGGATCCGGTCCTCATCGTAGGCAGATCCCCACGGGTCATCCATGGATTTAAAATTGTTGGTAAACCCTTTGGTAAAATCAAACCGAAAACCGTCAAACTTATATTCAGACAACCAGTAGGACGTAATCCGATCCACCAGTGCTTGGGTGGCGGGACTTTCGTGATTGAAATCGTAACCATAACGGGCATCTGGATTGGCAAAATTGTGATCCCGGTTGAACCACGGGTTTTCGGCAGTCGGTTTGCCGAATAATCCATCATTGTAAAGCCGAACAAAGGGACATTGGCCATAGGCATGATTCAGCACAATATCCATAATCACGGCAATACCTCGTTGGTGGGCTTCATCGATAAAGGCCTTTAAATCATCTTTTGGACCGTAATATTTATCCAGGGCAAAATAAAAGTCGGGATTATACCCCCAGCTTGAATTCCCCTCAAACTCATTCACGGGCATAAGTTCAATGGCATTCACCCCTAACCGTTCCAAATAATCCAACGTATCGCTTAG
>CAZIIM010000013.1:23099-31257 GCA_964539305.1 uncultured bacterium | reverse complement strand
TTATTAAAATCTCCCAGGACATACACATATTGTTTATAGGGCGCAAACAGGGAAAGCGTCACTTCGGTGGGGTCACTACTGTAGTTTATTCCGTCGGCAATCCCGGACGGCAACGGTTCATCATGGATCGGGGCATTATACACAAAATAAAATGATGCTGTATCTGTCCGGGCATTGCCATCCACCACCACCACGTCCACGTCTGTCCGACCGGGGGCGGTGAGAACAAACGCCAGTTCAATCGTTTCACTCAGTGTTTCCTTCACCACCGTACCATTGACCAGAATTTCCATCTTTACTACCGATGAGCCAATGGAATTACCCACGGCTTTCACCAGAACGGTCGTATCTTTGGTGGTAATAAATGGATTCAGGAGCGAAACCGCCGGCTCCACGACATACACATTGGCACCCGATTCATAAATATCAATAAAAATGTCTGCCCCGCCGGCTGCTTTCCCTTCTTTTGTACCATCTGCACTTCGGAATACAAAAGCCAGTTTCAGGATCTTTTCGCCAGCCGGAACTCCATAGTAAACCCGGATGTTATCAATATGCAGCTGAAAAGTATCCTGCCCCACCCGCGTTAATTTGGTATCGTCTGTATTCTGGCCCCAGTCTGTTTTCACATGCTGCCAATCCGTAGGCTGATTACTCAGATTAGTAATCACTCCCGTATGTGCGTACACATCCCCCGTATAACCGGCAAGACCACCTGTCCCCCGTTGGGCAAAAAACGTAATCGTAATCGGCTGGTCTTCCGTAGGGAAGAGGGGAGTCCATTCCACCACATACCCCCCGCCAAACAGGGGACTTAGTTGCAGCACCAGGAGGGTGGTGAATAAAAGACGCATAAGGGCGCCAATTTACTCCGGCGAAGATTTTTCTGAAAGAGCAGATACAGGCAGGTAACGATACCAGGAAAAATACAGCACCACTGAAAAGATGAGGAGCAACACACCAAGCATTAAAACATTGTGCCAGGTTTTAAACATGAGGCTCATCATAAACAGGAAAAAGACTATTTGCCATGGGACGGCTATGATGGTCGAGAAAATGTCCCGTTTATTCTCCCGGTTAACCGCTGCTGCCACTTCTGAATTCAACCGCGCCCGGTATTTCCCCCAGGAGCCAAAGGGACGTGTCTTGCGGTAAAAGCGCTCCAGGACTGCTTCTTCAGTAGGAGTCGTGAGAAGCGTGCCTATTACCGTTCCTAACAACGAGGCACCAGTAGAAACCATGAACATGGTATATTCTGTGACCCCCTCCGGACTAATGGCCTTAAAAATGATCGCTGCTGCCATCCCCGTAAACGTACCGGCGGTGAAACCCCACCCGTTCATGCGGGACCAGTACCAACGCAACAACATGGGGATCAATAAGCCGGAGCTGATGCTCATGGTGATCCAGCCCCAGATGTCGTTGATATTTTTAAACACCAACATCATGGAAAGACCCAGGATCACAATGAGAATAGAAGCCAGATAACTTTGAAACATCAGTTTTTTAGAGCTGGCTTTTGGATTTATGTACAGCTGATAAATATCCCGGACCCAGTAGGCGGCACCGGCATTTACGGTAGAATCGAAGGTGGACATTCCTGCCGCCATCAATCCGGCGACCAGGAAGCCCTTTACCCCCACCGGAAGGGTACTCACGACGGCCGGCAACACCAATTCAGGATCTGAAATTTTAGTGCCCAGGGAAACACCGATCACCGCAATGGCTCCAATAAAGACCCAGCGGAAAGAGAGCAGGAAGACCCAGAAAACGCTCAGGAGACCTGCTTCCCGGTCGTTCCGGGCTGCGAAGTAGCGCTGCAACATATAATTCCCTGTACCCCCGGAACCTTCCAGGACAACTTTCATCAGGTAAAACATCACGGCCACACCGAATAGATTATAAATGGAATACATGGATCCGGAATCGATGTTCAGCTTTGCCGAGGGCCAGACATTGGTCCACTCCTTAAAGGTGGTGGAATAATGTTGAAAATCACCATTGAACATGGGGAGGGACAGGGTGAATTCTTCCGGCAGAGTTATTCCAAAAGCTTTCACAGCCATAAAGATAATGGCTGCAAAAATCAACATCCCCTGAAAGACATCGGTCCACACAACCCCGTAGAGTCCAGAGGCGACCGTGTAAATCATGGCGACGGCGATCAGCAGGGTAGCAGCCCAGAATTCGGAGGGAAGACCGAAATAATTTTTAATCCCCAGAAACGTGTCCAGGAATTTCCCACCACCCAGGGCAAAGTAGGTCACCATGGCAATCGTCATCATAATGGAGGAGATGGCTGCAATCAATCGAGCTGCCTGCCCCTGGCGCCCTTTCCCAAAGCGGAGTTCCATCCATTCGGCCAGGGTCATGGCCTCAGAGCGGCGATTCCACTTCCCCATGTAAATCATTAGAAACGCGATGATCAGGGTCACACCACCTCGAATCTCAATATAAAACCCCTGCGCACCCAGGGCATAGATCAGGGCGGCAATGATCATGGTCCCGCTAATATCCAGATTGGAGGACATTCCGGAGGAGGCCAATGCCCACCAGGGCATATTCCGGTTCCCAAGAAAATACGAATCAATGCCCGTCCCAGCTTTCCTTTGGACCACCAGACCAACGGTCACGACCAGCAGCAGGTAGACGGCAATAATGACATAATCCACTAATTGCATGGAACCGCCCCTTTCTTATTACGATAAAATTTCTGATTGTATTCATGAATCATGCGGTAGGCGGAGAAATGCACCCCTGTTTTAACAGCTTCCCGTCGCATGGAGAGCCACTGCTCAGGGTGATCATAGTAGACGGGCACCACTTCCCGTTCAAGCAGATCATAAAGATGTTCCGCATCAGCCTGGTCATCAGCTGTTTGGGCATCCCCAATAGCCCAGCCATTTTTGCCCGCCCGGTACCCTTCCACCCACCATCCGTCCAGAACCGACAGGTTCGGGACCCCGTTTAAGGCCGCTTTCATACCACTAGTACCGGAAGCTTCATTCGGGCGGCGGGGAGTGTTTAACCAGACATCCGCCCCGGAAGTAATCAAACGTCCCAGCCATAAATTGTAATTCTCGACAAAGGTAATCTTTACCTGACCAAATAACTGGTTGGCATGTTCCACAATATCATGAATAATGGCTTTCCCCTGTTCATCTTTTGGATGGGCCTTCCCGGCGAAAATGATCTGGAGCCGCCCCCTGCCAATCTGCTTCAGGCGTTCCGGGTTGGAAAAAATCAAATTCGCCCGCTTGTAGGCTGCAGCCCTCCGGGCAAAGACCAGCGTCAGGACATCGTTGGAAAAAGCCTTGTGCGTCAGGGAGTTCACATATCCCAGCAATAACTTTTTCTGGGCCTTGAAAGCCCGCAATAACTCCTCTTCCGGTATTGAATCAATGTTCAATAATGCGTCCGGGTTCTCCCGCCACCCCGGGAGTCGCCGGTCAAACAATTTCCGTAATTCCAGCCCTACCCAATACGGGTGGTAAACCCCGTTAGTAATGGAATCGATCTGAAACATGGGAAACTGCTCCTGAGCCACCGTCTGGTGCAATTTTGAAACGGCATTGGCCGAACGACTGAAATAGAGGCCCAGCTCCGTCAGATGCAACCGCTCATCCTGAATCATGGAGGGTAATCCCAGGCTATCCGGAATCAGACCATCCAGGAGCGCCTGACAACGTTTGAATGCAAAATTGTCGTGGCCGGAGGGGACCGGTGTATGGGTCGTAAAATGACAATGGGAGCGGACTTTGGATTCATCCCCTTTAAACTTTTTCAACAGCTCCAGGGTCAGGAAGGCACAATGTCCCTCATTCATATGGTAGGTTTCAATATTCTTGTGACCCAGAGCTTCTAACAATAAAATACCGCCAAATCCTAAAATGGCCTCCTGGAGAATACGATGATCCTTATCTCCCGAGTAGAGGCGCAGGGTAATGATGCGATCTTCTTGCACATTTTCTTCCACATCCGTATCCAGAAAATAAACCGGAATCTTGTTGCCGCTGATTCCCACATACGTCAGTTCATAGGCATGAATCCAAACCTTTCGTCCCCTAAGGGGCAGAGAAAGCGAAACAGGAAGTTTTTTCAGCAATGGCTCAGGGTCGTAACGGGGATAGGTCTCGGTCTGAAAACCGGATTCATCCACCCGTTGTTTGAAATATCCCTCCTTATATAATAGAGTAACGCCACACAAAGGTAGTCCTGCATCGGCAGCCGCTTTGATATGGTCTCCCGCCAGCACCCCCAGGCCGCCACTGTAGGTAGGAAGGCTGGAGGTAATTCCAATCTCTGCGCTGAAATAGGCAATTTTTATCATGGTAATGGTTCCACCTTCAATTCGACAGTCGCTTGAAAACTTTCCCCCGGCTTTAAATTCAATTTCCAGTGAGGAATCAGTACCGAACTCTGGTAAATCCGCTCCAACCCGGATTCACTCATGGTGACGGTTTCCACCGGAAATCGCCATAACGATGTCACCGGAAATTCAACGGTCACGCGAAACTGATCCCACTCGTTGACCAGCGCCACTGAATTCACCTTTTTCTCACTTCCATCACTATCCAGGTAAAACCGGCGCGGTTGTTTTCCGTCAATTTCATAGTAGCGATCCCGGGTGTGACCACCCAATAGTGAAATGTTGATTTCAATGCCGTACCAGCCCTTCAATGGATCCTGATCTTCATTATTGATATTGACCTGCACCTGCAGACAATTCTCGGTTAAAACGATGGTTTTCGCTAGTCCAACTTTTTTCCCAAAAGCCATTCCGTGAGCAGAAAAGTGAAGGTGATCCGATTTTTCCACCTGAAAGATGCGGGAATGAAAATTCCCCTGTTCCGGAAACACTTTTTTCACCTCGCGCAGAGGGATTTTTTCTGAAAAGAAATGGTCCAGGAAGGCGGAGCGGGGGAATGGATCCACCGCCAGAAACTGTTCCAACCCCTTTTCTTTGGCGACCAGTTGCTCATGAATTGACCCGTTTTCGACCGTATTCAACCGGGCACCGGCCACCCGACTATGGTACGATTCTCCGTACCGGCGCATCGAATTGAGTAGGTTGAATTTTGCCGGTCGATAGTCCAGCTCCTTTAACACCCCCCCCCGTTCGGAAAAAATGGCATTAATCAGGTCCGAATTCAAGCGGAATTCCACAGCACCGTCATTGTCCAGATCAAATCCCAGGGTGTCACGTCCCAGTGTCTGGTCCATCCGTATTTCGGCCGCGAGCAGCTCCTGGAAAATGGCGTGACGAAGGTGCGGTAAATAGAGTCCCCCAAAAATGCCGTGCCAGTAAGCACAATTACACTGGGCCCGCCAGATATAATCCTGAATAATTTCCAGTTCCGGGAACTCTATTCCTTCCTTCAGGGCCCGGTTTAGGCGGTCAGATGTGGTCAGAACCCGCTTCTGCATCCAGTTGGATTCATCATAAAGTTGCTGGAAGTTGCGCCACATGCCCCCTCGTATAAAGGGCTTGATCCCGGGCCAGCGGTCGTGATCTGAATATTCCCTGACCAGCTGGTGAAATGTTTCCCCCTGATCAGCAGGTAGCGTCCACTCGCTCATCTCAAAATAACTGATCGTCGGCAGATACACCCGCCCCCGGGGACGGTGCCGATGAAAATAATTCTTTAAGGTGGTTGTCCTAATGGTAGCCTGATTTTCTTCTAGCAAAGTGAAAAAACGTTCCATCCAACGCCGTTTCCAGCACAGGGCATGACTCCCGGGCCAGACACCGAATTTTTCTCCGTCGTCAATCATGACGATCACATTTTCACCCGATTCTGTGGCGAACGACTGAAGATAATCCAGCACTTCCTGATGATCGGCATAAGGGATGGTATAGCGCAGTTTTTGGTTGATGGGAAACAGTCCCAATACACGCCCTTCCTCATCCGTATTGAAGTATCCCGTAAGCGCGGACTGTTCCATCCCGCTGGCCAGGAAATGGTAATCATCCACTGCCAGATATTGAATGCCTGCATCGACAATGGATTTTGCCAGGTGCGGCTCCCACACCCGTTCCGTGAGCCATAAGCCCTCCGCCTGATAATGGAATCGATCCCGAATATAGTGGTCCATTTTCCTGATTTGACCCTGGCGATCCCTTTCCGAAATCGCCGACAAGACCGGTTCATAAAATCCAGAGGCAATGATTTCAATATTGCCCCGCTCAGCCAGTTTCCGGATTCGGTCCACATAGTCGGGATGCGCTTGCTCCAGCCACTCCAGTAAACAACCACTGAAATGCAATACCGTCGCAATATTGGGGAACTGCTCCAGCAATTCCACCATGGGTAAGTAACTCTTCCGGAAAGCTTCTTCAAAGACAAAATCAAAATTCCCCACCGGTTGATGGTTATGAACGCCAAAAATAAATTGTACTGTTTTCATGATTTATTCTGGAAGAGACCCCCGGGGATGGAAAGAATTTAATCCGTAACTCAGCTCTGAGTAACTGAAATAATGGGACACAAAAGGACGCTCAGCGTTCACAATGATTCCACCAATCAAACGATTTTGTCAGAGGTTGGGATTGGCTTCTTGGATGAGTTTATCCAGATCGAACTCATCCTTTTGCATAATGTCCTGGACGATAGGATTGACGTCCAGTTTCAGGCGATGGCCTGCCAGTGTAATATCCAGTACAATATAATTCGAAGCAATTTTTGTAATGGCCGGGTTTGACGTATAAATGGCACGATTATGATCTCCCTGGGCACTCCCCATGATGGTGATTTCATGATCCACCACCATGACGACCTTTGGTTTCCAGATCCGATTGAGATCCTCTTCCTTTAAGTTGTAAGATATGGTGTCCCCGATAGAACGACCCAGGCGGCAGAAACTGAACAGAATTACCTGAACACCCCTCTTTTCAGCATTCACCAATTCTGTTTCCAGGGCGTCCACCTCCTTTTTCCAGGCATTGAGCAGAATCTGGGAATGGGCATTCTGAATCGCCTCTTTCATCTTCATCATCAAATTCCGGTATCCGTGAAGATGCCAGAAATCAAAAGCTTCTTCATCCATATCCAGTTCATCAAAGGCCGACTGCAGCTGGTCGATGTTTTCGTGGTGCGATTGATTCAGGTGTTCGATCAACGAAGAGGGGGCCAGGGGAATATATTTTTTAGGATTATCCCCTTCGGAATTGACCAGACCCATCTTTTCCAGTCGTGCAAGGGTGGAATAGATGGCGGAGCGGGGAATCGCCGACTGGGCACTGATCTCATAGCCGGTGGAAGGTGAATTTTTTAATAGAGTTACATAGGCCTTGGCCGCGTTGACGGAAAGACCGAATTCCTGTAATAATTCCAATATTCGTTTGTGGGCATCTACCATACTGTTTCCGGACTCCTTCCGCCTACGGTGTAATTAGATTTATGTGTTGAGGCATACAAGAGAAAATAAGTAAAATCTTTTAGTAACTCAATAGTGAGTGCCTAATCCTGATTAACATCCACATACAATACCACCTGCCACAATTTACGAAACGACTGATAGCGGGTTGTTTCTTAATTGCATCCCTGTTTGCTTCGCCTCCGGAATGGGCTCAGCAGGCGATCTGGTACCAAATTTTCCCGGACCGTTTTTACAACGGCGACACCACCAACGATCCTACCGCCAACGATATTATTGGTACCTGGCCCTGGGAGATTCAAACCGATTGGGACATTTCACCCTGGACCTCTGACTGGTACGCTTTTCAACCCTGGGAACTTCGAAATGGTCAGAATTTCCGGTATCAATTCCAACTTCGGCGCTACGGGGGCGACTTGCAGGGAATCCGCCACAAGCTGGATTACCTCCAGAGCCTCGGCGTAAATGCCCTCTATCTGAATCCGGTTTTTGATTCCCCCTCTTCCCATAAGTACGGCGCTGCCTACTACCATCACATCGATTGTAACTTTGGTCCCGATCCTGAAGGGGACCGAAAAATCATTGCCCTGGAAGACCCTGCTGATCCGGCTACATGGCAATGGACGGCCGCAGACCGGTTGTTTCTGCAACTGATTCAGGAAATCCATTCCCGGGGGATGCACCTTATTATTGACGGTGTTTTCAATCATGTGGGGCTCACCTTCTGGGCCTTTCAGGATGTCATCAAACACAGAGAAAAAAGCCCCTACTTTGAATGGTT
>CAZIIM010000013.1:16471-22999 GCA_964539305.1 uncultured bacterium | reverse complement strand
GTTCTGGACCCTGTTCGGATCCTGGGTCAGGGAAATCAATCCAGACGCCTATTTAACAGGGGAAGTGTGGTGGGAGGATTGGTGGCAGGGTAAAATGTATAATGCTGCCCCCTGGTTGACGAACAACCGTTTTGACGCTGTCATGAATTACCGTTTTGGGGATGCCATGTTTGCTTATTTTATAAATAAAAAGGACAAAATAGCCTCCAGCAAACTGGACAAACGGCTGGAAGAAGTGCGAAATGAATACCCTCCCGAATCCCTATTCGTCCTTCAGAACGTCCTCGGCAGTCACGATTCAGAACGCTTCGCCTCGGCCCTTGTGAATCCGGACAGAATAATTGACCATGCCAATAATACCTGGTACAACCGGGAGTTTGATATCCGCAAGCCCAACCAGCAGGAGCGAGATATTCAAAGAGCCATCCTCACTTTTCAGTTCGCCTACATCGGCGCTCCCTATATTTATTACGGTGATGAAGCAGGCATGTGGGGCGCAGATGACCCCGATTGCCGCAAACCCATGGTCTGGCCCGAACTGGATTATGAGCCCGAAAAGGCCCATTTCTGCGACCACCTGCCAGACTGTGAAGGTTCACGACCTGTGGATTCCGTCTATTTTGACCAGGATCTTTTCCGCTATTACCAGACCCTTTGTCACCTGCGCATGAAGAACCCCGTTTTACAGTCGGGGGCTTACAAAACAATCCTGGTCGATGATGAGCGCGGTTTGTTTGGTTTTGAACGGACATTGGACGGAGATCGGATCATCGCTATTTTCAACTCCACGGATCGCGACTGGAGGAATTGGACCGATTTTATTCCGGGGTTCGACCCAAACAGGTTTAAATTACTGATATCATCCAAACCCCTTTCAGGATTTTCCAGCCTGCCGGGGCACAGTGGTTTAATTTTCAAAGAACAATCATGAATTATCTCCGCCAACTCATACTCATTCTGACCATGAATACGTGCTTATTTGCAGGTATCACGGGGAAAATACAAGGTAAGGTGATTGATAAGGAGACAGGTGAACCGCTGATCGGCTGCAACATCATTATTGAAGGCACTTCTCTGGGTGCTGCCACCGACCTGGAAGGGGAATACTTCATTATCAACATACCCCCCGGTTCCTACACCGTCAAGGCGATCATGATCGGGTACGCTCCCTCCACCGTAACCCAGGTCAACGTGCGCAGCGACTTCACAACCAAAATTAATTTCCAAATGGAACTCCAGGCCCTGGAAGGAAAGGAAGTCACAGTGGTGGCTGAACGGAATTTAATTACTAAAGACCTGACCGCTTCCACGGCTGTGATTGACGGCGGTATGATCAGTCAAATGCCCGTTACGGAGATCTCCGAAGTACTGGAACTCCAGGCCGGATTTGTCAATGGACATTTAAGAGGGGGCCGGAGTGGTGAAGTGGCCTACTGGATTGACGGGGTGCCCATGACAGATGTTTATGATGGCGGAACAATTGTGGATGTGAATAAAAATTCAGTCGAGGAAATGCAGGTAATCTCGGGCGCCTTTAATGCCGAATATGGTCAAGCCATGAGCGGAATCGTCAACATTGTTACCCAGGACGGCTCCGATCATTTCCGGTACAACCTCACCTATTATGGTGGCGATTACCTCACCCGTCATACACACCTCTTTATGAATTCGGCTTATTTCAATCCTTTGACCACCAACAACTTTGAGGCCAACATCGAGGGGCCCATCCTTGGAGAAAAATTGTTCTATAACCTGACGGCACGCTATATCTATTACGAAGGTATTTACCAGGGGAAGCGTCGTTTCAGACCTGAAAATGTGGCCTACACCGATTCTCTGGACAATTTCATTCTCTACCGCCCGGAGGTCGTCGGTACTGATACCACCTACCCCGGCAAGGGAGACGGCCGTTTTGTCCCCATGGATTGGAACCGGAAATTGTATGCCCAGGGGAAATTTGTCTGGAAAATATCCCCTTTTTCCAAGCTCCGTTTCACATTTATCCGGGACGACGTTAAATACCAGGATTATGACCGCATGTATAAATACAATCCGGACGGCAATCTCCATCGGTTCCGCCTTGGGCAGACCTATCTGCTGCAGTTTAACCACAGTCCTTCCGGAAAAACCTTTTACACCATTGGAATTACCCGGTTTAACAAGAATTACCACCATTCCACTTACGAGAAAAAGAACTACAAATTGTATGTTCATCCAAAACTTTCCAATACACTTCCCTACAGTTTCATGACGGGCGGAACAAACCCCAGTATCTTCTATCGAAAAACCAGCACTACTACCGTCAAATTTGACCTTACAAGTCAGATCGTGAAACAGCACCAGGTAAAAACAGGACTGGAATTCCGGCGTCACCAGCTGGATTTCGAAGATTACACCCTAAGACCCCCGGATAATAAATCCAGTTTCAATGAAAACACCGATGATCCCTTTTTAGTTCACCCGCTGCGATTCCCCGACTCCACGATTTTTTCCAGTTCTTACCGCTTTAAACCTTTTGAATTCAGCGCTTATCTTCAGGATAAAATTGAATTCAATGAATTGATCATAAATGCCGGGCTGCGATTTGACTATTTTGATCCCAAGGGGCATATCCTGGCAGACCCCAGTGATCCCTCCATTTACAACCCCATCCGGCCTGAAAACAGGTACGTGGATTTGAATAATAACGGTGTCCAGGATGAAGGCGAACCAGCCGTCACTGTAAAAGACCGCCGGAAGTACTGGTTTAAGAAAACGTCCACGAAATACAAGTTCAGTCCACGATTCGGCGCTTCCTTCCCCTTTTCGGCCACTGGTGTCATTCATTTCTCCTATGGTCACTTTTTCCAGATCCCCCGTTTTGAACTGCTGTACCAGAACCCGGATTTTGATCTTGGACAGGGAACAGGAAATGTGGGTGTGGTTGGCAACGCCGATCTGCGTCCAGAAAAGACCGTCCAGGGTGAACTGGGCTTACAGCAAATGATCACACCGGACCTGGCACTAGAGGTAACAGCCTATTTCAGAGATGTGCGGGATTTAACCGGCACCCGGGCGGAAGAAATTTCCATGTTCGGCGGTTCTGCCTCCTATAGCAAGCTGGAGAATTCCGATTTCGCCTATATCCGTGGCGTTGTCTTATCCTTCTCCATGCGCCCCGTCCAGGGATTCTCCGGCAGTCTCGATTACACTTTCCAGATTTCCAAGGGCTCCGCCTCCGATCCCAATCAGGCCCGGAATGCCATCGCCGGGGGGTCTCTCCCGGAAGTTCAACTAATCCCGCTGGACTGGGACCAGCACCATACCGTAAATCTGTCCCTGAATTATAGCGCCGTCAACTGGGGATTTGGCGTTATAGGTCAGCTGGGTTCAGGATTACCGTACACTCCCCTCAGTACCGAAGATATTTCGACCCTGGTTCAAAATTCGGCCAAAAAACCTTTCACCTGGAATGTGGACCTCAAAGGATTTTATGCCCCCATGAAAAACTTGACCCTGTTTGTCCGGGTTGAGAATCTCTTTGACCATCTAAATCAATTATCGGTTTACGACGACTCCGGGAAAGCCACTTTTACCCGCTGGGAACGAATCGCCAAATCTCAAAATACGGCTGAAGCCGTGAACTCTATTGAAGAGTGGTTCCGGAATGAAACCTTCTTTTCAAACCCCCGGAGAATTGAAATTGGGTTAACCTATGGTATTTAAAAAGAAATGGATGAAGATTGCAGCCCTGATAATCCTGTCAGTGCCATTATTCGGACAACAGCCCTCCGGCCGTCAATACCGCCGTACCGGCATTCATAACGGCAACCTTGTACGGACGGTCTTTGGAAATTGGGGCGTGGTGGGTCAGCCGGGTGATAAGGGACCCCGAGGTGCCTGGCTCCATGACAATAATGGGTATATCGGAGACGTGAGTCCCATGGTGGGAGCAGAAATAACAACCCTGGACACTGCCGGAAACCCGGTAATTTTTCACTCCGTCGTCATCTCCCCGGCCAATCGGCCCACATCCACCGGCTTTGAAGAATCACCCACGGGTCGTTCCTGGGGATTTGAACCGCAGGCGGGCTACTTTAATGAAAACCAGGAAAGCATTGCCATGAGCACCGACAAAACCACCTGGCCGCCCTTCTGGCCTGACAAACTCGACGATCCCGATGATCCCGGTTGGCGGGGATCCTGGAACGGTTTTTTCGGGAAAGATCTGCAGAATATCCAGCAGGAAAGCTATTTCGTCATGGATGACAATAACGACGAGGAGTTCAATTACCCCCAGTACAATGAATTCAATGTGGCTTTCAAGCCCGATTCCGGCAACCCTGCCCGGAACGGACTGGGTCTGAAAGTTCGGGTCCGGGGAATGCAATGGCAACAGTTCCTGGCGCAGGATGTTTTATTCTGGTTATACGAAGTAACCAACACCAGTACCACCGACTACACAAATGTTGTTTTCGGCATGCTGGTAGGCACTTACGTAGGCGTCACCGGAACAGATGACCGCCCCCAGGAATACGACGATGACTGGTCCTTTTTTGACGTCGAGAAGGATATTACCTACACCGGTGATTTTGATAACAGTGCTGCCCGGAATCCCCGATGGATCGGACCAGTGGGGATGGTGGGGTATGCCTTTCTGGAAAGCCCTGGTAATCCCTTTGACGGTATTGATAATGACGGGGATTACAATTTAACGCCCGATCTGGCTCCGGCACCCCTGTTTACGGAATCCGACTTTGACTCCGTTCTGATTCAGGCCGGGGACCAGGTTGTTCTCATTGATGATCAATACAACCGCACCGTTTTCACCATCCCGGATCAGGATTCAGTCACCGTCCACACCCGCGGGGCGGACTTTACTATTTATCCGGGACAAACAAAGTTGGTGGAAGGAAATATCGTCTATGACGCCCAGGGGAAAGAAGTGGCCAATAGTAATGCTTACGATGGAATTGATAACGACCTGGACGGTTTAATCGATGAAAACTTTTTTCTCCACTACAACCAGCGGCGGATCGAACCGGATGGTACCGTCTTATTCGATACGATCAATCCCCGGGCCTATATTGACTACGTTTCCAAATTTGGAATTTTCAACACACTGATTGATGAGCGGCGCGATGATGGAATTGATAATGATGGTGACTGGAACCCCGATTTTGATGATGTGGGTGCCGATGGTATCCCTGAAACAGGTGATTTTGGAGAAGGTGACGGTGTTCCTACCCTGGGAGAGCCCAATTTCGATCGTACCGACGTGGATGAATCCGACCAGATTGGACTGACCAGCTTCAATTATTTCTCCCCTGCCAACCTCTATCCCGCCAAGGAAGATGAAGAACTCTGGCAACAGCTGAGGCCGGGCTACTTTGATGTCCCCCCCTCTATCGTTAACGGAAAACCAATCGGTGGGGAAGATGGAGACTTCATCTACGGTTCCGGTTATTTCCCCCTACGGGCTGGTCAGACCGAACGTTTTTCCATTGCCCTGGTCTATGGCGAGGATTTGAAAGACCTGTTGAATAATAAACAGACGGTTCAGGATATTTACAATAGTGATTACCGTTTTCCACCGCCACCGACTAAACCAACTCTAACGGCGGTAGCTGGTGATGGGAAAGTAACCCTGTACTGGGACCGGATTGCGGAAGAAAGCCTGGACCCGGTAACCAAGGAAGAAGATTTTGAAGGGTATAAAATTTATCGCGCCACCGACCCCAATTTTAATGATGTCCGTAATATTACCGATGCCAACGGTCTGATCCAGGGATATTCAACTCTGGCCCAATTTGACAAAAAGGACGGTATTAAAGGTTATTTTTACCCGTCTCCCACCCTCTTCCAGGATACCAAGGGATACACCTATTACCTGGGAAATGACTCGGGGCTGGTTCACACTTACATTGACGAGGATGTTTCCAACGGACGGACCTACTACTATGCCCTGGTAGCTTATGACCGGGGGGATGAGGAAAAGGATATCTTCCCCGCGGAAAATTCTAAATTCATTTCCGTCCTGCCTACGGGAGAAATTATTACGGATCAGAATACAGCCGTTGTAACGCCTACATCCAAAGCTGCCGGCTATACCCTGAATGATACCATCTCCATTCAGCACCTTTCCGGAGCCGGCACCGGAACAATCTCCGTAGCGGTCGTGGACGAAACCCGCTTGACGGGACACCAGTACCGGATTGAATTCCTCGATTCCTCCAATGATGGGGAAGACAATGACAAAGATTGGAATATTTTGACCGATGACGTGGGCTCCGATGGGATACCGAATACAAATGACTCGGATGGGACCGAAGGAAATGGACAACCCGATTATGGGGAGCCCAACTATGAGTGGTATGACAATGAAGAATACGCCCGGATAACTACCTATTACAGCGTCAGGGATCTGGTACCAATCGAGGAACAGTTTACACCGAACGATACGCTTCGGGTCCAACTCCAGCATCAACACCTCATCCCCGGTACCGTCAAGTTAGTAAACAGCCTGGGGATCGAAATCCCGGCAGAAGA
>CAZIIM010000013.1:9331-16371 GCA_964539305.1 uncultured bacterium | reverse complement strand
TCCCCGGTACCGTCAAGTTAGTAAACAGCCTGGGGATCGAAATCCCGGCAGAAGACTATGAATTGGATTACAAGCGTGGCCGGATCCGGGCAGCTGGATCTGGTAAACTCGGGAATGATCTGCATACCATTACATATGAATACTATCCCATTTACCGCAGCCCCTACATGCAGAACACGGTATGGAATACTGGCAATACGGTTCCCAGCGTTCCGGAACACAGGGATACTGAAATCTTTAACGGTCTCAGCCTGAATTTTATCAATGACTGGTCCATTAAAGCCCGGACGGATGAAACCTACTGGTGGACTACCACAGGATCGGGCACATGGGTGAAAAACGACCCCGATTCCACCTACTTCTTCATTGTCAGCGCTTCAGATCTGGACATTAATTTTGACGGAACCGTTGATCTAAAAGCCACCCGATTGCCTAATGATTATGCCATTATTTTTTCCAAGAATCCCAACTTTGGATTATCTTACCGCAGTCTTCAGGATTTAACTCCGGGACAACCAACAAATTTCAAAATCCGGGATTTGACCCACGATGTGGAGGTTCCTTTTTACCTGTTCGATTTCCCCCTTGGCCGCCGGGGGGTTATTGATCCCTTTGATTACATTTATTTTTATGAAAAGGATTCCACGGGCATAAACCGCTACAGCTGGAACATTACTTTTACCCTGCGGCAGGCTCATCAGCAAAATACCGTTTTGGATTTTGCTGACGGTGATACCCTGTTCATCTCCTTTTCAAAACCTTTCTCCCAGGACGATATTTTTGAATTCACCGGCCCCAAGGCCAGGGTGGAACAATCCCTGGCAAAATCAGAACTGTCGGAGGTGAGGGTCGTCCCCAATCCCTACATCGTGGCCACCAAATTCGAAAGTCCCCTGCCCCCCGGGATCACCAGCGGTCGTGGAGAGCGGAAAGTGGAATTTCAAAATCTTCCCCCCGATGCAAAAATACACATTTTCACTTCCAGAGGGCAGCACATCCGAACCTTAAAAGCCTCCGGGGACGTCCATACCGGAACGGTAACCTGGGACTTAAAAACCAAGGAGAATCTGGATATTTCCTACGGTGTTTATTTCTACATCGTCGAATCCAAGACAGCAGGGAAAAAATCCGGAAAACTGGCGGTGATTAAATGAAACATTTGATTTGCGGATTTCTGCTCATGACGCTGGTACTGGGCCAGACCAAAGTAGGCACCGCTGCCGCCTCCTTCCTCGGTATCGGAGTCGGTCCCCGGGCCACGGGAATGGGCGGTGCTTTTACGGCGGTGGCAGAAGATGCTTCTATTATCTACTGGAATCCCGGCGGCATTTCCCGCCTGGAAAAAAGTGAAGCCCTGTTTTCCAAGGCCGATTGGTTGGTCAATACCAACCTCCAGCTCATGGCAGCGGTGCTGAAATTGAACCCGGATTATTCCCTGGGAGTGTATTTCACCAATCTTAACTACGGAGAAACCGAAATCACGGACCTGGAACACCAGCACGGCACCGGTCAGTATTGGTCCGCGTCCGACATAGCGTTCGGTGTTTCTCTGGCCCGCAATCTCACCGATCGTTTCTCCTTTGGCTTCACGGGTAAATACATTTCACAGCACATTTACAACTCTTCCGCCACCAGCTTCGGGGTTGACCTGGGTTTACTTTACCGGACCCTGACGGACCGGGTGAAAATCGGCATGTCCATCTCCAACTTTGGAGCTGACATGACCATTGACGGGAAAGACCTTTACCGTAAAATTGATCTGGACCCGGAAGCTCAGGGCCATAATGAAGCCATCGTAGCCAAACTGAAGACTGATAACTGGCCCCTGCCCCTGTTTTTCCGGGTGGGAACAGCCATTACGGTAAAGCAAACGCCCTACGGTACACTCCTGGCCAGCGTGGAAGCGTTCATCCCCAGCGATGATACCGAAATGCTCAATCTAGGTTTGGAAACGAATTTCAAAGATCGCTTCTACCTGCAAACCGGCTACAAGGGATTGGGGAATCCTTCCGGTGAAGAAGGAATTACATTTGGCGCCGGGACCCAGTTTTACGCCGGTGGATTTGATATCCAAATCCAGTATGCTGTTCAGAATTTCGGCACATTCGGTTTCATTCCCCACCTGGGGCTGGTGATCCAATTTTAAGTGATCGATTTTCTGTTAAATCTACTTGGCAAAATTCCTTTTGAATTATAACTTCTTGGTATTAGTAACTCAGTAATGAGCGACTAACCCTAATACTATCTTCCAACCTTCGAAAAGGAGACGAAAATATGAGGCAAGGGCTAAAAAGATTTTACTTACCATTCCTGCTGCTCAGCACTATTTGGGCTTTTGAAGGGAATGTCCTGCAGAATGCAGGTTTTGAAGACACTACCGCCGCTGGAAAAGCCGTGTGGCTTACTTCCCCCTCCAATTATGGCAGTTATGCTTACGAGGAAAAAGGCGCTATCATGTTTGGCAGCAGCCGCCAGTATCCCTCCTACTGGGGAGACTGGGGACTGAAACTCTGGGGCCAGTATAACGGTTCTGAAAACGAATCTTTCGTTTACCAGTCCTTTACCGGTGTGGCCGGGAAATGGGTCACCCTCTCCGGCGTTTCCATGACCTACAACGAAGACCGGATCCGGGGTGCGAACCAAGCTTTCCTATTTATTACATCCTACGCCGGTGGTGCGGCAACAAGTGTCTATTCTGACTCCATGAATATTGACACCGAAGCCGACAAATGGATTCCATTGGAGGTGGCCTATCATCTTCCTACGGATGCAGATTCAGTTCATATTGGAATCGGTTATTATCAGAAATCCAACAACGATCACGGTGGAGTGTATTTTGACGATTTAATCTCCTATATCGGCGATACCAAGGTTGATTTGTCCGTGAACACCTCTTACATCCGAGATCTGACACCCCGGCAACTGGGTATGATGGTGGATCTCCGGGGCGGTTCCGTTGGGGCTGGTACCGGTGTCATTGCCAACCCTGCCTGGGGTCCCGGCACGAACTTCCGGAACTATGGCGGTGATTACTGGAAACTCACCATTGCCCTAGATAACGGTCTTTCCTACGACTACAAATTTGGTGGCCACATTGCCAATTTGGATGGAACCATTTCCAGTTACTGGGAAAATGATCTCCCCGGCGCGAATTATGCCGGAGGTAATTTTAATATTACCTTGGGTTCCACCGCCGCTGACACGACTTTAGCCCTTCATTATTTAGGCCGTGGCCCGGATAATGACACACCCCCTTACACACCCACCGATTCAGTGGATGTTTATTTCAGAGTCAACATGGCTTTGAATCCGGATTTTGACCCTGACAATGATGTTCTCTCAATCGTGGGGCATTTCCCCCAGGGTGGGAGTGACAATTCCTGGAGTCCCGGTACCTATAAACTGACCCGGGAAGGAACTTCTGACTATTGGAGTTACCACATGAAATTAGCCCAGGGTTATGTTGATACAGTGGATAAAGTAAACGCCAGTTGGGCCACCGGTGGTCTTCATATGTACCGGTTTGCCATTGGCACCGACTGGAGCAATACGGAAAATCTAAACGGCGCTTATTACGATGGAAATGAAAACAGAATTTTAATTCTCCATCCCACTACTAAGGATACCACAATTCACTGGGTATGGTGGAACGATAAATCACCTACCCCTTTCACAGCCTCTGAAAAAATACCGTCCTTAACCTTCCGCACAAATGTGGGCGCTGCCATTCAGAGCAACGGTTGGGCCGACGGGGATATCCTTCTGGTGAAATGGGGCTACGGGAAAACCTCCGATAAAGTCCATGTGGATACCCTCAATGCAGGGATCGGGGGTGACTATCAGATCACCATCGCTCCATCGGACAGTCTCGCCATTGACGATTCCCTGGGAATGTTCTATCAATACTACCGGGTTACTGATGGAACGGAATACCGTGAAATCTTTTTCAATTTTGACACAACCTGGAAAGATGTCTCTCTTCAGGAACGTCGCTGGTTCTCCCTGAAAGGAATGGGGGGCACGGACGTAACCATTCTGGATTATGTTGCTTCCCAGACCCATGGTCGCCGTCTGCCGATCTTCAGGAATGCCAATAAAATTGACCCAGATGCAGCCGATAATGATAGTCTCTTAGTAACCTGGACCTGCGACCTGCGTCCCGCTTATTACCAGTTAATCTCCGGTGATTCCCTGGTAGGAATTCAGGGTGGCAGAACCCTATACCCCTCAGACGCAGACAGTATTTTTGTCTGGGGCGTTTGGATGAATGGACCGGCCATTGGCGGCTGGAACGTGCGCGGTGCCTGGGGTGCCGGCCTGAGAGGAGACTCTCTGGCAATGATGCACGACGACGGAACCCACGGTGACGAAACAGCCGGGGATTCGATCTACACCGTTCAGTTTCAATACCAGAAGAACAGCACTGAAATCGGAATGGAGTTCAAATTCGGGATTTATGGTGAAGACAATGAATCCGGTTTTGGATTGAACCATATTGAGAACATTGATCCCACCAATCCCACCGTCAACTCCCAGTTCGGGTCCATCAACCCCAACCGTTACAGTGCCTGGAACTACGATCTCCACGCTCCGGGAACGCTGGCAGTGGAAGAACTGGGCGGTGTGCCGGACCAGTTTAAACTGGCGGATAACTACCCGAACCCCTTCAACCCCACCACCACGATTGAATTCAATATTCCAATCGCTTCGGAAGTCACCTTGACGGTGTACAATCTGGCGGGGCAGGAAGTGGTGAAAGTTCACAACGGGTTTGCAGCTCCAGGATCCTACAAAGCTACCTGGAACGGAAGAGATAAATTCGGGAAACTGGCCCCCAGTGGTGTCTATTTCTACGAATTGAAAGCCGAAAATCACTTCCACCAGGTGAAGAAAATGACCTTACTGAAATAGTGTAAGAACGATACACTATCGAGAAGAAAAGGGCCTGGTATTACACTGGGCCCTTTTTTTGCCTGAATGAATGCATACCATCATTTTCCTGTCGTAAAACCATTTCTCATGCTAAAATAATTCATGTTCGAATCCATTCGTCACCTCTTTCCCCTAATATTGATGGTGGCCCTGACTGCCGCATTGGAGGCCCAGACCGTTCAAGTGACATTTCAGGTCAAAGCACCCCCCGGGACGGACCGGGTTACAATTACAGGAGATCAGGATATTCTGGGTAACTGGAACCCGAATGCCGTTCCTCTGGTCGTTAAAGATTCCCTCTTTTCCTTGACTTTACGTTTCCCGGCCCCCACAACCATCGAATATAAATTCACACGGGGGAGCTGGGAGACGGAAGCCTTGGATTCTGACACAACCGTTCCTCCTAATTACCACGTTACCCTTACCGCGGATACTACCCTCTTCCATCGGATACTTTTCTGGAAAGATCAGGCCCCGGTGCCCCTTTCCGGCGTCACTGGAAAGGTCAACCTTCATCGTCATTTCTTCTCTCCGGAACTGGGCAACGAACGCACCCTCATTGTTTGGCTTCCACCCTCCTACAGTTCCACCAATCGGCACTATCCTGTTTTGTATTTGCACGACGGTCAGAATGTTTTCAACCCTGCCACCTCCTTTGCCGGCCAGGACTGGAAACTGGATGAGACCGCCAACCGGTTAATCCAGGATGGGTTAATTCAGGAAATCATTATGGTGGGGATTTACAACACACCGGAGCGGAACGCGGAATACAATCCAGAATTAAAAGGGCGTCAATATAGTCAATTCCTGGTTCAGACGGTAAAACCGTTTATTGATTCAACCTATCGGACACTGCCGGATCCACCCCACACGGCGGTAATGGGCTCTTCCATGGGTGGGCTGATTGCTTTTTATCTGGGCTGGGAATATCCCCAGGTTTTCTCCATGGTGGCCTGTCTTTCACCTGCTTTTCTAATCAGTCATTCCAGTATTGTAAAACAGGTCTCCCGCTACCAAGGACCGAAAAAGGCCCTCAAAATTGTTCTGTTTGACGGGACAAAGGGACTGGAAGCGGATCTGAAACCGGCCGTACTGCAAATGGATACCGCCCTCCGGAAGCAGAAGTTTACACCTGAAGTCGACTACCTGTTTAAATTGATCCCGGGAGCCGATCACAATGAACAGGCCTGGGCAGACCAGGCCCCTCATGTCTTGTTGTTCTTCTTTGGATATTAAAGCAGTGTCATCCCCAGCGCAGGTGCATTCTCCCCCAAGGCGTTAACTCTCAACACCACACCATTCATCCCATTGCCGATGGAGTACTGCTGTGCCCTCTCCTCCACGATAGGCAATAATTCATCCCATAACTGTTGAAACACTCTTCCCCCGATTATTACCCGATCCACACCTGTAATATTGATCACATTGGCGACGCCGATACCCAGGGTCCGGGCCTGGTAGGTTAATATTTCTCGCGCCAACGGATCTGCTTCTCGCCAGGCGTGAATCAGATCATCGCCTGTCAGGTCTTCCTTCTGCAGCAGGGGAGAATCTTTGCCGCGGGATTTAAACTGATTCACCAGATTTTTACTGCCGCGATTACTGACAATCGCCTCCAGACAACCCCGTTGACCACAGGAGCACTCAGGACCATCCATTTGAACGACCATGTGACCGACCTCCCCTGCCGTGCCATTCAATCCCCGTATCAGCTTACCCCTGGAAATATAACCCCCTCCCAAGCCGGTACCGGGATAGAACGTAAATAAGGAATCGGCTCCCTGGCCGGCACCAACCTGATACTCAGCCACTGTGGCTGCATTGACATCGTTTTCAATTACAACCTTTGCACCCAGTTTCTCCTCCAGAAAATCCCGAACCGGGACCTTTTCCCAGCCGAAAGCTGTTAAGCGGTGGACAACTCCGGTCTGAATATCCACCGGACCGGGCAATGCCAGCCCGATAGAAGTTTCCGTTCCTAAGGTGAAGGAGTTAGTTAATTGAAGGTAGAAACGGTGAATGAACCGGATTAATTCTTCCGGATCCTTAAACCGGGGCAATACCTGTTTATCCTGATGGAGGATATCCCCGTTCTCCGTGATCAGACC
>CAZIIM010000013.1:0-9231 GCA_964539305.1 uncultured bacterium | reverse complement strand
AGGGCAAACCGGGAAGGCTGTTCCCCGAATTCGATGTACAGGGCAATATCAGCCCGCATCGGCGGGATTAACGGTTCCACATTATCACCGGGGCAGGAAGTGGTACCGAAATAATCCCGATGCCCCAACAACACTTTTGGATCAACCCCGTACGTATCGCAGATCCAGGCATAAAGATGGACCAGCGCCCGTTTGGTTTCCGGTGTCATCTGGTCATTACAGGAAAAATTGGGTTCAGGGGGATGATAACACCCTAGAATACAAACACCCGTATTGCCCGTATTGGCACCACCCACGTGAGCACCAACCACCGTCTCTGGGCGGCCCTGGTAAATGTTGCCGGCCATATCCACCACAAAATGATAGCCGATATCATTCCAACCCCGTCCTTCCTGGTGAAATTCCTGAATGGCCAGAACCTGTTTTTTCCCTTCCTCCAGTGACTGGGCGGCCCAGCCCGCCGCATGGTGTAACGTCAATTTATCAAAATAAGGTTGATCCCGGTACTCATATTTTGGGGGATGGGCTCCCCACTCCGCCCTGGAAATAATCCTGGGTTTGTCCACCTGCAGGGATTTCAATACAGGAGGTGGTACAACATTCTCCGGATAGGTTTCTTCCTTCTCCGGGAGCATCAATCCACCGGAAAGAAGAATCACATCCCCACCGGGGACTACTATCCGAAATTGAAACTGAATCGATTGGGTTGCAATGGAGTCGCGGAACGTGGCAATGTAACGGGTCGAAAGCGGTTCCGGAAACAACCTTGCCTTACGAAAGGTGGACCAGGTCCCCTTTTCATCCCGGAAGCGAAACCAGACTTCTTGCGGAAGACTGTCACTGGAAAAACGTAGGGCCACTCCTTCGACAGGAGCCAGCTTTTCGTATTCCAGGGAACGACCTGAAACAACCGTGCCCCGGGCCGTTTTTTCCCGCCGGAGTTCCTGTTCCAGTTGAATGGAGGCAGCTCCATCCAGAAATTGAGCAAAGCTGAGACCCGATCCCAGGAAGAAAAACAGGAAAAGAATGGTAACTTTTTTAATGGTTTGCACGCGTTTCTAAAACCGGAATTTACCTTCTTTTACCCCCGTTTCTAAATAAACAAAAGGGGGTGTACAAACGGAGGATAATAAAAAAAGCCCTCTGGAAGACCAGAGGGCTTTTTATCAGGTTTATACTCGGCTCGGAGTTTATTTCAGGAATGTCATCTGCTTGGTTTTGCTGAAATTCCCAAATTTCAAGGTGTAGAAATAGGTACCGGAACTCACCTTCACACCATTGCGGTCCAGTCCGTTCCACTGAACAGAGTAAGACCCGGCCGGTTTATTCTCGTTATTTACCAGTTTTACCACCTCCTGACCCAGCATATTATACACGGTCAGTGAAATCGTGCTGGCAATCGGCAGGGTGTATTCAATTGTTGTAGTCGGGTTGAAGGGGTTCGGGTAATTCTGGTTCAGCTTGAACTGATCTGGCGTAATCAGAACCACATCCTTCACTGCCAGTTCAGAGCTTTCTCCAGACCATTCCAGGACACGGAGAAATACGCGATTGGGGTTGGCCATAGCAGAGTCGGTACCGGCATACAAACTGTCCGAGACCCCCTGATAGGCCAAAACCACTTCACCAAATTTATCATTATCCAGATTGGCACCAGCGAACATTTTGTTGACGCCGCCTGTCTGGTTTGAATCCACGCTGAATTCCGTTGCGGTCCACGCCGTCTCATCAAAAACATCGGTCCCGGTTAAATCCAGCTTCACAAAACCTGAGCCTTTCCCAACAAATAAAGCCGGATCACCAAACGCATTATTGCTGGCCGACATTCCCAGGCCATAACCACCCAGGGTGTCGATGGCGGCATATTCAGAGGAAGTGAAGGTTGTGGCATCTCCATCCTTATCCGCCACCACATAAACAATGCCGGTATAGAAGGAAGCGACATAAACTTCATCTTTCCCGTCACCATCTGCATCAGCAACCGTAGGTGCAAGTGTCCAGTCGTCACGAAGCGTAACCATTTTATAGCCTGTATCCGAAACGGTATAGGCATCTGGACCCGTCGCTTCAATAATGAAGCAGGATAAATTATTCCAGGCAAAACAGACGGCCTCTTTTTTCCCGTCACCATCGGTATCGGCAATAACAACACCCTGGGGGCTGCCGCCACCGAATTTATTCTCCCGTACACCGTCTTTATCCGCGTCCCGGGGAGAAGCGGCGTATTCCAGATTCAACTGGGGCAGAACACCAATATCACCGGAAACAGAAGCAATAATAAAGCGGTCTTCTGAATAAGCAGTAGAGCCATCCACAGTGCCATAGACCGGGTTACTGGGGCCATTGTTAGCCCAGACAATTTCCTGAACTCCGTCTCCGTCAATGTCGCCGACCGAAAAATGTTCGACTTTCACATCGGCCAGAGAGTCGTTGAAGGCGGTGTGGAGATTCCGGAACCAGGTGGGAGAGGATCCATAGCCGTTGTCGGTTACACCGTCCCACTCGTAAACGTACAGTCCAGCGAGACTGTCCGAATCCACATCCCGTCCGGCAAAAAAGATCACTTCACCTAATCCATCACCGTCCAGATCACCGGTCTGGACCCAGCGGGTACCGGTAGAATAGCCGGAATTGGTGGGAGCGGAAGACCAGACATGGACCAGTGTATCGCCATAATACCACTCAAAGGCATGTACCTTACCACCGTCGGTGTAATCCACGGCCCAGATTTCCTGCCGTCCGTCCTGATCCAGATCTGATCCGGACCAGACACCACGGGGGCCAGAGGAAGTTCTCCAGATGGTGGTATCACCAAGAGGCGAATAATAAAGACTGTGCAGACTAAAAGTATCTTCTCCTAAAGCCAAGGCAGAAAATGTAAACAGTAAAAAAGACGCGGTAACGAATTTCTTCATTGTACCTCCTTCGTTTGCTACGTGACTAATGCTTTTCAATTGCATGGATTATAGGGTATTTCCACGGCATTTGACAAATATTTATTTTATTTTTTCCCGGGACTATTCACTCTATTCTGAGTTACGTTTAATTTTCTCCGATTCGCATCTAACGCTTTTTTTTTGAAATGAAACGGTATTACTTTCGCCCTCGTCTTATGAATTTGGTTCCAAACGATTTGCATCTCCATACGAAAAAATTTGCCCTTTTTCTTCTGTTTACCCTGTTCAGCGCCAGTTTACTCTGGGCCAACACGGGCAAGATTTCCGGGCACGTGACCGATGCTAAAAGCGGGGCTCCCCTGGCGGGAGTCAACGTTTTTATTGAAGGAACTTCCCTGGGGGCCGCTACCGATGTTAACGGCGATTATGTCATCTTGAACATCCCTCCCGGGAACTACACCCTCCGTGCTACCTATATTGGCTACGCCTCCTACCGAATTCAGAACCTGCGGGTCAGCCTGGGACAAACCACCATTGAAAATTTCAGCCTGAAAGAATCGGTCCTTGAAGGAGAAGAAGTCACTGTTATTGCCGAGCGCCCCCTGGTGCAGAAAGACCTGACGGCCTCCCAGAAAATTACGACCTCCGAAGAAATCAATGTCATGCCGGTGGAAACTTTCCTGGGCGTATTGGTGACCCAGGCCGGTGTGAATCAGGGTGCCGGCGGTGAACTCCACATCCGGGGCGGTCGCTACAATGAAGTGGGTTACTATATTGACGGCGTTTCCGTTTCCAATCCCTTTTTTACAAACAGCCTGGCCATTAACATCTCCAATAAGGCACTGGAAGAAATGAAAGTAGTGTCCGGCGCCTTCAATGCCGAATACGGCAATGCCATGTCCGGCATCGTCAATCTCCAGACCAAGGACGGAGGGAAGGATTACCACGGCAGTCTTTCGTATCAAAGCGGCGACTACATTTCCAGAGATACGGATATTTTCACCCATATTGATGCCTTCAGCCCGTTTACAAACCGCGTGCTGGAAGGAACCATCAACGGTCCCCTGCCCCTGGCTAAACGACTGACGTTCAACCTGAGCGGTCGTTACGACACAACGGAAGGATATCTCTACGGTATCCGTGAGCATGCCATTGGTGACTCCGCCGATTTCAGAGACTCAGAGAACTGGTACATCGAACTGGGGGGAGACAGCAGTTACGTCCCCATGAACCCCAGCCAGAATCTGAATCTACTGGCAAAATTCACCGCCAAGATTTCTCCACGACTCAAATTATCGTTTCAGATTCTTCATTCCGGCGGTACCTCCAAGTCCTACGTCCATTCCTATAAATACAATCCAGACGGGACTACCACCTATAAGAGTGCCAACAGTAACTATTCTATTAAACTGAATCACGCCGTGGGAACGAAAAGTTTTTATGAAGCGAATCTCTTTTTTGGAATGACCGATTATAAACAATACCAATTCCGCCCGGTGGATCTCAGTTCCGCCGTCCACCAGGATGAAGCCAGCCGCTTCGGATCTGACGCGTATGTCCTGTACAATCTCGATGAAGACGGAAACAAGTACTACCTCCTGCCGAACTCAAAATATGTACCCACTTCAAGGATTCGCGGATCGGCTACCTCCGCCACCTTCGTTTTTGGGGGTTCTCAGCACGGTCATGTTTACCGGAAATCGAATTCCTTCGGTTTCAAGTTTGACTTCACCAGTCAGGTCACAAAACGAAATGAGATGAAAACGGGAATCAACTTCCGCGATGACCTTTTAGATGAACGTAATTTCACCGTCCTGTACGACAATCAGGAGTATCTCCAGCCTACGATCCTGCCTGCCAACAATTCCCCGTTCCATAATCATTACAACAACCAAGCCCTGTTCTTTTCCGCCTACATTCAGGATAAAATTGAATACGATCACTTCATTACCAATGTGGGAATCCGGTACGACTATTTCGATCCTAATGAAAAATACATCACAGATTTACTGAAACCAGAAGGTGAGCGGAAGCAGGCATCCCCCAAGACAATGATCTCCCCCCGGCTGGGAGTGGCCTTCCCCATCACGGACAGGGGAATTCTCCACTTCTCCTACGGTCATTTTTACCAGATGCCTACTTTACGGCGTCTTTATCGCACCAGTATCTTCGGAGCCGGTCTGAATCCAACGGTTGGATATGCCAACTTAAGACCTGAAAAAACCGTTCTATATGAATTCGGACTACAACAGCAACTCACGAATATTCTGGCAATCGAAGCCAATGCTTTTTACAAAGACATCCGGGACCTCCTGGCATTGCAGGCTTTACACTATGATTCAGAGAAATACGGCCCCTCGAACTACAACATCTACCTAAACAAGGACTATGGCAATGTGAAGGGATTCACCTTTAGCCTCACCAAACGATACGACCGGTTTACCAAGACCACTGCTTTCCTGGATTATTCCTACCAGGTGACAGAAGGAAACAGTGTCTCTTCCGGTGCTTTCTACTACAATGCCCTCACGGGGGAAGAAGAAGAAAAACGGATTGTACCACTGGCGTGGGATCAGCGCCATATTTTTAATGCCACCATTTCCATTGGGGATCCCCGGAACTGGAGCATCGGTATTATTAATAAATTGAGCAGCGGCTGGCCGTACACACCCAATATTCCCGAAGCCAACTATGTCCCCCAGCCCAACAGTGGCCGGAAACCCTGGCAGTGGAAAATTGACCTCCGCTTTCATAAGAACCTTAAACTGGGTCAGTATAATTACATCATCTACGTGAAAGTGTACAATCTCCTGGATCGGCGGAATGAACGTTACGTGTTCAATGATACCGGCCGGGCCGGTTACACTTACGTGAATCGAAGCACCCAGGAAACAGAAGGATTTAAAGTCCACTACGGAGAGCCCGGCGTCCATACCTGGGCTGAGTACCAGAATCGCCCCCATTATTACACCGCCCCCCGCTCAATCAGCGCCGGCGTATCCATCGAATTCTAATCCATGTTAAAAATCAAAAGCCTAACGCAGTTTTTTCTCATCATCGTCATCCTGGCGGGATCCGTCTCTCTGGCACAACAAAAAGCACCAAAACGGTTTTCGAAACAATGGTACCTGGAAGGCCCCCGGAAAACCTGGTCAGATCTGGAATACCGGGAGTATTATCGCTGGCGGGATCGTCTTCTGGCCCGGATCCAGGCTGCGAAGAACGATCAACTGCTCCGGAGACAAAAAGCGGTGCTGAACGGGAATAAGATTACCACCGAAATCTGGAATTACGGTTCCATCTCCAGTCCCGGGAACCGTGTCACCGATATTGTCTGGGAGGGTCTCGGTTACGGCTATGAATTCGGTCCCTTCATTTGCGCCGAAGTACCCGTAGCACCCAACAGCCACCAGGATGCCTACATTAAGCTGGATGAAAATGGGGATCCGGTTCTGGACCAGGATGGGAATCCGGTCTGGATGGCAAGGGTCATCAGTGATGGACTCGTTTCCCTGGGGGGTGAAATTTCACCCGATGGCAAATTGTTCTGGGGGTGGGAACCGCTGGCGTACAACGATCTGGACGTCCCCTATGCCGATCCAAACAGTCCGTACATCCCCACTTCTACAGATGTGGACCGGGATGGGGACGGAAAACCGGACAGCTGGCCCGAGGGCTGGTACAACGCTAACCTGAAGCGGTATGTCTGGCCGGGAGCGCTCCGGCAGGGTTCCAGTAATGCGGACATGGAATCTTTTTTCGTAGTGGATGACCGCAATAATCTTGAATTTGAATATTACCCCTTTCCCGACGATTCCAGCCGGAAAGGACTGGGGCTGGAGATCGAATGCAGGTATTACCAGTGGGCAAATCCCCTGGCCGAAGACATTATTTTTCTGATTTACCGGGTCACCAATAAAAGTGAAAAAGATTTACACGAAGTCATATTCGGCATGTGGGGAGATCCTCACATCGGTGGTCCGGCCAACTGGCAGGATGACCTGTCCTACTTCGATACCGATCTGAATATGGTTTATGCGTGGGATGAAGACGGTAAAAGTGACGTAGCCGGACGTCCCCCAGGTTATTTCGGATACATCTTCCTGGAAAGCCCGGGCAATCCCCATGACGGAATCGACAACGACGGGGATGGTATGGTGGATGAAAGCCGTGAGAACGGTATTGATGACGACAATGACTGGAATCCCGAAAAGGACGATGTGGGTATTGACGGTTTGCCCAATACGGGGGATGAAGGGGAAGGGGACGGTATTCCCACTTCCGGAGATCCTTTTGACCTAAGGAAGCCCGGCGAGCCCAATTTTGAATGGACCGACCTGGACGAATCGGACATGATCGGACTCACCAGTTTCGCTGCCCCGAATTTTGGGGGCGACAACCGCATTTCGAAGGATGACCACATCTACCGGAATTATTTAATTCCCGGGAATTTTGATTCCCTGAATTCGGAAGTGGCGGGAGATAATATTTTCCTCTATGGCTCAGGGACCTTTACCCTGAAAGCCGGGGAAGCCCGTCGTTTCTCCATCGCCTTACTGGTGGGGAACAACTTTGATGACCTTACCCTGAATGCCCTCACGGCCCGCCAGATCTACGAAACCAATTACCAGTTTGCCAAACCACCGGAGAAACCCAAACTGACCGCAGTGCCGGGAGACCGGAAAGTAACCCTCTTCTGGGACGATATTGCCGAATCATCCTGGGACCCCATTTCCGAAGAATTTGACTTCGAAGGGTATGTGATCTACCGCAGTACCGATCCCAGTTTTCTGGATCAGCAGACCATTACGGATGTTAATGGTTCCAACTTCCTGTTTGAACCCCTCAAGACCCAAACCGGAGGCTGGGCGAAGTGGGATCTGATCAACGAATATGAAGGACCCAGCGATATCCCCTACCCCGGTCGAGGAGTCGCCTATCACCTGGGGAACAACACAGGACTCGTTCACTCCTTCGTAGACTCCAATAATGTGATTAATGGACAGACTTACTATTATGCCATCGTCTCCTACGATCACGGGAACAAAACACTGAATATCGGACCCAGCGAATGTTCCAAAGCCATTACATTGAATCCAGAACGAAATGAAGTTTTCCTGGATGTCAACACGGCCATGGTGGTTCCGCGAGTGCCAGCAGCCGGGTATGTCCCGGGAGGCGTGGCCACACAGGATTCCACCTTCCTCATGCATGTGGGCGGTTACGGGACCGGTGACATAACTATTGAAGTCCTGGATCCAAGAGCCATTGAAGAAGCGGACACTTTTGAAATTTCCTTTGCCTCCAACCCCACCCGGTATTCCGTAGAAGATCTAAAGCTCAATACCGAATCAAGGACGGTGAAAAAAGATGTTTACATTACTCTATTAAAGAACAGGTTAAACCCCGACCATTTTATTCTGCGAAACTCCGCCGGAACGGTTATGACGTCCGGAACCGATTATCTCCTCTTCCCCGATGCCGGTCAGGTGGTCGTACCGGATACACTGAATTCCTCGATCAATGATGGAGAAACCGTTACTATCCAGTACACCTACTACCCCCTTTGGGAGAGTACCTTATTAAACAATGAAGAAGCCAATCCTATATTTGACGGGCTCCGGCTTTACGTGAAAGATAAAAAATTAGGATTAAATCCGGAAAAGTCCGGATGGAGTGAAACCAGTCAGGGGAACTACCTTATCAATGTGTCTCCCTACGATGGGAAACCGAGCAATATGCGTGCAGCGGACTATGAAATCCGCTGGTTCGATTCCATCGCCGACACCAGCTCTCTGGGGACGGCCACCGCTCCTTTCCAGATCTGGGATGTTACACCTGGACATGTCCCGGTGAAAAAGAAAATTGCTGTCCTGGACTATTTGGTCCGGAATAATACGTGGGATCTGGGTGAAGATGTGGTCCTCCTGGAGGAAGGTTCAGGAATCATTGTCTCCTGGCAGATATCTATCCTAGAGGCGGTGGATACAACTACCGTAGATCCCGTAGAGGGGGATGTGTATTACATTGCCACTGACCGGCCCTTCACGGGCGAAGACGTCATCCAATTCACGACAACCGCTTCCGGCATCGATCAGAAATTGGCGTCAAAAACGCTGGATGACATTGCAGTGGTCCCCAATCCTTACGTGGTGACCAATGTTCTGGAACCACTGGATCGGCAAAATCCCCGTGACCGGGGACCACGTCGATTGTATTTCATGCATCTGCCCAGCGAATGCACCATTCGGATTTACACCATCACCGGTGAACTGGTGGATATTCTCCATCATCAATCTGCCATCGATGACGGGAATGAAACCTGGGATCTGAC
>CAZIIM010000012.1:47897-60991 GCA_964539305.1 uncultured bacterium | reverse complement strand
CTCAATGGATAAAAGGTACTCCGGGGATAACAGGCTTATCTCCCCCAAGAGTTCACATCGACGGGGAGGTTTGGCACCTCGATGTCGGCTCATCACATCCTGGGGCTGTAGAAGGTCCCAAGGGTTGGGCTGTTCGCCCATTAAAGTGGTACGTGAGCTGGGTTCAGAACGTCGTGAGACAGTTCGGTCTCTATCCGCCGTGGGCGCAGGAGATTTGAGGGAAGCTGCATCTAGTACGAGAGGACCGATGTGGACGAACCTCTGGTGCACCAGTTGTTTCATCAGAAGCATTGCTGGGTAGCTATGTTCGGAAAGGATAAGCGCTGAAAGCATATAAGTGCGAAGCCTATCCCAAGATTAGATCTCCCTACCCTAGTGGTAATAAGGCTCGTTGTAGACGACAACGTTGATAGGCCATAGGTGTAAGTACAGTAATGTATTGAGCCGAGTGGTACTAATAAGCCGAATGGCTTTACCAATCTTTCTTTATTAATTGAATTTCCGTCAATCCCCAAATCTTTCTCCGGCGACCATAGCGTAGGAGTTACACCCGATCCCATCCCGAACTCGGAAGTTAAGCCCTACAGCGCCGATGGTACTGCGCGGGAAACCAGCGTGGGAGAGTAGGTCGTCGCCGGGAACCATTAAGTCCCCCCGGAAAACCGGGGGGACTTTTTTTTTCTTTCCCTTTGTGACAGGAGTCACAAAGGGAACATTTTCACTTGGCGAATCTTTTTGTCAGCGGCTAAATTGAAGAACAGTAATTGTTCAATTAGGTAAACTTTGAATTTGAAAAAATACATATTGGTTTCCGGTCTCGTTCTGGGGTTTTCAACCGAATTAGGTCTTTCCCAGGCTCAGCTGGACGGTCAATTCTTCGAGTACACCACCTACTACATCAGCAGCATTGATATTCAAACCGGTGCTTCGGATGTTCCATTTTTCCGCTTCCGGATTTATGCCGATCAATATCCGGTCCAATGCAAAATTGTATTCCGGGCTTCCATGGTTTCCCCGAGCCTGGGATTGAATACTAAAACGACGATTCTTGAACTGGAAACCTCTGAATTCACCCTAAAGGCTGACCTGATTTTGGACAACCGGAATTTTTCCAGTGCTACCACCGTCTTTTATGATGAAGGTTCTCCTCCCAATGTAGTTCCAATACAGATCACGACCAAGGAAGTGATTAATCCCTCTGAATTTGAAAAGATGCTCAGTGCCATCATGACAACGGGGAAGCTGGCTGATGGTGAATATACCTTTGAAATCGAATTGTATTCCGGCCCGGATCTCGCTTTATCCGGTCATGAAATCAAAACCATTGTAGTTCAGACGCCAGTCGGCATCAATCTTGAATCGCCGGGTGGAGAATTAGCAGACACTTCTTTTAACGTCGTTTACACCACCTACCCGATTTTCAACTGGTACAGTTCCAGTTGCAACAACTGTAAAACCTACATCCGGGTGGCAGAGTTTAAACCGGGCGAACATTCGGTTCCGGATGAATCATTTAAAGATGAGACCATGTTGCCAGTGGATTTGATTCAAGGTTGGGAACCCATTGACAATATTACTACTTACCAATATCCCCTTTCCAACGCCAAACCATTGGAATACGGAAAGGTGTATGTCTGGCAGGTGAAAAATACTATTCCTACCACGGCAGGACCGGAAGATCTGCTTTCCCAAATCTATGCCTTTAAGGTTGTCAATCCTGGACAATCCGCTGCCACTTCATCAGCGGTGACGGACCCACTGGTTCAGTCGTTACAACAGGTATTGGACGCCGACCAGTTTAATGCCTTGTTTGGAAGTGGAGGGCCATTAGAGGGCTGGACACCATCGGGGACCTACAGCATTGATGGATCTAGTGTGGATGAGGCCAGTGTACGAAATATCCTGGAGCAAATCATGAATTCCGAACGTGAATTGAAAGGAATTCAGGTGCAGGAATGATGAAACGTATACTAAAAATAATGATTGTGTTGGTGATTCTCTTTTCCCTGGCTGGTTCAAAAACAGCGGACCGGATCGCCGTTGCTACTAAAGTTCAAGGCGAGGTAGAATACGAACGGGGGGATGAAGGCTTTAAGAAACTGGCTGCCGGAAACATTCTACAGGGGGGAGACCGGGTTCGAACCGGAAAGAATGGATTTACGGCCATCATCTTCATTGATGACAAATCCATGTTGAAGGTGAAAGAGAAAACGGAAGTGGTGATCAAAGGTCAGCGTTCCACGGGCGGGATATCAAAAAAGATCCACCTGGACGGGGGAACTCTCCGGGCTCAGGTCACTCCCCAGCGAAAAGGTGATTTTGTGATTCAGACACCCGTTTCGGTGGCATCGGTCAAAGGAACCGATTTCTGGTTACTTTCCAATGATCAGACCGGCGACCAACTCATCGGGATTGATGGTATTATTTCACTGGTAAACTTGATTTCAGGAGATAGTCTTGATGTATCTGCTGGTTTTACGGGATTATCGTCCCTGGATGGATCCCTTCAGTCCTTTACGACAGATCCAACGACGATTCCTACCGATCCGATGGGGGAGGAGTCCGAACAACCTTCCCGTCTCGAAATCGAGTTTAAGAGTCCTGATGGGAAGACAAAAACACTCATTATTGATTATAAATAAGCTCTTTCCTCCCTTGACAAACTTTACAGCATTAATGGGACGGAAACTTGTATCCGCCGATTCCTTTGGCTTGATCTTTTTAATTTTTTTCTCGGTTGGAAGCAGTCAGGGTCAGAAGCTGCATCATGAACCTCCGGTGACTGTTCCTGCGGGTGAAGCGGTTGTTCTATCCGCCGCTTCTGTGACGGAGGATTCAGTTGTGGGAGCTAAATTGTATTACCGGTTGCCTGGCGCTGATTCTTATTTGGAAGAGAATTTTCACAAATCAGGATTTTACTGGGAGGCGATCATACCAGCCGATCAGGTCACTTCCGCTGGGGTGGAGTATGTGATTTCCTTTCAATATGAGGATAATAGTTTGGCAACTTTCCCAGCGGATGATCCATTCAATACTCCATACTTGTTAGCGGTAGAGAAGGGGACTGAAGCACAATCGGCAATTCTGACCTCAAAAGTTGCAGGCAGTAATATTTTAATTTTATCGCCAGACCCCAACGAAATTTTATCACCTGAAGAAGTGTTGATTGCAGCTTCCTTCTTCAATGCACCTGAAGTTGACATGCAAACGGTCCGGTTATTCATCGACGATCAGGATAAAACTTCAGAAGCGTTGATTGCAGACGGAATTCTGAGTTATACCCCTGCGGAAATCAGCGACGGATTTCATACCATTACAATTGAAATGTCGGACACAGTCGGTATGGCCCTTCCACCGAGCCGGTGGACTTTTACCGTTGGGAAAGGTGGACCAAAATTGGCGGAGGTTTTTGATGTGGGCGGACGGATCGGGTCACGGTTCTCCTTGGAAAAAGTGAGTGGAATATCCCTGAATGTGAGTGAATTGACAGGTAACCTTCAAACCGACGTGAAATGGGCTCAGATTCGCACCGATTTTAAGTTGACCTCCCGTGAGACGGAGTTCCGGCAGCCCCAGTCGCGGTTAGGTGCCACCATTAATTTCGGTCGTTTTCTCACGATTAATTTCGGGGATTTCTATCCTCATTTCACTCCTTTCACCATTGATGGTATTCGGGTTCGCGGGGTGGGAGTGGATGCCGATTTGAACTGGGTGCGGTTTCAGTTTGTCAAGGGCGAGTTGAACCGGGCAGTTCAACATACCGGGAGACTGGACGGCGCCTATACGGTTCTCTCGGCTGAGACGGAGACGGACACCACCGGGCATCGAACCTATGTTATTGACCGTCGAGGATACACTTTTCAACAGAACATTATCTCAGCCCGCTTTTCCATTGATCTTAAGTCCAAACTTATGGCGGGTGTGCATATCCAGCAGGTGAGAGATGATAAAAAATCGGTCAAAGCCTATATCCCGGAAGCGGTGTTTACTGTCGACTCCACCGTCACGGGGATAACGCCTGGGAAGTACACATTTAATGAGTTTCAGGCTCTGGTTCGTAACCAGGGTGATTCGCTTCGGCTGAACAGTTCCAACTGGCGGGGCGGGGACCCAGTGGATAACCTGGTATTGGGATTTAACTTGGGAACAACGTTTGACCAGAAACGCCTATCCCTTGATTTCAACTGGAACCTGAGTCTCTACAACCGCAATATCTGGGATGGGGCCATGTCCCGAGCGCAGATGGACACGGCCATGGATGATTCCCTGGACGGCTTTATCGGTGTTCAGTACCAGGACGGAGTCAAGGTTGGCGGTACTCAGGAGATCGATACCAGTAAAATCATTATCGATCCGATCAAGTTTGAGAAAATCTTTACAATTAATACGAATATGTCACCACTGGTACCTATCGATATCACGGCTTTGCAGAAACACATGTTAACAACGATTATTAATATGCCTTCCTCCGCTTTCAATATCCGATTGCAGGGGAAATATGCCTTGAACCGTTTTTCGCTGGAATATCGCCAGGTAGGACCGGAATACGTATCTCTGGGAAATCCATTCCTGAGAACCAATATACGTGAATTCTCTATTAATGACCGCTTGCTTCTGATGGATCAACGGTTAATCTTGAACGGCGGTTTCAAGCACCAGGATAATAAAATCCTGCGGACAACGGTCAGTCCCTTAAGTACCAATACTTTCTTTATCAATACGACCATCTTACCGGGTCCGGGCTTACCTTCGTTTACTTTTAATTACCAGAGCATTGGTAAGAACAACGAAAAAACGAGTCTGGATACGCTCGGGGGTGAATTGGTGGACTTGCGCGAGGATTCAAAAGCAGCCACTAATTTAATGATGGTCACGATTCCCTTTGAGTTGGCAGGGAAAAAACAGAACCTGATTCTGAATTACAGCACCGTAAATAATACGGACTTGCTGGCAGGCAAGCGGAGTTCCGGTTACTTGTTCCCTAAGACAGATACAAAATCATTCGGGTTAAATCTATCCTCCAGTTTTGAGAGTTCATTACGAACCATTGTGAATTTCAGCCGCACCCAATTATTTATTCCAATTAAAATGGATAATAAAATTAAAAAGAAACCTTACACCTGGACCTCCGGATCCCTTTCAGGTCAATATCGTCTGTGGAATCAGCAGGTCAAGTTGTTGGGATCCACTTCCTTTTTGTTGAGCCAGGGAGCCGTCGATTCGAAAGTGTACGGTATTCAGGGGGGTGCCGAATATGCTTTCCGATGGGGCCTGGTCGCATCGGTCATGGGGAATTTCAGGATTAATTCCATCCCTTCCTACAAAACGGATAAGATTGATAATGATCAAGACGGGAAGGTTGACGAGAAAGGAGAAGGGATCGAAATTAATACCTCCAGCATCTTTTTCACGTTCAGATATAATTTTTAGCCATGGCAGGCCTGCCCCGCTACATTCAAAAATTTTTCAAAGAACGATTTATTGGATGGGTTATTACAATCGGGGCTATTGTGGTCGTCTCCTTTTTCCATTGGCTGGGCGTTTTTGATTTACTTGAACTTAAAATATATGACTATCGGTTTTACCGGGTCCGTGGTCCTTTAACCGGCTGGACTGCCAGGGATTCCACTTTCATAAAACGGGGTACGAATGTCGTTCTGGTGGAAGTAGATGATGAAGCTTGGCGCCTGATGCCCGAGGAATGGCCCTACCCCAGGGGGACGATCTGGGCCCGGGTGGTGAGAAATCTGTATAAAGCGGGGGCGAAAGTCATCGTATTTGATATTCAGTTTGACGCACCGGAAACCAAATCCGAGTATCTTACCGACTTCGTTAAGAAGATGGATGAAAATTATATTTTAAATCAAATACCCCAATATGGTGACACTACTCTGGCATTGGAAATCCAGAAAGCAATGCCCTATTTGATTCCCCGGCACGGGGATCAAATGCTGGGAGAAGCAATCGCCGAGGCCCAGGCCTTTGGTACGAAGGTGGTTCTGAATGTAAAAAAGGTGACGGAAGAGAATTTGCAACCCCCGGAGTACATTTCCTATCCGGTGGAACCGATAATGAAAGCCAACCCGGACGTGGGTCTGATCAATGACCAGATGGATGAGGATGGTTTTTCGCGGCAATATGCCATCTACGATCAACTGACCCATGACCCCGGTACCTATTACCTTACGCTTGGGGTAAAAGCTGTGAAGGCGTATCTCGGGATTGCAGACACGGCAAAACCGTATTTTGACCCGGATGATTTAACGTGTACTTACGGCAGTAAAATCATCAAAACCTACGGTTATGGAAATACCTTCTTGGTGAACTATTACGGCCCTGCTTCGGGATATAAAGTTCGCAGTAAAGAAAATTTTCCTGCCTGGGGAACATTTCCCAAGTATTCCATTGCCTATATTATTGACACAGAAGACGTGGAATTAAGGGACCCGGCGGAGGACATTGACTGGATGAGTCAGTTCATCCCCGGTGAAATTCCGGACTGGATTCAGGCCATTGAAGATCCCGTGGAACGGCAGGAAATGATGGATGTGATGGGTCTGGGACAGGAATTCGATGTGACCAAATCGCCCTTTTATAATAAGATTGTTGTTATTGGCACTACTGTAGAAGTCCATCACGATTACAAACAAACGCCCTTTTATAATTACATGGGCATTCAGCAAATCACTCCCGGAATGGAAACCCACGCCAACGCCATCCAGACGATTATGGATGATAACTATATCAATGTGCTGGGGGGACGGTTTACCGGTTTAATCAATGATTACCCTTTCAGCCATACCCTTCTGATTGCCCTGTTAAGCCTGATCGCCTTTTTCATCTTGAGCTATTTAAATCCCCTGGTTGCTGGTATCCTTATTATCCTGGAGGGAACGATTTACTTCGGGGTTGTGTGCGGGTTATTTGTGGATGATTTATTCTGGTTTGTGAAGGCCATGAGCGTCAGATTATTACCCGAGTCCTTTGTCAACGGTCATGCAGCCTGGTTTCATACCGGTTTGCCAGGGCCGGGGCAAAGCCTGGTCATTCCGTTTGTGGCACCGGTCGTTGGATTAGTCGTAACATACACAGGAAATGTGATTTATAAATTCCTGAACGAGCAAAAGGATAAGCGATTCCTGAAGAGTACGTTTGGTGCCTATATATCACCGGAGCTTATTGAGCAGATGTACGAGCAGAAACAGGAACCGAAACTGGGGGGTGTCCTGGGATACCACACTGCCTTCTTCTCTGATATTCAAAGTTTTTCGTCCTTCTCGGAGGTTCTGGAACCGGAGCGAATGGTCAGTCTCATGAATGAATATTTAACGGAGATGACCACAATCCTTCTGGAACACAAAGGAACCCTGGATAAATACATTGGTGACGCAATTGTCGCCTTTTACGGCGCTCCCATGCCGGTTGAAGACCATGAATATCATGCGTGTATGACGGCGCTTGAGATGGAAAAACGATTGGTATATTTACGGGAAAAGTGGAAGAATGATGGTACCTGGCCAGATTTGGTCCACAATATTCGCCACCGGGTAGGGTTGAATTCAGGCGAACTGGTGACTGGAAATATGGGGTCCTCAATGCGGATGAATTACACCATGATGGGAGATACGGTGAATCTGGCCGCCCGCCTTGAACCGGCCGCAAAACAGTATGGTGTTTATATCCTGGTTGGGGAAAATACTTACAAAGCTGCCCACGAGCAATTTGAATGGCGATTTATCGATTATGTTCGGGTGAAGGGAAAGAAAAAGCCTGAAAAAGTCTATGAATTACTGGCGGAGAAGGGGGCCTTAAGTACGGAAAACACTGACTTGGTAGAAGCCTTTAATAAAGCCATGAAGCACTACCAGCAGCAGGATTGGAAAACAGCCTTGAAAGAATTTGAAATCGCGGAAAAACTGGAGGAGGTCTTCCTTTACCGTCCCACTAATCCTTCCGCCGTTTACATTCAGCGCTGCCAGTATTTCATTGAAAATCCCCCTGGCAAAGACTGGGATGGTGTCTGGGTTATGACCAAGAAATAACCGGAATAAGTCCCGAACGCCAAATCTTTCGTTTTAATTCATCCATTAAAACCCGTTAACTTATTCATTTAGACCCACAGACAGGTGGGTGTAATTTTCGACCGCAATTTATGGCTAGATCACGCGGAAAGATTCTTTGGATCGATGATGAGATCCACCATTTAAAACCCCATATTCTATTATTGGAGGAAAAAGGGTTTACCATTACGCCCTGTACCAATGGAAAGGATGGAATTACGTGGGTAACCAAGGAGACCTATGATCTGGTATTGCTGGATCAATTCATGGACGGGATGGACGGTATTGAAACACTCCATGGTATAAAAAATCTCCAGCCGACACTTCCAATTATCATGATTACAAAAAGTGAGGAAGAATGGTTAATGGATCGGGCCATCTCGGAGAAAGTGGCTCATTTCCTGATTAAGCCTGTTAACCCCACCCAGATTTTTATGGCCTGTAAACAGGTACTGGAAGATGAAAAAATCCGGGAAGAGTTTGCTACCAAGAATTATTTACAATCCTTTCGGGATATGGACCTTCAAATTCAGAAGGCCAGCTCATTTGAAGACTGGTGGGCCCTGTACCGTTCTCTGGTCCAATGGCAGCTGGATTTTGACGAACACGGGGTGACGGATTTTGATGCTATTTTAAAAAACCAGATTGAGGCTTGTAATAAAGAATTTTCCCGGTTCATCATAACCCATTATGAATCCTGGTTAAGGTCTTCGGAGCGTCCCCCAACATCGGTTGACGTTTTTTCGGCGGAAGTTGCTTCCCTGTTGGACAAGGGCAAAAAGGTATTTTTCCTGGTGGTGGACGCCATGCGGCTGGATCAATTCATGGTTTTGTATCCTTTGTTGAGTGATTATTTCAAACTGACAATTAAACCATCCCTCTCCATTCTTCCTTCTGCCACGCCCTTCAGCCGGAATGCTCTGTTCTCAGGATTATTCCCGGAGGAATTTTGCAGGAAATACCCAGCCCAATTGCAACTGTTAAAAACAGAATCAGGAAGTATGAACACCCTGGAAGACCAGTTTTTAAAGGACCAGTTGATTCGTCTGGGACTGGGTGAAAAATCCTTTCACTACCATAAAATCTGGCAGGTGGAGCACGGGCAGAAATTCCAGTCCAAGGTGAGCGAATATTTCCGGCAGGATTTACTGGCGGTTGTCGTCAATTTTGTTGATCAGCTTGCCCACCGGCGGTCAGAGTCGGATGTTCTCAAAGAAATGGTGCCGGATGAATCGGCTTACCGACAGGCCGTTTTAAACTGGTTTGAACAATCCTGGCTGTTCAGGTTATTGCGGGATGTGGGAGCAGCCGGATATAAAATCGTGATGACCAGTGATCACGGCAGTATTATGGTCAACCGGAGGGTTCTGGTGAATGCTGACCGAACCACCTCAACCGGGGTCCGGTATAAATACGGCCGTAACCTGAATTTGAATGAACGGCATGCCTTGATCATCAGAAATCCCGAAACATACCGGCTTCCCCAAATCGTCCATCAGACTAATTATATACTGGCAAAAAAGGATGTCTTTTTTATTTACCCCAATCAGCAGCAAAAATATGAAGCACTCCTGAAAGGCAGTTTTCAGCACGGTGGTGTTTCCATGGAAGAATTACTGATTCCCGTTTTTCTCATGGAGGCCAAAGATTGAAACTGATGGCCGAATCCGTCACTGAAATGCAATCTTTTGCGGCTCGGCTGGGAAAGCAATTACCGGTTGGTACTGTGCTGGCCCTGCTGGGAGACCTTGGCTCCGGGAAAACAACATTTTGCCAGGGCCTGGCCACAGGGTTGGGAGTGAAGGAAGCTGTCACATCTCCCACCTTCAAACTGGTCAGTGAATACGAAGGCGATCACTGCTGGTTTTACCATGTGGATTGTTACCGACTCGGCTCGCCGGAAGAATTTCTGAATATCGATGGTGAAAAATATTTGTCACCCAATGAGGGAATTTCGGCAATTGAATGGGCGGATCGCATCGATCCTCTCCTTTCTCAAAATGTAATAAAAGCGTATTTCAAATGTATTCCAGGAAAACCTAATACCAGAAGCCTGGAAATACCTGGATGGGAATTTTGAACCTGCTTGCTATTGAAACAGCCACCCACTGGTGCAGCATCGCCTTAATCGAACAAGGTGAATCGGTAAAAGAAATCACCGCCAGGATTCCCCGTAAACACGCCGAGGAATTACCCCGCTTTTATGAACAATTGAAACATGCAACCCATCCTTCCGGTTTAAAGAAACTGGATGGCATTGCTGTTTCCATTGGACCCGGTTCTTTCACGGGTCTGCGGGTAGGGTTGAATTTCGGTAAAGGACTGGCTTATGGGTTACATCTGCCTCTGATCCCTGTGCCGACCTTATTAGCCCTGGCTTTTGGATACCGACAACCCTGTCGCCGGGGGATTGTACTATTGCACTCCCACGGGAATATCATCTATTACCAGGAATTTGCCCTGAACAGCAAGGGGATTGAGCCACTTACAGAGGCAAAAGCGGAAGCGTGGGATAAGATTGAGCCTCAATTGAAACACAATGATCTCATATTACATTCCGGGTGTGACCGGTTTGTCGCGGATGTGAATAAGGCTGTTGAAGTAAATCCTTCTTCTGCAACGGTTGGCTTGTTAGCAGAACAACATTTTAAGGACTGGAAAGTTGAGGATCCACTGGGATTGGTATCCAATTATGTTTATCCATTTGACATTAAGAAAAAGTAAGGCGGTGCAATGAAATTGTTTTCGGAAGTTTCTTTGTATTGAAGGTGTTTTTCGCTAAAAAAGACTCTAATTTTCCCGCCGTATTACCTGCAAAGAGGAATCAGTTCATTCTATTGATCTCTTGTATCAGTGATTACAGGTAAAAATGGTTTGGAAAGACGAGATTTATTAACACGGCATGGCTTGGTTTAGTAGAAAACAGGATAAAATAACCCAGCGGAGAAAAAAGGATATTCCCAGTGGTTTGTGGATCAAGTGTCCCTCATGTACCGAGATCCTCTATAAACCGGAATTGGATAAACACTATTCTGTCTGTTCCCACTGTGGTCATCATTTCCGGGTTACACCGGAATTATACGTCACCTTGCTTCTGGACGGTGGAAAAGGGAAGGAACTGTTTGCCAATATCCAGCCGGTTGATCCCCTGAAGTTTAAGGCGGGGAAGAAATATTCGAATCAGCTGGCGGAAAACCAGGAAAAAACAGGTCAAAAAGATGCCATTGTCTGCTACCGGGGAAAAATCAATGGTCACGAAGTCGTACTGGGAATCATGAATTTTAAATTCATTGGCGGCAGTATGGGTTCAGTGGTAGGTGAAAAAGTCTCCCGCTGTATTGATTTAGCCCGGAAGGAAAAAATCCCCTTTATTTTAATCTGTGCTTCCGGAGGAGCCCGTATGCAGGAGGGTGCTATATCCTTGATGCAACTGGCTAAAACCAGCGCTAAACTAGCCCGGTTTCAAGAAGAAGGTGGTTTATATATCCCCATCCTTACGGACCCAACCACTGGAGGCGTTACCGCCAGTTACGGGATGTTGGGTGATATTATTCTGGCGGAACCGGGGGCCCTGATTGGGTTTGCTGGTCCTCGCGTCATTAAGCAGACGATCGGAGAAGACCTGCCCGAGGGGTTTCAGCGGGCGGAATTTTTATTGAAAAAGGGGTTTATCGATCATATCGTTTCCCGGGACCAGATGAAATCACTCCTTACCCGTTTACTTAATATTCTGACATGAGCCGCACACCGAATATTTTAATCGCTAATGATGACGGGATCTATGCTGACGGGATTTATGCTTTATGGGAGGCCATGTCGGAAATTGGCAAGGTCACTGTTGTTGCTCCGGATACGGAGAAAAGTGCGGTGGGGCATGCCATTACCATCTCGGATCCGATTCGGATTCAGGAAGTGAAACGGGGAAACGGCTTTCGCGGCTATTCGGTGGACGGGACTCCGGCGGATTGTGTAAAAATTGCAGTTCAATCCATCATGCATGATCCCCCCGATTTTATTGCCTCCGGGATTAATGCTGGGGCAAATGTCGGTACAAGTATTATTTACTCTGGAACCCTCTCCGCCGCCACCGAAGGGACCATCCTGGGCATTCCTTCCATGGCCATTAGTTTTGATTCGGTCAAGGGAGGGGATCTGGAACCGGCCAAAGTCATTGCACAGAAACTGGTAAAAACAATTTTGTCCCGGGGTTTACCCACGGGGACGTTGTTGAATGTAAATGTACCGAATCTACCGCTTGAAAAAATCAAGGGTTACCGGGTTACACGACAGGGGAATATGTATTTTAAGGATCGGTTTGAAAAACGGGAGGATCCCCGCGGTCGATTGTATTATTGGATGACGGGCCAAGTCATTGATCCGGATCCCTCCAGCGATTTTGACGGCAAGGCGCTCAGCGAAGGTTATGTGAGTATTACCCCCATCCAGTTTCAAATGACAGACATGACGTTTCTAGAACAATTGAAGGCATGGGAATTCAATTGAGACCAGAGCGACAGGGGGGTGTTGCAATTCTTGATTTTGGCTCCCAGTATACGAAACTGATTGCGCGCCGAATCCGTGAGCAGCATGTTTATTCTGAAATCTTTTCCCCTGAAATCTCCTGCGAACAGCTTTTGACTCATAAGCCCCGGGCGATTATTCTTAGTGGTGGACCCTCCAGTGTATATGAAAAAACGAAACCGAAGTTTGACAATCGGATTCTGGAACTGGACATCCCCGTTCTTGGCATATGCTACGGTCTCCAACTGCTGGCCGATTTTTATGGCGGTGTGGTTGAAAATGACGGGACAGGTGAATACGGATTTGCTGAATTACAAATTGAAAGGCAAGACGGATTATTGGTCGGTATTGGCGATTCGACACGGGTATGGATGAGTCACATGGATCGGGTTACCCGCTTACCGGAAGGTTGGGAAACCTTAGCCCGCTCCGGCGAGGGCGTCATAGCCGCGATGGCGGATGTGGCCAAGAAACGGTTTGCCACCCAATTTCACCCGGAAGTGGTTCACACAA
>CAZIIM010000012.1:42568-47797 GCA_964539305.1 uncultured bacterium | reverse complement strand
ATTTCATTCAGGAACAGACGGAAAGAATCCGCGAACGAGTAGGGAAAGATACCGTGCTTGTGGGAGTGAGCGGCGGCGTGGATTCTACTGTGGTGGCAGCCCTGCTTCACCGCGCGATCGGGAACCAATCCAAGGCAGTTTTAATTGACCACGGATTGATGCGAAAACGGGAGGCGGAAGAATGTATTTCTGCTTTGGAAAGTGGTTTGGGGGTTCCCGTTCAGGTTGTGGACGACTCAGAAATTTTTTTAAAAAAATTAAAAAATGTTTCTGATCCGGAGAAAAAACGCCGGATTATTGGTGAACAGTTTATTCGTTCATTCGAACGGGTGGCTAAAGAAATGGGTGAAATTCAGTTTCTGGCGCAAGGCACCTTGTATCCCGATGTAATCGAGAGCGGGTTTGGGGTTGGTCAGTCCACCCATGCCATTAAAAGTCACCATAATGTCGGTGGACTCCCTGAATCCATGGGGTTTGAGTTGGTAGAACCGTTACGGGATCTGTTCAAGGATGAAGTCCGAAATGTGGGACGGGAACTGGGGTTACCGGAATCGCTGATTCAGCGCCATCCTTTCCCCGGTCCGGGGCTGGCTGTCAGAATCTTGGGGTCCATTACACCTGATCGTCTATCTATCCTGCGGGAAGCGGATGATATATATATTCGCACTTTGCAGGCTGAAAACCTGTATCATGAAATCTGGCAGGCTTTTTCCATCCTGATACCGGTTAAAACGGTGGGTGTAATGGGGGATCAGCGCACGTATGAATATTTATTGGCTTTACGTGCCGTAACCAGTAGTGATGGAATGACGGCGGACTGGTTTCGCATGCCGGATGAGGTGCTGTCTAGGATATCCTCCAAGATTGTGAATTCGGTTAAAGGAATTAACCGGGTTGTTTACGACATTACGTCGAAGCCACCCGGTACGATTGAATGGGAATAGTCGGCGGTTCTATTTATATTCCGGAACTTTGAGGAGAAAAGGGATTATTGTAATCAATTGAATCTCAACCATTAGAAATTATGTGCGGTATTATCGGATATTATGGACCCAGGGAGTCGGTCCCCATCATTATGAAAGGCTTGAAGAGGCTGGAATATAGAGGCTACGACTCAGCCGGGATTGCCGTGATGGACGGAGGAGAGATTCAACTGGTGAAAAAAGCGGGGAAAGTATCGGAACTGGAAGCATTGATGAATCACCATTCTTTTACCGGCTCCGTTGCTATGGGTCATACACGATGGGCTACCCACGGTGCACCGAATGACCTGAATGCTCACCCTCATGTGGACACCAGCGGTAAAATTGCACTGATTCACAACGGTATTATTGAAAACTACACTGTTCTCCGCCAGTATTTAACCGACAAAGGTATCCAACTTAAAACAGAGACCGATACGGAAGTTTTGGCTCAATTAATTGCCGATATTCAGAATGAAGACCGGCTGGACTTCGAATTAGCAGTTCAGGCTGCCTTAAAACAGGTTGTGGGAACTTACGGCATTGTGGTGATGAATGCAGACGAGCCAAAGAAATTGATTGCCGCCCGCTTGGGATCACCTCTGGTTCTGGGCCTGGGAGAGAATGAATTTTTTCTGGCCAGTGACGCATCACCTATTGTGGAGTTTACCCGTAATGTCATTTACCTCGATGAAGGAGAATTTGTTGTTATTGATCAGGGTGGTTATACCATTAAGCGCCTCGGCGATAATCAAATCGTCTCCAAAGAGGCGTCCCGGATTGAGTACAGTATTGAAGAAATTGAAAAAGGTTTATATCCCCATTACATGCTCAAGGAGATCCACGAGCAACGTCACACTATTACCGACACGATGCGGGGACGACTCAATGTCGTGGAGGGGACAGCCCATTTAGGGGGTATCCAGGATTACTTGACCCGAATTGAGAGGGCAAACCAATTCTACATTACCGCCTGCGGAACGTCCTGGCATGCCGGCTTGATTGGGAAGTACCTGCTGGAGGAGTATTCCGATATCCCGGTACATGTGGAGTATGCCTCTGAATTCCGGTACCGGAAACCAGTCTTGAACGGGGATACGGTTGTCATCGCTATTTCTCAGTCCGGTGAGACGGCAGATACGTTGGCAGCCGTGCGAAAAGCCAAGGATTACGGCGCTCTTACCCTGGGTATTTGTAATGTGGTTGGCAGTTCCATTTCCCGGGAGACGGATTGCGGGATTTACACCCATGCCGGTCCCGAAATTGGCGTTGCTTCCACCAAGGCCTTCACGGCACAAGTGACCGTTTTATTCATGCTGGCTCTATGTCTGGCTCGCCGGCGCGGTCTATCGAAAGCGCGAGGCGTGGAGTTGGCCAGGGCCTTAAATAACCTGGGGAATTCCATTGACAGCCTATTAAAGAATTCGGATTCGATCCTGAATGTTGCCAAGCAGACGAAAGCCGTAAATAATTTCCTCTATTTGGGCCGTGGTATGAATTTCCCCGTTGCCCTGGAGGGGGCCTTGAAATTAAAGGAAATTTCCTACATTCACGCCGAAGGCTATCCGGCGGCGGAAATGAAACACGGACCCATTGCCTTAATCGATGAAAAGATGCCGGTGGTGTTTCTAGCCCCCCATGATCGGACCTATGAAAAGGTTCTATCCAATATTCACGAGGTGAAGTCCCGGAAGGGTATTGTCATTACGGTAACCGATGAGGAAACGGCCGATTTAACTGCCCTTTCAGATTATATTATCGAAATTCCTTCAGATCACCCCCGAACATTTCCAATTTTAGCCACCATCCCGCTGCAGTTGCTGGCTTACCATTTAGCGGTATTACGTGGTTGTAACGTGGATCAACCTCGAAACCTGGCAAAGAGCGTCACCGTTGAATAAAATCCTTTTCACAGCCATGATTTTGATTTCCAGTCCTGTTTTATCAGGGCAGAACTGGTTTTTATTCTCAAAGGTAGAAAAACAGTTTAATCAGGCTGTTGAACATTACAATCAGGGGCATTATGCCATTGCTGAATCAATCCTGAAGAAAATGATGAAAAAGGATACAGGGGAGTACGAGGAAGCCAGTTGGCTCTTGCTCATGAAAACGAATATTGCCATGGATCGGATCGGTGAAGCCCAGAAAATCGGACGACAGTTTCTGCATACCTATCCGACCAGCGTTTATACCAAGGATATCTTTTTCAGTTTTGGCGATATATTCATCAATCAGGGTCAATTTGAATCGGCCTACAGGATGTTTCTCCGGGCCCGAAAGCTCCCGGGAAACCGGAAATTCCTGGAACGGGTGGATGACCGGTTGCTGAATGTTATTCAGTTATCCTTATCTACGCGACTGTTTGATGAATTACTTAGCATCGAAACCGATCCACAGGCAATGGCAATTCATCGGCTGGCAAAAGCTTATTCGCTGCTGAATGATGGATTACCTGATGAATGTGCCCTGACCCTTAGCGATTTGTCAGTGGAAGATGTTCCTTCAGCCTACATTGCGTTTTATGAACAGCTACTCCGGGCTTCTTACCAGCCGGCTGAACCCGTCTTGACGGTTGGCCTGCTTTTACCTCTTTCGGGGAAAAATGCAGCCGATGGGAAAGCCTTTTTAAATGGTTTTCAAAAAGGGTATTCGGAGCAAAAAAGAACGAATGGTAAAATAACCATCCTTATCCAGGACAACCGGAGTGATGAACTTGAAGCGGCTCAAGCAGCTCAGGAGTTAGTGAACTTACCGGGAGTGGATCTCATTGCCGGTCCGCTGGCGTCGGAGGCCGTTTTGACAACAACTTCCATTTTATCTTCCTCTTCCATGCCCCTGTTAATTCCTACCTCGATCCAGAATGGACTCACCGATTTGAACGGTTCCGCCTTTCAGATCAATTCGAATTTATCCATGCGGGGTAAACTGGCTGCCCGTTATGCCGCAGTAACGCTAGGGTTGGACAGCCTTGCAATCATCGCCCCCGCTGATGATTTCGGTCATGCATTAACGGATGCCTTTTTACAGGAAATTGACCGCTTGGGAAAAAGTGTTGTGGCCATTGAATGGTATTCCGGCTTGCCCATGGATTTAAGTCGTCAGTTTAAAAGTGTCCGGGAAATCGCCTTTGCCCTTCAACCGGTTGAGAAGGAAGTGGATGAGGAATTGCTGGGCATGGAGATCGACAGCCTGGATGCCATGTTTGATATTTCAGTGGAAGATTTCTTTAACCTTCCTGAAAAGGAAGAAAAACAATTATCCCGATCGGATTCGCTGAAAATTGTTCTGAATACCATCCAGGGGATTTATTTACCCATTCATTCCGGTGAGTTGGAATATGTTGCACCTCAGTTTCCCATGTACAATTTGAATGCGAAGATCATTGGGAATGAGTCCTGGCAGGATCTTGATATTCTGACAAAAGAGAATATTGGCCCCCACATTACGGGTCTTTCCATCATCACGAACCGATTTGTAACCCAGGCCGATAGTTTTGATACGGGAGAAAGTTCTTCTGAATTATTTTACCAGGGTTTTGACCTGGCTCAATTACTTCTATCCCTTCCGATTCAGACCCCTTCCAGGAAAGCGGTCATAAAAGCGTTGGAGGAGATTGATTACTTCCATGGGATATCCCAGTATTTTTCCACGACGGCTCAATACCCGAATGTTAATGTGGCCCTTCAGGTGGTGGAATTCAACGGTCAGCAATTGCTGCAGCGGGGTACGTTCCAGGGAGATTCTCTTGCCTTTGTACCCATTGGGACTCCCTGACAAAAGTAAAATTCCATCGTGGCGGTTAACGACGCATTTATCGATTACTCCCCTTTTTTCCACTTTGAGGGGCTTCGAGCCGGATTTTCACTGAAATTCGGGGATTTCAAACCCGACGACGATCGGCGGACCCTGGCGCAAGCTCTGGAATTAAACCCGGAAATGATCGTTATCCCGCAACAGAAGCATACCAATACAGTCCAAATAGTCAAATATCCCGGCGTTATTCCAAATACCGATGGGATAGTCACCGAAAATACTGAACTCGTTCTATCGATTCAGGTGGCGGATTGTATTCCTCTCTATCTGTTTGATCCGAGGAAGAAGATTATTGGACTGATTCATGCTGGCTGGCGGGGTGTGGCAACCCAAATTGGAAAACAGGCAACGATGGTCTTCAGGAATCTGGGATCCAATATGAAGAATATACTGGCCTTAATGGGGCCCTGCATTCACGCCTGTTGTTTTGAGGTAGGAGTAGAAGTGGCGGAAC
>CAZIIM010000012.1:0-42468 GCA_964539305.1 uncultured bacterium | reverse complement strand
ATGGGGCCCTGCATTCACGCCTGTTGTTTTGAGGTAGGAGTAGAAGTGGCGGAACAGTTTCCATCCCCATTTTCGGTCCAGAATAGAGATAAATTCAACCTGGATTTGACCGCTGCTTTAAAAGCGCAACTCTGTGAATCGGGAGTACCTGATTCTCAGATTTCCATTACCGATGAATGTACCTGCTGTCATCCGGAACGGTACTATTCCTACCGGCGGGAAGGGAAAAAAGCGGGACGTATGATCGCCGTTTTCGGTTGGAAACAGCTCTCGAATTGAATTCCGGGATCTGATCCTCTAAATTCACCTCCTTATTTAAAGTATTCATGACTGTAATCGAAGCAATTTTCATGGGTGTACTGCAGGGGTTAACGGAGTTCCTGCCCATCAGCAGTTCTGGGCACCTGGTTATCGGGCAAGCCCTGTTGGGTATACACATCCCCGGGAAAGCCATTGAAGTGGTTGTTCACGTGGGGACCTTATTCAGTATTCTGGTGGTTTTTTGGAGTGACTGGCTTCAACTGGTGAAAACATTGAAAACAAAATCTTCAAGAAGTTACCTTCTGTTTATTTTGATCGGAACCATACCGGCTGCAGTGGTGGGGATCCTTTTTGAAGATGCGCTAAACCAATTATTTGAGAACGTGGTTTCTGTAGGGTTTGCTCTATTGGTAACAGGAGGGATTCTGCTCGTAACCAAGTGGTTATCAGAGTACGAGAAAGAAGTGTCCCTTGGAAAGGCTATTCTTATCGGGACGGCGCAGGCCTTGGCAATCATTCCTGGTATTTCACGTTCAGGTACCACTATCAGCACTGGTCTGGCCCTGGGGCTGAAACCCCAGGAAGCGGCTCGCTTTTCTTTTTTACTGGCGGTCCCGGCAATCGGGGGGGCTGCCTTGTTGACCGGGATGGAATATGTCCAGGATCCCACAGGTTCGTTAAGCGGGATTGTATTATTCAGTGCCTTGATCAGCTCCTTTCTGGTGGGCGTATTGGCCCTCCGATGGTTATTAAAGCTCATTGGCTCTGGCCGGTTGTACTGGTTCAGTATTTACTGTTTTCTCCTAGGGGCCAGCGTGCTAATATGGGGATAGGATGAACATTATTCTCATTGCCTTTATTCTTTACCTTTGTGTGGTCCTTGGGATTGGTCTTTACGCAGTTCGCAGAACCAAGAACCTGGGAGATTTTGCCCTGGGGGGCCATAAACTGGGGCCCTGGGTGATTGCTTTTTCTGAACGGGCGTCGGGAGAATCAGCCTGGATCATTATTGGACTTCCGGGAGCCGCCCTGGTTGCTGGGATGTTTGAACTGTGGACAGCATTAGGCTGCGTCCTGGGGATAATGGCCTCCTGGCTGTTTATTGCCAAACCCCTGCGCCGCATGACCGGGAAATATCAAGCTCTGACCCTTCCGGAATTATTTTCCAAACGGTTTGATGACCAAGATGGAACGATTCGTGTAATTGCTTCAATTATTATTACCTTTTTCTTTACCTTTTACGTGGCGGCTCAATTCTCCGGAGCGGGAAAAGTGCTGAATGTCACCTTCGACCTAAGTGAAATTGAAGGGATGTTCTTGGGAGCGTTCATTATTGTTTTTTATACCATGATCGGCGGTTTTACTGCCGTCGCCTGGACAGATGTCATCCAGGGGATTATCATGATCGGTACCCTTGTTATTCTACCCTTGGTGGGTTTCATTCAATTACTCGACGTGGAACACGGCGCCATTTTTAACGCAGGTACTCTCTTCAACGGGAAAATCGGTGTTCCCGCCCTTATGGGGGTGATCGGAGGTCTGAGCTGGGGGCTGGGATATCTGGGGCAACCCCATTTAGTCACCCGTTACATGGCTATTAATGATGAAAAAAATATTGCCATGGGCCGTAGAATCGCTTTCAGCTGGGCTATCCCCGGATTTTTTGGATCCGTATTAATCGGACTGGTCGGGTACCAGATGATTCAAAGTGGCGTACTAAGCTACAATGGTGAGATTCTCACCAGTGTGGCTCAATTACCCGATCCAGAGAAACTCATGCCTATAATGGCAACCAACTTGCTTCATCCCTGGATCGCTGGGATTTTTATTTCCGGAGCCATCGCAGCTATGATGTCCACTGCCGATTCCCAATTATTGGTAACGACAACCGTGCTGACCGAGGACATTATCAGTAAATATTTTAAAAGGATGGTGGAAAAAGTTCAGTTGCTGTCCATTGGCCGGATTTTTACACTGGTAATTGGTGTCGTGGCTTTCCTGCTGGCCCTGGAAACGAAAGACCTGGTATTTGAAATGGTTTCCTACGCCTGGAGCGGTTTAGGCTCTTCCTTTGGCCCGGCCTTGATTCTTACGATCTGGTGGAAAAAAACCAGCCGGTCGGGCGTTATTGCTGGTATGATAACAGGCTCGCTTTCCACCATTCTCTGGGCAAATACCGATTTGCAGTTATTGATTACAGAGCGATTAGCCAGTTTTGTTTTCGCATTTTTCGCTGTAATTATTTTCAGTTGGCTGGATCATGAGAGAACAACCAATCACAATTGACATTAACACGGCCCTGACCCAGTTATCCAAAGGTGAACTTTCGCCGGTCTATTTTCTCATGGGGAATGACCAGTTTATTCAACAACTATTCACGGAGAAACTGGCAGACGTCATTTTTAAAGATAAGCCTCTGGATAAATCCATTCTACTCCCGGATGAAATGAGCAGTAAAGACATTATTGAATCCCTTACATCAATGGATCTGTTTAGTACCGTTAAATTATTTATTCTCCGGAATCCGACGGCTATTCGAGGTTCTTATCGAACGGAATTGCTCGATTATGTTGAACATCCGCTCGAAAACCATTATCTGGTTATTATCAGTGATGAATGGGGTTTCCGAACCGCCTTCAGCAAGGCCCTTGCCCGGCATCTGGACCCTATTACATGTTCCACGCCGTTCGAATCAGGCATGAAACAATGGGCTCGAAAGTTTTTCCAAGAACAAGGTATTAGCCAGGTTCAGCCTGGGTTGCTGGATTCGATTGTGATGGTGGCTGGGGATTCGCTTAGTCATTTAAAGAACGAAATTGATAAAATTGGTCTTGTGGCGGATGCAGACCACCCCCTGACCCGCAAGGACCTATCCAATCTAGGGAACTGGAAACGGGAATACCGTCAATTTGAGTTCTTTACCGCCCTAGGGGAGAAGAATCTTGCCCGGAGCCTGAAATTGGGGCTTCGATTGGTTTCAAAAGTTTCTACCATGTTAAATCTGGTTTATCCATTGACGGATTTTTACCGGGAACTCTTCTTTTTAAAAAGCAGAAATGGAACAAAATCCTGGTATAGTGGTTATACTGCACTAACACCGGCTGTGAAGAAAAATCTGCCCCGGTATGCGCAGAACTATCAGCCGGAAGAAATAACACGGGCACTTAGAAGACTTTGGCAAATTGATCAACAAATCAAACGATCGCAAGTTGACGATGAAACAGCTGTTACCGACTTCATCTTTTCCGTCTTGGGCCATGGATAGTCCCTACCGGTACAGCGACGAAGAACTGATTGCCCGCTTTCAAAAGGGGGATGAACAAGCGTATACGGAACTGGTGGTTCGTTACCGGGATAAATTGATGACCTTCGTCTACCGTTTTATCGATGATTTTGAACTGGCTGAGGATATTGTCCAGGATACATTGCTTAAATTATACACCCACCGTCACTACTACAGGAATATTGCCAAGTTTTCAACGTGGATTTATACGATTGCCGGGAATTTAGCCAAGACAGAATTGCGAAAAAGAAAACGGCATAAGGTAACAAACCTTAGCCAAATGGGATCGGAAGACCGGGAGTATGAATTACCGGCGCTGGAGGAGGAAGCGTCCGAGAAAGCCCAGGGCTATTACCTGGAAAAACAGATTCAGGCCGCCATCCAGAAATTACCTTCTCATTTCCGGACGGTGGTTATCCTGCGCGATATTCAGGAACTTTCCTATGAAGAGATCAGTAAGATAGTCGATGTTCCCTTAGGGACCGTAAAATCGCGCATTAACCGCGCCAGATTGCAGTTACAAAAAGATTTGAAAGAATTCAAAATAGGAGGCTGATTGATTGATGAATCGCTATGAATTTGAGGATGCAATTTCCGCATACATTGAAAACGAACTTTCGCTTGCCAGACGAAGGGAGTTTGAATCCTATTTGAAGCAGCATCCAGAGGCCCGCGATCTGGTTGAGTCCGTCAAACGGACAAAACAGTCTCTGAATCAACTTCCTCCAATTAAAGTTTCTTCCGATTTCATGACGCGGTTAGAACGTAGAAAAGCCCGGGAAAAAGACCGTTCAAGCGTTACCCCGGCTCCTACAACTCATATCCCGAAAACCATCTTACGATTACCACCGCTTTATGCCGGTCTCATGTCCGCGCTGGTGATTACATTTATAGTTATTGGAATACAATTACTGCCTACCCAGACCGAACCGGGCATCCGTCCACCCCAGTATTCAAAAATTACACCACCGATGACAAAACCGGTTTTACCGCCTCAAAGTAACCCCGCCTTGAATAATACCGGCATTCTGGCTGAAAGTGAACAGGACAGCACCGACAGTTTGATTAATGCCCCCAAACATCGATTCCCGTTAGATGATCGGATACGCTTGGTAAAAGACCAGCATTAATCCATTTTTAGATTATTAATCCCTGACGCAGTAATTGACAAGTTTTTCACGTCAGGGATTTTTATTTTCCGGCATGAAATTTTACCGCCAAATTTTATCTCTGCTATTATTCTTCCTGGTGTTGGTTCTTTTCGGTGCCCAGGATCCCAGCGGAAAACTCGTCATTGCTGGAAAAGGAATCGCTCTGGGGTGGTTAATATTTATTTTGTACGAATACTCCATTTCTCCCCTTTTGTCGAGGGAATCTGAACTTGCACCTTTACCTGCAGAACCCCCTTCCAGAAGACCTTCGATCTCAGGTGATGTGCAGTCCTACTACAATCATTTACTGAACTGGGTTTTAGATTCGGTCCAATCCATTGAAGAAACCTATACGGCGGCTGTCTATATGTATGACCCTGACAGTACGAACTATATTATCCAGAAATCGAATCATTCGCTCTTCCAGGAAAAGATTGAAACGGACAATGCCATTGTAAAGACGGTATTGAAACATAAGGAGGGTGTCACACTCCAACGGCAGAAAGTTCAGGCTGCCTGGGACCAGATGTTTAACCAGCAGACCTGGCGGGGAAGCGAAGTTGTTCTGGGAGTGCCGATTCAATTTAATGGCAATAATTCCGGTTGTTTACTGGTGTATTCAGATCATTTTTCAAAGGTTAAAGATCGCGATTTGAATATACTCGGGAAATTGTCCCAATTTGTCTCCCTGGGCATGACGGAGCTGGATAAAATGGAACGACTCATGGTGAATAATTATTTCCAGAGCCGGGTCGCCAATTTATTTGACCGGCTGGAGATTAAATCGGATGAAACCGAATTACTGGAGTCTATCAAGAGCCTTTGTCGGGCCTTTTTCCAATACGACAAACTTACCATTTCGTTTGCCCTGCCTGGATATGAAAAAGCTGTTATCAAGTTGGTCGATGGAATGCATGAAGATGCGGAGGCGGGACTGGAATTTCCCTTTGACAATACGCTCCATGGCTTACCGTTTCGAAAACGGCAGATTATCCGTTCCAATACCTGGTTTCGGGATTACCCGACCCTGGACCGATTTAAAAAAGGGGACCGGGACGAGTATAATTTCATGTCGATTCTAAGCGTGCCTATCAAGAGCAGGGAAGAAATACGGGGTACCATCACCCTGGAGCGGCTTAAGTCAAAACTATACTCGGATATGGATCAGCAATTTCTGGAAATTCTGGCGAGTACCACCGGTTCCATTATCACCTGGCAGGGAGAATATCGTCAGATGCATATGAACGCTATTCATGATGGGTTGACCGGTCTATTAAATCATAAGGCTTTCATGGATCGGTTTGAAGAGGAAGTCAGTCGTGCCAAACGGTTTGACCAGCCCATGACTCTGGTGGTACTGGATCTGGATAAGTTCAAATCGGTCAATGATAATCATGGACATTTGTACGGGGATTATGTTCTGAAAGGAGTGGCCGATATCATTGCCGCCAGCGTTCGGGGTATTGATATTGTCGGCCGGTATGGGGGAGAGGAGTTCGCCGTACTGCTAGTCAACACGGATCTTTCCCATTCTGTTATTGTATCCCAACGTATTGTGACTGGAATCGCTGAAAAATTATTTTCCCGGGATGGGATCCAGCTTCATATTACAATCAGTGCCGGGATTGCCGGTTTCCCCACCCATGCGGACCAGGTACGCGATTTAATCGCCAAAGCCGATTCTGCCATGTACCAATCCAAGGCCAAGGGTGGAAACAGGGTTACGGTTTATGAAAAGAACTAAGGTCCGGATTCATCCTTAAAATGTTAAAGGTTTCATATGATTTTTAAGCATTATTTCTTTCGTGGCATTTGGCTGTCCGGCTTAGTGTTATTCATTTTGTTTTCGGAAGGCTGCAGCTCCAAACCTCTGGTTGTGACTGAGCAGGTTCCAGCCCCTTCCCCCGAAAAGGTGGAAGATAATTCAGCGCCGGATCCCCAGGCTCTGAAACATTTTATGGATGGACAGATGTACATGAACCAGGGAGAGTATGCTTTGGCAATCCTTGAATTTCAGGAAGCGCTGGAATTGGATCCAGATGCAGGAACCATTTATGTCTCTATGGCTGAATGTTACTGGAACCTGGGAAAAACGGAGCGGGCAGAAAAACAATTAAGGAAAGCACTGGATATTGATCCTCAGGATACGGAAGCACTGGAAATGCTTGGGAATCAGTACATTTTACGGAAACGGTATCCTGATGCTGAGAAAATTTTTCTGAGGTTGGCACAGTTGGATTCTACAAAAACCAATTATCTTGTTACTTTGGGGGAACTCGCTAAGATTCGAAAAGACTTCAAAACAGCGATTCAATATTATCAAAAGGCATTCTCCACAGACCCGAGCCGAATTGATTATCTGGAAACGGCCGGCCAATTTGCCCTTCACACCCAGGATTACCCCCTGGCCGAATCCATTTTTAAACAATTGGTATCCCTGGAACCGGAGCATTTACCCTTTGTCAGTACTTACGTGGACTTAGTGCTGGAACTGGAACATTATCAACAGGGGATTGAATTCTTTGAATCTTTGAATCAACAATTTGGTGCAACGGCGGATCGAATGGCTCAGATCGGGTTGCTGGCTTACCAGGCTGGCCAGAAGGAAAAGGCCTATGAAAGCGTCAAGCAGGCCGTGGCGATCGATCCTTCCAATCCGGATTATTTATCCACCCTGATCGATTTATATTTGAATGATGAAACCCTGGATTCTGTTCAGGTATTGGCCGATTCTTTCATTGTGGCCTATCCCGAAGATCCGCGGGGCTATGTCAACCGCGCCTTGGTCGCTTTCAATCGTCAGGATCCTTCTTCCGTCGTTAAGATTCTTTCACCCATCGTGGACGATTTTCCAAAGAATTTTACCATTCATTACCTGCTTGGGTTGAGTTACAATCAGCTTAAAGAATACGATCAGGCGGAAATATTTCTGAAAAAATCCCAGGACATTCGTCCCGATTCCCGTTCTGTCAAACATTCTTTAGCCCTCCTGTACGATACGACCAATCAATGGGAACTTTCCGATTCTTTGTTTCAAGTATTGATCGATTCAGATAGCACGGATGCCCAAGCCTTAAATAATTATGCTTACAGTTTAGTAGAAAGAAACCTGGATCTGGAGCGGGCCTATGCCTATGCCAAAAGAGCTGTGGAACTGGAACCGGATAATTCGGCTTATCTGGATACGATGGGTTGGATTTATTTTAAACTGAACAAGGTTTCCGAGGCCTTGAAATATTTAAAACATTCCCTGGAAATCGATAATTCCAATCCGGTTGTTCTGGAACACTATGGTGATGTTCTCATGGAATCCCATCAGGAAGATGCAGCCAGAACTGCTTATCAACAGGCGCTGAAACTTGATTCAGAGAATAAACGGTTAAAGGAGAAGGCAGAAGCTGAATAAAACCACCTGCATGGTTATCCTGTCATTGTTGGGAGTGGGATGTACGCACTTCAAATCTGTTGAGGTCAATGATCGGCCCGGATTGAAAACAGCTTATGAAGAAGTTCACATTGAAGCGAGTTATTGTCGTGGAAAAGGTCAAATTGTTTCCAGTGGCGACATCAATGGGAGACTGAATTTTACCTTTAGTACTTCCAGGGATACGGCCTATATTCAGTTCACGGATTTAATCGGCCGAAAAGCAATCTTTATGGTTCTGGTCAATGACGATGCCACGGTGTGGGACATGATTCATAATGAACAGTTTGACCTGGCGACGACCCTGCTACGGTTTCCGTTTCTTGAAGTCATAAAACCGGCAGATTTAAGACAATTTCTCTGGGGTAAGGTTCCTGAATCCATTCAAAAGGGCATGTTAAATACACCGGAAACAATGGAAACAGGTGCAATTCAGTTTCATTCTGAACTGACAGAATATGGTCCTTTGGTGACAAAAATAAATTTTGTGGTTGATGAAAGACAGAAAGTGGATTTAACAATTTCAAAACGGGAATTTGGTTCCACCTATCCACATCTGGAACGGGGAATCCCTTCTGCCATCCCTTTATCAGAAATGGATTAAATCATGAAAAAACGTATTTCCGTCATTGTACCGGTTTATAATGAAGTGGAATCCCTGAAAGACCTGTTCCAGCAACTGAAGGCTGTTCTGGAAAAATTTAGTCCCTATGAAATGATATTTATTGACGATGGTTCAACGGATGGTTCAACTGAATATTTACTATCATTATGTGAATCGGAAGCCAACGTTGTTTTCATCCAGTTTCACCGTAATTACGGGAAATCAGCCGCATTGGCGGAAGGGTTTAAACTGGCAGAAGGGGAGTACATCGTGACAATAGACGCAGATCTGCAGGATGACCCCAACGAGATTCCTAACCTGGTGGCAGAACTTGAAAAAGGGTATGACCTGGTATCCGGTTGGAAAAAGAATCGGAAAGATCCTCTATCAAAGAAGATTCCTTCCAGATTATTCAATGCAGTTACCCGCTTTTTTTCAGGGGTGAAAATCCATGATTTCAATTGTGGTTTAAAAATATATCGTCAATCCGTGGTTAAAACGCTTGATATTTACGGGGGTCGCCATCGATATATCCCGGCTCTGGCGGGGCAGAAGAAATTTAAGGTTTCGGAAATCGTGGTTCACCACCGTAAACGGTTATACGGTCATTCCAAATATGGTGGTGCACGCTTGTTTCACGGTTTTTTTGATCTGTTATCCATCATTTTTCTCAGTCGCTATTTGCAAAGTCCTTTGTATTTGTTTGGTCAGATTGGATTATTCACTTCGCTCGTGGGTGTAGCAGCAGAGATTTATGTCTTATTTCTTAAATACGGTCTTGGAGAACCCTTTCAGCAACACATGGCTCTATTGATGTTTGGTATATTGATGATTGTAGTCGGGATCCAGTTTTTTTCCATTGGTCTGATGGGGGAGATGATCGCCTATTCCAATCAGGGGAAAGAAAATCGGATCAAACAGGTAAAGAAATCCTAATTATTTGCTTCCAATAAAGTCTGTTGAAGAATCCCCTGAATCCCCAGTATGACTGCCGATATTTTAACGGCACGGCCCCCTGTACTCCCCATAAACAATATGGTGTTGAGTGTAATAGGGATTGTGACCATTATGAGCCAACCTCCGGAAATATATTAATAATCAAACTGGGTGCCATGGGTGATGTTATCCGGACCACGCCCCTGTTGGAAAAAATTCGGAAAGAATTCCCCAAGCGACGGATATTCTGGTTAACGCAATATCCGGATATTTTACCCAAAGAGGTTGACTGGCCATTGCTATTTACTTTGGAATCCCTGACCTGGATTCGATCGCTTCACTTCGACTGGGCCGTAAATCTGGATAAAGATCCGGAAGCATGTGCTCTTTTGGAGCAGTGTCACTCAAAAGAAAAGGCTGGGTTTGGGCTTGCGAAAGGGATGCCTGCTCCTGTTAATGCACGGGCTGAAGCAAAATTCTACACAGGTATATCTGATTCTTTCAGCCAAAAGAATAGAAAACACTATCTGGAAGAAATATTCGAAATATGCGGCTGGCAATTCAATGGAGAGAAATACCTTTTACCTCCACCGGGAGAAAATCCCCGAATTACAGCTTTCAAGTCAGATAAAAAGATTATTGGTTTGAACACCGGTTGCGGTGCCCGCTGGTCTACCCGCCTCTGGCCGGAAGATTATTGGACAGAGTTATGCCAGGAGTTACTGGTAAAAGGGTATCACCCGCTTTTGTTAGGTGGTCCCAAGGAAGATGAAAAGAATAACCGTATTGCCCGGGCAACCGGGGCGGATTATTTGGGTGTGTTTCCAATTCTGGATTTCATCGGATTGATGAAAAAATGTCATGTAGTTGTTACCAGTGTCACCATGGCAATGCATATTGCTGTCGGATTAGGTTTACCCTTGGTTTTATTCAATAATATTTTCAATCCACATGAATTCTATTTCTACCGGAATTCAATTATCGTTTCACCTTCCACAAAATGTGATTGTTATTACCGTCCTGAATGTATTCACGGGGAATCCTGCATGAAAGACCTGAAAGTGGGTACGGTTCTGAATGCCATCGCAAAACTGGTCATCTGATGCGTATTGTAGTCCTGGGACCCTTTCCACCTTTCCGCGGGGGTATTGCTAATTTCAATACCACTTTGATTTCAGCCCTTGAATCAAAAGGGCATGAAGTATTACCGATCAATTTAACCACTCAATATCCGGCTATTCTTTTTCCAGGTAATAGTCAGTATGATAATGAGCATCGTGACAATAGGGTTGGAGTCCGCATTTTTAGTACCGTTAATCCGGTGACCTGGTTCAGAACGGCCGATCTCATCACGCGGTACCAACCGGAATTGGTTATTTTTAAGTACTGGATGCCTTTTTTCGCGCCTGCTTTCGGTAGTCTGGTCCGCCTGGTGCAAAAAAAAATAAATACGAAATTTCTAGTCATTTGTGACAATGTCATCCCCCATGAACAACGGTTATTTGATATTCGATTAACGCGTTTTTTCCTTCATCAGATTGACCACTTCATTGTCATGTCAAAAACCGTCGAAGACGACTTACTTTCACTGATTCCAGAGGCCCATTTCGCCTTCAGTCCTCACCCCGTTTTCGATCTCTTTGGACCAGCCGTTGACCAGGATAAGGCCCGTCAGATCCTGGGACTAAAAGAACGTAAAATCATTCTATACTTCGGTTTCATACGGCCGTACAAGGGCGTAGATCTCCTTCTTCGAGCTGTAAAGATACTTCAGGATAAGTTGGACGATTTTCGTGTTTTAATCGTTGGGGAGTGCTATGATAAATCAGACACCTACGAAAAATTGGTATCGGAATTGAATATTGGGTCTGTGACGACCTTGGAAATGGATTTTGTTCCCAACCAGAAAGTTGTCCACTATTTTTCTGCCGCTGACCTGATTGTATTGCCGTATAAATCAGCTACCCAGAGTGGTGTTGTCCCCATCGCTTTTCATTTTGAAAAACCGGTCGTCGTTACCCGCGTCGGTGGATTACCGGAGATTGTTCCCCACAATCAAGCCGGACTGGTGGTCGATGGCAACCCTAAAGATATTTCTAAGGCGATTGTAGATTTCTTTCAAGAAAACAGAGCTAAGGATTTTAAATCTTTTTTAAAGGTGTATAAACATCAGTTCACCTGGCAGTCTTTCGTGGAGAAAATTGAAGAGCTGGTAGCCTGATGTCCGAACCCCTGGTTTACATTATAGTCCTGAATTGGAATGGGAAAACATTAATTCTCGATTGTCTGAAATCCTTACAAAAAATAACCTATCCCAATGCCAAGGTCTTGGTAGTAGATAATGGTTCAACGGATGATTCAGTCGTGTCGGTGCAGGAACAATATCCCGCAGTTGAAATTCTGGCACTTCCATCAAATCTTGGATTTGCCAAAGGGAACAATGCCGGTTTTGAATTCGCCCGGAAATATCACCCCCAGTTTGTAATATTTCTTAACAACGATACGATCGTAGACCCTGGATTCATTGAACCACTCCTTCAGCCATTTAAAGATGATTCTGCAGTGGGGCAGACCGTACCGAAAATCTATTATGCTGATAAACCAAACCTGATCTGGTTCGGGGGAAGTACCATTTATTTATTACTGGGTCTGATCAAGCACGATGGAATTCGGTGTGCTGACGGACCCCGGTTTAATCATGCGAAGGAAGTGGACTATGCCACTGGGTGCTGTCTGTGTATGCGGACAGACGATTACGCCTCGTTGAATGGTTTCGATGAATCGTTTCCCATGTATTCGGAAGATGTAGACTTGTCATTAAGACTAAAAAAAATGGGCAGGAAGATATTATTCATTCCGAAATCCAAAATATGGCATAAAGTATCTGCTTCGGTAGGAGGTTCATTTTCATTTAAAAAATGGATGAAAAAATCGTCAGCAAAATTGAAACTTATCGTGAAGAATGTACCACGTTATTCTTTAGTCATTGCCATCCCCATGACAATTTTAGTAAACCTTCTTGAGTTGATCTTCGGGATGAGTCGTTACTTTTGGCGAGAAATTAAATGATATTGTACTTCTAATATTGAATTATAAAGAAGCCTAGTCAAAACCTCTTCCTCAATAGTTTTTCGCCTGTCGCATTCCAAGCTAGTCTATAGTAGAAAAAATCGATTGAGGATTTTAAATGGCCGAAAAGCGAGATTTCATCTTCTCTATTATTAACTTTTTGGTTGATCAAGGATATTTCCCAGTCTTTTAATCCACTTTTCCATTCATCGATCACTTGTGGATTGATTGGTTTAAACAATCGTTCATGATGTCCAATGTTAAGGTGTTCCTTTGCATAATGTTTATCGGGTGTTTTCAGATAACCGGATAGCTGTTTCAATGTAAGAGGCTCTGCTTCTAGAAAGCGAAATACTTTGGTAAGCACAGAATCGGTCTTAAGAATTAAATCTTTGAAATCTATCGTAATCAGAGCGAGTGTTGGATTCTGTTTTATAAAGGTGTTTAGAGACTGAATGTATTTTTTATATCTGTCGATAATAAAATGAAGTGGTGGTTTAAGATGGAACCATTTCGCTCGTTTCATGGAATTGCAGTAACCAAGAGGGTCGCGGGTCAGGATAATAAATCTTGCACGCGGGAATATTTCCAGTATGTCCTGCCAGTAAAGTGAATATAAAGGCGTCTTTTCAATCCACATGGTTTTATTGTATTTATTAGCATATCCCTGAAAAATAGTATCAAATAATAAAGTTTCATTTATAGGATTTGCTTCCAGAGCGTCCCAAACTTTACGCAGGTCAGAAGTTCGAAGATCGAGTTGGCGGAACCAAGTATTCCGCTCAAGTAATTTTCTTATCTTTTTACCGACGTTTTTGTCAGGTCTCGATTTTAATAACCGATGTATAGTTGGTAGAAAATGAGTTTCTGGTAACGCAGCAATATCCGGGTGTTCATTCAGTAGCACCCTCAATAGACTTGAACCGGAGCGTTCAATTGATAGAATAAACGTACCTTTTGTAGTGGTCATTGATTGGGGACCTTAATAGAAAAGCCGTCAATTATTCCACGTAAAAAGTATGGGATGAATTTGAAGCCGATTGAGTTATTTTTCACTTCTTTTAGAAAAATTCCTAAAAGATAAATCAAAGTGAATGGAATGTATCTTTTCAGATTATGCTTTCGGAAAAAGTACAGTGTATTATGGACACGGAAATAAAAAGCATTTTCACTGCTGAAGGAATGCACACCCCCTGTAGTTAGACGTAAATGCTTTGACCGCAAATTACCGGCATAATAAATTTTTCCTCCCTGTCTTCTGATCATATAGCAGTAGTCGCAATCTTCAAGGAGTGCATTGCCAATGAAGCGTACGTCGAAACCACCAACTAAATTGTATTTATCTTTTCTCGTCCCAAAATTTCCCCCTGCAATCCAATCACAGTAGCCGCTTCTTTGGGAATTAAAATTCTTTTTGGTTTTCCCGTACCAAGTGATTTTCCCTCCAATAAGATTTTCCCCCTGATGCATGATTCGGGGATCCGCCTCTTCAATGTAACCCCCTAAAACCCATACATTGCTCAGGCGATCGAATAAATGAACATACTCCTCTAATAAATGTTTTGCCGGAATGATAGTGTCGTCGAAAAAGATGAGTAGATTTCCCTTTGCATTGCTGGCGCCAACATTTCTGGCATTAGGTAATCCCTTCGTATCTAAATGTATGTATTTATACCGATACTTTGATGACTGATATTTCTGCAAATTGGGATGGATTACATCAGTTTGATCAATGACAATGACCTCGAACTCAGGGAGAGTTTGATAAGTAAGTTCATTTAACAATTTGAGTACATAATCTTGCCGGTTTAGGGTGGGAATGATTACTGAAAGGATCATAAATAAAATTGGAACCGAATATTTTTATACTTGTATTGAAGTTAACCTATTAATAAATCTATGAAATTCCAATTTCAATTATTTTACCCTGATAGTAGTTGGCTAATGTTGAACAACCATAATTTATTTGAATTTTCTTTGCATTATTTGCAAACAATATTCTATGGAACTTAGACCAGTTAATCCTAACTTCAAAAGTGGTCCAAACATCAGGGGCTAATCAATAAGTTAATTAAATACACGCATCCCCCGCCAATGTTTCTAAATATTTATATCACTTAGGATAAAAAAGTCATTCAATGAACATCGCCCAAAAAATCGCTAAGGAATCCACTATTACTTTTACCGGGATGGTTTATGGAAATATAAATCGTTATTTGTACACTGCATTGTTGGCACGCTGGGTGGGAGTGGAGTATTTGGGGATTTATTCTCTGGCAAATTCTATCATGTTAATTGCTGAAGTACTGGCTAAAATGGGTCTGGAAACAGGTGTTATGCGTTTCGTGAGCCGGTTTGATCCTGAAAAGGAAATGGATGAAATCCAGCGAATCATCCGCTCCGCTCTTAAAATGACCAGTCTTTTCGCCCTTGCAATCATGGTGATTCTGATTGTTTCATCCGATTTTATTGTTCACAGAATTCTGAAAGCAAACCCGCTACTTCAAACGGTATTAATCGTGTTTGCCATGACGATCCCTTTCAATGCCTTTACCCTGGTTTCTGCTTATGCAACACAAGGCTTTAAACGTCTGAAATATAAAATTTTTACAACTCAGTTTGTGAACCCTACTGTTTTACTGGTGACAATGATTGGAAGTTATTTCCTCATTTCCAGGGAGATGGCCATAATGCTTCCTATGTTTATTACAGGTGTGACCGGTAGCGTTTTAATAACCTATTTTTTAAGAAAAGTTTCTGGCGTCCGTTTGAGGACTGTATTTACAGCTCCGTTTGATCGTCCCCTTTTGAATTATTCATTTCCCTTAATGTTTGTCATTATTCTGCAAACGTTCATGCACTGGATGGATATTCTGATGCTGGGTTATTTTACGGATGCCTCTTCTGTGGGACTCTACCATCCCGCTGCTCGAACGGCAGGGTTGTTACAGGCCTTGTTATTTTCATTTTTAAGTATATATGCACCTGTTTTTTCACAGCTTCATCGGAAAGGGGATACGGTTGAAATGACCCGCCTGTATCATATGGTTACCCGGTGGATTCTCATTCTGGCCATTCCCATTTCCTTAATATTTTTCATTTTTCCTGCTAAGGTGATGCTCATTTTTGGGCCCGCCTATATGGCCAGTGCCCAGATTCTCATTATTTTAACATTTGCCACCTTCATCCAAACCATTTTCGGGGCCGCTGGCCCGGCTCTGAACATGTCCGGTCACACCAAATTGGTCCTCTGGAACACCATCGGTGCCTTTTTAATTAATTTGGTCTTAAATATTGTCCTAATCCCCAGATTTGGGATTACAGGGGCGGCGATTGCCACCTTGTCTTCCCTGGCGACCTTTGCCTTTGTCTTGGTCGTGGAAGTCCATTTCCTGTTGGGTCTCACCTTTATTCATAAAAACCTGTTCAAACCTGTCGTGGCCGGAATCATTACAGCTGGATTTCTGAGTGTTCTAAAACCGGTGATCATGGAATATCATACCCTCGTAACGCTCCTGGTAGGTACTGTGAGCTCGTTTTCGCTGTTTGGGGTCATACTGTGGTTGCTTAAGTTTGAACCGGAAGACAAAGATTTCTGGTTAGGTCTGGGATTACTGAAAAGAGCCATAAAAAAATGAATATAAACCTGAGTAAATATCGCTGCTCCCTGATTCTGTTAGGGTTACTATTCCTGTGCGTCTCCATCCTGTTCTACCCCGTCTTGTTCCAGGGCTACACTTTTGGTTCACCCGACAGTTTAAATCCAGAAGCCATTGGAATCGCCTTAAAGGGATTACAACACCAAAGCGGTGAATTTCCCCTCTGGCAACCGTGGGTTTTCAGTGGTATGCCTACAGCAGAGGCCTTCACGAACTTATCGAAACTGTATTTTCCGGATTATCTTTTTAAACTCTTCTTTCTTTCCGGAATGACTATCCAGATCCTCTATTTTATTTTCGCGGGTCTTGGTTGTTTCTATTTATTAAGATATTTGAAAGCTTCCTGGTGGTCTTCCTTGTTGGTGGCTATAGGTTTTGCATTTACCCCCTACATGGTGACCATGCTCGTTTTTGGTCACGGTAGTCAATTGATGACGGCAGCATTTATTCCCTGGGCATTGTTGTTTACCATGAAAATATGGGATCATCCCACTGCTCTGAACGCAGGTTGGCTGGCGCTCATTCTTGGATTCCAGTTACAAAGGGCTCATGCCCAGATAGCCTATTATACCTGGATGCTGATTGGGGCCTATATCCTGATGCGCCTGATTACAGATTTAAGTCAACCGGAACAACGAAAGCGAGTGGGGAAAGCTACTCTCTTATTCGCTCTGGCCGGAGGGTTGGGAATCGGTATCGCCCTCCTTGTCTATTTACCTTCCATTCAATACGCCCCTTATTCGGTCCGTGGGGCCGAGGCCGGTTCTGTAGCTTATACCTATGCCACAGGGTGGTCATTCCACCCAAAAGAAATGCTGACGTTTCTCATTCCGTCTGCTTTTGGTTTCGGTGGTCAGGCTTATTGGGGGTACATGCCGTTTACGGATTACCCCAATTATATGGGGATCATCATCCTGGCGCTGGCCGTTATTGGTCTTGTTCAAAAACGTGGGATCCTGTCCTGGTTTTTCCTGGCGACTTCCATTCTGGCGTTATTGGTTTCTTTCGGAAAGTACTTCAGTCCCGTCTACGATTTATTTTATTATTTATTACCCTACTTCAGCAAGTTCCGGGTGCCTCAGATGATATTGATACTGCTGCAATTTAATGTGGCCGTATTGTCTGCCTTCGGTTTGGACGCCATTCTTAAAATGGATAAGGAGACCATTCCCAGGTGGCTCATGGCACTTGGGGGTATTACCGGGCTAAGTATGCTAACCCTTACTCTGGGAGGGGGCGCCCTCGAATCTTTCGTTAAATCCCGATTTCCTTTCTCTCAGGGTCAGGATCTGAATATGACCCGCGCAATCAATGCTTTAAGGTGGGATCTCTGGTATCAGGATGCCTGGATTTCAACGCTTTTACTGGTGGCAATCAGTATACTCATTTGGCTCTGGTTTAAAAACCGGATTCAGAAAAAGGTATTTACTGCCTTGATCCTTGTTTTGGCGATTCTTGATATCGGACAGGTGGATATGAGAATCATCCAGCCCCAACGTGGTTCAGGCCGCGCTTCTCAACTCATTCCCGCCAAAACGGTAAAGCGTTATTTTGAGAAGGATGACGTTATCCGGTTTCTCACTGCCGACTCCACCACGTTCCGGATTTACCCTGCCGGCTATCTATTCGGCGAATCCCGCTTTGCCGCTTTTAACCTGGAATCCATTGGCGGCTATCATCCTGCAAAACTAAAACTTTACAACGATTTTCTGAAAAATACCCGGAATGCAGGTCTGTTGCCAGTCCTGCGGATGATGAATGTGAAATATGTAATTGCGCCCCAGCCAATAAACCACCCCGAGCTTAAACAGGTACAAAACGGATCCCTTAAAACCGGTCGCGGGAATTTACCAGTAACGGTTTATGAACTGACACCGACCCTTCCACGAGCCTGGTTTGTAGAGGAAGTTAAAATTCTCGGTAAAACTGAGATGGTTTGGCAATCGCTCAATCAAGCCTCTTTTAACCCTGCCGAAGTTGCTTATTTGGTGGAACCTTTAACGGTGCCAGATACCCTTACCAGGGGGGACGTTCTCAATATAGACCGTAATGTCCACACAATCTCAATTCAAACCCGATCCGAGGGGGAAGGTTTCTTGGTTGTAAGTGAAGTTTACTATCCCCTGCGTTGGAAAGCGTTTTTAGATGGTGAACCAGTTCACGTATTCCAAACCAATGGTATTTTACTGGGTGTCTTGATCCCCGCCGGGGAGCATACATTGGAATTCCGCTATGACCGGTCTGCCTTTCTGAAGGGAGTAACCGTGTCATTTGCCTCCTTTGGGGTTTCACTGCTGTTCATTCTGGGTGGCTATTTTCTTCAGCGGAAACGAAAATGAGCTGGTACCGCCGCGCCACCAATATTAAGATTGGACTCTTTCTATTCGGCATCGTCCTCATTGCCAGTTTATTGGTGTATTCCCAGTGGATTGTTTCCCGCTTGCGGAACGATAACCGGGAAATTGTAAAATTGTACGCTGAATTGATTGCCAAGACGGTTAACGAAAAATCGGATACCAATCTGAATTTTGTGTTTGACGAAATTATTAAAAAAGTCCAGTTCCCGATTATTTACTCCGATCTTGAAAACCGCCCCCTTTACTGGAAGAATATTCCCGCTGAAAAATCGGTGGAGGCGTTAACCCAAGAATTGAAGGCAATGGACCGACAAAATCCCCCGTTCCCGCTGGAGTATGTTGATCATGCCACCGGATTGACCATTCCCTTGGGGTATTTGCACTATGGTGATTCAACCCTGATCCGGCGTCTGCAATGGTTGCCTTTCCTGGAGATTGGGGCGGTGGCCCTGTTTATTCTACTGGGATTTTCCGGATTCAGCACTATTCGAAACAGCGAAAAACGGCACATTTGGGTGGGAATGGCCCGTGAAACAGCGCACCAGCTGGGGACACCTGTATCGGCGCTCATGGGGTGGGTGGAACGGTTAAAGTCCCATCCTGAAAAGACCGCCGAAATCGTCTCTGAAATGGAATCGGATCTTGCCCGGTTGAATCAGGTAAGTGAACGCTTCAGTAAAATGGGTTCCAAGACCACTTTTCAGGACGTAAACCTGATTGCTTTAGTCCGGGAAGTCACAGATTATTTATCCCGGCGGCTCCCGGTTCTAGGCAAGAAAATCAAATGGGAAATTGAAGGGGATGAAACCACGTCCTTCCGGTTGAATCCGGTTTTATTCTCCTGGGCACTGGAAAATGTTATCCGTAACGGAATTGATGCCATCCAGGACCAAAAACAGGGAGTAATAAGAATCTCTGTTTCCAAAGCAGGAAAGGATACTCTGCTCACAATTGAGGACAACGGAAAGGGAATCCCAAAGAAAAACTGGAAAAACATTTTCCGTCCCGGTTTCAGCAGCAAGGACCGGGGTTGGGGATTGGGGTTATCCCTGGTTAAAAGGATTGTTGAAGAAATCCATGGCGGTGCCATTCGGGTGGCAGATTCAAAAGTGGGGACGGGTACCACCATTGAAATACGGCTATCCTGAAAATGAAACGGAATGTAAAGTTTAAAATTCCGGATTCCTATTTTCCTCGGTAATTTAGTCCTTTAAAAACAGGAGTTTATTTTGAAAGAAATCTTACTATTTGCCAGTCAGGGGGCTCAGGGGGGTGGCTTCTTGGCCTACCTGCCCTTCGTCCTGATTCTGTTAATTATGTATTTTTTAATGATTCGGCCCCAGGTAAAACGGCAGAAAGAAAAACAGGCCATGCTGTCCGCATTGAAGAAAGGGGATCATGTGGTTACCATCGGCGGCATTCATGGTACCATTGTAGGCTTTAAAAATAACAATCGGGCGGTTGCTCTGAAAATCGACAAAAGCACCAGTATTACGGTAAACCGCTCCGCCGTGGCCGGCCTGAGGGAGAGCGTGACTGATGCTGATACGAGTGCAATAGAGGCTTAGAAGCCATGGCGGTCAGGGAAATTGTTCACTATGGAGATCCGATTCTCCGAAAAGTCTGCAAAGCAGTGACAGATTTTTCTGCTTTGCCCGCTCTGGTGGAGGACTTATTCGACACCATGTACGAAGCGGAGGGGATTGGTCTGGCGGCGAATCAGGTGGGGCTGGACATGAATTTATTCGTGGTGGACACGCATGAATCGGAGGATTTAGATGACCGCCGGATTTTTGTAAATGGTAAAATTGTTCGGAGTTGGGGAGAATCGGTATTTGAGGAAGGTTGTTTATCCATTCCGGAAATTCGGCTGGAGGTTAAACGGCCGGAATTTATCCAGTTTCAATATCAGGATCTGGAGGGGAACAGCCACGAAGAAGAATTCAGCGGCTTGCTGGGCCGGGCCATCCAGCATGAAATGGACCATTTAACCGGAATTTTCATTGTGGATCGAGTCAGTGAAGCGCAACGAATGGTGATTCAAAAGGAGTTGCGTGGGATTGAAAAAGTGGCCAAATCCCGCATAAAATCCAAAAAGCAGGAGTTTGTCCTTTAGAAAATTCTTTCACGTCTACTGTCAGGAATAATCCGAGGGGCTTGTTCCACGGTTTAATCTTTACCCCAGGGAGTTGAATTAATGCGCATAATCTTTATGGGAAACCCGGCCATCGCCGTGCCTTCATTGACGAAATTCAACGCCAGTAACCATTTGGTGGAAGTCGTGGTTTCCAATCCACCGAAACCGATGGGCCGCGGTCGGAAGCTGAACCAGACGCCGGTGGCGAACCAGGCTCTGGAACTGAATCTGCCCCTGTTTCAACCTCAAAAGTTAACCGAACCGGATTTTATTGAATCTTTGAAAGTAATTCAACCGGAGTTGTTCGTTGTAGTTGCTTTCAAAATTCTGCCGGAGGTCCTTCTGGATATCCCGAGTCGGGGAGCGGTGAATTTACATACGTCCTTGCTGCCTGCCTATCGGGGCGCTGCGCCGATCCAGCGGGCACTCATGAACGGTGACTCTGAAACGGGCCTGACCACTTTCCTGATTGAACCCAAGGTAGACCGGGGTGCCATCCTCCTGCAGCAGAGGATGTCCATCCATCCAGAGGATGATTACGGTTCCCTTGCTGAAAAGATGGCCATTGAGGGGGCCAATCTTTTGTTAAAAACGGTGTATCAGCTGGAGGATGGATCCCTTAAGCCCCAGCCGCAGAATCCGGCCGCAGTCTCGTGGGCACCGAAAATAAAGCCGGAAGAGTGCCGGATTAACTGGGATCAACCGGCCGAAAAAATACATAATTTAATCCGGGCTTTGTCTCCCACTCCCGGGGCGTTTACCTTTTTAAATCAACGCCGAATAAAATTCTTGAAATCCTCTGTTATCAGCACGGAAACGAACCCCTCACCCGGTGTCGTTGTGAGCCGAACCCCGCGGGAAATGACCATTGGGACAGGAAACGGATTGCTCCAGCCGCTGGTTGTTCAACCGGAAGGAAAACGAAAGATGTCGGTACAAGAGTTTCTCAGGGGTGCCTCGATTCAGACCGGTGACCGGTTCCATTGATGAAGTCGGTGCGGTTTCACGCCTTCCGGATCTTGAATCAGTTTTATCAGACGCGGAAGCAGCTGAAAGAGATTCGTAATCACTATTTGTCGCGCCATAAACTTCCACCACAGGATCGTAACCGTCTGCTCGTATTGACCAATGAAGTGGTCCGCTGGCAGGGGCGTCTCGATTTCTGGCTGGAAACGGTGTTGAACAAACCGATTCAAAAATTGCCCACCACTGTCCATACGATTCTCAGGATTGGAACTTATGAACTGCTGATGGATACACATATTCCCGACTATGCTGCCATTAATAGCGCTGTGGAACTGGTGAAACAGGTCAAACCTTCCTTTTCCGGTGTGGTCAACAGTGTACTCAGGAGCCTGTCCAAGAGACCTTCAGAAGAAATACAATCGGGTAAACAAGGTGAACTTCATGCACAGTGGTATTCCTTTCCGACCTGGCTGTTGGAACGCTGGAATCACCATTTTGGACCCGATTTAACCCTGGATCTTATTTCCTGTTTTAATCAACCTGCAGCCCTGGATGTTCGTTTAAACGTGAACCGGATGGGCACCGGTGAATTTATGGATAGAATGAAAGCGGAAGAAATCCAGCTGGAACCCCATGAAACAAGTCAGTGTTTCTTTAGAATTTTATCCGGGGGTCAAAAAATCAGGAATCATCCCTTATTATTTGATGGGACAATGACGATTCAGGACCGGGCTTCCGGAGCAGTCGTGGAATTGCTGGATCCCCAACCGGGGGAAACGGTTTTGGACGTGTGTGCCGCTCCCGGCACTAAAACCGGTTATATTGCTGAAAAAATGAAGAATCAAGGACGAATATTGGCCTATGATCATTCCCCGGACCGGCTGCCGAAACAATCTTCGGACAAGACGGGCATGATCTTGTGGCAGCTTGCCGATGCCCGCACTCACACCTTTCCTCCTGCAGACCGGATTCTGGTAGATGCTCCCTGCACCGGAACAGGTGTCATCGGAAGAAAGCCGGATATTCGCTGGCGCCGTACACCTGATATGATTTCTGAAATGTCACAACTGCAACTGGAGATCCTGACCCATGTCAGTCAGGCCCTGGTCAAAGGGGGCATTCTGGTGTACGCAACCTGTTCTCTGGAAGAGGAAGAAAATTGGAAAGTGGTAGAGGCCTTCCTTAAATTGAATAAACACTTTAAAGTCGAGGATGGGGGAGAGTGGGTGCCGCCCCAGTGGATTGGCGAGCGGGGTGAACTGACAACTTTCCCGCCCCGGGATAAAGTAGACGGTATGTTTGCCGTCCGGTTAAAACACGTATGTTAAAATCAATCATAAAATTCCTGATTGCGTTCGGTCTGGTCGTGGCTGCCATCGTAGCCCTGTTTGAGTATATCATTATGCCCACCTATGTACGGCATAATGTGAAGCGTTATGTCCTGGATCTGCGGTCAAAAACCATTGATCGAGCCCAGCGCGAAGCGGATATAGAAGGTTTTAAGGTCGTGGTATATGACACCCTTTACAGCAATGACTATGCGCCTGAAACCGTGGTGGATCAGTTCCCCAAACCGGGCAGTACGGTAAAGCCGGGACGAACCATTCGTCTGAAAATTTCCCTTCCAGAAAAAATGGTTCTGGTCCCGAATCTGGTGGGGCAATCACGGCGGAGCGCAGAATTAACCCTGCAGCAACTGGGTTTAAAGATTGATACTTTGTACACGGAGTATAATCCGGATTATCCCAAAGGGACGGTGGCCTGGCAATTTCCCAAAGCAGGGGACCAACTGAAAAAAGGGTGGGGGTTGCAGGTTACCATCAGTAAAGGTTTGCCCCCCGATTTTTACCAGGTTCCTCAATTATTCGGTTTAAGCCTGAAAAAAGCGAAGGAAACCCTTATCAAGGCCCGTCTGAAAGTGGGAAAAATTTCCTATCGCCAGAATGAGGATCTAGTCCCTTTTACCGTTCTGGACCAGTCCATTGCACCGGGGACCGTCCTGGATGAACCCACGCCGGTGGATTTGGTAGTGAGCGTCTTGGACCTTCAGGATATTTTTGACCAGTTGACGGACCAGCCATGATTCAAACCAGCGAATATTTTCGCAAATCGATCCATTTTTTCAATCTGATCATTCCTCTGACTTATTTTTTCGTTATTCAAGACAAGGGTACGGTCGTGAATTTGTTGACCCTCTTCAGCTTGATTTTCATTTTTATCGATGTGGGAAGACATCGAATCCGCTGGATCCATTCCATGTTCCGGCGGTGGTTCAATTTCATGCTGCGGGAACACGAAATGGAACCTCGATTAACGGGAGCGTCGTGGGTCATGATCGGTGCCTTGATAACCGTACTCCTGTTTCCCCGCCCGGTGGCGATCTTGAGCCTGATTTTCATGAGTCTTGGTGACATTGCGGCCGCTTTTGTGGGTCTTCGGTTTGGCCGCCATAAAATCTGGGGGAAATCACTGGAGGGATTCCTGGGCGGGTTGTCAGTATGCCTGGTGATCGCCTGGTTTTTCAAGGATGTTCCCTTCCCCCTGGGAGCCGTTGGAGCGCTGGGAGGGATGATCATGGAGTTGTTACCGATTCCTCTCGACGACAACTTTAAAATGCCCCTCGGTGCCGGTATGACCATGATGATGTTCGGATTTCCCCTGGCGTGACATTCTTGAATCCAGCTGCCCTGTGGGGCCTCTTTGCGGCGGCCATCCCCATTTTAATCCATTTAATCAGCTTGGGGAATACGCGCGAAATTGAATTCAGCTCCGTCCGATTCCTTCAGGAAATGAAACATAAAACCATCCGCAAAATTCAGATTCGCCAGTGGATATTAATCTTGCTCCGGACTGCTGCCATTATTTTTCTAATCTTGATGCTTTCAAAACCGATCCAGCGAGGATTGTATACAGGAATTGCTGCTGGAGAACAATCCTCCAATGTGGCGATCATTGTGGACAATTCCGCCAGCATGGCGGCAAAATCCAGTCTGAAGTCGGCCCTGGATCAGGTCAAGCAGTCCGTTCGAACGATTATATCCAGTTTCAACGGTCTCACCTACCTTCACCTCTACCAGACCAACCCACCCCGGGAACTCTTCTCCGGACCCCTGAGAGCCGTGGAAGACCTGGAGGACCCTCTGTCTGAAATTCGGCAGACTCAATCCAGGGACAATCTCTGGGGATTCGTTGATTCTGTACTAAAAACGATTCCTGTATCCGAACCAAATCATGAATGTTTTATTTTGAGTGATTTTCAATCACTGCCGTCCCCGGCGTTGGCAGAGGAATTCGCCGATACATTGAAAACATGGCGTTTCTACTGTTTGGGAACGGAGACGGTGGAGGATAACCTTTCAATCATGGATATTAAGACGGTGAGCCAGATTCGACTGCCGAATCACTTATTGAAACTTAATGCCCGCGTAAAAAACAGCGGTACGATTGAAAAAAGAAATGTGCCGGTCGAATTGTACCTCAATCAGGAACGGGTGGGTCAAATAGTTTCTCATTTTCAGCCCGGGCGGGTAAAGGACTTTCTTTTTCAGGTGTATCCCGGGAAGAGCGGTATTATTCAGGGATATTTGCAAATACCAAACGATGACTATACCCTGGACAATCAGTGGACATTTGAATTATCCATTCCGGACCAGATATCCTGTCTCATACTGGGGAATTCCCAGAACGATATTTTCCTGTTAAAGACGGCTCTCGAATCCATCAGCGGTGAGACGGGTTTCCTGAATATCCGTACCAAAATTAGTCGTGAAATCCGTCAAATCGATTTGGAGAGTACCGATGTGTTGATCCTCCACGATCCGGCAGTTCTGGCACCGGCTGCGGTGGAAGATTTAAAAAGGTTTTTAAATCAAAAGGGGGGTGTCATCTGGTTCTCCGGAAACCGGGGGATGGATTTTAAAGGCAGCGATGTGGAGCGGAATTTGAAACTGCCGCGGGTTCAAAAAGTGAAAGCAGTGGAGGGATCCTCCTTCTTTTCGGTGGTCTTGGGAAATAAACTTGATCCGATCCTGCGGGATTTGAATCTTCGGGATCTGAAAAACGAATTACCCCGGATCTATCGCTATAACCAGGTGCGGCTGGTACGGGGGCAGCGGACCATTTTGAAACTGAATAATCAGGATCCCCTGCTGGTGGACATTCCTGTAAGAGGCGGAAAAATCTACTATTTTACCCTCCCCATGGATCTTTCCTGGAGTGAATTACCCCTGAAAGGATTATCCATACCCTTGCTTCACCAGCTCATGATTCTCCTGGCGACAGATGAGAAAAATACCAGCAGTGTTTATGTGGATGAAACCAAGACCATTCAGTTGAAGAGTGAATTGATCAATAAGCAATGGACCGTCCGGACTCCCCGGGGTGTGGATATTCTGAAAGTTCCGGACTATGCCAGCGAATCCCTGAGAATCCAGGAGACTACCGACCTGGGCAGCTACACCGTTCTGGCGGGAAATGAGATGTACACCCAGTTTTCAGTTCACTTAGCGCCGGAAGAACAGTTGGGAAAACCGGTAGATCCGGAAGCACTCCGGTCCCGCCTGGGCAAGGACCGCACCCTCTGGATTGGACCGGAAGATCGGTTAATTGAGACACTGGAGAATGTACGACATGGGCGCTCTTTGTGGCGCTTGTTCCTGATTCTGGCAATTGTAATGTTAATGATTGAATCGGTCGTGGGTCGAACCCGGGTCGAATCCATGCGTGGCAGCCATGATTGAAGCCTCCCCTGAACGAACTGAAAAAGCGCTACTGGTCGGGGCGATTTACGGCAATACCAGCGCAGAGGAAGTTAAGGATCAATTGGCTGAACTCGAACTTCTGGCAGACACGGCAGGGGCTCGGGTGGTGGGAACCATTACCCAGAAATTAAATCGTGTTCATTCCGCCTATTTTATTGGTGAAGGAAAAGCCAAGCAGGTTATCTCCCAGGCTAAAACGTTAGGAGCCTCCCTGGTTATTTTTAATGATGAATTAACTCCGGGTCAGGTTAAGAATTATTTGAAACAGGCAGGTGAATTGAAGGTCATTGACCGGAATACCTTAATCCTGGACATATTTTATCACCATGCCAAAACACGGGAAGCCAAAACGCAGGTGGAACTGGCCCGGTTGGAATATATGCTCCCCCGCCTTTCCCGTCAGTGGACTCACTTGGAACGACAGATGGGTGGAATAGGAACCCGGGCCGGAGCCGGTGAAACCCAGATTGAGGTGGACCGCCGTCTGATTCGGAACCGTATCGCAAAACTGAAACACGAATTGGTTAAAATCGACAAAGAGCGGGAAACCCAGAGCAGTCAGCGACAGGACCAGTTTCGGGTGGCACTGGTGGGGTACACCAACGCCGGGAAATCCACCCTGATGAATGCCCTTTCCAATGCGAATGTATTTGTCCAGGATCAGTTGTTTGCCACCCTCGATACGACCATTCGGGCGGTCCAGTTGGATGAATCCCACACCATTTTACTCAGTGACACAGTCGGTTTTGTCCGGAAACTTCCCCACCACCTGGTGGCCACGTTTCGCAGCACGCTCAAAGAAGTGGTTGAAGCAGATCTCATCCTGGTGATTCTGGATGCTTCTTCCGGTCATTTGGAAGAGCAGGAGCAGACCATAACCGATGTGTTAAAAGACCTGGGTGCTCAGGATCAGCGGAAAATTGTAATTTTGAACAAAATTGATCTGGTGCAAAACGACAAAACACTGGCGGCCTTAAAACAGCGTTATCCCCATTCAGTTATGATTTCAGCCAGGCAACATTTACGGCTGGATCAGCTAACCCGCCGAATCCGCAATATCATGGAAGAGGACTATCACGTGATTGATATCGAAATACCTTACAAGCAGGGGAGAGAACTGGTCCGGGCTCAGGAGGGCGTAAGTGTTTTAAAGCGGGAATTTCAGGATGATCGCCTATTGTTACGAATCAAAGGTCCGAAAATCCGGATCAAGCAGATCTTAAAACAATTTCAGACCGGCTGACATAAAAAAACCCGCCTCAGTTTTGATTAATGGATCCGTTTTGAACGGTAAAGGCCTCCATGATTTCCAAACTTCCTTGATCTTTGTGACAAAGAAAGGCCTGTTTTTTAATCCTGGAAGGTGAACTTAAGAGATCGATGTTGACGATCCAAAAATTCAAAAAGCTGAGGCGGGAATTGTAAAAGAGCTGATCTAATTTAATTCTACCGGAAAGGAAATCCAATGAATGTTGGATTACATTTCCCGCAATTGGCCTTCCGTCGAGGCAATAGCGACTGCCACACTGGCGTCCCCCGTCACATTGGTGGTGGTTCTTAGCATATCCAGGATGCGGTCCACACCCAGGATCAGGGCAATACCGCCGCTGGGGACACCAATGGCCTCCAGAATAATGACCAGCATGATGATCCCAGCGCCGGGAACGGCTGCCGTACCGATGGAGGCCAGGACGGCGGTAAGAATGATGGTTAACTGGGCTCCCAGGGTTAGATCCATCCCCAGGGTCTGGGCAATGAAAACGGCGGCCACGGCCTGGTAGAGGGCCGTCCCATCCATGTTAATGGTGGCACCCAGCGGGAGTACAAAGGAGGAAACTTCTTCCGAAACACCCAATTCTTCTTCACATCGTTCCATAGTGACCGGCAGGGTGGCACCGCTGGAACTGGTGGAAAAAGCCAGTAATTGGGCCGGAGCAATTCCCTGATAGAACTTCTTGAGAGGCATTTTGGTAAAAATCTTCAGAACAGCTGTATAGGTGACGACCATGTGGATGGCTAATCCCAGAATCACCGCAAACATGTAGTATCCCAGTGAACTCAGCAATTCCAGGATATTTTTCAGATTATTCCCGGCCACACTGGTGATGGTATCGGCGATCAGGGCAAAAACTCCGATCGGAGCCATGAGCATGATAATATCCACCAGCTTGATGATCACATCGTTCAGGCCCTCGAAAAAATCCAGGACCGGTTTAGCCTTATCCTTCGGCACCTGAATCAATCCGACTCCCAGGAAGAGGGCAATGAAGACAACCTGGAGCATGTTCCGATTGCTGGAAGCGGACTGGAAAATATTACTGGGGACCATGTCCACGATCGGCTGCAGCGGTCCCCGCTCTTTTACTTCATCGGCCATGCTCTGGCGGGAAGAGGCGGCAGTTTCATAGGTTTTTTGCAGTTTCATCTGCATATCCTTGGGAACCGCATTCCCCGGTTTTATTACGTTCACGGCCACCAGGCCGATTGAAACGGAAATGGTGGTGGTAATGATGTAGAGGGCAATGGTTTTTCCGCCAATGCGGGAGAGTTTCTTTACATCAGAAAGCGAGGCAACACCGGTCACCAGAGAAGCCAGTACCAGGGGTACCGCAATCAGTTTCAGTAAATTAATAAAAATGCGACCAAAGGGTGAAATCCAGGCTTCCGTAAACGCTCCCCAACCGAAAACGGAGGAAATAATACCAAACAAGAGACCCAGGAAGAGGCCAATCAGAATTTTCCAGTGTAATTTCATAATGTATTTCGTATCCTGTATTCCATTTTAGGGGGTATTCCTAGCTTGAGTAGATAAGCTGTTATTTACAAACTACATATTTTGAAATGTAGGATGAAAGGCTTTCTGATCGGGAAAGGACCGAAGGCTTTCTGTCTGTTTTTTCAAGTCGGTCAGGAGGGGATTCGGTTTCTATTCTTTAATGAATTGAATTGCCTGGGAAAGATCGGTGGTCGGCTGGTTGCAGGCAAAATTCTTACAGACATAAAAAGTGGGTTGATCATCAATGCTGGTTTGGTATTCCGTCCAGGGCGCCAGTTGGTTCAGAAGGTCCGTGTCTGCACTTGTATCTTTGAAAAGGATAACTTTATTGGGGGAATAAAGATTCTGAATTGCTTCCAGGGCGGATTTCATTTGTTCGTCTTTGCCATTTCCGACGATGACAATTTCTTTCGGGTTATTGTTAGCGAACAGGTAGGCCGTGAGTAAGAAAGTGAATCCGGTAGGTGATCGCTGAATTTCGCTGGAGTACAGGCGAAACGATTTTTCAGCCATTTCACTCAGTGTTTGGTCCCCAGTTATCCGGGCTAAACGGAGCAGATCAAAGGTGGCAACCGAATTCCCGGAGGGATAAGCGCCGTCGTATCCGGATTTCGTCCGGACCAGCAATTTTTCCGATTGGTCACCTCCCAGAAAAAATCCGGAATGTTCCTCATCCCAGAAATTGTCCACCATTACGTCAGTCAGCTCCCGGGCATGCTTGAGGTAGTCCAGATTGAACGTGCTTTCGTACAGATTCAGTAAACCCCAGACGACGAAGGCGTAATCATCCAGGTGGGCGTCCAGTCCCGCCTGGCCGTTCCGGAAACGTTTCTCAAGTCGGCCGTCTTCCCGGCGCAGGGTTTTCAGAATGAAATCAGCCGATTTCTCCGCTGCTTGTCGGTAGGTACCGGACTTGAAAACAAGACTGGCCCGGGCCAGAGCGGCGATCATCATACCGTTCCAATCCGTAAGAATTTTATCATCTTTAAAAGGGTGAATTCTGGTCTCCCGGGCCTGGAATAGTTTCTGCACCGCCGTGTTGAAAATGGCCCGATCTGAGGCTGGAACAGCTGAACCCGGAGTAATCCAGTCCCTGGTTTCACGCGATAAATGAAGAATGTTTTCTCCCGCAGCATCGGAGGATCCATCGCTGAAATTACCTTTTTCCCGCAGGTGAAAAACCTTGGTGATCATTTCCGCCTCCTGAGGTGATAGGATCTCCTGAATTTCATCCATCTTCCAGAGGTAAAACTTGCCTTCCTTCCCTTCGCTGTCCGCATCTTCGGCAGAATAGAATCCTCCCTCAGGGCGGGTCATGTCCCGGAGGATGTAAGTAAGAATAGCTTCCGCTGTCTGACGGTAAAACTCATTCCCCGTCATCTGGTAAGCCTCTGTATAGGCCAGGGTGAGCATGGCCTGATCGTAAAGCATTTTTTCAAAATGGGGCACCAGCCATTGCTGGTCTGTGGAGTAGCGGTGAAAACCGTGCCCCAGTTGGTCGAAAATGCCTCCCAGGCGCATTTTCTGCAGGGTTGTTTCCACCATAGACAAGGCTGATTTTTCCCCGGTCATGTTGTAATAACGTAAAAGAAAGATAAGGTTTTGGGGAGCGGGGAATTTTGGCTGGGTTCCAAACCCGCCGTACTGATTGTCAAACCGATTCTGAAACTGGTCAAAAGTGGTTTTCAGGATTGTATCGGGAAGGGGTGGACCCAGTGTTTTGGTATTGGCTTCCTTCAGGAAGTCCTGGACCCGGTCAGCCGACTGGAGCAGGTCCTTCCGTTTATTCTTCCAGGCGTCGGCAATGGCAGGCAGCAGTTCCATGAGTCCGGGCCGGCCGTAGCGGCTTTCTTTAGGAAAATAGGTTCCGGCGAAAAACGGTTTCTTGTCCGGTGTCATAACGATGGTCAGGGGCCAGCCACCACTGCCGGTCATGGCCTGGCAGACCGACATATACAAATGGTCAATTTCCGGGCGCTCTTCCCGGTCCACTTTAATGGCAATAAAATCACGGTTCAGGAGCTGGGCCACCTCTTCATCTTCAAATGATTCATGTTCCATGACATGACACCAGTGACAAGTAGAATAGCCGATGGAAAGAAAGATGGGTCGATCCAGTTCCTCCGCTTTCCGGAAGGCTTCTTCCCCCCAGGGATACCAGTCTACTGGGTTGTCAGCGTGTTGGAGGAGGTAGGGGCTGGATTCGTGAGCTAGATGGTTCAAAGGGTTACCTTTCTCGGAAACGGGTCTGGTTTGGCCAGAAACTGTTGCTGAAAACAGCATCATGGCCACGTAAATTAGAATTGTTCTGATCATACCTGCTGTGAGAATTTGAGCAGGAACGGATTAAAAGGATACGGTTAAGATGACCACTTTCAAAAGAAGTTTATGCTCCATATTACTGTAATCGCCTTATACCTGTTTACCTTGATTGGAATCGGGTTTTACAAGGCCAATAAGATTAAGAATCAGGCCGATTTTTCCATTGCCGGCAGGACCCTGGCACCCTGGATTCTGGTAGGAACCATGCTGGCTACCTGGATGGGAACCGGATCCATATTGGGCAATGCCGGAAAGACGTATGAAACGGGGCTGGCGGCCATGATTTTACCCCTGGGTGGTGTTTTGGGCATCGCCCTGCTGACGCAAATCGCTGGAAAAGTGCGCAGCTTTGAAAAATACACCGTCCCTGAAATTCTGGGCGACCGTTACGGTTCTGTCACACGTATTCTCAGTGTAATCGCCCTGGTGATGGCTTACCTGGTGATTGTCAGTTATCAATACAACGCCGGTGGAGCTGTCCTGAAAACAGTTTTAACCGATAGCAGCGGCCATTCCCTCGTTTCGGTCGAGACGGGGACGGTGATTGCAGCGGTTTTCATCATTGCCTACACCATGCTGGCTGGCCTGGTCAGTGTGGCTTACACCGATGTGGGTAACGGAATTATCATGATTCTCACGTTTGCGATTGCTTTCCCGATCCTGTTGATCAAGGCAGGCGGTTTTTCCGGGATGGAGGCTTCTTTCGCCCAGATGGGGAAGGAAAGCCATATGCAGTTCTGGGGTGTCTATTCCTCGCTGGATATCCTGAATTTCTGTTTGCCCCCGTTTTTGCTGGTGATGGGCGACGCCAATATGTATCAGCGCTTCTTTGCCAGCCGGACGGTAAAAGGGGCTAAAAGCGCCACAATTGTGCTGGTTTTTGCGGTGGCCCTGATGGAACTGCTGATTATTGCCTCCGCCTGGGTGAGTTCCAGCATGATCCCTGATGCGGAAGTGGGGAAGTACGTCATGATTTATGCCTCCCACCGCATTCTGCCGCCTCTACTAGGCGCCGTTATGATGACAACCATTGTGGGAATCATCATTTCCACCGCCGATTCTTTCCTCCTGGTTCCAGCCACCACCCTCATGCGAGATGTGTATTTACTCTACATTAATCCCGGGGCCAACGATAAAAAGATTGTTCTCTTCAGTCGCCTATTGGTGCTGGGACTGGGGTTGATTGCCTTTATGATCTCCCGCGAATTTGAAAAATCAGCCGGCTTTTTTGAACGGGCGCTCTACGCCTACACGATTTACGGGGCGGCGATTACCCCTTCGCTGGTGGCAGCTTTATTCTGGAAACGGGCCACAACAGCCGGTGCCATTACTTCCATCGTCACCGGAACCGTTACAACCCTGATCTGGAAGGAAGCCGGTTTTATCCAGAACCTGGTGCCCGCTTCCGTTTACCATAAAATGGATGAAGTCATTCCGGCCATTACCATCTCCGTCATTTCCCTGGTAGTGGTGAGTTTATTGACGAAGAATAAACGTTAAATCTTGTTCGCCAGCGGGGGATTGTGTTTCGGAGGCAGGAGTTGGTCGGAACCCAGATCCCGGCGGTAATATTCGAACGTTTTTCCGGTACCCTGCCAGTTTTCCACCCGATTCAGTATTCGAATATCTCCCGAAAAACGGCTGGAGATCCCCAGTTTCACATGACCGGTGATGTAGTGGATATCCTTCCTCTTTTTCGCCCAGCTCAGAAAAACCCGTTTGAGCATTTTGGCGTAGCCGTTTCCTTTATACTGGGACTGGATGACAAAAGCGTAGGTGTAAAGGGTATTGTGTTTTCCGAAATTTTCGTCCAGTCGGGCCCACGGTTCCTGACTTAGTTCTTCCAGGGGAACACCGATAATGTAGCCGATAATTTCTCCCCGATAACGGGCAATGAAGGGCAGGGACCCAGGTTTATTAAAATATTTGTGAATGGTGGATTTGGTCAGGACGGCCTTCTCACCATATTTTTTTGCCAGGGATTTGGAAATGTGGACCAGTTGAGGATAGTCGGCCTGCCCTACGTGTTTTAACAGTTCAATCTGAAAGACACCGCTGGAGGCGATGACCCGGGTCTCTGATTTTTCACCGGTATTAATGGTCAGTTGCTTCATGATCTCCGAAAAGCGCTGTTCAGGTGAATACCCTCTTTAATTTATATAATGAATGCCAAATATTTCTGCTGAAAGAATTACCCCCTGCCATTCTTCGATCTTTTTCCCAGAAATCCACAGACCTAAATTCGGCACGAATGGTACCCTTTAATTTACGGCTTTTAGAAACCATAAAGGCGAAAAGGTCGCTCTTATGTGTTGGTTTGGACATGCACCCGGATCTTCTGGGGCAGGTCAATCCTTCTTTGGACGATGTGAAGCGACACACGGAGAAAGTGGTTCAGCTCACGAAAGAGTACGCGGTGGCTTATAAACCTAACCTGGCATTTTTTGAACGATGGGGAAGTCGCGGCTTCCAGTGGCTGGAGGAACTGGTTCAGGCCATCCACGGTTCTGCCATTGTCATCGGGGATGCCAAACGGGGGGATATTGGCAGTACAGCAGAGCAATATGCCTTCAGCTTATTCCGCCATTTCAATTTTGATGCCGTCACCATTAACCCGTATCTGGGTTCCGATTCAATCCTGCCCTTTATCCGTGATCCTGAGAAGGGGGTTTTTATTTTGTGTCGCACCTCCAACCCCAGCGCCAATGAATTCCAGTTGTTGGAGTCCGATCAAGGAAAACTGTTCGAGCAGGTGGCACGGTTGGCGGTGACGTTAAACGGGAATCAAAATATAGGTCTGGTGGTGGGTGCTACCGCCCCTGAGGAATTAGGGGTGGTGAGAAAACTGGCTCCCGAGCTGCCCCTGCTCATTCCGGGTGTGGGTCATCAGGGGGGTGATTTGGAGGCGGCCGTTCGAGCGGGGCAGGGGCCCGGTGCCGTCTTAATCAGTATCTCCAGAAGCATCAGTTTTGCCGGAGATTTAAGCTCGGCGGCTATTCGGGCGGCAGCCGAAAACTATGTGATCCGAATGCGGAGTATTTTGGATGAAGCGTGAAGCGTTGCTTGAAATATTCTGGGAGAGCGGTGCTCTGATGGAGGGGCATTTCATTCTCACCTCCGGCCGGCACAGCGCCACCTATTTCCAGTGTTCGAAAATTCTGCAATATCCGGAGTACCGGGAATTATTTTCTGAAAAAATAGCTGAACATTTTCGTTCGAAGAAGGTTGAACTGGTCATATCGCCGGCCATGGGCGGGATTGTCATCGGTTCTGCTGTCGGACGGCAACTGGGTGTTCGGTCCATTTTTACCGAACGGAAGAACGGCATGATGACCCTACGCCGCGGCTTTTCAATCCAGGCGGGTGAAAAAGTCCTGGTGGTGGAAGATGTGATTACCACCGGCGGGTCGGTGAAGGAAGTGATTGAAATCGTCCGGCAATCGGGTGGAAAGCTGGTCGGGGTCGGGGTAATTGTGGATCGCAGCGGAGGACAGGTCCGGCTGGCGGAAGACCAATATTCCCTGTTGCAACTGGAGACAGTCTCTTATGCCGAAAATGAAATACCGCCTGAATTAAAACAAATCCCGGCTGTAAAGCCCGGTAGCAGGAGTTTAACATGAAATTGGTTCTTACGGTTTTGATGATGGCCTTACTGTTCAGTGCCTGTTCGAAGGATGAAGAGGTGGCGGTGATTTCCACCAAATTCGGCGATATGGTTGTCGAATTTTACCCGGAAGTGGCTCCCAAACATGTGGAAAGTTTTAAAGTCCTGGCCCGGGAGAGTTATTTTGACGGAACCACCTTTCATCGGGTAATTCCCGGTTTTGTCATTCAGGGTGGAGATCCTAACTCGAAAGATTCGGACCGTTTGAATGACGGAACCGGCGGGCGGGCCGGGAAATACTTCGGTCTCGGTAATCCGGATGATTCCTCCACCTGGACCATTCCAGCAGAATTCAATGATTCCCTCCATGTACGGGGGACCCTCAGCATGGCCCGGACTCAGGACCCGAACAGTGCCTCCAGTCAGTTTTTTATCTGTGTGGCGCCGACCCCAAGGCTGGACGGGAAATACACCGTCTTCGGAAAAGTTATTCAGGGCCTGGCCGTGATCGATTCCATTGTAAATGTGGATACGCCACGGAAACTGAACCCGGATTATCAGGGACCCGACATGGACAATCCTTTCGAAAAAGTTGAAATGACCGTCCGGATTCTTCCCCGGAGTCAAGCGTTAGCTGATTGATGGTGCAGCCGAATCTGGGGTTGGCACTAGGCGGCGGGGGTGCCCGGGGGGCGGCCCACATCGGTGCGTTACAGGTCCTGCACCGGGAGCAGATTGCCATTCACGCCGTGGCCGGAACCAGCGCCGGTGCCGTCATTGGTGCCATGTATGCGGCTACCTTGGACCCGGACTGGGTCGAACAGCGCTTCCGTGACTTTCTGGATCACGATTCTTATCGAAACCTGGGAACCGACCGGTTGATTGAAAACCGGGACCCCCATTCCGTTTTCGACCAAATTGCCCGGCGCGTAAAAGACCAGGTGGTTCTGGCCATGTCGCTCCACCGCACCTCCATTATCCGGAGAAACCGCCTGCGGGATGCTTTTGATTTTCTGATTCCGGCCAAGAGTTTTGAAGAATTACAGGTGCCGTTAACAGTGGTGGCAACGGATTTGAACACGTGCAAGCCCGTGCTGTACCAGGAGGGGGACCTGATTGAAGCGGTGGTTCAGAGCGGCACCATTCCCGGTTATATTGAGCCGACGGAAAAGGAGGACCAGTTAATCGTTGATGGAGGCATCAGCATGCCGCTGCCCACGGCCGTATTCGGTCCGGAGGTTCAATTCATTCTGGGAATCGACATTAGCCGCAAAATGGTATCCAAACTGGACCGGGTCAATATTTACGAAATCATGATGCGCGCCGATTTGTCCACCTATCTGAATCTGGCAAAGCAATTCAATCAAAAGGCAGATTTCATCATTGAACCGGAGGTCAAGGATTACCGCTGGTCCCGGTTCGACAAATTTGAGGAGCTGCTGGAAGCCGGTCGAATGGCGGCGGAAGAATCCCTTCCGGACCTGCGACAGACCCTGAAAAAGAAAACCGGCCTCTGGTTTGCTCTGAAACATTGGTTTGGTCAAAAATATTAATCCTGTTACTTTCCCGTCCATATTTCAACTAATAAGAAAAAAATGTACCATGGTTATTAAACGAATATTACTTGTTTTCGGGGGATTGCTGTATCTGCTGCAGGCGCAGCTCGATTCACCTGTCACGATCAAGGCGAAGGTGGAGGGGCTGGCCCGGGCCGGTGAAGTAGTGACCGTCTCCATCACGGCGGAAATGGATCCGGAATGGCACATTTATGCCCTGAAAGATGTGGGATCGGGACCAGTGGCCACTTCGGTCCATGTCTTTGGCCCGGCGGTGGAGGCCGTGGGCGAGGTGGAAGAAAATCCACCCATCGAAAAATATGACGAAGGTTTCCAGACGAACACCCGTTTCCATGCCGGAGGTGCCCGATTTAAAGTACCGGTCCTGTTGAAAAAGGATTTGCCACCGGGAACCCAGGAATTGACAGCCACCGTTCTCTACCAGGTGTGCAATGCTTCCATTTGTTACCCACCCCGGGAGGACAGCGTCCAGGTCAGTTTGACAATTGAACCTGGTCCCGCCCGGCCGGAAAAAACAGAATTTACACCGGCAAAACCGGTGGCCTACCAGGGTGACCTCGATTTGAATGAAATTGTGAGCAAGGGGTTCTGGTCCTTTATTCTCCTGGCCATTTCCATGGGTTTCCTGGCGCTCCTGACGCCCTGCGTTTTTCCCATGATTCCCATTACCGTATCCTATTTTACCCACCAGGGAGAGCTGGAGGGTCGCAACCCCCTGAAACAGGCTCTGGTGTACACGCTGGGGATTATCGCTACTTTCAGTATTCTGGGCTTTATTTTGGCGGTAACCCTGGGTGCTTCCGGTGCCAACCAGCTGGCCGCAAATCCCTGGGTGAATTTATTCCTGGGAGCCCTGTTCATTTATTTTGCCTTATCCCTCTTCGGTATGTACGAAATCCAGGTCCCCTCCAAATTGCGCCAGCTATCCCTGAAACAGGAAAGTCGCGGCGGTTACGTAGGCATCCTCTTCATGGCGGTGACCTTTACCCTGACCTCCTTTACCTGCACCGTCCAGTTCATGGGACTTCTGCTGGTGGCAGCGGCTCAGGGGCAATGGTTCTGGCCCATGCTGGGAATGATCCTGTTCAGTGCTGCCTTTTCGCTGCCGTTCTTTTTCCTGGCCCTCTTCCCCCAGTACCTGGCCAAGATGCCGAAATCCGGTGGCTGGCTGAATGCGGTCAAAGTGGTGATGGGCTTTCTGGAACTGGCGGCGGCCTTTAAATTCCTGAGTAATATGGATCTGGTCTGGGGCTGGGGCTTTTTCTCCCACAAGATGGTGCTGGCCTCCTGGGCGGGGATCATGTTCATTACCGGTTTCTATTTACTGGGGAAAATCCAGCTGCCCCACGATTCAAAAATTGAACGCATCGGTGTCCCCCGGATGCTCCTGAGCATGGGTTTCCTGACATTCGGGCTCTACCTCTCCTCAGGTCTTTTTGGCCAGCGGATTCATGGTTTGATTTACTCCTACCTGCCGCCGGTGGTGGAGGCAGAAACGGGGGCCGTAAAAACCAACGGTGCTTCTACGGCGGAGGAATTTGATTGGTACAATGATCTGGAAGCAGGCCTGGCGGAAGCGCGTAGAACGGGCAAGCCGGTGTTCATTGATTTCACGGGATACACCTGTACCAACTGCCGCTGGATGGAAGCCAATATCTTTACCAAACCGGATGTAAAAGTGCGTTTCAGGGAAATGGTCATGGTGCAACTTTACACTGACGGGGGTGAGAATTACCGGGAGAATCAGCAGTATGAAATTGATCGGTTCGGAACGGCTGCTCTCCCGTATTACGTCATTTTAAGTCCGGACAATGAAGTCATCGCCACGTTCCCCGGCATGACCAGGGATTTAGACAAATTCCTGGATTTTCTGGATCAGGGGCTGGCAGGTTAGAAAGGAATTCAATGAAACGTTATTTTGTGAATAGTCTTATTTTCAGTTTCCTGACGCTGGTGTACGGTGGTCAGGGAGACCAACCGTCTTCCGGGTCACCGGGATTCACTCCCAGTGCCATTGTGAAGAAGATTATTACAGAGCGGGAAACAACCCGGGAGACCAACGTACTGGTGGCCCCCGATTTTACCCTGAAGCAGGTAAACGGGGACCTGTTCCGCCTGAGTGATTTGAAGGGAAAAGTTGTCCTGCTTAATTTCTGGGGTACCTGGTGTGGTCCCTGCCGGGCCGAGATCCCCGACCTAAACCGTCTCTATGCCGAGCATAAGGATGAAGGATTGGAAATTGTGGGTATTACCATTAAATCGGGGACGGAAAAACAGATTTCCGAGTTCATGAAGAAATGGGAGATGGAGTACACGGTTCTCACCGATGTGAAGGGGAATGAAATCATGGACGTGACCGCCCGTTACGGTCGGGCTATCGGTCAACCCATCACGGGAATTCCCACCACCCTGATCATCAACCGGGAGGGCCACATTGTTAAAGGGTACATCGGCCCCCGGACAAAGGAAATCTTTTACAAGGATCTGAAACCGTACCTTGATTCGTGATCAGCAGCGCTCCGTCTAAGAACCGCTTATTTTACATTATTCTGTTTCCCCTCCTGTCTCACCTGGTCCTGGGGGGAAATTCCTACTGGCAGCAGTACGTTCATTACACGATGGACGTGAAACTGGACACTTCCGCACACACCGTCGGGGGCAATTCCAGAATTGTGTATGTGAACCAGTCCCCGAATACGTTGCACCAGATATACATGCACCTGTACCCCAATGCCTTTCAGGAAGGATCGGTGAAGCAGCGGGAGTATCTCCAGGGTTCCGGTCGTCGGGGCCGGGCCGCCAGTTTTATTAAGGGAAAAGAATCCTATTTCAGTCGGGTCGATATTCACAGTTTTTCCATTTCTCAGGGTGGAACGGTGTGGACACGGGATTTTAAGGTGGATGACACCATATTGTCAGCGGAACTGAATCACGAGCTGGCTCCCGGCGATTCAATTCTGATTGATCTGGATTGGACCCACCATATTGGGGAGCAGGTTGAACGGGCCGGCCGGGTGGGAAAACAGTACAATTTGGCCCAGTGGTATCCCAAAATGGTGGTGTACGATGAACACGGCTGGAATGAAATGCCCTTCCACGCCGAGGGGGAATTTTATGGTGAATTCAGCACCTTTGACGTAACCATGGACGTTCCCGGCGGTTACATCGTGGGGGCCACCGGCGTGGTGACCGATGGAGATCCGGGCTGGGAAAGCGTCAGGGTAGACACGAGCCGTCCCTTCGACGAATGGCTGGCAGCCTTTGAAAAGAATTATTCGCCGCCTGACTCCACTGTCCGGCGGAAAGTGACCTTTCATGCGGAGAATGTTCACGATTTCGCCTGGATCACTTCCCCCGATTTCCTCTACGAAGAGGGGGAGTGGAATCAGATTAAGGTCCACGTCCTGTTTAACCGCAAAAACGGGAAAAAGTGGACAAAAAAGGTGGTGGACCGGACAGAGTGGACTCTGGAATGGCTCAGTAACCAGTTCGGTCCCTATCCCTATCCCCAGGTGACCACCACGGACCGGCTGAAGGGTGGCGGCATGGAATACCCCATGCTGGTCATGAATGGCAGTGAATCGGAAGGCTTGATCGTCCATGAAGTAGGTCATATCTGGTTTTACGGTATTCTGGGGAACAATGAAGTGCGGGAGGCGTGGCTGGATGAAGGCTTTACCACCTTCCAGACCCGCTGGTACCTGATGAGGAAATACGGTCCTCAGGGCTATGATCTGGAAGCCGCCCGTTTAAAACCGTGGCAGAGAAAGTACTGGAAATTCGGCAGCAGCCTCGGTCGGAATCAGTGGTACGCCATCCGCTACCTGACCAGCGGGAGGGATGAACCCATCAGCCGTTCTTCCTACATGTTCCGGGACGGATGGGGTTACCGCATGAACGCCTATACCAAACCCTCCTTAATGCTGGATGAATTGAAGTATGTCCTGGGAGATTCCCTGTTCCTGGCGGGGATGCAGGCATATTACCGCCGCTGGCAGTTGAAACACCCCAATGAAGAACGTTTTATCCAGGCCATGGAGGCGACCAGCGGGGAGGACCTGGACTGGTTTTTCCGGCCCTGGCTCCACAACACTCGCCTGCTGGACTATGGCATCAAGAGCTGGAAAAAATCACACCAGCCAGATGGTTCCTGGAAAGTGACGCTTCAGATTCACCGTTACGGCAAACGGGAAATGCCTCAGCTGGTGGAAGTGACCTTCAAGGACGGTACCACCTACCGCACCTGGTGGCGGAATCACAAGTGGAGGGAGCAGGATGAATTTGTTTTCACCGTTCCCAAAGAACCGGTAAGAGCAACATTAGACCCGGAGGTACAAACCTTAGACCTGGATTACCGTAATAACGGCACCAGTGCCATGCCCACCGAAGTTTTGTTTTACCGTCCGGGTATGAATTACGCCCCCCGGAATCGGTACCTTCTTCAATGGTTTCCCTCGGTACAGTACCACGAGAAAGATGGTTACTTACCGGGTGTCTGGTTCACCCGGGACTACGGTCCCTGGGAACACCTGAAGGGTGGTGTAAACGCCGGTGTTAAATCGGGTAATATTTTCTGGTTTGCAGAGGGCTGGCGCCGGAATCCCCTGGGCGATACGTCCACCACTTTTGCCTACCACGTCGCTTCGCTGGGGGCGCTGGAAACGGCTGGATTCCAGATCAGTCGTGTTTTGGATCAGTCCTTTCATTTCCTGGAGCTGGACCGGGTGACCTGGAGCGCTTCCTATGTGAATGTGGTGGACACCAGCAGGACCAATCTCTTTGAAACGGGACGGACGACGGTACTTTCCTCCCGCCTGAATACCCACACCGGTCCCCTCCGGTCTGAAATGCAACTGGACGTGGCGCCGGGGGGCTGGTCGGACTGGAGTTTCGCCCGCATCACGTTCATCGACCGGGCCGAACTTCAGCGCGGGAAATTTGGTCTGCGGGGCCGGGGTATGGCTGGTGCAATCTGGGCTGGATCTGACGGTGTGCCCATCCAGGAACTGTACACGGTGGAAGGAGCCGGTTCGGGAGATACCTACCAAAAATCCTATTTGAGAGACCGGTCCAGTTTCTATGGTCAGCCTGACCTTCGGGACCGTTACCACCTGCCGGGGGACGTGAATCTGCGGGGTTTTACGGGAAAAGGATACCCGGGTGTGAAGCAGGCCGCCTCCCTTTCCGTGGAGGGCTACTTCAGCCATCGTCTGGCCGGTGTACGGACAGAATTGGCCCTGTTCGGTGATGCAGGAGTGTTGAACGGTTCGGCTTCCTTTGGGAAGGACCGAACCTTTTCTAACGATGTTTTAATGGATTTCGGCTTGGGACTACGACTGAAAACGTCTGTTTTCGGTCAGGAACTATACCTCCGTCTGGACCTGCCCTGGTACCTGGTGGAGGCCGGGAAGGGAACCACCGATTTTTCCAACCTCATTTTCAGTTTCCAGCAGGGATTGTGACGCGATTGTTATTTCGGCAGGACCCGGAACAAATCCGGTGCAGTTGCATTCAACCAGGCAAACAGAATCACCAGCGAGGATAACCATGAAAAAATTATTTATTCTGATCACCTTTTTAAC
>CAZIIM010000011.1:59385-62022 GCA_964539305.1 uncultured bacterium | reverse complement strand
GGAACCATTACTTCGGGGTAAACCTTGACACCTTCTTTTGTCAATTCTGCCACTGCTTCAAAGATGGCCCGTGCCTGCATTTCCGTAATTTCAGGATAGGCAATTCCCAACCGACACCCCCGGTGTCCCAGCATGGGATTGAATTCGTGCAGGTTAGCCATCCGGGTCCGGATTTTAGAGGGGGTAACGTTCAGTTCCTTTGCCAGGGATTCGACCTGGTGATCATTCAGGGCCAGGAATTCGTGGAGCGGAGGATCCAGCAGGCGGATCGTCACGGGTAAATCGTGCATGGCAGCCAGTATCCCTTTGAAATCCTTCCGCTGGTAGGGCAGAAGTTCCATGACGGCAGCCCGGCGTCCTTCTTCAGATTCGGTCAGGATCATCTTCCGCATGGCCATGATACGCTGCGGATCAAAAAACATGTGCTCTGTCCGGCAGAGACCAATTCCCTCAGCCCCAAAGGTACGGGCCTGTTGTGCATCCTCCGGTCGATCCGCATTGGTGCGAACCTTCAAAGTACGGATATCATCGGCCCATTTCATTAATTCACGGTAGTAGGGATTGGAATCCGGGTCGGCCGCTTTCAGTGTAATCTGCCCCTGGTAAACTGTTCCCCTGGAACCGTTCATGGAAATCCAGTCCCCTTCTTTTAAGACGGTTCCGTCTGCCTCCACTGTTTTGCCGGCTAGGTTTATATTCAGACGGCTGCAACCTACAATACAGCACTTACCCCACCCCCTTGCCACCAGAGCAGCGTGGGAAGTCATGCCCCCTTTGGTGGTGAGGATTGCTTCGGCGGCGTGCATGCCATGGACATCTTCCGGAGAGGTTTCTTCCCGCACCATGATGACTTTTTTCCCTCGCTTGGCCCAGGCTTCCGCATCATCGGCGGTGAAGACGATCTGGCCGATTCCGCCGCCGGGACCGGCTGGCAGGCCTTTTGCAAATACGGGAGCTGATCGTTCCTCCTGCGGGTCCAGCATAGGGTGTAGTAATTCGTCGATCTGATCCGGGCGCACCCGGAGAACTGCCTCCTGCTGATCAATTAATCCTTCGTGGACCATGTCTACGGCCATTTTTACTGCTGCCGGTCCATTCCGTTTCCCGGTCCGGGTTTGGAGCATCCACAATTTTCCGTTCTCCACCGTGAATTCGATATCCTGCATATCCTGGTAGTGGGTTTCCAGTTTGGTGCGAATCCGGTCCAGCTCCTGGTACACCTCCGGGAGGAAAGCTTCCAGAGATTCCAGCTCTTCTGATCCCTCCGAACGGGTGGTCTCATTCAAAGGATGGGGGGTCCGTATCCCTGCCACGACGTCCTCTCCCTGGGCGTTCTGGAGCCATTCGCCATAAAAGCGAGTGTCACCAGTGGCCGGATTGCGGGTAAAGGCCACACCAGTGGCGGATGTTTCACCTGTATTTCCAAAGACCATAGCCTGAACGGTCACCGCTGTTCCCCACTCGTCGGGAATCCCCTCAATCTGACGATAGTTTTTAGCCCGTTTCCCATTCCAACTCTGAAACACGGCCTTGACAGCTCCCCAGAGCTGTGCGGAAGCTTCGTCTGGAAAGTCGGCCTTCAGAACATCCCGCACCAGGACTTTAAATTCCTCTGTTAAAACCTGCCAATCTTCGGCTGTCAAATCCACGTCATTGTTGTAACCATGGTCCTGTTTGTATTTTGCCAGTAACGCTTCCATTTGCTGACGAATTCCCGCTCCATCCTCCGGCTCAAACCCGGCTGCCTTTTCCATTACAACGTCCGCATACATCATGATCAGACGGCGGTAGGCGTCATAAACAAAACGGGGATTACCGGTTTTCGCGATCAGTCCATCCACTGTTTTGGAGGTAAGCCCCACATTGAGGACCGTCTCCATCATTCCAGGCATGGATTGGCGGGCTCCCGAGCGCACCGAAACCAGTAGTGGGTCCCGCTCATCCCCAAAATGTTTTCCCATGATGGCTTCAATCTGTTTCATGGCGCCATTGACCTGACTTTCCAGATCTTCGGGAAAGGTGTAATTGTTCTGGTAATAATAATTGCAGACTTCGGTTGTAATGGTAAAACCGGGAGGCACGGGAATTCCCAGGTTCGTCATTTCGGCCAGATTGGCCCCCTTCCCGCCCAGGAGGTTCTTCATATCCGCCCGCCCTTCAGCATGTCCGTGACCGAAAAAATAAACTGTCTTCATAAAATCGCCTTTAACTTAATTGGAATTTTGAAAAGTGGAATACAGATAGAGTAGTTAAATCCTTTCTACATGGAATATTTACCAGCGGAAAATACAAACGAATCCTGATTGCAGGGAGCGTAGTTCTTTATCGTAACTTCAATCCAATGAAACGATCATTAAAGTGGTCTATTTTTATTGCTCTGGCTCTGCCGTTCGGAGGCTGCGACCATGCGGTTGACCCTGAAACACTGAATCTGGCCGTAGCTTCCGATATTCGCGGTTTTGATCCGGCCCTGGCGACGGATATCCGTACGGGGGAGACCATGGCACTGGTCTATGATAATCTGGTACATTTCGGCCAGGGGACTGACCTCTTGCCGGGTCTGGCCCAGACCTGGGAGATTGACAGCAGCGGCACCCGTTACACCTTTCATCTACGTAAAGACGCCCGTTTTCAAGA
>CAZIIM010000011.1:46774-59285 GCA_964539305.1 uncultured bacterium | reverse complement strand
GAAGTGATGGCCCGGGCCGCCGAGTTTGAAGCTGGAAACCTGGATCTGCTGGGTGTTCCGGAAATGGATTTGCGCCGGTGGCAATCGGATCCGGAATGGGCCCCCTATCTACAAGCAGTGGATGATCTGGATATTTTCTATGTGGGGATGAACTGCTCCCGGCCACCGTTTAATGATGTTCGCCTCCGTCGGGCCATGAATCTGGCTCTGGACAGGGGCAAGATCCTGAAACTGCTGTTGAATGATGCGGGCCAGCTGGCTGCAGGACCGGTTCCTCCCAGCCTCCGGAAGGATCATTTGGAACCGTACCCTTATAATCCACAACAAGCCCGAAAACTGATTGTAGCTGCCGGCTACGGAGAAGGACTTTCGACCCAATTATGGGTGGCGGGCGGCACCGAAATGTTCCACGTGCTGGAAGCGATGCAGGCGGACTGGGCGGCGGTTGGCATTCAGGTGGATCTCCTCCGCAGTGACTGGAATGTTTTCAAGACGGCTGTACGGGAGGGAAAACCCGATTTGTACTACCTGAACTGGCAGGCTGACTACCCCGATGCGGAAAATTTTCTCTATCCCCTGTTCTATTCTCGGGAGTCCATGCTTAAACGGAACCGCTATTCCAATCCCCGGGCAGACAGTCTGATTTTGGCAATCCAGCGTCTTCCGAACGGCCTGGAACGGGAACGGCTGGTGGTGGAGACAAATCGCTTTATTCAGGAGGAGGCGCCATGGGTCTTCCTGTGGCACAGGCGTGGGAATGTGATTCACCAGCCCTGGGTTCAGAATTATGAGCCGAAATTTATTTTCAATGCGGAACGGTATCTGGATATTACGAAATCGGGAGGCCGTCCCTGAAATGCTAAGATACCTGATTAATCGTCTGCTGCAGACAATTCCTGTTATTCTGGGTGTAATTACCATCACCTTTATTCTAATGTACATTATTCCCGGCGATCCGGTCCTGTCTATGGTGGGGGAGCGCTACGATGAAGCCACCATAAGCCGGCTTCGCAGTGAATTACACCTGGATGATCCCCTGCCCCTTCAGTTTGGACGCTATGTCGTCAATGTATTCCGGGGTGATTTGGGAACGTCCTTCATTACGGGGCAACCGGTGGCCCGGGAGATTGCGAGTAAATTCCCTAACACGATGGTTCTGGCACTGGGAGCCATGGTGATTGCCATTCTGGTGGGGATTACTTTAGGGATTATCTCTTCATTGAAACCCCACTCACTGTTGGATAAAGGTTCCATGATCTTTGCCCTAGCCGGTATTTCGGCTCCCGTATTCTGGGTGGGCCTATTGCTGGTTTTAATCGTTGGGGTATGGCTGAAATGGTTACCCCCCACCGGTTACGGTGGGATAGAATACTTGATCCTGCCGGCGGTCACCCTGGGGATGCGTTCGGCTGCCTATCTGGCGCGCCTGACCCGGGCCACCATGCTGGAGGTCTTGAATCAGGACTACATTCGTACTGCCCGGGCTAAAGGTCTTCCCGAGTGGAAAGTGGTGCTGAAACATGCTGTCCCCAATACGCTGGTTCCGATCATCACCGTCATCGGTACGGATTTTGGCAGCTATCTTTCCGGTGCCGTTCTGACCGAATCCATTTTCGGCTGGCCCGGGGTGGGACGGTATGCTCTGGAAGCAATCTTAAAACGGGATTTCCCCGCCATCCAGGGCACGGTCCTGTTCATGGCCTTGATGTTCATTCTTGCAAATTTACTGGTGGATCTGCTGTATGGCGTGGTAGATCCCCGGATCAGGTTGCGGCAGAAACATGGCTGAGTATCGCAGTCCCTGGACTGGCGCCTGGCTCTGTCTGAAAAAGGATCCTGTTTCCATGGTAGGGTTGGCATTGGTGGGTCTTATTCTTCTGTGCGGGATACTCGCTCCCTGGATTGCCCCCATGGACCCCAATGATCAGGTGCTGGAATTCAGGAATCAACCACCCGGGTTTCATGGTACAGTTGTTCGTTTCCGGATCGCACCGGGATTACCTCTGAAGTCGGTTGCCGTGACCGCCGTGGAGGAATCGGAGGATACGGTATTCGTTACGGACCAGTTAGGACGAAAGTTTAGTATAAATCGGGATTTACTGGCTCCGGGCTCATCCTGGCTCCGCGTCTCCCGCTACTGGCTGGGTACTGATCAGTTTGGACGGGATATTCTCTCCCGCATCTTGTACGGTACCCGCATATCCCTCCTGGTGGGTTTCAGTGCCAGTACTCTTTCCCTCCTGGTGGGCCTGTTTCTGGGCGCCTGGGCCGGTTTTTACGGGGGCTGGTGGGAAACGGTTATTATGCGTTTCACCGATATTATGTTCGGCTTTCCAACCCTTCTGTTTTTGATCGGCATCACTGCTGCCTTTGAGCCCAGTTTAACGGTTGTATTCTTTGCCATTGGATTTGTGAGCTGGCCAGGGATGGCCCGTCTCATGCGGGGCCAGGTGGTGGCGACCAAACAGAAGGAGTTTGTCCAGGCAGCCTTCGCCCTGGGATTTTCAAAACAGCGAATTCTGTGGAAACATATTGTTCCAAACTGCCTGGCACCGGTAATTGTAACATACACGCTGGGCATTGCGGGGGCTATTATGGCCGAAGCCAGCCTCTCGTTTCTGGGTCTGGGGGCCCAGCCACCGGCTCCCTCCTGGGGAGCCATGATTAATGGAGGGAAGGATTTCCTCCGGTTGGCCCCCTGGATTTCCATGGCACCTGGTCTGGCCATTGCTTTTACGGTGCTGGGATTTAACCTGCTGGGGGACGGACTGCGGGATGCCCTGGACCCCACATCAGGAGAAAAAAACACTTGAAACGACAACCACTCCTGTCGCTGCTTCGAAGTTACGGGATCCGGTACCCAGATGAAAAAACCAATGTTTTAAAGATGATTGCTTTTCTGGAGTCGAGTGAAAATTGTTTTGAACGGGATAATCCCGAGGGCCATTTCACCGGTTCCGCCTGGGTTGTAAACCCCTCCCGGGGAGCCGTGCTGTTGACCCATCACCGGAAACTGAACAAATGGCTACAACTTGGTGGTCATGCTGATGGCAACTCTGATTTACAGGTCGTTGCCCGGGAAGAAGCAATGGAGGAATCAGGTATTCAGTCCTTGAAATTGGTCTCTAATGAAATTTTTGACCTGGATATTCATCCCATTCCACCGCTGGGAACCGATAGTGCCCACTTGCATTATGATGTTCGGTTTTTATTTGAAGCCGATCCAGATTTAGGCAAAGTTGTGGTGAGCCCGGAGTCCCACGATGTAGCCTGGGTGCCGATCGAAAAAGTGACACAACTAAACCAGGAGCCTTCCATGGCAAGGATGGTAGAAAAAACCAGAAATGGATTTATCTGAAGTTTTAATGTTGGTGACATGAATTTACAGGAGAAGATTAAGGATGTCATTTTATCCAAACCGGCCCCGCCCCAGGGGAGGCAAATTGGGATGGAGGTGGAGTGTTTACTCTACGATCAGAATTTTCGACGGATTCCTGTGAATAAGGGGGATCAATTTTCAGCTTCTGATTTATTAGAGGATGTGAATGACCCGGCAAAGCCGTTTTTTTATTCTCTGGAACCGGGCGGTCAACTGGAGTGGGCCTCTGCGCCTGTCATGAACCTGCATGAATTGAAAGACCAGTTTCTGGAACACCTGAAACATGAAACCAGCCTGATTAAGGAACATCAGTTGTTCCGACTGGACCTTTCCATGGAGCCGTTGTATTCGCCAGAAAAGATTGAGCTGATTCATCTGGAAAAGTACCACCTGATGCATGACTGGTTTAAAGAAACTGGACCTCTGGGCGCCTGGATGATGCGAAATACCGCCAGTATTCAGGTTAACCTGGATCTTCTTTCTGAGCAGGATGGGGCTGAAATGGCTTTCCTGGTGGATGTTTTCCAACCGTTCTGTTCGTTGTTATTCGCCAACAGTCCCTTTAAAAACGGGCTCCCGACAGGGCGGAACAATTTCCGTTACCAGGTCTGGATGAATACAGATTCAAGTCGTTGCGGTTACTTGCTGGATCATAAGATTTCTTCCCCGGAAGGGTTACTGGATCGTTATTCAGAATGGGTTTTAACCGTCCCGGCCATTTTTGGTGTGGACCAAGGTAAATTTGTCTTTTTTCAGGGGACATTGGGTGATTATCTTGCTTCCTTGCCACAACTGGACGATCAGGCAATTCTGTCCGCCCTGCATCAGGTGTTTACACACGTTCGATTTAAAAAGGTGCTGGAAGCCAGGGGTGCGGACCGCCCTCCGGCTGGATTTGAACTGGCATCGGTGGCTTTTTGGGTGGGGATCCTGAACGAGGGTAAGACACGCCAAAAAGCTTTGGATCTGGCTCGCTCATTTTCGGAAACGGAGCGATTTCTATTCAATCAGCGGGCCTTTACACTGGATTTATCCTTAAAGGGTCCCCGGGGGCGAACGATGGAGTCCTGGTTGGAGGGGGTATTGGAACTGGCATTACTGGGGCTTGACGAACGTTGCCGGAAATTGAACATTAAAAATGAGCGAATTTATCTGGAACCGTATTTGGACCTGTTTTTTCGATCCGGTTTCATGAGCCTTCAGGCGCAGAAGGCCTATAAGCGCCAGGGGGATTCATTAATTAATTACTTAAGGAGACGTTGTGAAGAAACCATTGATCGGAATTAATCCCTATTATTTTCAGTACGGGGGCGCGTTTTGGAATGCCACCAAGGAGAAGTATTATCAAGCGGTCTGGCTGGGAGGTGGAATCCCGGTCACGGTACACTACGATTCTTCCGATAGGGGAATTGAAGATATTGTCTCAACGTGCGATGGTTTTGTGATGGTGGGAGGACCGGATCTGCCCAGTGACATCTACGGTGGGGAACGTCCAGATCTGCTGGATGAAGATGTTATGGATTCCAAACGGGTTGCCTTCGACCGGGATTTGTTTTTCTCAGCGAAAAAAGCTGGAAAACCGATCCTGTCCATCTGTGCCGGTTTCCAGTACGTAAATGTGTTGTATGGTGGAACCCTGTACGAGGATCTTCAGACACAAAATCCAGGTAAGGTAAATCACGGGAAATTCAATGGAAAATGGAGCGAACATACGGTTCGCCTGGAGACGAAATCGCTGATTAGAAACGTGATGGGGATGGAAGAACCGCTTGTAATCAGTACTCATCACCAGGGAGTTCGGGAACTGGGGAAAGGTCTTCTTGCTGTTGCCCGGTCCAATGATGGACTGGTGGAAGCGATTGAGGATGAATCCGATCCAAACGCATTTCTGGCCGTTCAATGGCACCCGGAGCTCGGCATCCAGTACCAGGAGCAACTGCGTCTTTTTCAGTGGGTCGTGCAGGAAGCGGAAAGCAGGAAGCGCCAGTAAAATAGTTTTTTAAGAAGTCAGGACTGACTGGTGTTTTGCGGGGAAGAATAAAATTCATTAAGTTAAACAATGAATCCTAAGAAATTGCATAACCTTACCTGGGGGCCAATTGGACTGGTGGGGCTGGGGTCCGTTGGCCTGGGTCTTTCATGGCTGGTAAGTCCCCGTCCATGGTTACTGGACAAAACGGCCAACGAAGCCCTGATCCAAACTACCTTTCAAAAGCTGTTCTCTGCTCCGATTAACCGTCACCTTCCTGATTACCTGACCTTGAGTTACCGCTTTTTCGGCTGGTGGATTATTTCCATCGGTTTACTGATTTTAGCCTATACGCTGGTGACCCGTCTGGGAACACCTCTGGCCCGTAATGTAATTCACGGTGTTCTGTTCATTATCCTGGCAGGGATGTTGTGGATCGAGCTGAAATTCATTCCCGGTTCACCCTATGTTCTGCTGGGGGTGGGGCTCTGGGTCCTCTGGGCTATCAGTGTCTGGGCTTCAATTCGTCTGAAGAAATTCGATTAGAGAAGTTATTCCAGTTTTCAATCGGACGACTATTATCTCGTTTTAATAATTCAGGATTCACCCTAATTTTAATTCCTCTAATTGTTTATTGAGAACGAGGTTAATATGAATTGGTTCTCCGCTTTTATGAATTCCTCCATCGGGAAAAAAGTTCTCATGGCCACGACCGGTCTGTTGTTGTGTCTCTATTTAATTATACACCTGCTGGGGAATCTTACCTTGTATGCCGGAGAAACCGCCTTCAATCAATATGTGTTGACGCTTTCCAGCATTAAGCCTCTTGTCAGGGTGATTGAAGTCATTCTGGCACTCATTTTCCTGGCCCATATTGTGAATGCCCTGCGCCTGGTGATTGAAAACCGTAAAGCCAAGTCGGGCGGTTACAAAGTGAATCAAGCCAGTGCCAACAGCAGTATTTTTTCCCGGATGATGGGGTTTACCGGCAGCATTCTGTTTATTTTTCTGGTGGTTCACCTTCAGACCATCTGGTATCATTTTCAAACCGAACATGAAAGCGGGGAGTTTTACCAGATTCTTATGGATGGTCGAATTGGATTCGGCAACGAATTGATCGCAATTCTATACATTGTTGCAATGCTGTTTTTGGGTTTTCACCTTAAGCACGGGTTTCAATCCGCCTTTCAGACTTTTGGAATCCGGTACAATCGTTATGGGAAACTGATTGAAATCATTGCCATTCTTTTCTGGTTGATAATTCCGCTCTGTTTTCTTTCGATTCCCCTCTATTTTGGTTTTCTGAAAGGAGTGTTTTAAGCATGGCTTTGAATTCCAATGTGCCTTCTGGACCGCTGGAGAAAAAATGGACCAACCATAAGTTTAATCTTAAGCTAGTGAATCCAGCCAACAAGCGGCATTACGATATTATTGTTGTAGGTACAGGTCTGGCAGGTGCTTCGGCCGCTGCTTCCTTTGCAGAACTGGGGTACAATGTAAAGGCATTCTCCTATCACGAATCCCCCCGGAGAGCCCACAGTATTGCCGCCCAGGGTGGGATCAATGCGGCAAAAAATTATCCCAACGATGGAGACAGTGTTTTTCGGTTATTTTACGATACGATAAAGGGGGGAGATTATCGCTCCCGGGAGGCCAATGTTTACCGGCTGGCGGAGGTGAGTAATAATATTATTGATCAGTGCGTAGCCCAGGGGATTCCCTTTGCCCGGGAATACGGGGGTACCCTGGCCAATCGTTCCTTCGGAGGGGCGCAGGTATCTCGAACTTTCTACGCCAGGGGACAGACAGGACAACAGCTTCTACTGGGAGCCTATTCCGCTCTGATGCGGCAGATAAAAGCGGGGAAGGTTGTTTTTCATCCCCGCCATGAAATGCTGGATCTGGTTCTGATTGATGGGGAAGCCAAGGGAATTGTAACCCGAAATCTGATTACAGGTGAAATCCAGTCCCATGCTGGAAATGCAGTGGTCCTGGCAACGGGGGGCTACGGCAATCTATTCTTTCTTTCCACCAATGCCATGGCCAGTAACGCCACGGCCATTTGGCGGGCCTACAAAAAGGGCGCTTACTTCGCTAATCCCTGTTTTACTCAGATCCACCCTACCTGCATTCCTGTTTCCAGTGATCACCAATCCAAATTGACATTAATGAGTGAAAGCCTTCGGAACGATGGTCGCGTTTGGGTGCCGAAGAAGAAAGGGGATCAGCGCCACCCCAATGATATTCCTGAGGATGAACGGGATTATTACCTGGAGCGGCTCTACCCCTCCTTTGGAAATCTGGTACCCAGGGATGTGGCCAGCCGGCGGGCCAAGGAAATGTGCGATCAGGGTCATGGTGTCGGTCCCACGGGGTTGGCAGTGTATCTCGATTTTGCAGAAGCTATTGAACGAATGGGTCGGGAGGCCGTAGCCCAGAAATATGGAAATTTGTTTGACATGTATCAGCAGATTACAGGGGAAAATCCTTATGAAGTGCCCATGCGCATTTACCCGGCCGTCCATTATACCATGGGCGGATTGTGGGTGGACTATAATTTAATGAGCACAGTTCCAGGCCTGTTTGTCCTGGGAGAAGCCAATTTTTCTGACCACGGGGCCAATCGCCTGGGCGCTTCGGCGCTGATGCAGGGACTGGCGGACGGCTATTTCATTGTTCCTTACACCATCGGCGGTTATCTGTCCAAGAAGCTGGGAGAAAAAGTTTCAACAGAACACGATGCTTTTTCAAGGGCGGAATCCGATGTAACAGCGAGGATTGATCGACTTCTTTCCATCAATGGAAAGCGGACCGTGGATCAAATTCACAAAGAGCTGGGGAAAATTCTCTGGGAGTATGTGGGAATGGCCCGTAATCGCGAGGGATTGAAAAAGGCGCTTAAGAAGATCCCGGAACTGCGGGAGGAATTCTGGTCTAATGTCAATGTTCCTGGAACGGCAAATGATTTGAATCCGGAACTGGAAAAAGCAGGACGGGTGGCTGATTTTCTGGAATTGGGAGAATTGATGGCCCGGGATGCCCTCATGCGGGAAGAATCCTGCGGCGGCCATTTTCGTGAAGAATACCAGACGGAGGAGAACGAAGCATTGCGGGATGACGAACATTTTGCATTTGTCTCAGCATGGGAATACCGAGACGAAGGTCAGGAGGCCAAATTGCACAAGGAAGAACTCGTTTTTGAGAATGTGGAGCTGACCACAAGGAGTTACAAGTAATGAAGGTGTTGCTGAAGATCTGGCGTCAGGAGAATGATCGATCCAGGGGGAAATTCGTTACCTACCCGGTGGATGATGTTGCGGAGGACATGTCCTTTTTCGAAATGCTGGATATGTTAAATGAGCGTCTGGTCTTGGAAGGTCAGGAACCTATTGCTTTTGATCACGACTGCCGGGAGGGGATTTGTGGTACCTGCGGCTTATTCATTAACGGCCGGGCCCACGGGCCACTAACCGGAATTACCACCTGTCAACTCCATATGCGCAGTTTTAAGGACGGCGATACTATAGTGGTGGAACCCTGGCGTGCCCGGGCATTTCCCGTAATAAAAGATCTGGTGGTGGACCGGAGGTCTTTTGATCGGATCATGGCTGCCGGTGGTTACATTTCGGTTAATACAGGTGGAGCGCCGGATGGGAACGCAATCCCGATTCCCCAACCTGTGGCCAACGCTGCCATGGATGCGGCTGCCTGTATCGGGTGTGGTGCCTGTGTGGCCACGTGTAAAAACTCTTCCGCCATGTTGTTTGTGGCTGCTAAAGTTTCGCAACTGGCACTCCTTCCCCAGGGGAAGACGGAAGCACGGGAACGGGTTCTGAATATGGTGGCTGCCATGGATGAAGAAGGTTTCGGGAATTGCAGTAATACGGGCGCGTGTGAAGTAGAGTGCCCCAAGGAAATTTCACTTGTGAATATTGCCCGTATGAACCGGGAATATCTGAAGGCCAATTTGGTGGGAAGTTAAACTACAGGGTTAATACGGGTAAAAAAAAAGACCCGGTAGACGGGTCTTTTTTAATATTGGAATATATGTGATTAACTCTTTAAGCGGAAATTAACCGGAATGGAGATCCATACACCCACTGGTCGTTCCCGTTGTTTGGCCGGTTTAAAACGGACGGCGCGAATGGCTTCGATGGCTGCTTCATCCAGACCGGTATTGGGAATCCCTTTTAATACAATGGTTTCCTTCACACGCCCTTTGGCATCCACAAACACCTGAACAACTACTGTCCCTTCAATACCTGCCTCCTGCGCAATTTCCGGATATTTGGGGCGTATTGGTGACAGGGGTTCCGGGGGATCGTCATAGGGAATGAATTTTACCCGCGGTCCTTCAGGCGGGGGTGGGGGTGCATCCCAGGATTCAAACTCGTCCAGACTGAATTCATCCAGCGTCACATCATCGGCAATATCCTCACTTTCGGATTCAATCGGAACGGAGGGGCGTGCCGGTGGTGGAGGTCGGTCAAACTGCTGTGTCTGGGGGATGTCAATCTGTTCAATAACGATCTGGACATCTTCATCCAGCTTGGATTCGCCCGTGAAACGGGGAAACACCAGAAATCCGATAATCAGCAGCAGAATTGCCAACAGACCGGTCGAACGGACAACAATCGGGTAAATGAATTTTAATGAGGTAGTGGATTCAGAACTCATACACTAATCCACAGCTGTTTTTGAAGAATAATTTAATTTAAGGGCATCCGCTTTTCGGAGCTGGTTATGGACGTCTGAAATCAGGCCCATCCGCGCCCGCTCGTCCGCTTTTAGGGATACCACAATCTGGGGATCGGCCACCCGTTTGTCGTACATGACGTTTTTCACCGATTCAATATCAAACAGCTTATCATCAATCGAAATGAGCCCCTCCTTCGAGACCCAAATATTGGCGGTGTGCCGTTTGGATTTCAGCTTTTCAATCCGTTTTGCTTTGGGCAGTTCGATGGGCAGTCCGGAGTATTGTCTCAGAACTGTGGTTACCATAAAGAAGATCAACAGCATGAAGATGATATCCGGCATGGAAGCGGTTGGAATTTCGCTGTTAACCTTGGTTTTGCGGGCGAACTTCATTCCGATTCAGCGATAGAAATACGGGTAGCATTAGCAATTTTCAACTGGTCAATCACCCGGATATAATCTTTATAGGCGGTCTTTTCATGAGCTTTCACGGAGATCACCAATTTATTATTGGCTGCCAGTTTTTGTCTAATTACTCTGTTAATGTTCCGAACTTCAGTTGGTTCCCCACCTAAGAGGACCTGCCCGGAGGAATTGATCAGGCAGTTGAGAATATTCTTTTTACTGATTTCCATTTCCTGCCCTTCAGCAGGGAGCACAATTCCCAAACCCTTGTCCATGTCAATGGTGGTGGTTACCAGAAAGAAAATAAGCAAGAGGAAGGCAATGTCCGCCATGGATGCAGTCGGAATTTCACCTCCTTTAAATCTGCGTTTTGCTAACATCGGTCAGCTTATTTTTTCTTCTTTTTCTTTTCTTCCAGCTCGTAAAGGTGATCGATCAGTTTCATGGAATTTTCTTCCATATCCAGAATCAGTTTATCAATTCTGGAGACGAAGAAATTCTGAAAGACCTGAATGATCATGGCTACGATCAATCCGAAAGCCGTGGTTAACAGGGCAACGGAGATACCACCCGCTACGACGGCGGGAGAAATATCGTTGGCTGCTTTGATGGCTTCGAAAGCAGAAATCATTCCCACCACTGTTCCGGTAAATCCCAGCATGGGGGCTACGGTAATGACTGCATTCAGCCAGATCATATTCTTCTCCAGAAAAGACATTTCCAGCGATCCGGCATTCTGAAGGGCTTTTTCAACTTCGTCCAACCCTCTCGAAATACGCGAAAGACCGGCGTGGAAAATTTCTGCCACGGGCCCACGGGTGTTTTTGCACAATTCAATGGCAGCCTCTACCCCTTCGTTATTTATCTTTTCAGTAATATCTTCGAAAAATTTTTGTGAATTAATCGAGGACATGATTAATGAGTACAGGCGCTCCAGTGAAAAGGCCAATCCGAAGATAAACGTGACCAGGATGGGCCACATGAAATCTCCACCGTCAATGAAATATTGAACCATTTATTCCTCCGTTTTCATGAAAAGGTTGGCGAAATTATCCCATACTGTAAAGGAATGTCAATTATTAAAGCCGTTTAAATTAATTTTTTTCCACCAGGAATTCATCTGCCTCTTGAAAGTGTTTCATTGCACCTGAAACCTGGTTGTCGGCCTGGACACGGATTCCCCAGAGTTGATTCAAACCCCACAGGGCACCGGCAATTTCCGATTTAAGAATGATTTTGAGATAATCCTTGTCCTTGGACAAGGCGGCCGTGTCCGTTTCGATCTTTTCGGTGGAAACAAACTGCAGGAAATCTACGAATTCAGAGTCAGATACCTCCCAGTTATTCTGGAAGGTGGGGAAATTCTGATTCAGATCAGGGTGATTCCGTACGTAAGCGGAGCCCCAATTGAACAGGGGGCGCTGGGGGCTGTTCATGAGTTTAACGGTTTTTGGGTCCAGGTCCAGTTTCCAGGGAATGTGAATATCGGGCGTAATACCGCCTCCGCCGTAGACCGTCCGGCCGCTTCGGGTGGCATACTTAGGACGGGTCGCCATGAGGGAGTCTAGAATAGTTTCCCGGTTGGTGTCCAGCAGGGTGTGATAATAATCCTCATAGTCTCCATTTTTAAAAGGACGCTGGATGAGTCGACCGCTAGGGGTGAAATACTGGGCAATTGTGACACGGATGGCTGAACCATCACTCAGGTTCACTTGCCGCTGCACAAGCCCTTTCCCAAAACTAGTTTCGCCTACAATCAGTCCCCGGTCCAGATCCTGAATTGCCCCGGCCACGATCTCGCTGGCGCTGGCAGAACCGCGGTTAATTAATACAATCAGGGAAAAATTTTCACTGCCGTGGCTGGGATTGGCAATAAACACTTGTTCAGAGTCGCGGCTTTTCCCCTTTGTGTAGACGAGTGTATCCTGGTGACTGATGAACATATTGGCCACTTCCACAGCCTGTTCCAGAATACCACCACTATTGTTTCTCAGATCCAGAATTAATCGTTTCATGCCCTGTTGTTTTAAATTTTTTAGTGCTTCCCGGACTTCCTTCCC
>CAZIIM010000011.1:33346-46674 GCA_964539305.1 uncultured bacterium | reverse complement strand
ATCGTTTCATGCCCTGTTGTTTTAAATTTTTTAGTGCTTCCCGGACTTCCTTCCCCGAATTGGCTGAAAACCGGGTCAGCCAGATGTAGCCGGTTTGATCATCCAGCATAACATTGGCCCGGACACTGTAAATAGGGATATTGTCCCGGATGATGGTGACTTCAAATGGTTTTACTCCCAACCGGCGGATGGTTAAATCCACTTTTGTCCCCTTCGGACCCCGCAATGATTTGAACACCTCGTCCCGGGTAATCCCTTTTGCATCCTCCCCGTTGATGGCAATGATCTGGTCTCCCGGGAGTAAACCTGCCCGTTCGGAAGGTCCACCAGCCACGGGGGCAATCACGGTGATGTAGTTGTTTAACAAGTCAAATTCGATCCCAATCCCCTGGAACTCCCCGCGGAACAATTCTTCAATATTCTCTTCTTCCTTTGCAGGGATATAAATGGAGTGGGGATCCAGCTCTCCCATGATCCCCCGGAAAGCTCCTTCCATGAGCTTGTCCATATCCACATCTTCATAGTAGAGCTGGTTGACGTAGTAGAGGATCTGATTCATGACCTTGAATTTGTTTTCAATCGTACTGTAAGGGTTCTGCTGCCGGGAGTAGAGGAATCGGGACAGGGGGAAGGCCAGCAGGACAGCGATGGTAATGCCAACCAGCCAATTGGTGTATTTGAATGTGGGATGGGACAATTTCATCTAGTATCCAGGGTTATGAGGATAGGTCTCACAGACCGAAATAAATCATGACCCTCAAGGTCAGACCCTGAAAGGCTGACTTTGGAGAGTCGCTGATGGGGGCGTAACTGTTGAGTTTCCAGCTTCCGGCACCGATGGTGCCCTTGTTGTAACCGGCGCTGATACGGAGTCCCATCCGGTCCAGGAACTGCCACTTGGCAGCAATATATGGCTGAAAATTGAAGAAGGTTCCGCTTAACTCTGTCATGGCACCGGAAATATTTACCGGGCGCAAATTATCCGAGCCCAGTGCATTTAGGATTTGATCTAGGCTGTCAATCGAAGAGCCGGTTGTATCTACGGGGTAGTAAATATTATTGGCGTCATCCAGGTAACCGTACATATTGTTGCCCAGTTCGTCCCAGGTGGGATTATTGAGCTGCTGATTGATGGATAGGCTGTAACGACCAATTCCCATCATGGCTCCAGCTGTCACCTCCAAATCGCGGAAGACGGGAACCACATATTCCACCGTTATGGCTCCTAACATGAAATTCAGATGAGCTTCAATGGTTAAGTTGCTTTTAATAATATATTTTGGATCTGTTCCGGTGATGTCACCGCTGGATCCGGAAGGAGGCGTCTGGTAGCCGGTAGTATCATTTCCTTCCACATACAAATGGATGGTGGAGTACACGTTGCTTGTTTTTGCTGAACCTAATCCGGCATAGCCTCCCAGCCGCCAGGGACCTGCCATCTGGGCAAATCCTTCCCCGCCGTGAACGATGAAGGGCCGACTCTGGATATTCCCTTTGGGAAGACCCAGACTGCGAAGAATGGATTCACCGGGAATGGAATCCAGCACAATATACATGGTGCTAAAACCAATGCCTCCGCCATAAACATCGTCCACTGAATAGATATCACTCTGGGACAATGCCAGGGCTGGAATGAGCAGAAGCAGTAATTTTTTCATTCGGTTTCGTTTCACTGTGAATGTAGACAAGATACCCCGCAATTTATTGAGTATGGAACAATAGGGAAAAGCTTTATATCGCCAGAGCGACAGGAAGCGCCGGGAGCGGAATAGAGCGGATTGGTCAATTATTCACGGCTGTGAAGACGATGAATTAATCATTTTGGGTGAGAAGTATGCCTTTTCTACTTGGGCTTTCACTTGTATTTTTCGACGATGAAAAACTATATTCGAACAAATCTGAAGGTAAGGGTATCACTTAAAAATGGATGTTTTTCCCCGATTTTCCTTTTAAATAAGGAAGAAAGATCAAATTATGGATCTCCGTCAAATCGCATTTAGACTCAGCTGCATTCCCTTGTTTGTTCTCAGCACCGCTTTAATGGCACAAGACCGTCTGTATGTGGAGGGAACTTTTGATTTAAACCATAATCAACAGAGTGAAATTCTCATTGTGGGGGATATGAAAACTCCGTTGAAATATGTGGAATTGGATTCATCCGGGAACCATGTTCTGCTCTGGAGCTACACGCCGGCTGAACCGGAGATTCGCATGATCACCGATGCTCATCTGGCTGACTTGGATCAGGACAGCATTCCTGAACTTCTGGCTACGGTTTCAACCCTGTCCAATGACGGGAAAGCCGCCCAGCCCTGGTTGCTGGTTTTTCTTTGGGAAGGAAATGCTTTTTCTACCGAACCACTGACGATTAACAATTCACCGGGGGCCTTCGATCGTTATCGTCCAGTGAACTTATCGGTTTCAGATGCGGGGATTGCTGTTTCATTAGCCAGTCCATCCCGGAAAGCACTGCTGTTAAACCTGGCCCTGGAAAACCGTAACCTGAAGCTGTTAAAAACACAGGACATTTCACCTGAAATTATCCGCAATGGTTTTGGACGTGTTTTTACCGGTTCCTTCAATTCAGGTGATATCCGGCATTTAGCCCTTTTAAGCCCCGAAGGAAATTTATTGAAGGTGGCGGTGCTTACTATTGGGGACACCCCAGAAGAACTGGTATCGGATGTGGTGGCGCTCGATGGAGCCCGAGATATCCTCGGACCGGCCATTATGAGCTATGACGAACATAAAGACGGGGTTGAAGAGCTGCTGGTTCCCTTTTCCACCGGTGAGGTTATGGCGCTTTCTGTTGCGGGAGACAGTATCACCTTTACGACCAGCACGTTCAGTAAAAAGGGGCTGTTCAGCTTGGGTTCGGAGGCAGACGAAAGTGAAATTAATTCAATTTTACTGGCACGGGTTGAAGAAGGGTTGTATGAAGCCCCACTTCCCCGGGAGGAAGAACCGGAATTGACCACCATAACCCTGACGCCCGAAGATACTCTGCTATTAGGAGATACTTTGGATTATTCCGTACTGCCTGACAGTGCTGCCCAGTTTTACAGTTTCAGTTGGAATGAACCCCCGCCCGGCGGGATGCACTTTGATCCCCGTACTTTCTCGATCAACTGGGTCCCGGCTCGGGAAAACCTTGGGCTTGCCATGGCAGCTTACACTCTGGCACTCCGGGTGGATGAAAAACTGGTTAGCACCCAGGATGAATTGGGGGATCGACACCAATTAACGCCGGTCCTGGATATTCAAACCGATTCATTGGTGTTGTGGGTTGCCGATACGGTGAAAGAAGTGGTTGAACCGGAGCCGATAGTGCTCATTCCACCCAGAAATTATTCCTTGACAATATTTTCTTCTGATCTGACTGGGGATGACCGCTACCAGTTCGATGCTGTTCCTCCATTCGGAGTCTATACGGACAGTCTTCCCGGATTGGTGTATACAACCTTCAAGGCGAATTTGAATTCGATAAAACACAGTAAAAGCTCTGTATTTACCTTGAAGTCGGTTGCGGATCCTCCCGACAGTCTGGTGACCCTCTCCCTGATTCATGACCTAGAAAACAACCTGGTTTACGCTTCTATTTATCCGGGCCTGGATTCCCTGCCCCAAACCTTTAAACCGGAGGATTGGGATCCGGACCGTTACGCTTTCCCGGAGTACTTTTTTGAAGGTTTCCCCAGCGAAATGCACATGGATTCCGTGGGAAAGAAAATTCGCTTCAAAGCCCCTTCCAAAAAAAGGCAGACTGGTAGTCTGATGTTTTCGGCACCGCTGGGGGTGGATCATCATTTATTACTGGATTATGCCGGTGGACGCCCCTACGCCATTCGGGGAGAAGTCCAGGTTAAAGAGAATGGAAGCTTTAAGATTATTACAGATATTGATTTTGAATCCGAATTTATTCCCCTCCAGATCCTCACTTTCCTGGCTGCACCTGTCTCCACCCCCGACTCCATGGTAATGCTTCCTGATTCTGCCCTGGAGTACATTCATCAACTCTCGGGGAATCGAATATATGCCCCGGCGGAAGTATTACGCTCATTACCCACACCACCTGCAGCTACTGTCTCCGATTCTCTGGAGGATAATATCACCACTGAGGCAGTACAACCGGACACATCTTCAATCGAAACAGAGCAAGTGGACTCATCAACTGCTGTGGGTGATACACTAAAACCGGAACAGCCACCAGTCGTTCTTCCCGATTCAATTAATGCAGATACAACAAGAATACCCGGTGATACGACGACCTCGGAGGTATTGAACGGTACCCTCTCACCCCAACCGGTGGATTCCCTATTCAATCAATCGCAAGATTCCATCCTCGTAGCGCCCGCTCCGGATAGTCAATGAAGTTCTGGTTCCACCTTTTTCTTGCTCTCCTATTTACAGGGAGCGAGGCCTTTTCACAAGATCTGAAAATCGTTCACATGGTGGGTACTTATGATCTCGATGGGGATGGATTACAGGAATTTGCCACGGTCGAAGAAGGGATTGAGGGGGACCATAAAATTTCAGTGGTCCGCTATTATGAACTGGATGAGGACGGCTACCAGCGCATGACCTGGGATCTGAAAGCTCCCGATGGCCTTCTGGGTAATTTTGTTGATGTGATGCTTGGCGATCTGGATGGGGATGGTACTCCGGAGCTTATTACGGTCTCAAACATGGCAAAGTCGGGTCAGGAAGAGGTGTTGCAGCCGGTTGTTTTCTATTTTTACTGGGATGGAGAGCAGTTCAGTGAAGAGGCGGGGGCGGTCTTAAACCTTGCCGGAGGTAAAAGATTTTTACGCTGCCATAATTTTGTGCTGACCAATATTGACGGTGACACGGACCAGGAGTTGGTGGTTTCACTGGGGAGTCCCGTCCGTGAGTTTACGGTTCTGGATCTGGACGACGAGGGAAACTGGGTTGTTCGGCAACATTTACAGCCCAATGGAATGCGTTCCGGGATTGGTTTTCTCTACATTGCGACGGTGGACTGGGACCGGGACGGCTATGATGATTTGGTGGGGTTCTCTCCCGAGGGAGATGTGCTGAGGACGCAGGCTTTCTACAATCGGGAAGGTACTTTACAGGTTGGTGAAGCCACGGAAACACCCCTGCCAGGTCTCGACGGTTTACTGCCGAGGGCGATTGCCGATGTGGATTGGGACCAGGATGGCTTCCGGGATATTTTACTTCCTTTTCAGAATGGTGATGTTATTGCCCTGACCCTTTCAGATGAATCTATTGCGGTTGAGAAGTTACCGGTCGAGAGCGGGCCCTTATCTGATATGAAGATTGCTGATTTTAACCAGGACGGCTTTGAAGATATTTTACTGGTTTCCGGTGAAATGAATATTATTACGCTGGCCAGGGGGAATGAAATCGGGTTGGAGGAGCCGGCGGATTATTTTTCCCTGGAGGAGGAAGGTGGCACAACCCAAGTGTTTGCTACTTTGCCCGTCATTGTCCAGGGCGTGTACACCGGTTCAGTGATCGCTGCCGGATGGGATGGGAATGAGGCTGTTTTGTTTATTACCGATTTGGGACAAGGACCCAAGCCGGCGGCCCCTGCTCTGGCTCAGGAATACAAGCCCGAACAGGAAGATGTTTTGGAGATTATTCCGGAAATTGAAGAATCGCTGGAACTACCACAAATTCCGAAACCGGTGGCCACCATGGGTCAGCCATTACCAAAAGGTATTTTACCCCGCCACGTTTTGACTGTGAATCAGGCTTTTGCCTACACGCTGCCGGAAGCCGAAAACCGGGAGTTTTACAGTTTCCGCTGGCTGCAACCTCCCCCGAAAGGGATGTTTTTTCACTACGATTCCCGATCAATTCGCTGGGTTCCTGATGAGACACAACTGGGTGCCTTTAAACTGGCATATCATGTAGAATGGAAAGTGGGAGAAGATGTGGAACCGGTTAAAAGTGAAACCGATACCCTGGTGACCTATAAGGTTATTCCACAACTGGAAGGGGAGGATGAACGTCTGTGGATTTATGTCAATGATCCGCCGGTTATTGTTTCCGAACCGGAAGGTGTGGAATTCGTGGCCGGTACCAAATTTGTTTACAAACCACTGGTTCTGGATCGAAACCCGGATAAGGTATTACGCTTTTCTCTGGAAGAATATCCGGAAGGGATGGTTCAGGCGGAAGACGGGACAATTACCTGGCAAACGGATTCGACCCATGTAGATATTTATGATGTACGGTTGGTTGTTAGCGATGGTTTTGACCGGGCCACCCAGAGTTTCCGACTGTTTGCCAGGGCTGGCGTAAAAATCCTTTCCCAGGCTCCCACGGAAGCGGAGGTGGATGAGCCGTATAAATATAAGGTAGAAGTCTGGCGGCCGAATCTGGAACACATTCTTACCTACACGCTGGTGGATGCACCGGAAGGGATGGTTCTATCGGATGATGGGCTGGTGGAGTGGACTCCCTCTGCCACCCAGATTGATAGTCAGAGTTTTAAGGTGGTTGTAAGGCATGGTGTGGCGGCAGATAGCCAGCGGGTCACCTTGTTTGTGAATCATCCACCTGTTATTGAAGAAGCTCCCCTTCCAATGAATGTTGTGAAACTGGGCGAGGAGTATCGGTTTCAGATTGGAGTGTATGACCCCAACAAGGACGATGAACTGGTTTATACTGCGGTGGAGATGCCGGAAGGGATGCGTATGGACCCTTTTACCGCCCTGATTGTCTGGGAGCCCACCCGCGACAATATTGATTTTTCAAAATTAATTATTGACGTGACCGATGGTCGCGATACACGCCGGATCGAGTCGGATTTCTTTGTGAACGCTCCCATTAATATTGTTTCAATCCCCCCCATGCAGGCGACGGTTAATGAACCGTATCGGTACCAGGTCATGACGGCTGATATGAACCGGGGGACGCTCCTGACCCTGAACACGATTTTACCCCTCTATCCAGTGGCGAATTTCAGGGTGTATTCGGTTGAAATTGCCGACGATGTGTACATTGAAAATATTGACCGTTATATTTCGGATTGGGAGAATGCCCCTGCTGTATATCTGACCGAAAAAGGCACGCCGGATACGTTGGAGGTATCCCGGTTAAATTTAAAAAAATATGTCCGTTCCATTTTCTGGGAGAAGGACCGGCTCTATCTGGTGCTGGAATCCATTGATGACCGTACGGTGGCGATTAAGGATGTCCTCTGGGAGTTTTTCCAGGGGGCTAAGGGGAAGCCGCCTAAAGTTATTGTCCGCAAAATGGGCCCCGTCCGCTATACGTTGACAGAATTCCCGGACGGGATGGAGGTAGATGAGTATACGGGCGTAATCAAATGGACGCCTTCCATTGACCAGGTCGATAAACAAAAAGTTTCGCTTCTGGTTTCTGACGGATATTCGAAGGATGAACAGGAATTTGAAGTGTACGTGAATCAGCCGCCAGTCATTGTTTCCAAACCACCGGTGGCTGCCATGGTGGGAGAAGTGTTCAAATACCAAATCCAGGTTGAGGATAAAAACACGGATGCAGATCTGGTTTTCTCCCTGCTGAAGGCGCCTCAGGGGATGCAGATGAGCAAGACGGGAAAAGTGGTCTGGATTCCGAAAGAATCTCAGATCAATGAAAACGAATTCGCTGTTCAGGTCTCCGATGGTTACCGGGAAACCAGCCAATCGGCAAAAGTGTTCGTCAATATTAACCCGAGCATTATTTCTTCTCCCCGTCCTGTGGCTCTGACCGGACATGAGTACAAATATCGGGTGGTGGCAGAAGATTTAAACCATGATAAAATTGCTTATCGGGCAATCAAGCTGCCCAAGTATTCCTCTTTTAATCGCAAGACGGGTGTTTTTTACTGGAAACCAAGACCCAATCAGCGGGGTCCGAATGATGTGATTATTGCAGCCATGGATTCCAGAGGGGCCACCACCGCCCATGAATTCCAAATCCATGTCTTCGAAGATCCCAGTGCCCGGAGGATGATTAATACGGGCTGGCCGTTACTCCTGACATTTGTGGGGGTCATGTTTGCCTGGGGTGTCGCCCAGATGTAATTAACCAGTTGCCCGTTTCTTTATTCTAGATTCCGAGTTTCTGCTTCAGCGCCCTTAACCCCTTTTTACTGGGTTCGAAACGGATGGGTAGAGCAAAAATGGGCAACCCGTTTGTGTCCAGCGATTTAATCTTTATCAAATCCTTTTCAGTGGTGACAATCAGCTCGGCCTTGTGCTTCTTCCACTGCTCGGTCAGCAGTTGAATATCATCCGGGGTGTAAACATGGTGATCTTTAAACGAAATTATTTTTACCGGATGTAATTCATGGTCCTCTAATGTTTTAATAAATCCTGACGAGTCGGCCACACCGGAGAGAGCAATAACCTGTTTCCCGGCGATTTTTGACAGAGGGAGCTCTTTGCCGGTGCCGTCCAACAAACAATTCCTTGTTTTGACATAGCTTAAGAAATAGGGGACTCTGGAAGCCCGCGCTTTGCTCCGTAGAAAAGCGGAGGGCTTTTTCAGATTAGCTTTGGTAAAAAAGGCGATGTCAGCTCTCCGGAGATGAATCCAAGGCTCCCGCAGTAAGCCATAAGGCAACAGTTTATGGTCGGCTTTGGTATCCTGACTGTTAATTAAAACAATGTCCACATCCCGTACGATGGAGCGATGCTGAAAAGCGTCGTCCAGAATCAGGTATTCCGGTTTGAATTTCTCTAACAGGAAAGTTCCGCCGCGAAAACGGTTCTCATCGACGGCAATGGGAATTCCTGGAAGAATACTAGCCATCATAGCCGGTTCATCCCCAACCCGTTCCCAGTTTGAAACAGCTTCCCTTCCGTTGCTGACCAGTTGTGTTCCTGTTGATTTCCGCCCGTAGCCGCGACTGAGGATGGTTACTTTTTTACCGCGCGATTTTAGCAGTTGTGCCAGAAAAATAACGGCCGGTGTTTTCCCGGTGCCGCCGGAGGCCAGGTTGCCCACGCTGATCACCTTACAGGGCAGACGCTTGGAAACGAAGAACCCGATCGTGTAAAATAGATTCCGCCAGAAAAGTACTCCCCAATACAAGAGTGCTAACGGGAAAAGGATGTAACGATAGCGGGAATCAATCGGATGGCGCAATTCCGACACGGGATTGAACCTCCTTTTCAAGTTGATTCATGGCTTCAGTCAGTCGCTGGACACAGGCTTCAAATGGTTCCTCCCGGGAAAAGGTGATGGGGGGGCCGTATTCCATTTGAATTGTACCAAAAGGTTTGGCCACATAAAAGGTGTCCCAGTTTTTAAAGCTCCAGTAGCGAGAGGAGAAACCGGACACCGGGACAATAACAGATCCGGTTTTCTGGGCTGCTTTTATGGCTCCAGCTTTTGGTATTTTCGGAGGACCCTGTGGGCCGTCCGGTGTAATGGCCACGACGTTGGGTCCATTTCTGAGCACCTGAACCATCCCCTCGTAGGCCTGTCGTCCTCCATCGGTGGAGGATCCCCGTAAAATGTTCCACCCCAGTTTACGCCCGATTCTGGAAATGATTTCGGCATCCGGGTAATGATTTCCGGCGATTCCGTAAAATCCTTTTCCGGCTAGATTCATGAAAACCGTCAATAGAGTACCGTGCCATGAAGTGATTATGACCGACTTTCCCTCAGCCAGTGCTTTTTCATAGTGCTCTGCCCCGGTCACTACCCATTTATTTGGTTTGTAGAGCAGCTTTAAAAACAGGGGCCCGAAGGTTTCTCCAAACCATACCAGAAAACGGTTTTTAAGTCTGCGTTCGTTTTCGGGATTTGCCATCAGGTTGTTCGTCCCAGAATTGCAGTTGCGGCCCGCTCGTACACTCCCGGTTCTCCTAATTTCTTTCGTACCTGGTCGTAACCTGCCAACATTGCATCCCGTTCTGTGGAGGAAGTCAGGAGGGTTTGAATTGCTGTGGCCAGTTTTTCCGGCTTCATGTTATATTGTAAATATTCCGGAACTATTTCCTGACCGGCAATAAGGTTCACAATGGAAGCAAAAGGCGCTTGGTTTAACCGTTTAATGATTGAAGCTGATAGGGGCGCCAGCTTGTAGCATACAACCATGGGGATGCCGAGTACGGCGGCTTCCAGGGTCGCTGTCCCGGATGCTACCAGAGCGGTAGTTCCATATTTTAAGCAAGCTCGCACTTCCTCCTCTTCAACGCAGATATATTCGGGCCCGTGGGGCAGGGTAACGGAAGGTGCTTTACCCACGACGATCTGTAGGTCAGGAAAGGATTGTTTCAGGAGCTGAACTGTTTCAAGGAAAATGGACCAGTGACGGGATATTTCCTGTTGTCGGCTTCCAGGTAACAAAGTCAATAATGGATTTGTAGTGTTGAAACTATGTTTTTCAAAAAAGGCGTTTTTTTCAGTATTAACGGTCATTTCTTCCGAGAACGGATGCCCCACATAGATGGCATCCACTCCCCTGCTTTTGAACCAGGATTCTTCAAAAGGAAAAATGCTAAGCGCCTGATCAATGTAATTTTGAAAATATTTAATCCGTCCCGGCTTCCAGGCCCAGAGCTGCGGTAGAATAAAATAGGTGAGGGGAATCCCCTGATTGTGAACTTTCTTGGCCAGTTTAAGATTGAAACCGGGATAATCAATTAAAATAATTCTGTCGGGATGGGAGGAAAGGATTTTGTCGTTTGTCGCTTTCATGATTTTCAGAAGATCGGGGAGGTGTTTTATAACTTCGGTAAAACCCATAATCGCCAACCGGTTCACATGTTCCAAGCAATCCAGCCCTTGAGCAATCATTTGATCTCCCCCCAGTCCCAGAAATTGCACCCCTGGGTGCTTGTGCTTCAACGCCTCCATTAATTTTGCTCCATGGAGGTCGCCGGAAGCTTCACCGGCCACCAGGAAAAAAGTTAATTGTTGCTCGTCTTTGGGCATGATGTGGAGACTCCCGGGTGGGAGCAAACCAGTTTAACTTATGAAAAGTATTGTATTCTGATCGTAATTAAAAGCAGGATAAAAATCACATTTTGAAGCGTACGTTTTTCAGTTTTAACGGTTTTCAAGAAGGTCATCGGTTGCCGTTGGTCCTTACTTTTCCAGGGGTGGAGGCGGGGCAGGATACTGGGGACGCTGGAACGATAGGTTTCATATTCATCGCCGAAAAGGTTGACCAGCGTCTCTTCTTCCAGAGAAATGATCAGGGAGTATTGAATCAGAAAGAAGATTAAAGTAACCGCCAGCATCCACCAGATGTTGGGGGCTCCGGCCACCAGCACAATCCCGGCATACATGAGCATATTACCGGTGTAGAGGGGATTTCGTATTCGTGCATAAGGGCCCGAGGTACACAGGGAAGGTGCGCCTACTTTCCTGGTCCGGGTTTTGCCTCCGGCGTAGGCAACGGCCCACAGGCGGATGCTTTCACCAAAAATCAGCAGTAGAATCCCATATAGAAGAAAAGGGTTGGGAGTGCGGGCGAAATAAATGATTAACAGGGCAAGTGGAATGGGAGTGAAACTTCGGTACCGGAAAAAAAAGTTGCGGATGTCCATCAATGTAAATCCTCTAGAATCAACTCATGAATCTGATGGGCTACTGCCAGTGCTTCCCGCCCCGCCTGTCCATCCACAATGGGCTCCGCTTCGCCTTTAATGGCTTGGATGAAGTTTGACAATTCCAGATTCAAAGCATCCAGTTTTTTAACCGGCGGTTTTTCATAAAGGATTCGACGTTGTTTTCCGTTTGCCTCCAAGGGGGCCGAGAGAAGTGCTTCGACGTCACTGATATCATTGTCTTTGATACGGTAGACTTCTGTCAGCCCTAATAAGAAGTCGATCGTCACGTACATATCACGTTGGAAAATTTTAATTTTCCGGACCTTATCCTTGGCAATGCGGCTGGAAGTAATACTGGCGACGGTCCCGTTTTCAAAGCGCAGGCGTGCATTGGCAATGTCCACGGACTGGGTCATGATGGATACGCCACTGGCGTGGATATGTTTTAAGGGAGCGTCCACCAACGCCAGGATAATATCAATGTCGTGGATCATTAAATCCAGGACTACCGGCACATCGGTCCCGCGGCTGGTGTAAGGTGCCAGTCGCTGCACTTCGATATATTTAGGATTCAAGTTATACCGTTTCAATGGCAACAGTGCAGGGTTAAGGCGTTCAATATGACCCACCTGAATGAGGATATTATTTTGTTTTGCCAGTGTCAATAACTCATCCGCTTCGGCAACAGTCTTGGTGATGGGTTTTTCGATAAAAACGTGCTTCCCGGCCTGGATACAGGTTTTGGCAATTCCAGCATGTTCCTGGGTGGGGGTTACAATGGAAACGGCATCACAGACAGATAAAAGCTCTTCCAACGATTGGCAGGATCGGGTGTTATAGTCCTTGGCAACCTGTTCACTCCGTTCCTGGTTGATGTCAAAAATGCCGGCTAGTCGAACCGACTTGATTTTAGAATAATGTCTGGCATGGTGCTGGCCTAGGTGGCCGACGCCGATGACACCGACGGTTACATGATGATTGGCTTTCACAAAGAATAAATAAATTTTGCCGTTAAAGTTAGTATTTTAAGTCTATATAAGGGAAAGAATTACTGACCGACATTCCGGGGATTGGGGCTTGCTTTTCGTCTAAAAAAGGTAGAATTTGCAGTCGGTATTCGAGGTAAGAATAAAATTTTCCAACGGTCAAACCTATGAACAGTGATATTAAGACCGGGATCGGATTTCTGATCCCCGCCGGGGCACTGGTGGGTTTTGTTCTCTCCATGATTGCAGGGAATTATTTACTGGGCACCCTTTTGGCTGTCACAGGCATTTTGGGGTGGTTCATTTATATGGCTGTCATGGAGACCTCCCCCCCCACCGTGACGGGAAATGTAATTATCCTATTTGGCTTTCTGCTATCACTGGCCGTGTTTCTGAACTACGGCTGGGAGCAAAATATGTTCGGTGGTTTCATGTTCCGGACAGACGGCTCAATATTAGCACTCATAATTCTACTGTTTTCCATTTTGCTGGGAGTAGTCTATCGCCGGTACGATTTATCCGGGAGTAGAGCCGAACAACCACCACTCAGTGAAGAGGATCTGGCACTGGTGAAAAAGGCTCTGGCGGAAGAAGGAACTTCTGAAAAGGGTTCTTCCGAACCCAAAGTTATTGTAGTAAAACAGGAAGCACCTAAGGAGCCGGAACCGGAACCAGAAGAGTATGAATATGATTACAATGCAGCCTATGCCTATCCTCCGGAGTATTATTACGATGATGAAAATGACTATGATGAAGACGAATATGAAGACGAATATGAAGATGAGGAGGAATAACTAGAGAACTCTTTTGTGGAATC
>CAZIIM010000011.1:27192-33246 GCA_964539305.1 uncultured bacterium | reverse complement strand
ATGAAGACGAATATGAAGATGAGGAGGAATAACTAGAGAACTCTTTTGTGGAATCGCGGGGTGGGTAGTAACCCCCTTTTATTATATTACACTTGAATCGATTCTAAGAACGTTCGGGGATTTCCATCAAACATTGAAGTGGAAGAAGATGCAATCTCCATCTTGCACAAGGTAATCTTTACCTTGGAGTTGTACCAACCCCGCTTCCTTCACCGCTTTCTCGGACCCTAGTCGGATTAAATCGTCGTATTTGTAAACTTCTGCCTTAATAAAGCCGCGTTGGAAATCACTGTGAATTTCACCCGCTGCTTCCGGGGCGGTTGTCCCTACCCGGATGGTCCATGCCCGCACTTCCTTGGGTCCGCCAGTGAAAAAGGTTTCCAGGCCCAAGAGCTTAAACCCGGCATGAATGAGTTTATTCAGGCCGGGTTCGGGCAAGTTATACTCGGTTAGAAAAAGTTCTTTCTCATCTTCAGGAAGACGTGAAATTTCGTGTTCCAGCTTCCCGCACAAGCGAATAGCCAGATTTCCTTCCTTTTCAGCGTGATCAAACAACCGTTGTACATGCTTGCTCCTGTGGGTTTGGGTAATTTCATCCTCGTCAACATTGGCTACATATAAAATGGGTTTTCGTGTCAGGAGAAATAGGCTTCTGATAAGTGGCAACGTTTTTGGATTCGTCTGAAAGGTGCGTGCCATCTGGCCGGAGTCCAGATGTTGCTGTAGTTGTTCTAAGGTTTCTAACTTCTGGCGGTTTTTTTTATCCAAACTGGTACTGGCCTTGGACACTTTTTTCAGGCGTTTTTCCAGAGTGTCCAGATCTGCCATGAGTAATTCCGTCGTTACCAGCTCCGCATCCCGAACCGGATCTACATTTCCTTCCACGTGGGGAATATTGTCATCTTCAAAACAACGGACCACATGAATGATTGCTGTAACCTGGCGGATTTGGCCTAAAAACTGATTCCCCAAGCCTTCCCCTTTACTGGCATTTCTGACCAGTCCCGCAATATCCGTAAACTCGACTGTCGCAGGAGTAACGACTTCAGGGTGAAATATTTTCTCCAGTTCTTTCAGTCGTAGATCGGGAAGGGGGACGATTCCCACATGGGGTTCGATGGTACAAAAAGGATAGTTTTCCGCCGGGACGGAGGCATTGGTGAGAGCATTAAAAATGGTGGATTTACCGACGTTGGGTAGGCCGACGATGCCGCACTGAAAAGCCATGGGATTATTGTTTCAGTTCGTTGAATTAATTAAAGATGGATAAATCTGGGACCTAAAACGGATCCAGGGCAGGATCGTCGCCGAAATCCCATTTCAGGTTGGTAAACAATCCCACCTGCAGATTTTCAGCGATATAAATGATTTTTTCCTCTACCTTTAAAATGGCATCCGCCCAGGCCATGTAAACAGGCTTGGTGATTAGTTTTTTAATATCCAGATGATAAATGACTTTTTCATGGTAGGGACGAACTTGGCCCTTGAATTTCACGCTCCCGCAGCCTAATGCACGGCCTTTCCCCTTACCGCCAATCCAGGAGAGAAAAAATCCAATCAACTGCCAGAATCCATCCAGCCCCAGACATCCCGGCATTACCGGATCGCCTTTAAAGTGGCAGTGAAAAAACCAGTTCTCGGGTTGAATATTCAGCTCTGCTTCAATAATGCCCTTGCCATATTTACCCCCCTTTTTAGATATCTTTAAAATACGGTCCACCATTAACATGGGTGGCAGCGGCAATTTCCCCTCGTCCGGGCCAAAAACCTTCCCTTTGGCGATGTTAAGTAAATCTTTTTTTGAAAATTTTGATTTCATTTTGTTTTAAAACTGTTTCAAATCATTTGGGATGAATTCCGCCGTATGGCCGGAAATTCCCATCCGCAAATTTAACAAGACAGTGGTAATTAAAAGTGATTAATAAAAATAATCAAGAGTTATTGATAAACCATGGGACTGTTTTCAAGTGACAACTGGAGATGACCGGCATAGTTCAACTGGATGATGGTGGCAGGGATTCTGAACTTTTTCAACGACTGTGGGATTATTATATTGGCGCTCACTTAAGGAACGGATTATGAAAGATTGGGTATTAATTCTAGGTTGTTCGACCGGTCACGGTGGTGCCACAGCCAAACGCCTGGCCCAGGAAGGCTACGGAATCATTGGTTTCCATTTTGACCGGGGAGACATTCGCCGTCAGGCTGAGGAATTCAAGGAAGAATTAGGGAGAATGAATAACGGCCGGACGCACTTTTTTAACACCAATGCCGCTTCGGTGGAGACCATGGATAAATTTATCCCCATGATTAAGGACCTTACAGAAGGCCGGCCACTGAAACTGCTGCTCCACTCCATTGCATTTGGAACGACCACTAACTTTTTTGGTGAAAAACCGGTTACCCAGAAGCAGATGGAAATGACCATCCACGTGATGGGGACCTCCCTCTTATACTGGACCCAGAAACTGTTTGCCGCTGACCTTTTGGGAAAAGGTTCCCGTGTACTAGGTCTCACCAGCGAAGGGAATTACCTCGTTATGGAGGGGTACGGCCCGGTGAGCGTGGCCAAGGTGGCCATGGAGGCCATCTTGAGGCAGATTGGTTGGGAACTGGGGCGTTATGGGATTACAGCGAATGCCATCCAGGCCGGGGTTACTCCCACCCGAGCATTAACAAAAATCACCGATCGCTGGGAAGAATGGGTAGAACATACCAAGGCCCGGAATCCCATGGGACGTACCACCACACCGGAAGATGTGGCGAATACAGTACGTATGCTGCTTCGGCCGGAAGCGGATTTCATTAATTGCTCGATTGTGTATTGTGACGGCGGGGAACACCGCTCCGGTACAATTTAAGTTTTAAAGAACGATACAGAATAATGGTGGACCGCACGACTCAGCGTCGTCGGCAAATCCGCCTCAGGAACCGGTGTTGTCTTCTTCCAGTGTAGCCCTGTTTTTAATCAATGTCAGTAGATCAAAGTAATCTTTAGTCGGCTGCATCTGGAAGCAGGTCTCGGCCTCCTTGAGAGCATAATCCCACCAGCCTTTTTTAGAATACATCAGGGATAGATTATAGTGCGCCCGACTCAGGGTTTGGTAATCTTCCCGACTCAACGATGTGGGGTTCTCAGGATAGAGGCGGGTTACTTCGTGAAATTCCAGGATGGCTTCTTCAACTAATCCTTTCTGGGCATACCACTGCCCCAGCTTTAAATGGCGTTGGGGATCATCCCGGCAGGCAACTGCCAATAGCAGGATCATACCAATAATGAGAATTCTGGTAGGGATAAATTTCATCACTTCCTCGGATGAAAATTGCGAATTGACCTTATCCAAATGCAAGTAAAAAGGTGAGAATGATTCAACACGGTTAATTAGAGAGTAATTCCGGGTCACGGACCCTGAATATTAACATGAGCAGTCCGATAATCAGGAAAATACCAACAATTTTGAAGACCAGCGTTACCCCAAGAGCCGTACCCAATACTCCGCTGAGCACAATAGCAATTAAAGTGAATGGGGCTAAAATGGTGTCGATTAAAGCCATGTAAATCTGGTTATCGCCCTTAACACCGGCAAAGCTGTAAACAAGGGACATGGAGGCCGGCATGAAGGCTCCACTGGCAATCCCCAGGAAAACAAAGATGGAATATACCCAGACCATGGACTGGGCCAATAAGGCGGTCGTCAGTGCCAGAAGATGGCAGGTGAATGAAAAGATCACGGCAGTCTTGTGTCCAAAACGATCCCCGATTTTCCCTCCCATGAAACTACCAAAGCCAAATGCCACCACTTTGGTTGCGGTCAAGAGGCCCGCATCGCTGATGGCAAAATGGAATGTATTGTGTGCGTGAACAGCGTAGAGGCTTACTGCCGGAAGCTGGGCAATGAGCAGCATCCGGCTGTACAAATACCGTCTGAAATTGTGGTGTGTTTTTATTATCTGAAGCGTTTCGTGTAAAAAAGCCTTTATAGTCCGGTGCGGTTGTGTTTCTTTAGGGGGGCTGACCCGGTAGCCAAAGAAGATCAGGGTTCCGATAACGATTGCCAGGAAAGTGATCAGGAATCCAAATCCAAAATTCCGGGGGAAAGGCAGGTCACTGGAGAGTAATTGTTTGGCGATCAAACCACCGATGAACCCCCCAACGCTGTTGCCCATGAAAGAGATTCCGAGGAAAGTACCGCGGTTATCTTTGCGGGTTACATGGCCGATGAAATTTGCCCAAATCGGGATAATGAATCCAATTGCCAGTCCGTACAGGATGAAGCAGATGTAATAAAACAACCAGGCCCATTGACCCGTGGGGGTCAGAAAAGCGAAGGTGAAACCTGCAATAAAAATGGGGGGCCAAGCCAAAGTGTGGACAGTAATGGTAGCCAGTTTGATATTACGGATATTCCGTCCCAATAAGGCGGAGGTGAGTTGGGGGATCGCAAACAGAATTGCAAACAGACCTGCCAGTGATCCTACAATCCCAACCGGGGCTCCCAGCTGTGCCAGAAAGAGGGGTAGAATAGTGGATACGTCGTGGAAAGCAACGCCAAATCCCCAGGTGGATTCATGAAGAACGTTCAGGATCAGATTATGGCGATGGTCACTGAGACTTAATCTTGCCACGGGTCCCTGAATTTTCCTGAGTGAGCAGAATAATGGATCCCAACAACAGGATCATGCCGAACCATTGAACGGGCTGAAGTGTGCGGCCTCGAACGAACCAGTCCAGCGCTACGGCCGACAGGGGCCAGAATAATTCATAAATGGTGGTGTGGGAAGCAGGTAAATGTTTCAGGCCGTAGTAATAGAAAAACAGGGCCACGGAACCGGTGGAAAAAACAATGAGCAGAAGGTAGCCCCATTGAATGTGAGTGATTAACATTACCGTTTCTGCCCTTCCGGTGGAGAGAAGAATGAATGTGGTTAAGGCAGCGGTGATCACCAGCCGTAATGCTGTTATTGTGGGGAAAGAGAGTCTCCGAAGGGCATGCTTCCCCAGGACGGTGGAACTTCCCCAACTGAAAGCAGCCAGAATAGCGAGAAGGGCTGCAATCAGGGTGTGGTCGTCCCAGTCAGAAATGGATTGGGTCCCGAATGTGATGAGATAGCCTCCCAGAATGGCGCTGAGGGCCAAGCTGAAAAACCGTTTGGTGATCGGTTCTTTTAAAATAACTGCTGCCAGGGCGATGGCGAACAGGGGCTGGAATTTCTGCAAAAGGACCACAACGGATAAATCAATGTAATTCACGTAACTCAGGGCTTTGGTGTAAAAGAAAGTTCCCAGAATCCCGCCACAGATGCTAATCCACAGGACGGAGACCCAATGTCTCTGGTTCATCGTCTGGATCTCTTTCCAACCTTTAACCAGGAGCGGGAAAAAGATGACAGCGCCCAGTACATGTTCCAGGGTGATCAATGTGAAGGAAGAGAGAGAAAACAGACGCTGCCGGAGGAATCCATCCAGACTCCACAGAAACGCTGCCAGGATAACAGCCAGGGCGGGAAGATATTTTTTCATGGGATAAAAGTTAAGACGACCGCCCGGCAGGTTCCCAGTGAACTATGAGATTAGAGGGTAGTAATTCTGCCGATAAAGAGGATTGTACCGGAGTGATTTTCCCGGATCGCAACAATAAAGGGGTGATTTACAATAATCCTTGGAGGCACGGAAGTCGTCCCGGCCCCGACTAATGTTACTGCCGCTGCGGTCGTTCCTTCTTCATCCACTTTTAAGTAGGTTTTATGTTGAACCTCGCTGATAAAGATGTTTTCTGACACGTCAGCGATTCTGGACAAATCCGCCTGTACCGGATCAAAGGCGATGGCCATTCCAAGACTGGATAAAATATCGTTCAATTTTTTTCCATAATCGATTTCAAATTTCGGGAGTTGTAATTGGATAACATGGGGAGAAAGCTGCCCAATCCATTGATCCCAGAATCCTTGATAAATATCCCCGATTACAGTTTCCAGGGAGGGGTCTCCCTCAGGGATGAGAATAGTCATGGAGTACAGCGAATCGCTGTAGGGAATATCCAATACGGTCATATT
>CAZIIM010000011.1:15258-27092 GCA_964539305.1 uncultured bacterium | reverse complement strand
GAATTGGCGATGGAGATATCAATATGAGTGTCCAGATTGGTAAGCAACTTAATCAGGCTCTGATAAGACTCGTTAATTTCCGTTTCAGTTAGCCCTTCAAACCCCAAAGTATTCTGGATGGCTGTATAGGTGGAATCAACTGCTCCGTTTAGAACCATTCCCAATGCCATGGATACGGAAAGAGGTGAAATAAAGATATTTCCAGTGCTGTCCGACTGGCTTAACGAATGAAAAAGATTGAAACCAAACCTGTTGGCTGAGGTTACCAGTTCTTTTTCTACAGGTGTGAGGTCGCGCGGTGGAACCTGGTTCTGTTTTCCATCCTCAAACAGGCTGCAGGCATTAAAAGCCAGGAAGATCAGAATGAGTAATAAACGGGGGATAAAATTAAACCAACGCTGCATCTTAGGTGTTAAGCCTGACCTCCCAATCCGGTGAAATGACTCAGGTCAATACCAAAGGACTGAGCCGCTGCTTTCCACATCTGACGCTCCGGCATCTGGAATACGAAATCCGGAGATGTTTCCTGAAGCAACCAGTCGCCGTTTTCAATCTCCCGCTCCAGTTGACCCGGGGACCAACCGGCGTGCCCCAGAAAAAGACGGTAATGTTCCGGACCTTTGTCCCGGGCAATGTCGGTGAGAATCGTTTTACTGTTCGTCAGAAAGAAATCGTTGGAAATTTTGATGGAATCGCTGTTTTGATATTCGCTGCTGTGTAAAACAATGCCCCGCTCCACCATGATGGGTCCTCCAAAGTGGACCCGGGGTACGATCTTTAAAAGGTGATCATCATCTTTGAAAAAGTTAGCGAAAAGCTGTTTCAGCTCCGGTCGGTCGAAGGGTTTATTTATAATAAGACCCATGGCTCCATCGGTATTGTGTTCACACATAAAAACTACGGAGCGGGCAAAATAAGGGTCCTGCATATGGGGCATTGAAATTAATACGCGATTCTTCAGATTTTTCATGGCTTAAATGTAGCTGGTTTGTATTAGAACTCCAATTCTGTTTCGGAAACGTTTTTACGATAATTGACCAAAAAGGGTTCCCCGGGCTGATATGAACCAGGTTACTAAGGTAATTGTAAATGGTTTTTTGATGCCGTTTATGAAGGTTGTAAATTCCGGGACGGTCAGTTCCCCGGTAAAAATACGTAATCCATTTGTACAGTTTATGCCAAATCCAGTAGATAAAATCATTATAAAAGGTGCGCGTCAGCACAACCTGAAAAATATCGACGTCGAGATAGAACGCAATAAGCTGGTGGTAATTACCGGTTTGTCAGGTTCTGGGAAAAGTTCGCTCGCTTTCGACACCATTTATGCCGAAGGTCAGCGTCGGTATGTGGAATCCCTCTCTTCCTACGCCCGCCAGTTTCTGGGTCTGATGGAAAAGCCGGACATGGATTATATTGAAGGTCTGTCTCCAGCAATCTCCATCGAACAGAAGTCGAGCATTCGCAATCCCCGTTCAACGGTGGGAACGGTCACCGAAATTCATGATTATTTAAGACTTTTATTCGCTCATGTAGGGAAGCCCCATTGCTGGATCTGTGGTCGACCAATCCAGCGCCAGACGGTTCAGCAAATTGTCGACACGGTCTCCAAGTTCGGTGTAGATGCTAAAATTTACGTTTTGGCACCGGTAGTTCGGGGCCGGAAAGGGGAACATAAAGGCGTATTTGATGAAATACGTCGTGAGGGTTTCATTCGGGTTCGGGTGGATGGAAAAATTCGCCCGCTGGAAAAACTGACCAAGCTGGAAAAGAACAGGGTTCATTCGATTGAAGTGGTTGTGGACCGCTTAGTATTGGCTGGTGACTACCATGAGCGGCTTACCGAATCGATTGAACTGGCGTTGAAGATTGGTTCGGGAATGATCATTATTCATGAATTACCGGATACTGATCATCTCTTCAGTGAACATTTTGCCTGCCCTCACTGTGAAGTCTCCATGGAGGAGCTGGCTCCCAGAATGTTTTCTTTTAATTCTCCCTATGGCGCTTGTCCCCATTGTGATGGTCTGGGGGCTCAGATGGAAATTGACCCCGAATTAGTTGTCCCTGATAAAACCAAGTCTATTATTCAGGGTGCCATTGCCCCCTTAGGGGAACAACCGCGAGGGAACTGGTATGGCAGCGTTTTAAAAAGTCTGGCGCGTCACTATGGTTTCAATTTTACAACCCCGTGGATGAAGTTAAATCCACAAGTACGGGAGATCCTCCTCTACGGTACCGGGTCGGAGAAACTGAAGATGCACTATTCTTCCGAACGCTGGACTGGCACCTATGAAGGCGGTTGGGAGGGTTCCATCCCCAATTTGATGCGCCGCTACCGCCAGACGAAATCCAATCATATCCGGGCCTGGATTGAGCAATTCATGAGTATGCGACCCTGTCCCGAGTGTAATGGTGTCCGGCTGAAAAAGGAAAGCAGGGCCGTAACGGTTGGAGGCGTCGGTTTGGGAGAAATTTCCTCCTACTCAATTAAACGCTGTCTGCAGTTTTTCAGGGATCTTGAATTAGGGACGACCGACTCCATCATCGCTGGTCAGATATTAAAGGAAATTGCGGAACGGCTCAATTTTTTGGTGGACGTGGGGTTGGATTATTTAACGCTTGATCGACCGGCTGCCACCCTTTCAGGAGGAGAGGCACAACGGATTCACCTCGCAACCCAGATTGGGTCCCAATTGGTGGGAGTCCTGTATATTCTGGACGAACCCTCCATTGGTCTTCACCCGAGGGATAACAGCCGTTTACTGAATACGCTGAAAAAGCTGCGTGACCTGGGGAATTCCATCGTCGTGGTTGAGCATGATCGGGAGACCATGCAGGCGGCAGATCAGATTATTGATCTGGGGCCGGGAGCCGGAGAACATGGCGGGGAAATTATTTTTTCAGGGAAACCCCAGAGCATTGTTAAACATGAAAAATCTCTCACGGGGCTGTATCTTTCGGGGAAGAGAAAAATCCCCGTTCCCAGAATCAGACGGAACGGAAACGGCCGGACCCTTACATTGACCGGTGCCCGGGGAAACAACCTGAAATCAATCGATGTATCGTTTCCATTGGGAAAGCTGATTGTGGTTACGGGTGTATCGGGGAGTGGGAAAAGTACCTTGATTAACGAAACGCTTTATCCTCTCCTGGCCCGGGAATTGAACCGGACCCGGGCTTACCCTTTACCCCATGACAGTATTGACGGGCTGCAGTACCTGGATAAGGTCATTGAAATTAATCAAAAGCCGATCGGCCGTACGCCACGATCTAATCCAGCAACCTATACCGGTGTCTTTACTTTTATCCGGGAGCTCTTTTCCCAGTTGCCGGAATCCAAGATTCGGGGCTACAAACCCGGTCGTTTTTCCTTCAATGTTAAAGGAGGCCGGTGTGAGGCCTGTGAAGGGGATGGAATCATTAAAATCGAAATGAATTTTTTACCGGATGTGTATGTAACCTGTGAAGTTTGTAAAGGGGCGCGATATAACCGGGAAACACTGGAGATTAAGTACAAAGGAAAAACGATCGCCGAAGTCTTGAGCATGTCCGTCAATGTCGCCCTGGAGTTTTTCAGAAATATCCCCCAGATCAAAAAGCGGCTTACGACTCTCCAGGAGGTGGGTCTGGGTTATATTCGGTTGGGCCAGCAGGCCACTACTCTTTCCGGTGGTGAAGCCCAGCGGGTAAAGCTGGCCACTGAACTTTCCCGTGTTGGGAAAGACAGTACCTTTTACATTCTGGATGAACCAACCACCGGGTTACACTTTGAAGATGTAAAAATGCTGTTAGCTGTGTTGCAGCGCCTGGTGGACCGGGGGAATACAGTTGTCGTAATTGAACATAATCTGGACGTAATTAAATCCGCTGACTGGATTGTTGATCTGGGCCCTGAAGGTGGCGATGACGGCGGCTCGGTTATTTTCACGGGGGTTCCTGAAGATTTGATTCGAGAGAAAAAATCCCATACGGGGAAGTTTTTAAAACAGGTTTTAAATGGGAATGTGTAAGGAAGTATTACAATGAAAAATCCTGCTGAATTAAGGCAAGTGTATCCCTACTGGGAAATCACCAGGGATATGATTGATCAATGTATTGACATTATGTTGAACCTGCGTCAGAGCGGTCATCCGGGAGGATCCCGATCCAAGGTTCCGGGTATGGTAGTAACGCTTCTATCCGGGGCCATGCGCTGGGATATCCGGGAGGCGGGCAAACGGTTTGCAGATCGCTTTGTGTTGGTGGCGGGTCACGCCAACCCCATGGTATATGCAACCCTGGCTGTATTGAATGAGGCCCTGAGGATTAAATATGAACAGACACAAGATTCGCGCTATCAGCATTTTCGGGGGGAAAAATATCAGCTGGTTTGGGAAGATTTACTACAACTGCGCCGGAGTGGAGGATTGCCTGGACACGCTGAAATGGAAGGGAAAACGCTGTTCTTTAAATTCAATACCGGGCCGAGTGGTCATGGTTCCCCCGCCGCCGCCGGGGAAGCCTTGGCTTTGAAACTGGCAAAAGTGCCGGATGTGAAAGTTTTTGCCTTTGAAGGGGAAGGTGGTTTTACAGCTGGAGCGATACATGAAACCATGAATTCCGCCTATGGGCTTGGTCTGGGAAATCTGGTTTATTTCCTGGATTGGAATGATTATGGAATTGATGATCGCCCCTTCAGTTCTGTTATGTATGGCACCCCGGAAGACTGGTTTGGATCTCACGGCTGGCATGTGGAAGGAACCATGGAAGGGGAAGATTGGGATTCACTGACCCAGGCTTATTACCGTCTTCTGGTGGGAAACGCCCGGCCTGACCAGCCGAAAGTTCTCTATGCCCGAATGCGTAAAGGGCGTGGCTATTATGTGTATGACAATAAAAGTCATGGGGCTGCCCATAAGCGCAATTCCGATCTGTTCTGGAAAACAAAGGCTGATTTCGCTGAAAAATACAACGTGGATTTTGAGGGCTTTGGAGAACCGGCAGCTGAGAATCACGAAGGTCAGGTTGCTCAGGCGCGTTCCTATTTTAAAACTGTTTTTTCGGTATTGAGGAATAACCAGGAACTTGTGGATTATCTGGCGGAAACATTGGTGACGTTGGGAGATTCCGTGCCCGATGAAATCTCCACCTGCCGAATCCGTGAAAAGAACCCCATCAAAATAAATACCTTGTTCTCACCTGAAGCGTTACCTGAAACACTGTTCGCCAAACCCGGCAGCAAGGTGCCGAACCGGTTGGGGTTTTCCAAATATGCCAGTTACATTAATACGACCGCCCTGAAGCAATGTGGTCGTCCCCTGGTCATTGCCATGAGCGCAGACCTGGCAGATTCGACCAATATTTCCGGATTTGCCAAAGGATGGGACGGATCCCCCGATCTGGGGTTCTACGACCGGAATACCAATCCGGACAGTCCCCTCATGCCTCAGGGGATCACCGAGTTTACCAATGCGGGCATGCTGGCAGGGCTGGCCACGGTGAATTTTAATCGTGATGTTTACAAGGAGTTTAACGGTTTCTTCGGAGCCATGAGTACCTATGGCTCCTTTAGTTATTTGAAATATGGCCCCATCCGGCTATTCAGTCAGATTGCACAGGACAGTGATTTTAAGGTTGGAAAACTGATTTGGGTCGCAGGGCACTCGGGACCGGAAACGGCGGAAGACAGTCGAACTCATTTTGGAATTTTTGCACCCGGTGTTACCCAATTGTTCCCGGCGGGGCAGATTATTAATCTTCATCCCTATGAGCACAATGAAGTGGCTCCTGCCCTGGCGGCCGCCCTGGCAACAGAAATACCCGTAATTGTGCTTCACCTTACACGGCCGCCAGTTGAAATCCCTGACCGGACAGCGCTGGGGATGGCCTCCCACCTTGACGCAGCCAAAGGTGCCTATTTAATCCGGGACTATGACCCAGACCGACCCAAGGAAGGTATTGTAATTGTTCGGGGGACCAGCACAACCAATTCCCTGGTTTCTATTTTACCCCGTCTGAAAAAGAGTGGTCCAAACGTAAAAATAGTTTCGGCCATTTCCTGGGAATTGTTCCGTCGCCAACCTCGGGAATATCAGCAGAAAATAATCCGCCCGGAGGAATGGAATGATGCCATGGCCATTACCAACACCGCCTTGCGGTTAATGTACCATTGGATTGCTAATCGCCTGGTAGAGGCGTATTCCCTTTCTTCCGATTGGGATAATCGCTGGAGGACCGGAGGTTCGGTAGACGAGATCGTAGCGGAAGCCCATCTGGACCCGGAAAGCGTCTGGAACGGCATTGTGCGATTTGCCAGGGATCGGGAACAACGGTTGCGCCGGCTTCGTGAACTGGTCCCGGAATAAATTCCTGATCAGAAAACAACATTAATTTTGATTCCGGCTAGTCGTAAAAGTTGATTTACTTTCTGTTATTGGCGACCCCTGATTCATTTTTGTACCTTCTGAACTCGAAAATGCACATTTTCACTATAATTGAGCTTGATCCATGACCGAAATCCATATTACCAATCCCAAACCCTTCGAAGAAGACCTTGTGGCAGAGAAATCTCTTCGTCCCGGCAAAATGGATGAGTTTATTGGTCAACAGGATGTGGTGGATGCTTTGAAGCTTTATATCCAGGCGGCTCAAAAACGAAACGAGGCGTTGGATCATGTATTGTTATTCGGTCCTCCCGGGTTGGGGAAAACAACCTTGGCAAATATTATTGCCCGGGAATTGGGGGTTGGCCTGAAACAAACGTCGGGACCCGTTCTGGAGCGGGCCGGTGATTTAGCCGGTGTTTTGACAAATCTTCAGGGCCGGGATGTGTTTTTTGTGGATGAAATTCACCGAATCAATTCGGTGGTGGAGGAATATCTTTACTCAGCCATGGAGGATTACCGGATTGAGATCATGATTGATAAGGGACCCAGCGCCAGGAGTGTTCAGTTAAACCTTGAACCCTTTACGCTGGTCGGAGCCACCACCCGTTTGGGAAACCTCACTTCCCCGCTGCGGGACCGTTTCGGTGTCGTCCTGAGGGTGGATTATTATGATCCCCAGGATTTGCTCGAAATCGTGAAGCGGTCGGCAGAAATCTTGGAAGTCCAGATTGATGAAGCCGGCAGCCTGGAAATCGCCCGTCGTGCCCGGGGCACTCCTCGGATTGCCAACCGGATTCTGCGACGAACCCGCGATTACGCCCAGGTGAAAGCGGATGGCATTATTAATGAAACGGTGGCGAAGGCCTCCCTCACCGCCCTGGGAATCGATGAAATTGGGCTGGATGATATGGATCGGGCAATTCTCTCCTCCCTGATCGATAAATTCAATGGAGGTCCCGTAGGTGTAAACTCTCTGGCAGTGGCCATTGGAGAGGATGCCACCACGATTGAAGACGTGTACGAACCCTTTTTAATTAAAGAAGGCTTTATTCAACGAACGCCCAGGGGGAGAATCGCCCAGGAACGGGCTTACAAACTATTAGGACGAACCATTTCCAAGAAACAGCAAAGGTTATTTGAATGATTAATAAAAAACCAAAGTTCAAACTGACTGATTTTGATTATCCATTACCGGAAAAATACATTGCACAGTACCCGGCTCAACGACGGGATCATTCCAAATTGATGGTGTTGCACCGGGATACGGGAGAAATTGAACATCGGATGTTCTACAATCTCCCGGAGTATGTACGAAAAAATGATCTTCTCATTTTGAATAATACGAAAGTATTCCCTGCCCGTTTGTATGCGACAAAAGATCGGACCGACGCCCGGGTAGAAGTATTCCTCCTGCGGGAATTGGAAAACAACTTGTGGGAGGTCATGGTCCGTCCTGCCAGGAAAGTGCGGATCGGTAACAAGTTGATGTTCACCAAGAAAGTCCACTGCGATGTGATTGATAATACCATTTCCGGCGGCCGGGTAGTGCGGTTTGAATTTGAAGGCGAAAATATTTATGAGGTCATTGACCGGATAGGCATTTCACCCCTCCCTCCCTATATTAAACGGGAATCCAAACCCAGTGACAAAAAGCGGTACCAGACTGTCTTTGCTGATATTCGAGGCGCTGTTGCGGCTCCCACCGCTGGCCTGCATTTCACGGAGGGATTGCTCAAAAAAATCCGGGACAGGGGGGCTAAAATTGAGTATGCCACCCTCCATATTGGTTTGGGAACTTTCCGACCGGTTCAAGTGGAGGATTTGAACCGCCATCAAATGGATTCTGAATATTTTGAGGTTTCCCCCAAGGCGGCGCTGGCTATTAACGAGGCCAAGCGGAAACGGCGAAAAGTGATTGCTGTTGGAACCTCCACCGTAAGAGCACTGGAAACCATTGTCGTCTCCGGTTTTCAGGTTTCTCCCAAACGGGGCTGGACGGATAAATTTATTTATCCTCCCTATGATTTTAAAATGGTGGATGCCATGATCACCAATTTTCACCAGCCTAAAAGTACGTTAATCATGATGGTATCCGCTTTTGCGACGCGTGAATTGATTATGAAAGCGTACCGAGAAGCGAAGAAAAACAATTACCGGTTCCTCAGTTATGGCGACGCTATGCTCATCCTCTAAAAAGCCCAATTAACGGATAGTATTAATAGAGGTATTCTTGATTGTGAATGTTTCTGCCATCATTGTTGCGGCTGGTACCGGCTCCCGATTTGGGGAAAAGAAACAGTTCAGACTGTTGGGGAAACGTCCATTATTGTTTTATGCCATTCAACCCTTTACTGAACTGGATTTTATCACCGAAATTATTGTTGTAGTACACACAGATGACGTTTCGCGAATGGAACGGGAGTTAAAATCCCTGATATCAACAAAATCCTTGAAAGTGGTTCAGGGTGGTGCCCACCGGCAGGATTCGGTTTACGCCGGTATGCAGGTTGTGAGTTCACAGGCAGATTTAATATGTATCCATGACGGCGTGCGACCTTTTGTGACCGGGGAATTGATTAAGGACGCGGTGAACGCCTGTGAAAACCATGATGGTGTGGTGGTAGCTATTCCTTCCCGGGACACATTGAAACAGGTGATGGGGGATCAGGCGATTGGTACCCTGGATCGCAGCAGCATTTGGCAGGCCCAGACACCCCAGGTATTTTCACCGGGCCCTTTGAAAGAGGCCATGGACATTGCCCATAAAGAGAAACTCCAAGGGACTGATGAAGCTGCCCTGCTGGAACGGATTGGTTACCAGGTGGGTATTGTCATGGGCTCGCCGTATAATCTGAAAATTACCACACCCGAAGACTGGCAACTGGCGGAAGCAATCTTTAACGGGCGTCTCCATTTGAAAAATGATCGTCCCCATGAATGACCTCCGAACGGGCATTGGTTTCGATGTTCATGCTCTTGAAAAGGGCAGAAAGCTCGTCATCGGCGGTGTGGAAATCCCGGCTGAAATGGGTGCGGTGGGTCATTCCGACGGGGATGTATTAATTCATGCGGTGGTGGATGCCCTGTTGGGGGCTGCCGGTCTTGGCGATATTGGCCTTCTTTTCCCCAGCGATAGTGATGAGTGGGCTGGTGCCGATAGCCGTCACTTTCTGACCGTTGTGAACGAAAAATTACAGGAAGCCCATTTTGATATTATTAATATCGATTCCATTGTTATTCTCCAGCAGCCAATCCTGAAAAAATACATACCCCAGATGCGTTACCAGGTTGCCTATAATCTGCAGATGGATGAAGCAGATGTTTCCGTAAAAGCCACAACAACAGACCGGTTGGGATTTATTGGGAGTGGGGCGGGAATCGCTGCCCAGGCGATATGTACCCTTGTTTCCGGCCAATGAATGGCTTCGAAACACAATCCTATTCAAAGGTAAATATTGGCCTCCGGATCCTGAACGCTCGCCCTGATGGGTACCACAACATTGAAACCATTTTCCAGGAACTGGATTTCGGGGATAAACTCATTTTTAGTGAGGGGAATGCTGGCTGTGGAATTGCCGTCAATGTGGATTGGATTCCTGCTAATGGTACCAACACCATCTGCCAGGCTTATCAGCGTTTGAAAGCACGCTATCCCCGGATGGGAGGAGCCTCTATAATGCTTGAGAAACGTGTCCCTGTTGGTGCTGGATTGGGAGGTGGGTCAGCCAATGCTGCCAGTACACTGAAAACACTGAATACCTTATTTGAACTGGGTTGTTCCGATGAGGAATTGACCACCATGGGGTTGGAGATCGGGGCAGACGTCCCCTTTTTTTTAAAAGGGGGAACCCAGGCTGGATCGGGAATTGGAGACAAGCTTACTCCCCTGGATCAGGCTGTGAAGGGTTTTTTTCTTCTTGTAATCCCATCCTTTTCCATTTCAACCCGCTGGGCTTACAGTAGGGTGAGAAATACGTTGGAGACCTCCGGGCAAATGGCTAATTTTGCGGGCTTTTTCAACGGGGAAATGCCTTCGTTGAAGATTTTTAAAAATGATTTTGAAGATATTGTGATTCCAGCATATCCGGAGATTGGCACCATCAAGCAGACATTGCTCGATTCTGGTGCGGGATTTGCCAGTCTGTCGGGCAGCGGCTCGACTGTGTTTGGGATTTTTGACGATGAAGCCTCCGCTCGGAAGGCAGAGTCAGCATTTAAACCTCACTACAAAACCATTCTGGCACGACCCACCAACTTGTAACCTAACCTCCCCATGCCGAGATCACCTGTTCATCCTGGGGTGTCGTCTAACGGTAGGACACTGGATTTTGGTTCCAGCAGTCGGGGTTCGAGTCCCTGCACCCCAGCCAGAAAATTATGAAACATACAAGTCTAAGGATATTCACAGGCCGGAGTAATCCGGAACTGGCTGAGAGAATCGCGGGTTTTCTGGACCTGGATTTGGGGCCGTTGACCATAACCAATTTCGCCGATGGCGAGCTGTGGGTAAAATTTGAAGAAAACATTCGCGGTTGTGATGTTTTTATTATTCAGCCCACAAACAGCCCGGCAGAAAATATTCTTGAATTGGTTTTAATCCTGGATGCAGCGGTCAGAGCCTCTGCCAATACGGTTACCGCCGTGGTCCCCTATTTTGGCTATGGGCGCCAGGACAGGAAAGATACCCCCCGGGTTCCCATTTCGTCACGGGTGATGGTGGACTTATTCACTGCTTCCGGTGCTGATCGGATTATTACCATGGATCTCCACTCCACCCAGATCCAGGGATTTGCCACCATTCCGTTTGACCATTTATACAGTCGAATGGTACTGATCGATGCTCTGATGAGACAGGATTTAAACCCGGAAGAAACAGTTGTCCTGGCTCCTGATGTGGGATCAACCCGAATGAGTCAGGCCTATGCTAAACGGTTGGGAATGCACTTTGCATTAATTGACAAACGGCGCTATGCCCCCAACGAGGCAGAGGTGATGCACCTGATTGGAAAACTGAAGGATAAGGATGTTCTGATTATTGACGATATGATTGATACGGCGGGGACCACCGTCAATGCAGCGGAAGCGGCGATGGAGAACGGAGCCCGCAGTGTTATTGCAGCCGCAACCCACGCCATTCTTTCTGACCCGGCGGTGGAGCGGTTAAAAAGTTCAGTCATAAAAAAATTGATTGTCACTGACACAGTGTCAATCCCCGAAGAGAAGAGACTAGATAAAATGGAGATTGTGACAGTGGCCAATGTCTTTGGTGAAGCCATTAAGCGCGTCTACGAAGGCCGATCTGTGAGCGCACTGTTCGAATTTTAATGAGGAAGCAACTATGTCCTATTTTAAACTTGAAGTAGAAGAGCGAAATGATTCCGGAACCGGCGCTGCCAAGGCACTCCGCCGGGTTGGGAAAATACCTGCCAATTTTTATTACCACGGTCAGGAAAATGTGAACCTGGCTGT
>CAZIIM010000011.1:0-15158 GCA_964539305.1 uncultured bacterium | reverse complement strand
TTCATTGGACTGGGTAATCCTGAACCACGCTATGCCAATACAAAACACAATGCCGGTTTCTGGGTCGTGGATGAACTGGCGCGCCGCTGGAAAATACCGTTTAAACCGGGAAAAGGTGATTTTGTGTATTCGGAAGCGGTAGTTCAGAAATCTCTTCTGGTTAAGCCAACGACGGGAATGAACCGGAGTGGTACCGCAGTGAAAGCGGTCAAACAGCAATGGGGACTGGATCTCGAGGAAGTTCTGGTTGTTGTGGATGATGTGGACCTACCATTGGGGCGGCTGAGGCTCCGGCCGACCGGTGGCGATGGCTGTCACCGTGGTTTGGAATCGGTGATTTACCAATTGGGGAGTACCCATTTCCCCCGGTTGCGATTTGGTGTTGCTGCCAGCGGGAAACGCCGCCCGGCTGAAGATTATATACTGAAACCCTTTAAAAAACAGGAACAGGTTTTAGCGGATGAGATGGTCCAGGTGGCCGCCGATGCAGCAGAGTATATACTGGATCATGGACTTGAAAAAGCGATGAATACGTTTAATCGTTGAACCAAAGGAATAGTGGGAGATATTGAAAATGAATCTGAATGAATGGTTGGTTATTGCTTCCGGACTACTGGCATTATTGTTTGCTTTCTGGAAAACGCGTTGGATCGGTACGCTGGATCAGGGAACGGAACGGATGGAGCTGATTGGGAAAAATATTGCCGAAGGTGCCATGGCTTTCTTGAAGGCTGAATACCGGGTCCTAATCTTTTTTGTGATTGGCGTGGCTCTGCTGTTGGGGTTTGCCAACGCCGGTCGGGAGGATTCCAGTGCCCTCATTGCCCTTTCTTTTACCACGGGTGCTCTCACTTCCGGATTGGCTGGTTTTCTGGGGATGCGGGTCGCAACGCGTTCCAATAATCGGACAACCCACGCTGCCCGCACCGGTCTGGCAGGGGCCTTGAAAATTGCCTTTACCGGTGGTTCCGTAATGGGCCTCTCGGTCGTCGGTTTGGGTGTTCTTGGGCTGAGCATTCTGTTTATGTTTTATCAATCCTATTTTGACGGGGATTACGGTAAAATTTTAACCGTTATTTCCGGCTTCTCTCTCGGGGCCTCCTCCATTGCTCTGTTTGCAAGAGTGGGGGGAGGTATTTATACCAAAGCAGCCGATGTGGGCGCTGACCTGGTCGGGAAAGTGGAGGCAGGAATTCCGGAAGATCACCCTTTAAATCCGGCTACAATTGCAGATAATGTGGGGGATAATGTGGGTGATGTGGCTGGCATGGGAGCCGATCTATTTGAGTCCTATGTGGGTTCCATTGTTGGCTCCATGGTATTGGGTGCCAGCATTCTGGTTACTGGTGTATTTGATCTGAACTTTGTGTTCCTGCCACTCATGATTGCTGGTTCCGGCATCATCGTGTCCATCCTGGGGACATTCATGGTCTCGGTTAAAGAAGGGGGTGATCCTCAAAAAGCCCTGAACCGTGGTCATTTTGGATCCTCGATTATTATGATTGCCGTTATTTATGTCCTGATTCAACGCTACCTCCCGGCAGAATTTTCCCTGAATGGCATCGTTTACACCAGTTTGGGGGTTTTCTGGGCCACTGTTATTGGTCTGGTGGCCGGTCTTGGGATTGGTGCTATTACAGAACACTACACCGGAACGCACACCCGCCCCACCCGTTCCATCGTTCGTCAATCTTTGACCGGTGCTGCTACCAATATTATTGCAGGGCTGGGCGTGGGCATGCAATCCACAGCCTTCCCGATTTTGATTCTGGCAGCGGGAATTATGGGCGCCTTTCATTTTGCAGGACTGTATGGCATCGCCATGGCTGCGCTGGGAATGCTGGCTAATACGGGAATCCAGCTGGCGGTGGATGCTTACGGTCCCATTTCCGATAATGCCGGTGGTATCGCTGAAATGGCTGATTTACCGCCAGAAGTCCGCGCCCGGACAGACAAACTGGATGCAGTCGGGAATACGACTGCTGCCATTGGTAAAGGATTTGCAATTGGTTCCGCTGCCCTGACCGCCCTGGCCCTGTTCGCCGCTTTTATGGTCCAGGCTGGAATCAAGACGATTGATATTTCCAATCCCCGTGTAATGGCCGGATTACTGGTTGGGGGAATGCTGCCGTTTTTATTCAGCTCCCTGGCTATGGGAGCTGTGGGCCGGGCTGCCATGAGCATGATTGAAGAAGTGCGCCGGCAGTTTAAGAATATTCCTGAATTAAAAGCAGCTCTGGCTGTCATGAACAAGTATGGGGACGGTGAACAGTGGTCGGGTGAAGATCAGAAAACATTTGATGCTGCTTACGGGAAGGCGGAGTACGGAAAATGTGTGGAAATCTCGACCCAATCTGCCATTAAAGAGATGGTTTTCCCAGGTTTACTGGCTATATCAACACCGGTGGTTGTAGGGTTTATATTCGGTGCTGAAACACTTGGAGGTCTGCTGGCAGGGGTTACAGTGACAGGTGTGCTTATGGCCATTTTCCAATCCAACACCGGCTCTGCCTGGGACAATGCCAAAAAAATGATTGAAGAGGGAATTGAAATTAATGGTCAGACCTACGGCAAAGGTTCGGATGCCCATAAAGCTGCCGTGGTCGGAGATACAGTTGGAGATCCGTTTAAGGATACCTCCGGTCCCTCCCTGAATATTTTAATCAAGCTTATGTCAGTGGTGTCATTGGTTATTGCACCTTTGCTTGCCTAGTTTAAAAGGAGACGTAATGAGATACTATGAGTCGTTATATATCGTAAATCCAAACTTTGAGCAGGAGCGCCTCAATGAAGTGATGCAGGAGGTGGCCGAGAAAGTTGGGGATTATGGGTTTAAAATTATTAATCACCGCATTTGGGGAAAGAAGCGGTTGGCCTATGCAATCCAGAAACATAAATATGGTACGTATGTTCTATTGCAGTTTGAAACCGAGAAAGTAACACGTCTGGCGGATTTTGAACGTTACATGATTCTGAACAAGGCTGTATTGCGGAATCAAACGGTTCGATTGGAACACAGGCCGGAGGTATTTGAGGACACCGAAAAGGAGACGATAGGGGAGCCTCAGGAAGAAACGAAACCGCCTTCCCAGGGAACGGAAGATGACAAAAAACCGGAAGAGAGCCAGGTGGAACCGACGGATGAAGGTGAAGATCGTCCGGAGGAGGAATCTGAGGGTTCTGAAGAGGAAACCGAGGCACCGGAAGAAGCATTGAAAGAAGAAGGTCAGGAGTAAGAAAATGACATTTCAGACACGGAAGAAATTCTGTTATTTTAAAGAAAACGGTATTACGGAGATTGACTACAAAGATGTAAAACTGCTCAGACGGTTTGTGACCGATCAGGGGAAAATCATGCCCCGCCGGGTCACGGGCACCAGTGCCAAAATGCATCGGAAGTTAGTCAAGGCGATCAAACAGGCCCGGAATATTGCCTTAATGCCTTTCACCAATACCAGCGTAGAGAACTGATCGTTCTCACTTAATAGATTTAAACCAGAGAGGGATTACCATGGATGTAATTTTGCTCCAAGATGTGGAACCATTGGGCACGGCCGGTGATATTGTGGGTGTTAAGCCGGGGTATGCCCGGAATTATTTATTCCCGCGGGGACTGGCCCTGCGGGCCTCCAAGCGGAACCTGGCTGTCGCTGAAGAAAAGAAGCGCGTTGCCGCCGCCCGGGCTCAGCGTGAGCTGAAAGCATACAATGAACTGATTGAAAAACTGAAGAAAATTGAACTGACGATTGAGGTTCAGGTCGGTGGTGAAGAACGGCTGTTTGGCTCCGTTACTTCACAGGACATTCACAAGGCGCTGGAAGAAAAAGGCATCGAAATTGACCGCCATGCCATTCTTCTGGAAGAACCCATCAAATCGCTCGGGATTTACAATGTGCCGGTGAAGGTCACAACCGGTTTAAACCAGGAAGTGAAAGTTTACGTCATTAAAGCCTAACTGCTTTCTGGACAATTCCTCGAACCCCCGTTTAAATTATTATAAGCGGGGGTTTTTGTTTCCCCGATCGGAAAACTTTCCATTAGAAGCATCTAAATGAAGACCTTGGATAATTACCGAAGCATTCATGATTCTGGTGTACAGCGAATCCAGAATGAATTGATGTTCTTAATCAAGATACTGGTTTTCTGGATGCTCTTTTTCCTTGTGGAACGATTACTGTTTATCACCTATAATCTTTATTCACAAGGAGCCGTATCGCTTCGGGATTACTTTTTGGTTTTAATCCACGGTTTACGCCTGGACCTGTCAACAGCCTGCTATTTGACCCTAATCCCTTTTTTATACTGGTGTTTCAGGGTGTTATTTCTCAAAGAAAAGGACCGATTGTTGAAACTTTATTTCTATGTAACTATCCCTGTTTTTTCATTTATTTTGGTTGTTAATCTGGAACTTTACCGACAGTGGGGTGAAAAAATCGGTGCGACAGCCATCTCTTATTTACAATACCCGACCGAAGCTTGGGCCTCCATGTCTTCTTCCCCCCTGCTCATTCTGATTTTGATTTTTTTCCTCTTCTGTGGCTTTAGCCTTTATGGGGCCATTCACCTGGTGAGTGGCATAAGCGGAGTGCCGAGGGGAGAAAGACGTATTTCTCCAAAAGTATTGTTAAAACGGGGCTGGAAAATACCGATCGTATTTCTCCTGCTTTTCGTTGGGATCAGGGGCGGAACCCAGCTGGCACCAATTAATCAGAGTTTTGCTTACTTTTCTTCCCGCCCGTTTTTGAATGATGCAGCAGTGAATACATTATGGAATCTGGTATTCAGCCTGACTAAAAACCAGAAGAGTAATCCCTATTTATTCTCTGACCAGGAATGGGCGTCGGAACAACTGGATTCTCTCTATTCAGTCGGGGCGGAGAAGCCTGGGATGCCAGTTTTGTCGGTGCGTCGACCTAACATTATCTTGATCATTCTTGAAGGGTGGGCGGCCGATGTTGTTTCTGCTTTCGGACAAACCACAGGTCTGACTGCCAATATGGACACCATCATTGAAAAGGGGTTACTATTTTCCAACATTTATGCCAATGGAAACCGGACCGACAGGGGTCTGGTGGCACTACTGAGTGGATTCCCTTCTCAGCCCCGAACATCCATTATAAAACAACCCCAAAAAACACAGACACTCCTTTCTCTCCCCAGGGTGCTCCGTGAAGCCGGCTACCAAACCTGTTTCTACTATGGAGGTGAAACAGAATTTGCGAACATCAAATCCTATCTGCTGAACATCGGCTATGACAAGATTGTGGATCAGTCCAGTTTTCGACCGGAAGATATGAATTCCAAATGGGGAGCCCATGATCATGTCGTGTTTAATCGGGTGCTATCGGATATAAAACAAATGCAGTCACCCTATTTTATTACTGTACTAACATTGAGCAGCCATGAACCTTTTGAAGTTCCAATGGAAAGGGTCATCGCCGGTAATGATCAACTGTCTTTGTATAAGAATTCGATTGTGTATTCGGACCGTTCTGTAGGTGCCTTCGTTCGTGCCCTGGCCCGGTACCCTGAATTCGAGAATACGCTTCTCATTTTTATTTCCGACCATGGCTTCCACCTGGAGCGGGGACCTCTGTCACAGTGGTTACCCGCCCGTTATCATATTCCGATGGTATTTTACGGACCGGTCCTTTCGCCCGATTGGCACGGGAAACGCGTGAATAAAATCGGGAGCCAAACCGATCTACCGGTCACGCTTCTGGAGCAAATACATCTTAATTCACAGTTATTTCGCTACGGGAAAGATTTGCTCAATCCGGCGGCGCGTTCCTTTGCCTTTTACACTTTTAACGAGGGTTTTGGCTGGATGACACCGGAGCTTAAGCTTCTCTATGACCATCACAATAAAGACACGGTCGTGCTGGAATCTTCACTAAGTAAACCGGACGTCCGTGAAGCAGAGACCCTTGGGAAAGCCTATTTACAGGCTCTTTTCCAGGATTACCTGGATCGGTAACATGGGATTCCGGGTTTCTTAATGAACATTTCATTGCCAGGAGCCCCGACCTTCTTCTATCTTTTATAGTCATGTTTGCCGATATTGCTTTCCCCATCTCCAGCTACCAGGTGTTTACCTATAGTGTGCCACCGGCGCTGGAGGATGAGATCCGGATAGGTGTTCGAGTCCTGGCCCCCTTTGGAAAGCGAAAATCCCAGGGGATAGTGGTCGGTCTTAACAAGCAAACAACATTCTCCGGATCCGTGAAAATGCTGGAATCACTGGTGGATGACCAACCGGTTTTGGATGAAGGCCTTTGGCAGCTGCTGCTGTGGCTGAGCGATTATTACTTTACACCACTGGGCCAAGTGGCCCGAACTGCCTTACCATCGAACCTTTCAACCCGGTATGCCCTGCCCACACGACTTGACGTGGAATTAATGGAGACTGATATTGAACTGGAGGAAATTCAAAAACGGGCTCCTGCCCAGGCCAGGGTAATCACATTTTTACAGGAGCACGGCTTGAAAGTCCCTGTGTCCCATTTAAAGTCGATGGTTTCAAATCCTTCTACTGTGTGCCAGCGACTGGCGGAGAAAAAGATCGTAAAACTGGTGAAAACATCGCTGCCACCGGACCTGACTGAATTGGCGTTTAAACCCGTCCATAAAAAGATCCGATTCAACCCGGATCAACAGAACGTTCTCACTGAAATTGAAAAAGGGGTAGTAAAACATGAATTCAATGCCTTTCTGCTCCATGGAGTTACAGGTAGTGGCAAGACTGAAATCTATCTTGAAGCGGCGCTTCAGACCCTGGGCCAGGGACGTACTGTAATCATTTTATTACCTGAAATTGCCTTAACGCCTCAGATCGCCGGTCGTTTTACAGCTGTTTTCGGGGACAAAGTAGCGCTCTGGCATTCTAAACTGAGCCAGGCGGCCCGCGCCTGGACGTGGAAAAATATTTGTTCCGGGAAATACGATGTTGTCATCGGTGCCCGATCTGCTGTCTTCGCCCCCCTTAAGAAACTGGGGTTGATTATTGTAGACGAAGAGCAGGAACATTCATATAAGCAGGAATCACCGGATCCCCGCTACCACGCCAGGGAGGTGGCGTTGATGCGCGGGAAGATTCATGGTGCCGTCGTTGTCCTCTCCAGCGCCACGCCCAGCCTGGAGAGTTATTTCAACCATCTCCAGGGTAAATACCATTATTTACAACTCCCGGACCGGTTTGGTGGCTCTACCTATCCCCAGGTCCATGTCGTCAATATGCTTCAGGAGGCTGAAGAAACGGGGGAATACGGTCAAAGCCTCTCCAGACTGATGATCGAAAAGATTCACCAGCGCTTGGCCGACGGAGAGCAGGTTATTTTATTACAAAATCGCCGTGGATATGCCCCCATTATCCAATGCGTCAGTTGCGGTTCGTTGGAAATTTGCCCCCACTGTCAGGTCACCCTCACCTATCATCAGGTGGGTCATTATTTACAGTGCCATTTCTGTGGCTATACCCGCCATCAGTTGCCCGATGTCTGTCCGTCCTGCGGTGGAGCTGATTTACGCCTCTCAGGGATTGGGACCCAGCGGGTGGAAGAGGTTCTGAGACAGACCTTTCCTGATGCCACCATTGACCGCCTGGATGTAGATACAGCCCGGTCCGGGATTCGTATCAGTGCCCTCCTGGAAAGGTTTGCCGATGGTAAAACGGATATTCTCCTGGGGACCCAAATGGTAGCTAAAGGATTGGACTTTCCGAATGCTACCCTGGTGGGTATTATTAACGCAGACACAGGACTTTATTTACCGGATTTTCGTTCAGGGGAGCGGGTCTTCCAGATGATTTACCAGGCAGCCGGGCGGTCGGGCCGGGGGCATAAACCGGGTGAGGTGATTGTCCAGACCTATAATGTGGATGATACAGTAATCAAATGTGCTTCCAAGTTGGATCTAAAAAAATATTACAATATTGCCCTGAATGAACGAAAAGAATTGAATTACCCTCCTTTTAGCTGGATTGTCAGGATTGAGCTGTCGCACCCCTCCAGAGAAAAGGTCGAGACAGTGGCAGGGCAAATCCGAACCCTGCTTTCCCATCCTTTTAAGGGTCTTGATATTCTGGGGCCGGCTTTCTGCTATCGTGAAAAATTAAGAAACCGTTTTCGAATGCAGATTGTTCTTAAGGCCTCCAAGACATTTGACCCTGAAGGAAAGTTACTCCATGGATTTATCCGGAAAAAATTACTGAATCGGGATAAAAGGGCAATCCACCGTTCAATACGCCTTACCATTGATGTAAATCCCGTCTCGCTGTTGTGAACCTGAAATACCAGTTTATTTTGTTGATTAGTCTAACCGGACTGTGGGGGCAATCCGATTTCCCCGGTCTTGATGCTTATTATCATACGCAAACCCTTGCAACAGTCGGATCCGGCGAAATGCTGGTCACGGGAATCAGTGAGTTTACCAATCCGGCTTTGTTGCCGAATTTGAAAGACCGTTTTCGATTGAGCTGGGTACACTATCCGGCAGGCATTACGGCTGAATCGGTGGTATTTAATCAACGTCGATCCCGCTTTTCATTCGGGTTGGGAGTGAAACACTTGGGGTATGGGATTTTCAAAGGGAAAGATGAGAATAACAATCCTACGGAGGATTATACCTCGGGCGATCTTCAGGTGATTGTAACATTGGCTAGAGCTTTTTCCGGTGATCGTGGTTCCATCGGTGTTACAACCGGAATTTTCACCAGCCGGCTGGAGCGAACCAGAGCTGCGGTGATTCAATTTACGCCGGGAGCTATAATCAACCTTAAACAGATTGGGGGTCGGGTTGGAATTCGGTACACTGGTTTAGGGGCTGTCTTGTCTTCCTACACCGATCGAAAGAACCATCTCCCCCGTTATTTAATCCTTTCGTATGGAGCCCAGCTGACGCACCTGCCGCTGGAATTGGCATTTGATATTCGTAAAGTTGAAGGAGCCAACAGACTGAACGGCGGCGTGAGTGGTATCTTCATGGTCAACGACGCCATTCGTATCAAAGGCGGTTTTTCACCATCCAGGCAAGCGGGTGTTGAACAGGATCTGTTTAATCGCAGTGGTGTGGGTGTGGAATTTGATACGGGTAAACTGGTCATTGATCTGGGCTTTTTTCTGTACCAACCCGGCAGCGGCGTCTTCAGCTTAGGGTTGGCTATGAATTATTAATTCATTTAGGTAAATTGGGCTTGAACATTTAATTATTAATTAAATAAGCTAATAATTCTTAAATATTTCTTGCCATGATTTATTTTGACTTATTATTATTAGGTTGTGATTGACGCAACAGATCAGGCAATCTTATCACTATTACAGCAGAATTCAAGGGTAACGGCCAGTGAAATTGCTGAGGAAGTGAACCTATCGGTACCAGCCGTCACGGAACGGCTGAAAAAGCTGGTGGAACATGGCATTATTCAACGCTTCATGGTGCAGTTGAATGCCAAACAACTGGGTTTTGATTTAACTGCCTTTATTGCCTTGGTAAGTTCATCTTCGGAGCATTACCGGGAGATTGTTGCCAAAGCGGTGGAAAATCCGGCTATCCTTGAATGCCATTCCGTCACGGGTGAAGGGAGTCATTTACTGAAAGTAAGGGTAAAAAATTCCTCTGCTCTGGAAAAACTATTACTGGAAATTCAGTCCTGGCCCGGCGTGATCCGGACCCATACCTCGGTTGTAATGAGTACCTACAAGGAAGGTGGCCTGTTGGATTTAGAGGAAACGACCTAACCGCACTCAAGCTCAGGAGCAAGATCAATGGAAAAGATTAAAGCTGAATATATTTGGATGGATGGCCATAAACCGACGGCCAAGTTGCGTTCGAAGACGAAGGTCATTGACGGACCTGTAACACGTGTAGAAGATATTCCGGTTTGGAGTTTTGACGGTTCCAGTACGCTCCAGGCCGAGAGCCATACCAGCGACTGTATGCTGAAACCGGTCTATTTTGTCCCCGATCCCATCCGGGGAGGAAATCATATTCTGGTGATGAATGAAGTGCGGGATCCCGATGGGAAACCCCACCCCTCCAATACCCGGGCCAGCCTGGTGGATATTGTGGAACAATACCAGGATCATGAACCATGGTTTGGCGTGGAACAGGAGTATACTTTTTTTAAGGGTCGTTCCCCTTTGGGTTGGCCGGACGGTGGATACCCGGCTCCCCAGGGCCCCTTCTATTGTGGTGTTGGTGCGGATGAAGTATTTGGCAGGAATATTGTGGAGGAACATCTGGACGCCTGTCTGACAGCCGGAATTGCCATATCAGGAATTAACGCAGAGGTGATGCCGGGCCAGTGGGAGTTCCAGGTTGGTCCTGCGGGACCGCTGGAGGTAGGCGATCAACTTTGGCTGGCACGATGGATTCTTTATCGTATTGCCGAAGATTATGGTGTGAATGCGACACTCCACCCGAAACCGGTCACAGGGGACTGGAATGGGGCCGGTGCTCACACCAATTTCAGCACCAAGGAAATGCGGGCACCGGGGAAAGGGATGAAGGCGATTGAAGATGCCTGTAAACGCCTCGGGAAGAAGCACCAGGAACATATTGCTGTCTATGGCGCCCATAATGAAGAACGATTGACCGGCCTACATGAAACCTGTTCCATACATGAGTTTCGTTACGGCATCCGGGATCGAAGTGCCTCGGTTCGAATCCCCATGCAAACGGCTCTGGATAGTTGTGGTTACATTGAGGACCGGCGCCCGGCAGCAAACATGGATCCCTATCAGGTTTTTGCTGTTCTGATTGAAACGGTCTGTGCCTAGAATTACAAGAAGACCAAGCAGGCGCTAGATATATTGAAGCTCCCTTAGGATCGTTTCCATTTCCGGTGTTGCCATCACGGTCTTGATTCGCTCCTCATAGATTGGTTTTTTCCAGCGCCCGATTGAATTTTCGTGGGTTGCCTGTACAGGTGTAAACCAGGCTTGAGACCGTTTAATGGTAGTGTGCTGGTGCCAGGCATTTAGATTCGGGTGGAAATCTTCACCGATGAAATCCATTAATTTTTGAACTGTTTCGGAAAAGTTTAAAACCAGGTCTTCGTACTTCAGGGTGTGGACGGAGGGATGGGACATGTATTCCAGACCGATTTTCATATCCTTAATCCAGCGGTCCGGGTCCACCCAGAATTTATCCGGTGCCTTGGGATGTTTGGAGGTAACCACGTCCCTCCCGTCGCGGATGATGTGGATGAATTTCACCCGATCCTGAAAATAGGCCAGAATTTTGTCAATGTACCAGAGATTGATTGTATCTTTTTCGCACCAGCGGTGGCACCGTTTGGGAATCCGCCGGAACAGGATTTGCCGGTAAATCCGGTCCATTCGGGTGGGTTTGTATCCATGTGTACCATTCGGCCCGGCTGGCACCCAGTTGGTCATGGCCCTGACTTCAGTGGGAATTGTGAAAATAGAGGGGTGGGCGGCAATGATGGCTAAAAGCATGGTGGTGCCGGATCGGGCACAACCGCCTAGAACGATAGGGGGTTTTGTAAACAGACGCTGTTCCTTGCGGGCACCCAGATAATTGATTAAGGGCCAGACGAATCGTTTGATTTTTTTCGGCATACGTTAGATAATTCTACCTTCGGAAATAAATATTCCAGATGAAATGATTGATTGATAATAGCTTAGGGTGAATATTCAGGAAAAGTTATTTTTTAATGAAAACCGGTTTTTTCTCCTGTTTTGGTTTGCTTCTAAAATGCAGTCTCACCGTGCCTTTTCCGCTGAATCATCCGAATGGTTTAACGTAGATTTATTCCGTGAAAAACATTCGTTTAATCCTCGCCACAATTCTTGGTCTTTGGTGCTGGTCGGGGCAAATTCTGGCAGAAAACCAGTATCCTATTATTTTAGTCCATGGCTTTATGGGCTGGGGGCGGGATGAAATGGGTAATTACCGCTACTGGGGTGGTAAATATGATATTGAACAGTACCTGGTTGATCAGGGCTATACCGTTTACACTGCATCGGTGGGACCCGTTTCCTCCAACTGGGACCGGGCGGTGGAACTGTTTTATCAGATTAAAGGGGGTCAAGTCGACTATGGCCAGAAACACGTTGGTGAATTTGGCCTGATTCAACGGCCGGAAGGGAAACGCTTTCCAGGATTATATCCGCAATGGGATCAGGACCATCCCGTTCATCTGGTGGGACACAGCATGGGGGGGCAGACAATCCGAATGCTCCAGTACCTGCTGGCGAATGTTATTACCGATTCCCTTGGAAACCCTGAAAAAAGCGATCTGCTCGGAAAGGCTCACAGCGGGTGGATCAAATCAATAACGACTATTTCCACACCCCATAATGGGACCACTCTTTCAGATATTGTTGTAAATACGGTGCCATTTCTTCAGGATTTTATCGCTGTGGCAGCCGTGATTGGAAATGGATTTTATGATTTCGACTTGGAACAATGGGGATTCAGCCGTAAACCCGGTGAATTGTGGATGGATTATTTTCGTCGCATGCGGAATCATCCGGCCTGGAAAACGAAAAATATCAGCGCCTGGGATCTGAGTCTGGAGGGGGCAAAAAATTTAAATACATTTTTAACAGCCGATCCAACGGTCTATTATTTCTCGTTTGCCACCTCCAGTACGGTCCTGGATTCTTCCACCGGCAGGCAAGTCCCCAGTCGGGATATGAGTTTTATATTGCGGGCCAATGCCCGCGTTATGGGAATGAAAAAGGCGTACTGGGCCGATGGCACAGCGACCGATTCCACCTGGTTTGAAAATGATGGAATTGTCAATACAGTATCCATGGCGGGACCCACCACCGGCGCCAACGGACCCGATCCCATTACCCCTTACCGGGAGGGAGAAATTCTTATCCCGGGGCAGTGGTATTTTATGGGGAAATTCAAAGCGGATCATAAGCAGTTTATCGGACACGGTCTGGATGCGAATCAGGCTAAAATAATGCTGGAGCGTTATAAAACGCATGCTACCAGATTGTGGTCGTTACCGGAATGAATAGAGGGAAAAGATGATTGATATGAAATCGTTTGCCAATCTGGAACTACGGGTTGGCACGATCGTGGAAGTGAAAGAATTTCCGGAGGCTCAAGCACCGGCATATAAATTGAAAATTGATTTTGGGCCTTTAGGGATAAAGTGGTCCAGCGCTCAACTGACACAGAAGTATGGACCTGAGGACCTGAAAAACCGCAAAATCGTGGCGGTCGTAAATATGGGGGTAAAAAAAATCGCTTCATTCCGTTCGGAAGTCCTGGTTTTGGGAGTCCCGGATGAAAAGGGCGCGGTCGTTCTGCTGGAACCGGATGGCCCTATCCCCAACGGTGCCCGGGTGCGGTAAACATAAAGGAGAAAGACAGATGAAAACAGATTTGGAAAATCTAATCAAAGCCCTAAACAAGGACTTGGAATGGGAATACGCAGCCGGTATTCAGTATATCCAACACAGCGCTGTTATGACCGGTCCGGAGTTTGAAAGCGTCATTAAGGAATTAGTGATCCATTCCCAGGAAGAAATGGCCCATGCTGTCATGATTGCGGAACAGATTGCTTTTTTAGGGGGCGTTCCCAGCATAAATGTGGAGGAAATTGTGGCTTCTGCGGATAATATCACCATGCTTGAGCAGGATTTAAAGGGTGAACAACATGCCATTGACAGTTATAAGGAAAGGATCTGGCAGGCGGAACAGATGCGGGAGTATGGGTTAAGACGAACCTTGGAAGATATTCTGATTCAGGAAGAGGAACATAAGCGTGATCTACTGACCGCCCTGGGGAAATAAATCCCTTTCCTGTTTTTGACATTGTTATTTAAAAGAAGATTTGTCGCATTGAACCTATGTTTGTAATATACAAATATGGAATTCGGTGAATTAGTTAAAATCTTCTTGCTCGACCTGCAGTATTTATTCCGAAATCAGGTGGTAGAGTCGGGCATGACTCTGACACAAATACTGTTGTTGTCTTCCATTCCGGATGAAGGGATCGATATGACAGCGCTCACCAGGCGCATGGGAGTGGATAACAGTACTCTCACCCGTCTGGTCGATGTTCTGGTTCGCAAGGGCTGGATTGTAAAACAGAAAAACCCCAGGGATGGACGTTCCGTGGTTGTTTCCTTCACACCGGAGGGGGAACAGGTTCAAAAACAGGTGGAAGCCAACATTGATCGCTTGGGGGATCGTCTGTATCAGGAGATTCCTTTTGAAAACCGGGATGAGGTGAAAGAAGTGCTGTCCTCTTTCCACTGGACACTGGCAAAATCAAGATTGAAATAATTGTATTATACAATGAAATATTCTTTTACCTCAAACCTGTTAAAATGGTACCATCCCCGAAGGGATCTCTATCCATGGCGGAGCAATATTACGATTTACCGTACCTGGATAGCGGAAACAATGCTTCAGCAGACGCAGGTAAAAACAGTTGTACCCTATTTCCATAAATGGATAAAGGTGTTCCCGGATGTTCAGACGCTGGCGAAGGCAGATTTGGAAACGGTTCTGAAAGTCTGGGAAGGATTGGGATACTATTCCCGCTGTCGTAACCTTCATAAGTCTGCCAAACGGGTGGTGGAAGAGAATCACGGAGTCATTCCGGATTCTTTTGAAGTTCTCTGTTCCCTGCCCGGGATTGGGGAATATACTGCTCGGGCCATATTATCGATCGGTTATGGGCAGCCAGAGGCGGTTATTGATGGCAATGTAAAACGAGTAATGGCCCGTTATTTGGGCATCCGGCGTTTGACGAACAGGAATTACAGCAGAGTACGAAATTTCCTGAAAGACTCCATTCTAAAAGAGGACCCAGGTGCGTTTAATCAGGCATTGATGGATTTGGGCCGGGAAGTTTGTTTGCCTAAAAACCCCGATTGTAATCACTGTCCCCTGGAAGCAGATTGTAAAGCTGCTCAATCCGCTACACCGGAATCCTATCCCCTATCCGTAAAAAAGCAAGTTCCCCCTCAGCGGAAGATGGTCGCTGTTTTAATTCAATATAAAGACACGTTCCTAGTTACCCGCCGGCCGGATAATGGTCTCCTGGGTGGGTTGTGGGGAATCCCCTGCCTTCCCAGGACTGGTCAAGAACATGATCGGGCTGTAATACGATCCCTGTTCCAAGAGGACACTGAAGAACGTCACCCCTGTCGGCATCTTGGCGCTGT
>CAZIIM010000010.1:7522-65243 GCA_964539305.1 uncultured bacterium | reverse complement strand
CACACCGGCTACCTGATCCGGTGCCAAGAACCGGGCCATGTTGTGGTAACTCAGATTTTTAAAGGCTTCCCCCCTGCCGCTCATTCCCCGGGAATCCATGGAAAAAATAATATATCCATTTTGAGCCAGAAACTGACTCCAGCTGCTACCCCAGCGGTTCCAGACTATCTGGGTGCCGGGCATTCCATAACCGTATACAATAACGGGGTACCGTTTTCCTTGCTTGTAATCCGGAGGCAAGGTCAAAATACCGTCCAGGGTGTATTTACCGTCAGCATCTTTAAAATGAACAAACTGAGGGAAAGACCAGTCATATTCCTGAAATTGGGCCAAATCCGTTTCACCGAGAACCCGTACAATATCCCCATCCAAGTTTCTCAACAAAATACGGCGGGGCTGTCTGACGCTGGAATAGGAATCAATGAAATAGTCCTTTCCGGGGGTCATAGAAACGGAATGATATCCTTCCTCCGGCGTTAATAACTGAAGATCACTTCCGTCGAATTTTACCCGGTAGAAATTATTTCCGAAAACAGACTCTCGATTCGCCTGAAAATAAACTACCTCCCGCCCCTCGTCAATGGAAACAATACTTGTCACTTCCCATGGCCCTTCGGTAATCGCTTTACCTTCGGAACCGTTCGGATTATGAATCCATAAATGGTTGAATCCTGACCGCTCCGAGATCCAGAGAATTCGCCCATCTTCCAGGAAGTGGTAACTGCGATTCAGATCCACCCAGCCATGGGTGTCAGCTTCATCCAACCCTTCCGTATATCGCCCTGTCTTGGGATTCACATTCAGGAAAATCCAATGATTCTGAGGGCGATTCATTTTCATAACCGTGAGTTGGGAGGGGCTTTGCCATTCCATCCACGGATAATAGACATCATCATCCGGCCCAAGACGGAGCCATTTCAATCCACCCGTCTTTACCTTCACAATTCCAATCCGCATGGAAGGATTTGGTTCCCCTGCTTTTGGATAGCGGATTTTCTGGATTGTAGGATACAATTTCATCAAATCCACCAGCGGATATTCCGGCACTTCGCTTTGATCTTCCTCCCAGAAAGCAATGGATTTGCTGTCAGGAGACCAGCGGTAAGCATCGTAGGAGCCAAATTCTTCTTCATAAACCCAGCCGAAATGCCCGTTCAGAATAACATCCGAACCGGACCGGGTCAATTTCTTTTCATGCTGTCGCTGGATATTGAAGGCATATAAATTGTTATCCTCCCGGACATACGCCAACCACCGGGAATCAGGGGAGAATTTTACATTTCTCAGGTTCTGATTATCCTCGGTAACCGGAATCAGTTTCCCCGTTTCCATGTTTAGTAAATAGTAGGTTCCATAATAGGAATGCCGCCAGATACGTTTACGGTTCGTCTGAATCAACAGCTGCTTGCCGGCCGGATCCAGCCGAAAAGAAAGCACCCTCAGCATTTTACCGTTGTAAATAAAGGCAGAGCTGTCCAGGTATTTGGTCGTATCACCGTTTACTACATCGACAATAAAAAGCGATTTTCGGTCTTCGCCCCGTCCCCGAATCAGGTAACTATTCTCACCCGGAAGCCAGACGGGGCGCCCCAGAGAAGCATATTTAAAGGGTGGGCGTACCAGTACATCATCAAAAGACAGTCGTTTCGGGCTCTTTGCCAGAACCGGTAGACTGATCAGGATCCAAATCAAGATTAATTTTTTCATGGTAACCTCAATGTTGATTTCACATTTTCCAGGAGTTCTATCATCATGTCGTAGGTTAATCGTCCCGTATTAACATTCCGTGGACTGGGATGAAAGCAGCCCCAGAGTATTTTATTGTTGGGCAGGGTGTATTTCCGATTATGTCCAAAGGGATGATCTTTTACTTTCAGATTAAATTCCTGGCGCCAGAATTTCAGGCATCCATCGAAGGCAATTTTTCCCAGGGCCAGAATAATTTCCACCTGATTCAATAATGCCAGTTCCCGATTAAAATAGGAAAAGCAGTTCCTTAATTCTTCGCCAGTGGGTTTATCCTGGGGCGGAACACATTTTAAAACCGGTGTCATAAATGTGTGGTGGAGTATTAAACCATCGCCTAAGTGAAGAGAATCGGGTTGATTAGCCAACCCCACGTCATAAAGACAGCGGATCAGGAAGTCTGCTGATTTATCACCCGTAAAGACACGGCCGGTGCGATTCCCACCATGAGCGGCAGGTGCCAGTCCCACCAGCAGGAGTCTCCCGTTCCAATCCCCGTAACCGGGGACCGGTCGGCCCCAATAGGTCCAGTGATTGAATTGTTTGCGCTTTGTTCGGGCCACGGTTGTGCGGAAATCCACGATACGGGGACAGGTTTTACAGGATACAAGTCTACGATACAGGGGAGCCAGGGGGCACTTCCCGTTCAAAAGCGGATGGTGATTTAAGGTAGGGTGTTCAGGATTCAACAGGACTCAATAAAACCTTGCCAAAATTCTTATGATCGTGTAGGTATTTGTGGGCTTTTGGAGCCTGGTTTAGGGGGAAAACCCGATCCACGACCGGTTGAATTTCGCCCGTATTGAACCAGGTCATAATTGTTTCTGCAACTTGACGGGTGAAATCCGGCCGGTCGTCTAAAAATCCCAGGTGAAATCCAAATACGCCCTTATTTTGCATCATCATCTTTACCGGATCAAATTTCATTCGTTTCAAATATTCCTTAAAGCCCTGAATTGAAAAACGGCCTTTCCCCCGAACTGCTGCTGAAAACCCATAATTCACCAGTTTCCCCAGTTTGGCCAGAGCCTGATAGCTACGCCTTAAATTCGTACCACCAATGGGATCCAGAATCACGTCGGCACCCCGCCCGCCCGTAATTTCCAGTACCTTGGCGACAAAATCTTCTGTATTGTAATCGATCAAATGTTCCACACCCAGATCCCGCAGGCGGGCATGCTTGTGGGCGGAAGCCGTTCCAATCACCCGGGCGCCAATCAACTGCGCCAGTTGCCAGGCTGCCAGACCAACACCCCCGCCAATCCCGTGAATTAATATCCACTCCCCCGACTGTAAATGGGCCTGCTTCACCATCATCCCAAAGGCGGTAAAATAATTAACGGGAATCGCAGCCGCCTGTTTTAACTGCTCCTCGTTTTGAAGGGTAATGACCCGGTCCAGGGGCAAAACAATCTCCGAGGTATAACAACCGAACTTACCAATTCCCAGAACCGGCTTTCCCACCAATGTTTCCGGAACGTCCGAACCTACACTCTGCACAAAACCGCTTACTTCATACCCGGGCACGAAGGGCGGTTTGGGTGCTGTGGGATAGACCCCCAGCCGACACATCAAATCTGCGAAATTAATACCGCAATAATGGACGGCAATCTTCAGTTCGCCTTTTCCCGGCTCCCGGGAAGAACTGTTTTTAAGTTTCAGGACTGAGGGCGCCCCGTATTTCGTGATCCAGACCTGTTCCATGAAGGCTGAAATTATGGGTAACGAGGGTAACAAACCATGAAGGCTTTCTTTTTTCTTCCCGAATTGCAATTCACGGGATGTTCGTTGCTTCCAGGGGCGGGTGAAGATTAAATTCGCACCCCTTCATTTCAAATTCAATAAATTGTTTAAGGAAAAATTTCTATGGCAATGATGACCACGCTGCGGAGCAAGATGCATATTGTTCTCTGGGCTCTGCTGGCCTTATTTCTTTTAAGCATGACCGTCGGCGGACTTGTGGGCGGCGCCAATATTATCGATCAACTCCTGGGACGCGTAGATCCTTCCAAGGCCATTGGGATGGTAAACGGGGAGGCCATCACACCCGAGCAGTTCAACCAGGCCGTGAGCGCCCGTTTGGAGGCCTTGCGATCCACCGGTCAGGAAATTACGGATGGTATCCTGGAAACGATCCGGGAAGATGTATGGAATGCGTTTATCGAAGAGCGAGTGATGAACCAGGCCATGGACGAACTGGGAATTACAGTATCGGATGAAGAAATATTGTATCACCTGGAACATAACCCTCCTCCCGATATTCAGCGTTTTTTTATGAAGGGTGATGTCTTTGACGAAGAAGCCTATCAGAAAGCACTTAATACACCCGGTATGCTGGACTGGACAGCCATCGAAAACTGGATGCGGACGTTTTACATCCCCCGGTTTAAACTGCAACAGTATTTGAATATGTCAGCCGTTGTGTCCAAGGAAGAAATTGAAGACGAATTTGTCCGGCGGAATGTGGATTACACCATTGATGCAATCCACGTGACAGCTTCCGCTTTAGGCGATTCCCTCCCGGAGCCAACGGAAGTAGAATTACGGGCCGATTATAATTCAAGACTGGATGACTTTAAACGCCCTGAAGGGCGGTCCCTCACCTATGTCAGCTGGCCAAAAGTACCTTCCAAAGATGATACAAATCGGGTGTACCAGGAAGCATTGGACCTTATTCAGCAGGCCAGGTCTGGTGCAGATTTCAGCCAACTGGCGAATCTGCATACCCAGGATCCCGGCAACCAGATTACTCCTGATTCAGGCCGGGGTGGGGATTTGGGCTGGTTCGGTCGCGGACAGATGGTAAAGCCTTTTGAAGATGCGGCTTTTGCCGCCAAAACAGGGGATATCGTAGGACCGGTACTGAGTCAGTTCGGTTATCATATTATTAAGATTGACAGTACCCGCATTCGAAAAGCGGGCCCCCAAATCAAAGCACGTCATATCTTATTGAAAATTGAACTGGGTCCCACCACCCGATCCGAGCTCAGACGGAGGGCGACCTTGTTCACCTACGACGCCCAGGATTATGGTTTTTCTGCAGCAGTCGATTCTCACCAGGTTCAGCCCAAGAAAATCGAATCGGTGGGTGAGCAGGACCATTTCCTGTCCAGTCTGGGATCTTTCCGGGAAGCAGTTCGCTTCGCTTACCAGTCCCAACCGGGTGATATTTCAGATCCGTTGGAAAATGACCGTTATTTTGCCGTTTTTCGACTGGACTCCATTTTTGCCGCCGGTACCATTCCCTTTGAAGAAGTGCGGGATCAGATTTATACAAAGGTTAAACGGGAAAAAGAACGTCAGGCGATCCTGAAACTGGCTACCCACCTCCGACAGCGTCTGGATCAGGGGGAAAATTTTACGACCCTGAAGAAGGATAACCCTCAGCTGGAAGAAATCACGAAACAGAGAGGAAAATTAAAAGATCCGTTTAAATCCCTGGGATTAAGTCAACAACTGGTAGGTGCCCTGTTGCACGCTTCACCGGGTGAACTGCTGGGGCCCATTCCCACTTACCGTGGATATGGACTGGTGAAAGTGGACGCAATTGCGCCCTTTGATTCTACTACCTGGCAGGTACAAAAAGACGTAATTCAACTGGACCTGATTCGTCAGAAACAAAATCGGATTTACACCAGCTGGATTCAGGATTTAAAGGACAACGCTAAAATCATCGACAACCGACGCTACTTCTTTTAGGCGTCGTTCGTCAGATCCACAGAGCTACTTTCGGGGGGGAACCGGAAGGATTTCTTCTTCGAACGGAATTACCTTCTGCGGTTTAATCCGCGTCCGGATAATCCAGGCGGAAGGGTAGCCATTGCGGGCCAGACGCTTCCTCAACCGGTCCGCACTTCGCCGATCGATGAAATCACCCAGCCGTAATTTATAATTCGGCGCTTCAAAGGTCACATATACGGGTATTTGGTATTGTTCTGCTAATATCAATCGCAGACTATCTGCCTTCTCAACGGACCGGGTGGCGAGCACCTGGACCCGAAAACCTTCTGTCACTTCCCGGATGGAATCGGGCGTAATCCATGGTTCCAGTTTCAGTGAATCATCGAAAATTGTATTCACCATTTTGGGCCATTTCGGCTCCGGATCTTTCAGCTGATTCGGATCAAATACGGGCTTGGTATTTTCCTGACCCAGGATTACGCCAACACTGAATAAAGTCCAAAAAAGAAATTTCATAATAACCGCACATTTCCGGCTGCCAGCCAGCCTTTTTTCCCATCCATTAACACAATTTCATACCATCCGGGCTGAGACTGGGTAATTTCCATCTTGATGCCCTCGTGGAGACGAAAAACAACGTTATCACTCCGTATGATGGGAGCGGACCGGACTTCCACGGTGGAGGCGATGACGACTCCTTCCTCCTTATCCGAGAGGGACCAGTATTTATCCAGTGCCAAGCCGTATACCAGGATAATTAAAACCACCAGCGTACCGCTTAAACGGTTGATCCATCTGACGCGGACAGATTGCCAGGATCGTAGTCCATATAGAATTGCCAGTATTAAAATGAATATACTTCCAAGACTGATTAAATCCTGGAGGGTGACATTCTTCATCAGGGTACGGTACCATTCTAACAGGAAGAATGCTTTGGGTACTTCCACCCGATCCCGCACCTGGGCGTTGGCAATGGCCAGATTATGGTTCAAATCTTTGTCCCTGGGTTCCAGAGCCAATCCCATTTCATAGGCCCATACGGCCTGGCCCAGGTTCCCCAGTCGGTAATAGGCATTTCCCAGATTATAGTACAAATCGGCGTTTTCCACCCGGATCAATAATTGTTCATAAATCTGGACCGCTTCCTGGTATTGCTCCTGTTCATAGAGTCGGTTCCCCTGGACGAATAAAGAATCCGGGTTCGCCTGCCCCCAGGCACATACCACAAGTAGGATTGCCATGATGATCCATTTCAAGGGTTTCATGGCAGCTCCCGGTCAATGGATTTCAAGATTTTCAAGGTTCGGGGAATTATTTTTTCACGATGTTCCGCAGCACCGGGGGCGTATCGGCCTGCATCACAAATTCGTGCCAGCGCAATAATTTCATCCAGGTTTTCGGAAGATATTTTTGAATGCAGGAAGGTTTCAAGCATCCGGGGGTCCAGCTGGTCTGTTGTGAGGGAAAATTTATCTTTAACATATCGATAAAGCGCGTTTGAGGCTGTAGCAAACGGGTCTTCGGATTTTTGGGAGAGTATTTTTTTTGCGCTTCGTAAAGCATTCCGTGCCCGCCGAATATCCTGGGTCGCCAAACGTTTCTCTCTGGTTTGAGTCACAAAGCCCGGTAAAATAAAGATTGCCAAGGCCAGCCCATAAGATGTCCACACCCAAAAGGGCAGGGACTTATCCCCTTTTCGATGCCAGCGGGGTGTGGCTGTGTGAATATAGTGAATGTCCTCCCCCAGCAGTTCCACTTCTTCCTTTGTGAAATTGGCCGAGGCCACAATATTGGATTTTGCGGGCTGGATTCGTAAATCAATCGGCAAGGAACGTGTCAGCTCCCACTTTCTTTTATCGGGATTAAAATAGGGCAATTCAATCTTCGGTATTCGGTAATGACCGGCAGAACGGGGAATTAAAATATATTCCCAGGTCATGGTTCCCGTTAGCTGGTCCCTGAATTCATCTTTCTTGTAGGTTGATTTCGGCGGGAATACCTCCATATTTCGCGGGAAATGAATTTCGGGAAGATTAAACAGATTCAAATTCCCGGTGCCATCCAGCGTAACACTGAGAGTAATGGCTTCATTGACCCGGACCGTTTCCGTATCCACTGCTGCATGCAGATTAAACCTGCCAACAGCCCCGGTAAAATCGGTCGGTTGTCCCGGAGGATAATCGATTACCTTTATTTTCAAGGAATCGGACCGCACATACTGAGTTACCGTTTCTTTAAACATGGAATCAAAAAATGAATCGTCAAAAAGACTGCGGGTACGCCTCTGGCGCTGGACTTCCACATTGCAAACCGTCATCAACGGATCCAGACTCAGCACACCGGTGCGGGTCGGGAAAAGGGCGACTTTGTAAAGGGTAGCCACCTTATAGTGGACTCCCTGAACAGATTCATCCCGGAACCGGATGGTTTGTGCCACCCGCAAATTCTCGGTCCAGAATCCTACACCTTTCGGATACTCAATATTTTCGATGGAGAGGTTCACACGGGTGTACAATTTGTAGGTGGCCGTGACTTGTTCGCCGGGGTAAACTTCGTGCTTATCGGTTTCCACCTGGATAAACACGTTCGCAAGCTGGGAAGGACGCTTATCCTTCTCCACCAGAATCTGGATCGCCTGCGTCTGGAAGGTTTGCTTACCGACACGAACTTTTAACCGCGGAATAGTGAGCTGACCGGACCGTTTAGCTACCAATGTCCATGAAAGAGAGCGGGAACTGGTCATTCGACCATTAATCCACTGAATATTGGTCTGTTGGGCTGGACCACTGATAATTGAAAAATCCCTTTTCAGCGGTTGCAGATCTACCTGGGGCATTTCATCCGATTCAAGAGCCTCCACTCGAAATCCAATCGGTTCTTGCAGTGAAACCCGTTTGGCATCCACCGTCGCCAGAACCCGAACTTGGCCCATTAAAGGCAGGAGACTGAACCATAATAAAAGGGCAAAAGAAATTCGCTTCACCGTCTACCAGTCCTTAGCCAGTTTTCTGGATTTTGCGTGTGCAATCTGACGTTTCTGAAGAATCTTCTCATCCTGCTTCAAGGCGTTCAGTATGGCTTCAGCCTGTTGGAGATCGGATGACTTGGGTTTCCGGGATTGATTGGCTCCACTGTCACGCTTTTTTTCTTCATCGGCAGGCTGCGGCTGGTTTTTCTTTTGTTGCTGTTGCGCCTGTTCTTTGTCATTTGACTGTTTTTTCCGCTGATCCTGCTGCTGTTTTTCATCTGCCGATGAAGATTGATCCGGTTGTTTTGGTTGATTCCCGTGCTGATCCTGATTTTTCTTCTTATCGTCCTTTTGATCGGATTTACCCTGCCCACCCTGCTTCTTCTGGGGCGGGGGCGGACTGTATTTTACCAATTCATAATTATACTTGGCATCCTTATCCTTGGGATTTAATTCCAGTGCTTTCCGGTAAAAAGCAAGACTCTCTTCCCGGCGCTGAGCCTTGTACAAGGTATTCCCCATATTGTAATAGGCCTTGGCTTTTAGGGTACTGTCCGCCGTTGCAAGGGCTTTTTCAAACGCTGCTTTCGCCGTTTCATAATCCTGTTCCTCGTAAGCACTGGCTCCAAGACCAAACTGAACCTCCGGAGATTTTTCCCCCTTCTTGATCATGGACTCATAATAGGCCCGGGCCTGTTCAAATTCTTTTTTATTAAAATGCTCCAGACCCTGGTCCTGGCACCACCCTGTTGTAATGAACAGGAACATGAGGATTAGAATGGTCGGTCTATTGAACAAAACGCCCCCTCCATTCCGGTTCTTTTCGCGGGCGGGTAGGAATGAGCATGGCCAGTAGCATCAGTCCCAATGCCAAGAGTGCAAAAATTTGGTAACGATCTTCATATTCAGAATAAATCCGGGATTGAATCGTACGCTTTTCCATGGCATTGATATCGGCCAGGAGCTTTTTATAATTGGCTGGACGGTTATCGAAGCGGATATAATCCCCATGACCTGCCTGGGCAATATCCTTTAAAATGGCTTCATTTAAAACAGAGGTCACCAGTTTACCGGAAGAATCCCGTTTATATTCCCGGACGCCGGAAGCATCGATGACAGGAATTAAAGAACCGGAGACAGTCCCGACACCAACCGTATGGATAACCATTCCCTTTTCGGCCGCTTCTGAAGCCAGTTCAATTGCCTGTCCCTCGTGGTCCTCCCCATCTGTAACCAAGACCAGTACTTTATATTTCTGGCTTTCTTCACTAAACGCAGAGAGACCGGTCCGGATCGCTGAACCGAGAGCCGTTCCCTGGGTCTGAATCATGTTCGTGTCAATTTTTTCCAGAAAGAGCAGCGCAGCTTCATAGTCGGTCGTTAGCGGCAGATACAGATAACTGGATCCGGCAAAAATGATCATGGCCACACGATCCCCTTTCAATTCCCGAATCATTTGACCGATTTCAAATTTGGCCTTTTCCAGGCGGCTGGGTTTCACATCCACTGCATTCATGCTGGCGGAGACATCAATGGCGAATACCAGATCTACCCCCTTACGTTCCACCGGTGCCAGACGGGTACCGATCTGGGGCCCGGTGGCTGCTATCAGGACCAAGACCAGGGACCACATGGAAAGGCGCTGTCTCCAGACCCGGTTTCGATGGTTAAACATGGCCAGCAAACGCTTCCGCAGCTCTGGGTTTGTGGTTCTGAAAGGGCGGTTTTTACCTTGTGTCACGCTCCAGAGAAACCATAATAATACCAGTGGAATAGACAGATAGAACAGTTCAGGATGTCGAAAAACAATCATGTTTTCTTCCGGAAGACATTCCTTTCCAGTGTTTCGGATCCCATGCCTAATAGAAAAGCGGGGAACAGGAACCAGGCAAATAGCTCCTGATACCGAGTATAGTTGCGGACTTCAATCTCCGTCCGTTCTAACTCGTCGATTTGAGCGTAAATGGCATCCAGACCTGCCTTATCAACGGCCCGGAAGTATTTCCCCCCAGTTCGGCGGGCAATAGCTTTCAATGTTTCTTCATCAATTTCATTCCGGATATAACCGCGCCCGGGAATGAAAGAAACATCCTCATTCGTTCCGGCACCGATGGTGTAAATCCGAATCCCGAATTGTGCCGCCAGATCCGCTGCCGTTAACGGGTCCAATTCACCTGTATTGTTACTCCCGTCGGAGAGTAAAATTATAACTTTGCTTTTGGCTTCACTGTGGCGCAAACGATTGGTGGCATGTGCCAGTGCCATTCCAATGGCAGTACCATCATAGGATTGCTCTGCAACCCGCACCTCCGACAACAGGGAAATCAAGACATCCTGATCCATCGTCAGGGGACACTGAATAAAGGCTTCTCCTGCAAAAACCAGAAGTCCTAATCGGTCACCCGCCCGGCGACGAATGAACGCTTCTGCCGTTTCCTTGACCGCTTCAAGACGGTTGGGGGTAAAATCGGTCGCCAGCATACTGGAACTAATATCCAGGACAAGTTCAATATCCACCACATCCACTTTGGATTCCTGGAGGGCTTCCACCCACCGGGGTCTGGCGATTCCGATGATCAGAAGAATCAAAACCAGGCTTCGGATGATTTGCAGGGTCATCACCCGCCGGCGACCTTTTTTCTGTAATCGATCGGGGATGAGTTGCTTGGAAGAAATTCTGACACTTCCCTCCCATCGATGGGCTAGCCGATATTGCAGATAATAAATCATGGGCACCAGCACCAATAAAAGCAGGAACCAGGGGTACTGAAATTCTAACATGCCTTATTTATTACCTTGATCACATCCCATATCATAAGCATTCAATCTTTCACAATAACGAATTAAGGGAATATTTGTTTCTGTCTTCCCCTCCAAAGACCGAAGCACCAGAAGGATAGCCGGAAGCAGTCTCGGCGAGGAAACTGCCTTGCCAATATTTAAAGAATAAAACCGCTAGATGATTGGAAACAAAAAGTGGAAAGGTTAGTCAGAATCTTTTTCGCTCGAGTCGCCAGATTCTTTTTTTACGTCATTCAGGGAGTCCTGTGCATCCTTTAACTCATCCTTGGCACCTTCCACCGCTCCTTTGAATTCACGAATTCCCTGCCCAAGACCGCGAGCCAGTTCCGGAAGCCGTTTAGCACCGAAGAGCAGTAAAACCACCAGGGCGATGATGACCCATTCCCATCCACCGGGCATTCCAGCATAAAAAATCTGTTGTTCCATGGCTTTATACCTCCACGAATAAGTTGTAAATCAAGGTTGAATTTAGGATGATTATGGCAGGTTTCCTCATCGGAAATACCGCAGGAAATAGTAAGCAGCTGACAGTCCGATTAAACTGGTGAAATTAAACGTAAGGCTCAGACCAAACTGAAGTTTTAGCATAATCAAATCCAGTGTAATGACGCCGGACTCATTTCCCGCCAGCCCTGCCAGATCAAAATGAATACTGGTGAGAAAGAAATCCTTTACGACTCCGGCTGGCAGCAGGAAACCGAGTAATTCCCCAACCAGAGTGCCAATCATGGTTCCCACAAATAACATGATAATAATAATACTGACAGACCGTTTATTCATTAAACTCGTCCTCAAGAGTGGATTTCAGGGTCGGTTCATCTTCAAATCGATTATGATAGACGACCCATTTTAAGATGGACCAGATGATGTACAGACTCAGAAGAGGGAAAAGAACCACGCCCTTCGTCAGTAATACCGCCAGGCTTGCCACCAGAATTCCTACCAGCCGAAAGGAATTCGACCGTCCCTGTCTAAAGGAAAATAAGGGGAATTTTGAAAACCGGATCGGGCTAATCATGAGAAAACTGAGAATGACAACCATAACCAGGGCGATGCGTGGATCTCCAGCGTGACCGTTGATCTGATGATTGAAGAGTAAAAAAGCTACAATCAGGATGGCATTCAAGGGTGTTGTAAGACCGGTGAAATAGGGCGTCGGATTCTCTTCCTGTGCGATATTGAAGCGGGCCAGCCGAATTGTCCCGAACAATAGGGGCATAAAACTGAATATTCCTGCGAGAATGGGGGGCAGTCCTCCCACATATAAACTATAAACCAGAAGAGAGGGAACCGTGCAGAAGGATATGGTATCAGCGAAAGAATCAAACTCCGTACCAAAACGGGAAGGAATACCGATTAATCGTGCCAGTTTTCCATCGATTACGTCAAACATAGCTGCCACCATCAGCAACCAACCGGCACGGATCGGATCACCTTTGATAATAAATCCGATCGCCAGAAAACCGAGGAACATGTTAAAAACGGTGGCCAGGTTGGGAATCACCCTTTTTCTTTGCTGGGGCGTCAGGCGCCGTTTACGATTTTTCATGGTAACCTCGCAATAATGGTTTCTCCCCCTACGACTTTTTGCCCAGGGCTCACTTCCACGGTGATCCCTTTCGGTAAAATCACGTCGGTTCGGGAGCCAAACATAATATACCCCAAACGATCTCCCCGTTCCATTACTTTTCCCGGTTTAGCATAACAATAAATCCTGCGGGCGATCAAACCGGCAATTTGCCGGATTTTAAAGCGACCGCTTTCATGTTCCAAAACGGTCACAACCTGTTCATTTTCGTCGGAAGCAGCATGATTAAAGGCTGCCAGAAATCGACCGGCGCGACGTTCTTTCTTCTGGACTTTCCCTGTCACTGGAACCCGGTTCACATGGACATTAAAAACATTCAGAAAAATGGATACCACCGTAGCACCTACACCGGCAGTATCATCATTGACAGGTTCACATTTTACGACTTTCCCGTCTGCTGGTGAGACGATCGCTTTAGGATCCTGAGGAAGACGACGGATAGGATCCCTGAAGAAATTCAAACTAAAAATAAACAGGAATCCGGTAATGAGATAAAGTAGGGTTAACCAGAGCCAGCCGTAGTAGTGGGCCAGAATTCCTGTTGTGAAGGCCACTAGAAAAAGGGGAATTAATATTTTCCGTCCTTCCGGTGCCAGCATGCCTACAATTTCCCCAGTTTCATGACTTTATTGTAATAGGAACCATTGCGCCAGATTCTCAAACGGATTTTATCTCCAGGACGAAAATCATTTTCTTCAATAATACGCAGTATTTCCCGGGAATTGTGGACTGATTCCCCCTCCACTGCCACGATAATATCGCCCACTTCCAGTTTCGCCTTTTCGGCCGTACTGCCCTTCTGGATATCCACGACAATCACCCCTTCCGTGATGGGAATCGAAAGATATCGGGCAATTTTCCGGGTTAATGGTTGAACTGAAAGACCGGTAGAAAACTCCCGTTCAATATGACCTGTCCGCTTTAATTCCTCCGCAATTTTCCGAGCCCGGTTAATGGGAATGGCAAACCCGATGCCGATGGATCCCTGGCCGGACCGGGAGCCCGTGAAAATAAAGGTATTGATACCAATCACTTCTCCATTGGAATTGACCAGGGGTCCGCCACTGTTACCGGGGTTAATGGCTGCATCCGTCTGAATCATTTCCTGGTAAATCCTTCCTGAGGATTGTTGGCCAAAATCCATATTGGTGGCACTGATGATACCGGCCGTTGCCGTTGGTTGTTTGCTCACATCAAAAAGGCCAAATGGATTTCCCAGAGCAACAACCCATTCCCCAATGATTAAATCATCCGAATTCCCCATTACAGCATACGGGAAATTTCTCCCATCCAGTTTCAATAAGGCCAGATCCGTTACCTGATCTGTTCCTACCATCTCGGCTTCATATTCTTTCCCCCCTGGCAACGTAACAACAATTTCAGTAGCCTGCTCTACCACATGATAATTCGTTAGAACATACCCATCTGGACTGATCACGACACCGGAACCGGAGCCTTTTACCTTTTCCTTGTAAATCTGGGGCGGAAGAAAAAACTGAAACCAGGGATCCTGAAAGAAAGGACTGGTGGCATACTCTCTGATTTGGGTGACATTAATGCTGGCAACGGCAGGACTCACAGTTTGAATGGCCCTGGTAATGGCGGTGTGGCGGCTCTGCTCAAGATTATACTGTCCATGCACCATCTGCAGGAACAGGAAAAGAAAAAGCAGGAAATATTTCTTTTGTTGCATTTTATTCGTATTCAATTTTCTCTAAAATCAGTCCTTGTGGCGGTGCTTTGTAAATATGGACTTTTTCCTGTGGATTTGTAATCAAATCCTCGAAATCCGCCAACCGAAATCGGCCCCGAGATATTTCCACCATTGTTCCCACCAGATAACAAACCATGTGGTGTAGAAAGCGGTTTCCCGTGATACGATAATTTACAATATGACCGTCAGCTTTCCATGACGATTCATGGATCACACAGCGGCGATGATTCACTTCTTCACTGCGGCGGCTGAACGATGAAAAATCATGGTCACCCAGAATTTTTTCGGCGGCCTGATTCAGAATATCCAGATTCAGTGAACCGGTCATCCAAGTAAAGGATCGATCCAGAATAAAGTGATCTGTCCGGCAGCGGTAAAGGTAAGTCCTTTTCCGGGCAGAAAAACGGGCGTGAAATTGATCATCCACTTCCTCGCAAGTCAGCACCCGGATATCCCGGGGTAAATTCCCATTCAGAGCCTCCAGCAGATCGCCGGGTTTCATGGTGGTTTCAAAATCGAAATGAGCCACCTGGCCCAGGGCATGAACACCCGTATCCGTCCGACCCGCCCCGTGGATTCGGACCGTATTTCCGTGATTCAGTACAGCCAATGCAGATTCAAGTGTTCCTTGAAGTGTTTTAGCTTTCTTCTGCAATTGCCATCCGTTATATCCGGATCCATCATAGTGAATCGTGATTTTAAATCGGGGCATACCAGTGAATTCCGATAAAAAAGATTAGAATCAGTATTATTCCGAATAAATGATTGCGGTTGAACTCCATGGAATGGATCACTGCCCGGGGGAAGCGTTGACCATAACCCCGGAAATGCATGGCAGCCGCCAGGCGCTCTGATCGACGCAGGTTGTAAAGCAACAGGCATGGCAGGTCCTCTGCTGAGGATTTCGCCTTTTCTAACAGATTAACAGGCGATTTCAACCCTAGTAATTGCCGATTGGATTGAATTGCTTTCCAATCAGACTGAAATGCCGGATAAAATCGCAGGGTGATGGTGAGAAACAGGAAAAAATCCTCTACCCACTTCCAATTAAGGCCTGTCTTCCACCAGATACTCCGCAAGACCTTTACACTATCTTCACTGTGAGCCGTAACAAAAAAGAGCATCATAATGGCAATTAATAAAAAGAGTTTTAAAAATCCAAAGCCGGCATCAACCAGCGTTTCATGAAAACTCCTTTCAGAAAAACCGAGGGAAAATAAAACATAGATCCCGATCATCACTGGAAGAAAAATGAGAAAAGGCTTCAGTCGGCGATAAAGTTCCAACCCCACTCGCCGGTTTAAAAGAAACAGGAAAACAAACCCAAGACCATGCAGAGCAAGCCCCATCCCTGTGTAACTGAAAATGAGGGAAAATGAAAAGGTTAAATAAAAACAGAGTCTTACGATTGGATGCCGAAACATTTTACCCCTAGAACTGAATTATCATCCGGACTTGTGCAGAGCGATTGGCAGGATCCAGGGATCCACGGAACGATAGACCGGACTTCCCAAGCGTCCGTTTTAAATACAGGGCATCGATTGCAGAAATGCAATGGTTCAGGATAATACCACCGATGAGAAAGGTACTTACCTGTTTCCACTGGTCGCTTTGAATTCTCATTCTCTCAAAGGAAGTTCTATTTTGCTTGGAATCCCAAACCCAATTCCATTCCGCGCCCAGGGGATACAGGTTTTCCGTATCCCGGTTCCTCAAATGTTCCGCATTGTAATCATCCAGAGTGGAATAATTCCCGATATCCACCCAGTACTGGTGATCTTTACCACTGGAATTCACCTGAGCGTGTTCAGTGGCATAGGCTATATAAGTCTTCTTTTTTATATGGGCTACTTGTCGGCTCCCAACGGTCGCTAAAATGAGAAGTCCTTCCGAAATAAAATAGGAACGGGCTCGCTGGCTCTTTTTAAATCCCAGTTGGCCCCAACCAGGGATTAGAGCAGATTTCAGAACCGGACGAGGGGCATATACGGTGGTATCCAGTTGGGCGGATAAAATCCCGCCCGCAACAACAAGGATCAGGATGATTTTTTGAACCATATTCTCCCTGTCATGATTAAAACGATACACAGGCATAAAAAGCCGAAAATTTCACCGTATTGAGCATAAAAGGTCGGAACCTGATTCAATTCCACCTGATCCACCAAAATACCCTGTTTCCCGTAGGGTAAACGAGCTCTGACTTTTCCTGTAGGCGCGATAAAGCCGGAGATACCCGTGTTGGCACTCCGGGCGATTCCACTCCGTATTTCAATGGCCCGCAATCGGGCAATCTGGAAATGCTGGTAAACACCGGAAGTATTGCCGGACCAGGCATCGTTGGATTCAATCGTCAGAAACCGGGCCCCCCTCAGGAAAAACTGCCGTACCACCTGGGGAGAACTGGACTCATAACAAATCACATTACTGAACTTCACTGAGTCCAGTTTAAAAACAGTATACTCGCGGCCATGGGCAAAATTCGCCTGTCCAATATTCAGTTCCTTGAGGCGGGGGAAAATCTCGGAAAGGGGAATATATTCAGCAAAAGGAACCAATTGGACCTTATGGTACATGGTAATTCCCATAGGACTTAAATAGATGGATCCGTTATAATAGGTTTTTTCTCCTCCTGATACGGATCGTTCCCAGTCCACTGTACCGATCAATACCGGAATGCCGGAATCCTTTACCGATTTTTCCAAAGGTTTCCGATGGTAAGAGGCCAGCCTCAGGTTCACCGGAAGCGCTGCTTCCGGCCAGAGAATTAAATCCGGTTTTGCTTTCACCGCCAGTTGATGCAGTGAATCCATGATCGCATACAACCGGGGCCTGAAATTAGATTCCCATTTTTGGTTGGGATCAATATTGGGTTGCAGTATGGCTACTGTCCTTGTCGCTGGGGAATTAGAGCGCTCCAGGGCGCTCAACCGTAAATTTCCCACCACCCAGGGAAGAAAGAAAATCAGAAGCAGGGCGATGGATAAATGTTTGCGTTCCGCCGTCGTCGACCTCAACAATAAATACAGTCCCACGTTAACCAGCATAATCCAGAATCCGATTCCAACCGTACCGGTGACCTCCACCATTTGAACCACCGGCAAATAGGCCGCCTGGGTCGTAGCCAGATTGGCCCAGGGAAAACCCAGCGGACCCCAGCTCCGCACCAGTTCTATGGCAACCCATAGAAAGGGAATAATCTGCAAGCCGTTGCCAGATTTCTTTTCCATCCATGCGACCAGGTATCCGGTAACGGACCAGAATAGGCTTAAGTAAAGAATCGTACCGATCAAGGAGGCCAGTACCGGTAGCCAGCCCGCGCCCTGATTCAGACCGATCCAGTAAAAGGCAATCAAATGGGTCACAAGCCCGGCAATATAGGAATATTTGGCTGCCCTTCGAGGCGGGGAGGTTAACCAGATATGAATTAAAGGAATCCACCCAAACCAGGCTAATAAACCGAATACCGGTGGATAGGCCAGACCTACCAGGATACCCGTGTCCAATGCCAATTTCCAGGGTGCCTTAGTAAAGTATCGTTTCAATTTTTATGCGTATCCAAGAACTGTTGCAAAAATATGGCCGCCGCTGTCTGATCCACCTGTCCTTTGGAATGACCCGTCTTCACCTCCATCTTCACCAGATCCTTCCGGGCACTGACGGAACTGAGCCGTTCATCCTGAAAAACTACTGGAACGGCAATTTCTTTTTCCAATGCAGCTTTAAACTCCCTGGTCTTTCCCGTTTGAACCGTATCCTTCCCCCCCATGCCCACAGGAAGCCCCAATACCACCAATTCCACGTCTTTTTCACTCAGAATATCCTTCAACTGCTGAATCAACTGGGTACGACTGCGATATTGAAGTGTTTTATATGGAATAGAGACGATGTGAAGGGGATCCGAAAGTGCTAGGCCAACGCGTTGTGCCCCGAAATCAATACCCAGTATGCGTCCCATGAAAAACAGTGATCCATTCAACGATGAGTTCGTTCAACATGGTCAATACTGGAAATCTTGGTGAGTTTCCGGACGATTCGATCCAACTGCTTAATATTGTTCACCTGAATAATGAAATAGGCTGATACCACCGTTTCGGAAACTTTAACATCCACGCTGGTGATATTGATATTCTGGCTGGAAATAGTCTCCGTTAAATCCTTCAATAAACCTTTCCTGTCCTGACCCACCACCTTTAACTGCACATTGAAGAGGTCGTGCCGGTCCACTTCCCATTCGACCGGTATCAGGCGGTCCGATTCTTCACTCAATAGAGGTAAACTGGGACAGGAAGCCCGGTGAACCGTAATTCCCCTTCCCCGGGTAATAAAGCCGATCATCTCGTCTCCCGGGATGGGGTTGCAGCATTTCCCGAAAGTCGCCATAATATCGGAAATCCCCTGGAGTTTGATACTCTTGGACTGCTTTTTACGAAACGAGAACCGGGGAATATCCTCGTCTTCAATAATTTCCGTCTTCTCCTGGGGATCCACCTTTTTCAGCACATCCCGAATAGAAATAATACCGCTGCCAATGGCTTCCACTAATTGATCCGGACCGCCAAAACCATACTTGGGATATGCATTCTTTACGTCGTCAATGCGATTCAGTAATTTTAAGCGACGGAGCGTTTTTTCAAGGATTTCCTCCCCAATCTTGAGACTCTCCTCCCGCTCCATTTTCCGTAGATACCGCTTAATATGGTTCCGGGCTTTAGAAGTAACAACGAATTTTAACCACCCATAATTGGGGTGTTGATTCTTGCTGGTAATGATTTCAACTGTATCGCCGTTCTTTAGAATCGTATTTAAAGGTACAACTTTCCGGTTCACTTTCGAGCCCAGACAATGCTTCCCGATTTCCGAGTGCACCTGATAAGCAAAATCGACCGGTGTGGAATTCACCGGCAACTGGACCAGATCCCCCTTCGGTGTGAACACAAATATTTCATCGTTAAAAAGATCAATTTTTAACAGGTGCATGAATTCCTTGGGGTCATTCTCTTCACTTTGGAGAATCTCCAGTAATTCCCGAAGCCAGGTGACATGACTATCCACTTCCTTAGGTCCGGAGCCCGCCTCCTTGTAATGCCAGTGAGCGGCCACCCCGATTTCCGCTGTTTTCTCCATTTCATGGGTTCGGATTTGAATTTCAACCAGTTTCCCTTGAGGACCCACCACTGTCGTGTGAATGGACTGATAGGCATTACTCTTGGGCATGGCGATAAAATCTTTAAACCGATCCTGAATTGGTTTAAAGCGCTGATGTAGAATTCCCAGGGCCAGGTAACACTCCTCAATTTTATCCACCACGACCCGCATGGCCAGAATATCATAAATTTCTTCAAAGTCCTTACCCCGCTGGACCATTTTCCCATGTATGGAAGCGTGCGATTTGGGGCGACCATAGATCTGAGCCTTAATGCCAAATTTCATCAATTCCTTATCCAGCGCCTTTTTAATGTTCTGGATGTAACGCTCCCGTTCCTTGAAAGTGGATTTGAGTTTTGAATCAATTTCTTTGTAGGCTTTGGGATTCAGGGTGTTCAGCACCAGGTCTTCCAGTTTCCATTTTACTTTGGCCATTCCCAAGCGGTGGGCCAGAGGGACGTACACATCCCGCGTTTCAATGGCAATCCGGTGTTGCTTAATGAGGGGTAGATGCTGAATGGTTTGCATATTGTGGAGACGATCGGCGAATTTGATAATAATCACCCGCAGATCTTTTGCCACTGAAAGCAGCATTTTCATGAAATTACCGGCCTGTTTGGCCCGGTGACTGGAAAAATGAATTCCCCCTAATTTGGTGACACCATCCACAAGATTCGCCAGATCTGTCCCAAATCGTTTCTCCAGATCTTCATAGGTGGCTTCCGTGTCCTCAATTGTATCGTGAAGTAAACCGCCCATGATTGTCACCTGGTCCATGTTCCATTCTGCCAGAATCTTTGCCACTTCCACACAGTGACTCTCAAAATAGGGCTCACCGGAACGCCGTTTCTGGCCCTCGTGGTAATGGCTGCCGAATTCATAGGCTTCCCAGAAACGCCGTTTGGCCTCCTCCACGTCTTCCCCGGCTGGCAGCGTAATCTTTTCGAAGAACTCCAGGAACGGGCGGGGATATTCACCCACCAGATAAGGAACGAAGCGGGCCAGCGGATTTTGCATCAGAAGGAAACTTCAGCCTCCGCTTCTGCAAAGGGCGCCAGGTTTTCAAATCGGGCGAAACGGTCAATGAACGTAACATTAATCCGGTCCGTGGGGCCGTTCCGCTGTTTGGCCACAATAATCTCTGCCTTTCCCCGATTCTCATCCTCCTGATTGTAGACCCAGGGACGATAGAGAAAAATGACCACGTCTGCATCCTGTTCAATCGCCCCCGATTCACGCAAGTCGGAGAGTTGAGGTCGGCGATCACTCCGGTTCTCCACCGCCCGGGACAACTGGGAAAGGGCAATGACCGGGATATCCAGTTCTTTTGCCAGAGCCTTCAGTGAACGGGAAATGATGGAAATTTCCTGTTGTCGGCTTTCCGCTCCCTTGGGACCCTGCATTAATTGTAAATAATCCACCACCAGCATACCAATATTGTGTTCGGCCTTCAATCGACGGGCTTTCGCCCGAACTTCCAAGACAGTCATGCCGGGAGTATCATCGAGATAAATAGGCGCTTCCGCAAGTGGTCCAACTGACAAACTGAGATTTTTCCATTGGTTCTTGGGTAATTTTCCCGTCCGGACCAAGTGACTGTCCACCCGCCCCTCCGCACATAAAAGGCGCATGGCCAGCTGGTAGTTGGCCATTTCCAGACTGAAAAAACCGACACCAATGCCGTACTGAATCGCCGCATTTCGGCTCATGGTCAGGGCCAGGGCCGTTTTCCCCATACCGGGCCGCCCGGCAATCACCACCAGTTCACCGGGTTGAAATCCCGACGTGATTTCGTCCAGATCAATTAAACCGCTGGGCACACCGGTCACACCACCGGCCCTGGATTGAATGGCATCCAGTTTCTCAAAAGTTTCCTGCAGGATGGGATCGATGTGTTCGAAACCTCCCCTCAACCGCTTTTCAGAAATGGAAAATATGGCCGTTTCCGCCGCATCCAGAATATCGTCTACATCCATGGAATCACTAAACGCTTCCTTCGATACTTCATGGGAGACCTGGATTAATTTCCGTAGTAAATGCTTTTCTAATACAATTTTAGCGTAGTGTTCAATATTGGCGGTTGTAGGTACGGATTCCATTAGACCGGTGATGTAGTAGGCACCACCCACTGATTCCAGTTCCTTCTTCTTTTTCAGCCGGTCCACAACAGAGATGGTGTCAATCGGTTCCCCCTTGTCAAATAATTCCACCATACAAGAAAAAATACGGACATGAGCATCCTTGTAAAAATGATCCGCCTTCAGCCATTGGAAAGCCTTACTCACCGCTTCTTTACTGGTGAGCATGGCGCCAAGGACAGCCTGTTCTGCTTCCAGGGCTTGAGGTTGGGCGGTTAATTCTGATTCAGTTTTATTCTTTGCCATTCATCCAATCCATACAGATTCATCATTCATCTGGTTACAATTCTTTTAAAAGATCCCGGATCCATTGAAAATCTTTCCAGGCTTCCGGTTTCCACCCGGGATTCCGCAGCAGGGCAGCCGGATGATAGGTTACAATCAAGGGGGTACCGTGGTAATCATGAATGACGCCACGCATACTTTTCAACGGTTTTTCCACACCCAAAAGGGTCTTTCCGGCAACCCGTCCCAAAGCTACAATGAGTTTTGGCATTATCAAACCAATTTGATGAATGAGATAGGGTTCACACTGGTCCACTTCCGATCGCAGCGGGTCCCGATTATTGGGAGGGCGGCATTTTAAAACATTGCAAATAAAAACATCGTGCCAGCGGTCGCGGTGAATGGCGGCCAGGATTTTATCCAGGAGATGACCGGCTTTACCCACAAAAGGTTCGCCTAAACGGTCTTCTTCAGAGCCGGGGGCCTCCCCTACCAACACCAGGCTGGCGTTAGGATCCCCTACTCCAAAAACAAATTTATTTCGGCTCTCCCCCAGGGGACAGCGTTGGCAGGTTTCAATTTGGCGGTGGAAGGCATCCAGGGTGGGTTCAAATTCAGGGGACAGCGCCATCCTGGACGCCGATGGTGGTGACACTTTATCGGGGGAAAGATAAAGTGTGTCCCCATAGAGTTCACGCGTTTGGATTAAATATCGTTTTACATCATCTTTCAGAACAGAAGCCATGGAAAAGGGTGTTATTCCTCTTCGGACTCAACCTTTTTCCACTTCAATTTTCCTTCGAGAAATTCGTTCACTGCCTGTGTGGTGGGTTTTTCTTTTTCTTCATAATCCTCCGGATTTTTATCCGGAACTTCTTCAAACACGGTCAATTCCGTTTCTTCCGTGCTCTCCAGCATCCGTTCGACCATTCGATTCTGAAGGATCTGTTTAGCCCGCTGTGAGATTACAACCACAGCTTCATACTGATCCTTGGTCTGTTTTTCCATTTTTCGGATTGATAGTGGTTCAAGTGCCATAAAGTATCCCTTCGTTTTCCAAGTTAATGATTTCTACAATTTTTTCTACGGCTGTATCCAGATTGTCATTCACGACCTCATAATCAAAATATTTTTTAAAACTTAATTCATGATTCAAGCGCTCTAAACGTTTTTTAATCCTTTCTTCCGAGTCGGTTCCCCTTTTTCGAAGGCGGATTTTCAACTCATCCAGACTTGGAGGCATGATAAAAATAGACAGGTGGTTTTCCGGATATAGCTTTTTCAGCGACATGGCCCCCTGAACATCCAGTTCAAGCAGCAGAAAGGATTCATTTCGAATTGCATCTTCCAGCGTTTTTTTCAGAGTACCATAATAAAAATTTCCGTGAATCTGCTCCCATTCAGCAAATTCATCTTTCTGAATCCGTGCCTCAAATTCAGCGTTTGTCATGAAATAATAATCCACCCCATCCACCTCATTCGGACGGCGGGGACGGGTTGTACAGGAAACAGAAAAACGGATTTCCGGATTCTGTCGCATCAGTGCTTTGCACAGGGTCGTTTTGCCAGAACCGGAAGGAGCCGATATAATAATTAAATTTTTCATCTCGTGTTTGTGGTGTTACAGCACATTTTGAATTTGTTCCCGCATCTTTTCTGCTTCATCTTTCATAATAATGACCTGGGCGATGCTTTTCTCCGAAGAGCATTTTGCCCCGATGGTATTGATTTCACGACCCATTTCCTGAAGCAAAAAGTTCAATTTTCGTCCTACCGGATCCTTCTCCTTTAGTAAATTTCTGAACTGGAGGAAGTGGCTTTTCAAGCGTACGACTTCCTCGGTCACATCCCCCCTTTCCGCCAGGAAAGCCGCTTCCTGGAGGACACGACTCTCATCCAGGTTTACATCCCCTAGAAGGGCCTGGATGCGTTCCCGGTATTGGGTCTGTCTGTTTTTCAATTCTTCCGGCAATCCCTGTTCCAAAGTGAGTAATGCTTTTTCAACGAGGCTCAGGCGCGCATCCAGATCATCCTGTAATTTTTTCCCTTCCGCCCGCCGCATTTCCACTACTTCCCGGCAGGCAGCCTTAATGGCCGACACCATTAATTGAGGTTCGGCTGCATTCCCTTTGACATAGGAAAACAAATCGTTCGTTGTCAGAATTTCACCCAGATCAAGGTGGCGACCGTACTCCTTTTGAATATCCAGTAGAATGGATTCAATGGCTTCAAACCGTTCCCGGTTAAAGCTGAGTTCTTGCGTTCCGCTATTGGAATTCATATCCAGTGTAACAAAGACCGTTCCCCGGATCAATTCCTGGGTAATAACCTCCCGCAGCAATTTTTCATCTTCCGGATCCAATTCCAGTCCCCGGAAACGAATTTCCAAAAAACGACCATTCACCGCCTTAATAAGGGCGGTGATTTGTGTGGAGTTCTGATCCGCCGTTCCCCGGCCGAATCCCGTCATACTTTGAATCACTTGAATTGAGTCCCGAAAAAGTCTGTTAATTTATCCCGGAATGAGTACTGCTAACAAGGTCAATACCGAAAATCTCAATTATCAGGATTAGGAGGACAATCCTAATCCTGCCGACCTTGAAAATCATCCATGGCATGGGTAACGCCAAAGAATTCCATTAACGCGTCAAATAATGAAACCGGTAACAATCGCAAGGGGAAATTCAAATAGGCAAACCGGGGCATGATTAACCGTTCCCGATTGCGCCGGATGGCTTTCAATATTCGGTTTACGGAATATTCAGGTGAAAGAATCGGTATTAATAATGGAAAGCGCGTCTTTGCCCCTGCAAACATTCCTGTATCAATGAAAAAAGGGCAAACGACGGTGGTTCGAACAGCACTATCCCTTTGCTTTAATTCCATCCTCAGGGATTCGGTGAAGCCAACCACCGCAAACTTACTGGCACTATAATCGGTTAGACGGGTGCTTCCTACAAGTCCGCCGGCAGAAGCAATCGTGACGATGTGACCTTCGTTCCGTTCCAGCATGGCTGGAAGAAAGGCCCGGACTGTCCAGAAATGGGACAAAGTATTCACCTGAAATGTTTTTTCAATTGATTCGGTTGGAATTTCCAGGAGTGGATTCCCGGAGATAATCCCAGCGTTGTTTATGAGAATGTCAATGGGATCTCCCTCCATTAATACCTTTTCGGCCACCGATTCAATTTCTATCCGATTGCATAAGTCGCAAACATAGGTAGAAACCACTACCCCCTTTTTCAGAAGTTCATCATGAAACTCCCGTAATCCGGTCTCATTTATATCCCATAGAACGAGTTCTCCGCCGCTCTCCCCGATTTTTTCAGCCATCAGCCGACCGATTCCACTGGCAGCCCCCGTGATTAAAACACGTTTCTGTTTAAAATCTGTCATTTTAACTCCATTGCAATGTTGGCTTCATTTAATAAAATTTTTCAAAAGGGCAGTTTGAAGCTTTAGCTATCATAACTCCGTAACCATTTTTTTCAACCACTCCGGATCAAACGAAAACGATAAATAATGACTGGTTCCGAGGCCTGAGCCCTGAGGTTCGGCCTGAAAGGCGTAATCCAGGGAAAAATGTTCCCAGCTCAAACCCATTCCAGCGGTTCTTGATCCGACCCCGTTTCGCCCCAGGCGAAGAGCCACTTTGTAATCGTAAACCACATTGATTCCCAGATGAAAATTCCCCCCTTTCCCACCAATGGTAAAATCATCCGAAAGAGCAGCATCTTCCGTTTCCACCTCCACCGATGTATATCCTGTGACGGTAATGGGGAGACCAGAAAATGAATACCGCTGGGAGAGTCCCGCCAGCATTGCAGGTGCTGCCCGTTCCACCGTTCCATTGTCCCAGATCAGCCAGGATGTGGAAATATCCCTCAAAGTCAGACCAAGGCGGCCATTCGGCCATGGTTCTGCTGTTAATCCAAGGTCCATTCCGATCCCTAGAGCACTGTAATCTCCCAGGACATGGTGCAACCCTTTCAGGCCCAGTCCCACTCTGAATTTCTGCCAGCTCCAGGCCGTGCTGAAATACAAACCGATCTGTCGCTGGGAAAAATATTTCAACTCCTCTTCGTTCAGTCGTTCTCCTTCGTCAAGGATTCCGTTCCCTTCTCCTGAATCACCGGTACCGGGAACCCCGTCCGCACCAAAATCGAGTAACAGATCGCGGGTATCCGGAATCTGGGCAATCCCTTCGTAAAGCAGAATTATGTTTAAAAGATGCTGGTTTCGAAGCGTCACGGGAAAAGCCAGTAAATCACTGTTAATCATTCCTGCCAGACGACTCTGGTGAGCGTAGGTAAGACCCTGGAGGCCAACCCTGCCGGCGGTGGCCGGATTGAACATGGGTGCCACTGATGTCCCAATATCGGCAGCCTGATGCCCCCCTAATGCCAAGATACGCGCATCGCCTGCATTCCGAAAGGTTTGCCAACCGTACCGAACCCAATAGGTTTGCCCAGAGACGTCATTGGATAGAAACAAGGTAAGGAAGCCTAAATACAACAAGACTTCCCCGATACGTTTATAGGCCATGTTTCTTTTTCAGCTCATCCAGTTTTTGAATGGCTTCCAGGGGTGTCATATTGAACACATCCAGATCTGCCAAATCTTTCTTTAAGGCAGATTCCCGTTCCTCAAAAAAGGAAAGCTGATCCACTTCCACCTCCGTCTGACGGCTTTCTTCACTCCGGCTTGCGAGATAATGGTTCAAAATATCCTTCGCCCGGAGAATCACCTCCCTGGGTAACCCTGCCATTTGAGCCACATGAATTCCGTAACTCTTATCGCCTGGACCAGGTTCGATCTTCCGTAAAAAAACGATTTTATCACCGAATTCCTTCACCGCCACATGGTAATTCTTTAATCGATTCAGCGTATGTTCCAGGTCGGTCAACTCGTGATAATGGGTTGCAAATAGTGTCCTGGCTCCCACTTCTGGATGATTGTGTAAATATTCGGTGATGGACCAGGCCAGCGATAAGCCGTCATAAGTAGCGGTTCCACGCCCGATTTCATCCAACAGGATGAGACTGCGATGGGTGGCATTGTTGAGAATATTGGCAGCTTCATTCATCTCTACCAAGAAAGTGCTTTCACCGCCAGAAAGATTATCGCTGGCCCCGACACGAGTAAACAGTTTGTCCACAATGCCGATCACTGCTTTGTCCGCAGGGACAAACGAACCCACCTGAGCCAAAAGAACGATTAAACCGGTTTGCCGTAAATAAGTTGACTTACCCGCCATATTAGGCCCTGTAATCAGATGAATTTGGCTTGTTCGGGCGTCCATGGTCAGATCATTGGGAACAAATCGCTCCGTACTGGGCAGCAACCATTCGACGACTGGATGACGCCCTGCCTGAATTTCCAGGACAGGTTCTTCGGTTAGAACCGGGCGGTTGTACCGATGCCTCAGGGCGACCTGGGTAAAGGCCGCCAAAACATCCAACTGACTTAAAATATCCGCATTTTTTTGTAACCGCGGGGCTTCGGATAAAATATCCCGGGCCAGTTCATCAAATAACCGGGTTTCAATCTTTTCGATTTCTTCTTCAGCCGTTAGAATTTTTTCTTCATATTCTTTCAACTCCGGTGTAACAAATCGCTCCGAATTCACCAGGGTCTGCTTGCGAATGTACTCTTCCGGGACTTTTTCATGGTGGGTGCGGGTAATTTCCAGATAGTACCCAAATACCTTGTTAAAACCTACTTTCAAGGTCGGAATCCCTGTCCGTTTCCGTTCCTTCTCCTGTAACGCAACGATCCATTCCTTCCCACCGGAAGACAAAGCCCGCAGCTCGTCCAATTTCTTGTCGACTCCCGAATTAATCACCTGGCCCTGTTTCACCTGATTAGGCGCCTCTGGATTAAGGATTTGGCGAATCCGTTGAATAATTTCAGTAATGTCTTCAAATTCCTGAATGAGCGTCAATAATTCTTTCTTTCCTGCAGACTGGATCAAGTTGCTGATTTCGTGAATCATCTCCAGACTCAGTCGCAGTCCATTGATTTCTTTTGGAGTGACCTTGCCCCGGCTGATCTTGCCAATAATGCGTTCAATATCGGAAATGCGTTTAAAGCAGTCCTGGAGGTTCTTCAAGAGGGGCTTATCTTTTGTTAATTCCTCTACAATGGTCAGACGATGCTCCAGTACCGTTCGATTGGTAGAAGGATTCAATAGCCACTTTTTCAAACGCCGGCCACCACCCGCCGTGATTGTTTCATCTAACCCGTTAATCAGTGTACCATGGATGCCCTGGGTAGCCAACGATTTAAATATTTCAAGATTCCGGATGGTAAATCCATCCAGCCCCATGACATCCTGGTCCGTTACCGGTTTGAGAGTGGTCACGTGGTCCAGATTACCCCCCAAGGCCTGGGTCACATGAGCATACAGTGCCCCCGCCGCCGCTACGCCTAACCTTATTTCGGCACAACCAAATCCTTTCAGAGACGAAACATGGAAGTGTTCTGTCAATAAACGTATCCCCTGCTCATAATCAAACAACCAGCTTTCAATTTTGGTTACAAAGGGTTTCAGTCCACGGTACCAGGTTGAAGTGGAATAGACACTATTTTCCGTTACAAGTACTTCCCGGGGAGCAAACTTCCGGAGTGCTTCCACCAGTTTATCCTCAGGACATTCTCCAACATAAAATTCTCCCGTGGACTGATCCAGCACAGCATAGCCGGTCTGGTTCTTTTCAATCAACAGCGCCGCCAGATATTGATTCGTTTTCCGGTCCAGCGCCGGGTTGGTGGCAATCGTTCCGGGAGTGACCACTTCCACGACTTCCCGCTTTACAATTCCTTTCGCCAGTTTCGGATCCTCCACCTGTTCACAAATAGCCACCCGATGACCGGCATTGACCAGTTTATGTAAATAATTATCGAGAGCATGGTAAGGGAACCCAGCCAACGGTACGTGGGCTGCAGCCCCGTTGGAACGTTCCGTCAGCACGATACCCAACACTTTGGAGGTAATTTTTGCATCTTCATTGAATGTTTCGTAAAAATCCCCCATCCGGAATAAAATAATTGTATCCGGGTACTGTCGCTTGACTTCATTGTACTGACGCATTAGCGGTGTTCCTGCCGGGGTCTTTTTCAATTTAAACCTGCCCCTGCTGTTCTTTTATCCCCCTGCCGTTCTGTATATTCGAAGCGATCACAATATTCCAATAGCGGTATGCTGGCTTTTCTCGTCGTATTCGTGAGCGTTTTAAAGTCAGCCACCGATAAATATTTTTGATTTTGGAAGTGGATTTTCAGTTTTTCAAGCAGTTCGTCCAGTTTCTGTTTAAGAAGCCACCGATCGGCGACCACTTCAACGACAATTCCCTGATCTTTCAGAACGTGTAATAACTCCAGCACTTTCTTTGAAGGAAGGTCCACATGTTCCGATAGACTTTCGGCCGGAACCAGTTGAAACTCCAGGGTCCTTAATTGGGATTGTATCCGCTTTGCCGAATGTTCATCTTCTTCTGAGAAATTGACCTCATGACTAGCCTGGGCATAGCCCCCCGGAACAGTCTTAACCACCCTTTCCATCTCCAGCCGAGACATAAGATAGGATAACCAGCGAATATCAAGTTTGGTTTCCTTGCTAAGATGATCGGTTGGCATTCCTTTCTGGTACGGGTTATTCCGGTGAAATGTTTTAAGGCAATTCAGAATCAGTTTTCTGTTTCCATCCCGATCTTCCGGGAAAAATATAAAGCCACCCTCATTTTGACCCCCTGCTTTTTCTAAGACAGTTTGAACCCATAATTCAGATTGATGAAAGATATGCGACCATTCCTGGGCAGATTTTGGTGTTCGTTTTGTGTGACGAATGAACTGAATGAGTCGCTTTTCAGGATTTGGATTCAGATTCACAGCCCATTCTTTCAATTCTTTCCCTTTAAAGAAAGGATTTGGATCCAATATTTTACCTCCCCCGAGGGTGATCATGGGTGAATAAGTACGAATAACAAATCGATCATCCATGACAGTTGGTAATTCCTCCTCAAGATGAAGGATAACATTTCCTTTCTGGCCCGGCTTCATTGCCTTCCGGGCGGGGATCTGGACTCTCCCGAGAACGACGGCTGTACCCAGGTGAATATGTAGTCGCTGCCTGTTCTTTAGCTCCCAACCGGAAGCGGGGATCAGCATCACTTGAGCGATAAATTTGCGACTCGGTTCAATCCAGTCCGGGGTGGCTAATTCTACCCCCCGTTTAATGGTGCTGCGCTCCGTCCCCGCCAGATTCAGTGCCGCCCGGTCTCCCATAGAGACGCTTTCAACCGTCAAACCGTGGCTCTGAATCCCCCTGATCTTCACCTGCTCTTTCTGAGGAAGTAATTCCAATGCGTCTCCCACCTGGGCGCGACCGGATAACACGGTTCCTGTTACAACGGAACCAAACCCTTTTTTAGTGAAGACGCGATCAACCGGTAGCCGGAAAAATCCGCGATCGGATAATTGTTCTACCTGATCAGCGATCTTGATTAACTGCTCTCGTAAAGGTTCAATCCCCTCGTTGGTATTCACAGAAGTCCTCAATATCGGGGCTGATTCCAAAAAGGTTCCTTTCACCATTTCACGGATATCCCCTTCTACCAGATCCACCCATTCCGGGTCTTCTGCCAGATCGGTTTTTGTCACCACAATAATACCACGGGGGATTCCCAGTAAATTAAGGATATGAAGGTGTTCCCTCGTCTGTGGCATTACTCCATCATCCGCCGCCACCACTAATAAAGCAATGTGAATGGTGGCAACCCCTGCCACCATATTCCGAATAAATTTTTCATGACCGGGGACATCGATGATCGTCACATTGGGTGTCAGAAACGCAAAACCCAAATCGATCGTCATGCCCCTGGCTTTTTCTTCCGCCAACCGGTCCGTATCGGTGCCTGTCAGCGCTTTTACCAGCGCCGTTTTCCCATGGTCGATATGACCGGCCGTTCCAATGACAATCTGGGGCACCTTACACCTCGTTAATAATACGAGCCAGGCTGGATAACTGTCTGGGGAGCACAGCCTTCAGATCAATAAAATATCGATTCCTGTATACATATCCGATCACAGGCACAGAGGCTGAACGAAAGAGCTGAGCCAGTTGGGCGGCTGTATAAACGGTGGAGTTGAACTGAAGAGCAACACTCTCAATTTCCCCTTCAGGGAGTGAACCGCTTCCTGCCTCCACTGTTGTATCTACCAGTTTAATCCCGAGACGACTCCGCTGGTCCTCACTCACAGCCGACAGGACCTTTTCTCCCCTTTGTTTGAGCACTGAACGATCTGTCAATAACAAGTCTAACGCGAGATTCTCTGGCAAGGGTCCCTCGTCACCATAGGTTTTCAAGGTCCATTCCATCAAAGCGATCGTCCATTTATCCACCCGGAAAGCCCGGTAAAGGGGGTTTTTCCGGAGCCGTTTGATCCATTTCCGTTTCCCCACAATGATTCCCGCCTGGGGACCACCCAGCAATTTATCCCCTGAAAACGAAACCAGATCGACCCCACTTTTTACAATGTCCTGCACCACTAATTCATCCGGAAGACCTTTTTCGGACAAGACAATAAAAGCACCGCTTCCCAGATCCGCCATCACCGGAATCCGTTTATGTTTTCCCAGGATCGTTAATTCATTCAGGGACACCTGAGATGTAAATCCTTTTACGACATAATTACTGGAATGCACCCACAATAACAAGGCTGTTTGGGGCGAAATAGCTTTTTCATAATCCTCAAGATGGGTTCTATTCGTGGTCCCCACTTCCCTCAGGATGCAATGTCCCTTTTGAATCACGTCAGGGATCCGGAAAGAACCACCAATTTCAACCTGCTGCCCCCGGGAAACAACCACTTCACGATCTTCCGCCAGGGTATTTAATCCCAGTAAAACGGCGGCAGCATTATTATTCACAACCAGGGAGGACTCGGCCCCGGTTAAGGCGGTCAACAACCCATCCAGATGTTTCAACCGTTCACCCCGTTTCCCGATTGCCAGATCAAACTCCAGGTTCACATAACCCGACAACTGCTTTGCCACTTGATCCGATATCTTGGGATGCACCGGAGCTCGTCCCAAACCCGTATGCAAAACAATTCCGGTCCCGTTTATTACTTGTTTCAGTGAGGGTTGCAGCAACTGGCGGGTTTTCCGGACCACACGCTGGTGGATTTCTTCCCGGGACAGTTTCAGTTCCCCCTTTTTCGCCCGTTGACGGTAAAAAGCAATTTCCTGATTAATTATGGTTTTTAAGTACTTGGAATTATAGTTGTTATCTTGGTTGACTTCAAGTAATACTTGTGATACAGAAGGTAAGTTTTTTAATTGACTCGTGCCCATGATGAGCAAGAAAGTATACTATTTAAAAAGCATGAAACAAGGTGAAACGGTTACGCATTTTTTCGAACCATCATGGCGGTGTACACGGCCGGCAGTAGAAACAATCCCATCACAGGGAATACGTAAGCTACCCCAAATTTCTCTGCAATGACTCCACCCAGGGCAGCCGAGATGGCACCGGCACCAAAACTGAGGAAAAAACTAATGCCGTATCCCAGTCCCCGGCTCTTGCTCTCGGTAAACCGGGCCACCAGTGAATTGCCAATCGGTTGAACATTAAAATGGACCACACCTAACATGAGACTGAATAGAACCAGGGGGGTGTTCTTTGTAAATCCCATTAACAAGAGAAAGGGAATATTCAGGGCAACAATATAGATTAACAGCGTAGGCTGATGATGCCGTTCGCCCAAACGGCCACCAATATACTGGCCTGCAATTCCCGCCATAAAGACCAGGGTTGGAAAAATTCCCGCTTTCATGGTCCCGGAAATTGATTTCAGGATTCCCTCCGTGTGGAGCGCGAAATGAGTCGGCATAAAAGTGGTAAAACCGGTAAAAGCCAATCCCATCAGAACCACCGTCAAAAAATAATACGTAAGGGCAGCCCGTTTGGTCTCCGAAGATTGGTTTTCATACTCCTCCGAATTGTCATTATCCCGCGTCCGTTTTGGGATCATGACCAGGGTAGCCGCCGCTAAAAGAAGATTAATGCCTCCGAAAAGAATATAGGCCGAACGCCAGCTGAACAGGGCAGCAATTGCTGTTGCTGCTACTGGTCCAATGGCCAGACCGGATGATCCGAAAATACCATGGACCGCCATCCCTCGTGTGAGGGCTTTCACCCGGTGCGAAATTAACGTAAGGCCGGAAGGATGGTAAATACTGCAAAATAACCCCAGACTCATCAGGCCGAAAACCAGCCCCGCCAGGGAGTGGGTCAGAGCGATAATCAGGGCGGAAACAGCCGATCCCACCTGATAAATCAATACCAGATTCCGGCCGCCTAGCTTTTGTTCAGCCCAGCCGGCGGGAATCGCCCCTAATCCAAACAGCAGGGTTGAGGCGGAAGCTGCAAAACCAAGGGTGTCCAGACCAACATTAAACTCTTTCTGGATCAAAAGAAACAGACTGGGGAAAGCAATCATTAACGTATGGGTCATGAGATGGGAACTTCCCGTGATGGACAGGACAATTTTCTCAAATCGGCTCATAATAAAAAAACCCCCACTATCAGGTGATAATGAGGGCCCTTAATGGAATGGTCAAACTACCGCTTTTCTGCTATCCGGGTAGCTTTTCCAGAGAGTTTCCGTAGATAATTCAGTTTAGCCCGGCGGACCTTCCCCCGTCGAACAACCTTGATTCCGCTGATCATGGGAGAATGGAGTGGAAAAATCCGTTCTACACCGATGCCACTGGAAATTTTCCTTACCGTGATTGTCTCAGAAATGCCGCTTCCTTTCCGTCCGATTACGACTCCCTGGTATCGCTGAATGCGTTCTTTACCCCCTTCAACCACCCGGACATCCACCGCCACGGTATCACCGGGGCCAAAATCGGGCAGGTCCGTTTTGAGCTGATCTGCTACCACTTCATTTAATTTATTCATTTTTTCGTCTCCGACTCATGTTTCTTCGTATATTTTTCCCACAGGTCCGGGCGTCTGACCTTGGTCCACTGTTCCTGCTGTTTCGCCCGCCAAGCTTTAATTTTCTGATGGTGACCCGATAACAGCACCGGCGGAACTTCCCGGCCGTCCAATTCACGCGGCTGGGTGTAATACGGCCCTTCCAGTAAACCGTTCACAAAGGAATCAGTCATGGCCGATTCATAGTCATTCAATACACCTGGTATCAGCCGGACAGTACTATCCAGCAGGACCAGGGCTGGTAATTCACCGCTTGTCAGCACATAATCACCGATAGAATATTCATGGGTGACATATTTATCGATCACCCGCTGATCAATTCCTTTGTAATGGCCGCAAATGACAATAAGCTTTTCGATGGCACTGGTCTCCATGGCAGCTTGATGACTCCAGGGTTTTCCCTGGGGGGAAGGGTAAATAATCCGCGTCCCCTCATCGAAACCACCGATCTGGTCCAGTGCGGCCTCAATGGCTTTAAACAGCGGTCCGGCCATTAAAACCATCCCGCTGCCTCCGCCAAAGGGTTTATCGTCAATCTGACGATAATTCCCCTCGCCGAATTCCCGGAGATTAATCAGGTGAATATCCACCACCTGTCGTTCCACAGCTTGCCGAAGCATGCTGTTCTGAACCACCGTCGCCACCATCTCCGGAACGGGGGTTACGATGGCAATTTGATGTTTCAATCCAATAAACCGTCCATTGGAGAAATAGTGACAATGCCATGATCCGGATCGGCCCCCCGAACGATTTCATCGACAACCGGTATCAGAACTTCCCGTTTCCCATTTTCAATGACGTAAACGTCATTTGCCGGCAGGGCCAGCATATCCACCAGTTCACCGACAAATTCACCAGAATCCGTATAAACGGAGGCTCCAATTAATTCGGGTGAAATCAAATGAATCGGATCGGAGGTCTGAACACTGGCGTACAGGGTTTGGCCAATCAATACTTCAGCCAGATCCCGATCGGTAATACCCTCGAACAGAAAGCGTCTGGTCTTTCCCTTTCCAATAATATCGACCAGTTTCACTTCTCGCGCAACGGTCTTGGTCGCACCTAAATAAAGGGTACGATCTGTAATGTAAGCGTCAAAAAACCGTACCAGCGGTCGAAGTCGCACGGCTCCCTTGATACCGGAAGCGTGCGTTATGCGGGCAATGGCAAATAATTTCTCCATTTTATTGATCAATCACATCCAATCGGGCGCGTTTTCCACCCTGTTTGGCATTGATAGCGAATACCAGGGTTCGAATGGCTGAGACGTTACGGCCACCTTTTCCGATGACCTTGCCATAATCCCCCTTTCCAACGGTTAATTCGTAAATAATTCGCTGTTCCGTTTCCACCGTGTTGACTACTACTTCATCCGGCTTATCCACCAGTTGTTTTACGACCGATTCGATGAATTCCTTCATGACGTCACTCCTTCCCATCCTTTGAGTCTTCGGGCATCAGCTGTCAGTATCTTTTTCTTCAGCAGGTCCATCCTCCGGGATGTCTTCTACAGACTGATCTTCAGCTTCCGGCTCCGCTTCCGATTCCGTTGCATCCGCAGCTTCAGATTCCTCAACAGTCGCTTCTGCAGGTTTCGCCTCAGCGGCATCACTCGATTTCGCATCCTGATCTTCTTCCGCAGCTTCGGTAGGTTCGTCTTCAGAGGCTTCTTCAGGTGGGGTTTCTTCTGGCGCCTCCGGTTCTTCCGTTTCTGTCGATTGATCGGACGGTTCCACCGTCCCCGTTTCTTCAGTACTGCTTTCGCTCTCCGCTTCCGAGGAAGAGGCTTCCTCTGCTTCCGTTGTCTCTTCGGCAGCTTCCGGCTTCACGTCCTCTTCCTTTTCAGGTTGAGCCGCTTCAGCAGTCGTTTCTGCTGAGGGCGCTTCAGTGGCAACCGGTTCCGGTTGTTCTTCTGGTTCCGTCACTTTTTCCACCTCCGGCTCCGGTTCCGCCACCGGCGGTTTGACTTTCTGGGCTTTCTTTTTCTTTGCTTTTTCTTCCCGCTGCAAAGCCCATTTCTTCATTTCTTTTTCAATTGTTTTCTCATCCAGGCCCTGGTGAATTAAATGCCAACGATACACCAGTCCACTACGTTTCATAAGATTATAGGCAGCCTTGGAAGGTTGGGCACCCACTTTCAACCAGTGTAAAATCCGCTGTTCATCCAGGCGATAGGTTTTTTCCCGGTCGATGGGGTTAAACCACCCCAATTCTTCAATGGCAGCTCCATCCCGACGATTTCGAGAATCCATTACAACCACACGATAAAATGGTCTATTCCGGCGTCCAATCCGTTTCAGTCTAATTTTCGTCGCCAATTCAATCTCTCCTTAATTAAGTCCCATAAATGATTTATTTAAATGTTTCGGCAGTTTCATTTTTCCCATTTGCTTAAAGAGTTTTTGCATCTGGTTGAACTGCCTTAGCAGTTGGTTGACCTCCTGGACCGAACGACCGGAACCGCGGGCGATTCTTTGGCGGCGGCTGCCATTAATCAAATGGGGATTCCGGCGCTCTTCCGGTGTCATGGAGTTAATCATTGCCTCCGTCCAGCTCAGCTGCCGGTCATCCACATCCATTCCACGAAATAGTTTCCGGTTCATTCCCGGTAACATTCCCAGAATCTGGTCCATGGGTCCCATATTTTTTAACTGTTTCAGTTGAATTTTAAAATCTTCCAGGTCAAATGACTGGCTTTTTAACTTTTTCTCCAGCCTCTGCGTTGTCTCATGATCAACAACTTGCTGGGCTTTTTCAACCAGGGAAACGACATCACCGAAACCCAGGATGCGGTTCACCATACGTTCCGGGTCAAAGGGTTCCAAACCATCCAATTTTTCGGAAACACCAACAAATTTCACCGGAACACCTGTCACTTCCGTGATGGAAACCGCTGCACCCCCGCGGCTGTCTCCCTCCATTTTAGTCAGGATGGTCCCTGTAAGGGGTAACGCTTTTGAGAATGCCAGAGCTGAATTTACAGCATCCTGGCCCGTCATCCCATCCACGACAAAAAGAATTTCAACCGGCTGAGTTTCATTCGCAATGGCTTTAATCTCGGCCATCATTTCATCATCAATATGCAGACGCCCCGCCGTATCCAAAAGAACAACATCCACTTTTTTCTGGCGGGCATGTTCCAGTGCCTGGGTTGAAATCACTACCGGGTCGCGGGATGGATCTGAATAAACCTCCACACCAATTGTTTTCCCGAGAGTAATCAGTTGCTCAACGGCCGCAGGACGGTAAATGTCAGCAGCCACCAGAAGAACGGAGTGACCCTTCTTCTTCAATTGGTTGGCCAGCTTGGCACAGGTAGTTGTTTTACCTGATCCCTGAAGACCCCCCAACAAGATGACGGCCGGTTTCTTGGAGCCCAGATCCAGCGGTTTTACTTCCGACCCCAGGAGCGTCACCAGTTCATCGTGAATAATTTTAATGAACTGTTCTCCCGGTTTAACGGACTTAATGACTTTCGTTCCCTGAGCCCGTTGCTTTACCCGTTCAATAAACTGTTTAGCCACCTGGAAATGGACGTCCGCCCCAAGAAGAATCCGCCGGATCTCCCGGGCCGTCTCCTGAATATTAGAATCGGTAATCTTCCCCAATCCCCGCAGATGGCGAAAAACAGACTCAAACTTATCCGTTAATTGATGAAACATGTCACTCTGATTGCATTATAGCCTAGGAAATTAGATTTATTTCTCTATCGAAACAACAAAGAAACCACTGCTTCCCCTCCTCCAATTAACCCAAAAACCATTGCTCAATTGGGCCGGTATTTCCGTTGCGCTTGAAGTAAATAGAGATTCGCTTTTTCCCGCTTCCCATCCTGGTTCAAGGAAACGATTCTGAGCGCCTCCATTACGGGAATTAAGGTGTTATCGTAGTTGGAATAAAAGGCGTCCATGGCCTTGGCAATAATTTCAATGTCATACCCCACTTTTTTGGAGCGATGTTCATCTACGATTTCATAAAAGCGTTCGATGTAGTAGGGTTCCACCCAGTTGGGATCCTGTTTATATTGCTTCCGGACTTCCTGCTGGTGATGATATTTCAGTTTCGCCCCAGCGGCGTAGGCACCGTTAATAAAAGCTACCTTCTCTCCCAGGGTCAATTTATTCCAGTACTCGGCCGGCGTAATTTTCTGAGCCGTAATTCCGGTTAACATCAATAATGCGAATAGGAGAAATTGTTTCAATTCATTACTCCGATTCGGATGTCGTTAATTCACTGAAATGGTTCACAATGGGAACCCGTCTGCCCATCCCAAAGGCCTTGGAGGTGACCCTGAGGACCGGCGGAGCCTGGCGCCGCTTGTATTCATTCCTCTGTATTCTACGTACCAGATCTTGTACCAGGGAGCGGTCAGCACCCTCTTCGATTAACTTTTCCGGTGGCACGTTATCCTCAACCAGCGCCGAAACCAGTGGGCTCACAACAGAATAATCGAAGGGATCCACCTGTCCGGGGGCCAATTCAGCAGAAGGTGGTTTTGTGAGACAATTAGCCGGAATACGGTCCCAGCCGGCCTGATCGTTCACCCAGCGGGCCAGGGCATAAACATCCGTTTTGGAAAGGTCCGCAATAACGGCCAGACCTCCACTCATGTCACCGTAGAGGGTGCAATATCCTAGGGCCAGTTCCGTTTTATTCCCGGTGGAAAGGACCAGCCAGTTAAATTTATTCGACAGCGCCATCAGGATATTCCCCCGGGCCCGAGCCTGGATGTTTTCTTCCGTCGTATCCAGTGCCAGCCCTGAGAAACACGGCTCCAAGACCGTTTGGTAAGCCGATATGATGGATTCGATTGAATGAACCTGGTATTCTATTTTCAGGTTTTCCGCCAGTTTCTGAGCATCTTTTTGACTGTGATCGCTGGAAAACCGGGAAGGCATGGATATACCGTGAACATGGTCCGACCCCAGGGCGTCAGTTGCAATACAAGCCACCAGGCTGGAATCGATCCCCCCACTTAAACCCAATACACCATCGCGATGGCCGGTTTTACTGAAGTAATCCCGGATGCCCAAAACCAGGGCCTGGTAAAGCTTCTCCTCCCTTGGAGCTGTAACCAGTGTTTTCGATTCATCCTTGACCAGATCCACCAAAATCAATTCTTCCTGGAAGGCGTTTCCCTGGGCCAGAAGGTTTCCTTTCCCGTCCAAGACCAGGGATTGTCCATCAAAGATTAGTTCATCCTGAGCCCCTACTAAATTACAATAGAGAAACGGGACACCGGTTATCTGGGTTTTCCGGTAAACCAAGTCAAACCGATCCTTTAATCGGCCATCATGGTAGGGAGAGGCAGAAATATTTACAATGAGTTGAGCCCCTTTCTTTTTCAGGGGGGTGGCCAAATCCAGGTGATAATCCTCATCCCAGAGATCTTCGCAAATCTGGATCCCGATCCGGACCGTTTGACCCTCAATTTCCAGGTCAACTATTCCCGATTTCTCTCCCGCGTGAAAATAACGATCCTCATCAAATACATCGTAGGTAGGTAACAGCTGTTTATCGTAAAAAAAATGAAGAGAACCACCACTGCATACAGCGGCAGCGTTAAAGAGTTGACTATCCTGACAGCGAACGTATCCCACGATAAGCGGCACCATCGATTGGCTGGCAATCTGCTCCAATACCTGGATATTCTGCTTTACAAACCCTCTCTGGTACAGAAGATCCTGGGGCGGGTAACCCGTAATGGACAATTCTGGAAATACGACCAGATCCGCACCCTGATCTACGGCCCGATGATAGAAATCGAGAATTTTATCCCGGTTTGCTTTCAGGGCCCCTACGGTAGGATTAATCTGGCAAAGGGCGACTTTCATAGGTTAATACCGAATTTCAAAATCGCGGAACCGATGCTCGAAGGGCAACCATTCCACTTCGACGCGATCGACAGAAGAGGCGGGTGGCCCCTTTTTTACTTCCCTGATTAAGGATTCCAGGTCCCCTTTTGCCCCTTCCGCTTCTACCAGAACAGATCCGTCCGATTCATTCCTGGCGAACCCGGTCAAATTGAGATCCCGACCCCACTGGACCGTAAACCATCGAAATCCAACCATCTGTACCCGACCGGTGATAACCAGTCGTACACCGGCGTTATTGGGTTTAGATTCGTCTGACTTCATTGCTTTAATAATTCTCTAACTTTATTAATTACACCAGTTGGCGTATTTTCCTGATGTATTCCTTCTAAGTCCCAGGTTTTAAAACCCACCACCGGCTTACCCAGTTGAAAGGCGTAGGCGATTTCCGACAGGGTCCCATATTTTCCGCTGATGGCCAATGCCACATCACAGTTATACGCCAGTAATGCATTTCGGCTGATACCCATGCCCGTAGCCACCGGAATGGTTAAGTATCGGTTACCTTCCTCCAATTCAGTACCTTTTAATATACCGACACAGGTGCCTCCCGCCTGCTCCACCCCTTTGGCAATGGCTTCCATCACCCCTTCTCCTCCCCCACAATAAACGAGCCAGTTTTCTTTGGCCATTAAATGCCCGATTTTCAGTGCTTCATCATAAACAGAGGTTTCAATATCGCGTCCGCCAAAAACAGCGATCCGGGCATTAAAATTCATTACGGTTCCAGACGGGTGATTGTGCGGGGGAACGGAATTGTTTCCCGGATATGCCGTATGCCGCAAATCCAGGCCACTGTACGTTCCAGTCCCAGACCAAACCCAGCATGGGGAACCGAGCCGTAGCGACGCAGGTCCAGATACCACTTAAACGGTTCCAGGGGCAAATCATTCCGTTGAATGCGCCTGACCAGCGTATCGTAGTCGTCTTCACGCTGGCCACCGCCGATGATTTCGCCGTAACCTTCCGGTGCCAGCATATCCACCCCCAGGGCCAGTTCTTCGTTCTCCGGGGCCCGTTTCATGTAAAAGGCCTTAATATCGGCTGGCCAATGGTGAATCATGACCGGGCGATCAAATTGCTCCGAAATGATGGTTTCATCGGTCCCGCCAAAATCAGATCCGTACTCAAAATCAGCACCCTTTTCCTTCAAGATGGCAGCCGCCTCGTCATAAGTTATCCTTGGAAAAGGCGGCTGAACCCGTTCCAGGGATGACACATCCCGCTCCAGAATATTCAATTCATCCTGGCAGTGCTCCAAACACCATTGAACGATGTAGGAAACAAACTTTTCGGCCCAATCCATATCCTCATTCAGGTCACAGTAGGCCATCTCCGGCTCAATCATCCAAAATTCGGTTAAATGGCGGCGGGTTTTGGATTTTTCTGCCCGAAAAGTGGGACCAAAAACATAAATTTTTCCAAAAGCCATCGCACTGGCTTCCCCGTACAACTGCCCACTCTGGGTCAGATAGGCGGAACGGTCAAAATACCCCAATTCGAATAAGGTCGTGGTCCCTTCAACCGCATTGCCGGTGAGAATCGGCGAATCCACCAACGTAAAACCGTTCATATCGAAAAAATCACGGGAAGCTTTTACAATCTGGTGACGGATCCTTAAGATGGCGTGCTGTTTCCGGGACCGGAGCCAAAGGTGGCGATGATTCATCAAAAAGTCAGTTCCGTGTTCCTTCGGTGAAATGGGGTAGTCCTGGGCAATCTGGTGCACAATTATATCGCTGACGCCCAGTTCATATCCCCCTACCGAACGGGGTTCCTTCCGGACTGTTCCCGTCACAGTAATGGAAGACTCCTGGGTTAATTCGGGTTTCAACTTAAAAATGGATTCATCCACTTCCGATTTGACCACAACACATTGAACCAAACCAGTGCCATCCCGCAATATGAGAAACCAGATTTTACCACTGGCCCGAAGCTGGTAAACCCAGCCATTCAGCGTAACAACTTTCCCGGTATAGTTTTTTAAATCCCTTACGGTCACCCGATTCATCGATTACAACCTTGCATAATATTATTTGTTAGTGGGAGAAAGCTACCACGAGGTCATGATTTCGTTCAATACATCTTCCGCAATCTTATTCACGGCAACCCGGGTGGCGAATTCCCTGGGATCACCGAACTCATCGTCGTCCTCTCCGTCAATCAAACCATCCCCGTCATTATCAATTCCGTCCGTACTAATGTCTTCGCTGGAGCCATAAGCACCCCAACCGGAAAATTGCTTCTTCAAAATCACTTTATCATTTTTTACGTCATACCACTCGACGGCCAGGGTCAATGTCAAACGGTATTCCGTCACTGCTTCCTCCTTTGTAAAAGTGTAAGGAGAATCCTGAACCTTGACAATCGTACCCCTCAAAATGGAAGAGGCTTCATCCTCAGGGCTGACCCGCAGGATATTTTCTTCCGTGAACTTTTTTATCAGGTCTTCCGTCACCGCTTCTGTCAGTCCAAATTCCGCGGTCTGGTTCTCTACCAGGGGGATGGCAATATCGTTAATATGGGGCGGAATACTTCCTGCCATAGAATAATAGGAACAACTTATCCCTGCCACCATCAAGAACGGTAAGAGTCCGAGAATCAGTTGTGTACGAAATGGGTTGCGGAGAATGGAGCTTTTCATCTTTCTGATTCTCAGGATTTGATTTTTTTCTCCAGACCGTAATCATTAATCTTACGGTAAAGTGTTCGTTCACTCATTCCCAGAGAGCGGGCCGTGGCGCGGCGGTTATTATTAAAAAATTTCAGCGTCCGTTCAATTGCCTCCCGCTCCAGATCTTCCAGAGACATATCCCCGATGGCGGAACTACGTATTAAGTACCCGGAATCTTCTTCGATCCGCATTCCCCCGGAAGGCATCATTCCCTCCTGACCCGGCAACACCGGGTATCCGGTTTGATCGGTGACAACGCCCTGAGTGGCCAGCTGTTTTAAAAATTCCACATCCTGCCTGAGCAAAAAAAGCTGGCGAAGAATCAGTTCCCGCTCCGCCACTTCCGGAGGTTGATTCAGGGGGACGGGCAAACGGGGATTATCTTCAAAGACCGGCGCCGTACCCAGTTGGCGCTCTACCATCGCCGCCGTAATGCGTTCACCCTTTTCCAAAACCAGAATACTTTCTACAAAATTTTTCAACTCACGAACGTTTCCAGGCCAGGAATGCTGTTTCATAACCCGGAGAGCTTCCGGCATAAAACCGCGGTAGGGAATATCGTTGGAACGGGTGAATTCCAGGGCAAACCGTTCCACCAGCAGGCTCAGATCTTCTATTCGGTGTCGCAGGGCCGGAACATTAATGGTGACTGTTTTTAATCGGTAATATAAATCCTGCCGGAATTGTTCCTTTTCAACCAGTTGACTCAAATCCTTGTTCGTGGCGGCCACCACGCGAACATCCGTCTTTTTCATGCGGGAGCCACCTACCGGGGTGAATTCACCTGTTTCCAGAACACGCAGGAGTTTGACCTGGGTTTCCAGGGGCGTTTCACCGATTTCATCCAGAAAAATGGTACCCTTGTTGGCCGTTTCGAAGTACCCTTTCCTGTCTTCCCTAGCGTCCGTGAAGGCGCCCTTCACATGTCCGAAAAGTTCACTTTCAATGATCCCCTCGGGAATGGCTCCACAGTTGACTGTAACCAGTGTTTCCTGACTGCGGCGACTGAAGCGGTGAATGGCCTTTGCTACCATTTCCTTCCCGGTTCCCGATTCCCCCGTAATCAGAACAGAGATATCTACCGGGGCCACCTGGGCAATCATTTCAAGCACTTCCTGAATCGCGTCTGAGCGACCAATAATACCGGATATTTGTTGCAACCGGTCTAAATCAATCATAAACGGTTTCCTCTTTCATTTTCATGAGTTTAGAATACCTTTTCAAGATCTTTTTCCAGACGGAGTATTTCGTCCCGTAGCCGGGCTGCCCGTTCAAATTTCAGATTCTCTGCCGCTTCTAGCATCTCCTGGCGCATCATTTCAATGGCCAGTTGCTTATCCATGGCGCTGAAATCATCTCCACGGCGGCTCTTTAAGGGCGTAATCTGTGGTTCACTGATGGAATCTGCAACGGCCGTTGAACCCATAATTTGATCCATGGATTTGTACACGGTTTTAGGCGTAATGCCATGTTCTTCATTATATTTCAGCTGAATTTTCCGACGGCGCTTGGTTTCACTGATCAAGTATTCCATGGCGTCGGAAATGGTATCTCCGTACAGAATAACACGTCCTTCCAAATGCCGGGCGGCCCGCCCGGCCACCTGCATCAGGGAACTGCGCGACCGGAGAAAGCCCTGCTTATCCGCATCCAGAACAGCCACCAGGGAAACTTCCGGTAGATCCAGTCCTTCCCTTAATAAGTTTATTCCCACCAGTACGTCAAATTCGCCCATCCGTAAATCCCGGAGAATCTGAACCCGTTCCAGGGTATCGATTTCACTGTGGAGATAACGAACCCGTAAATTCACTCCCCGAAGGTATTCACAAAGGTCCTCGGCCATGCGTTTCGTGAGAGTCGTAACCAACGTACGTTCATGACGCGCCACCCGTTTTCGGATTTCACCGATCAAATCATCAATCTGTCCCCGTGTCGGGCGCACTTCCACTTCAGGATCAATCAAACCGGTTGGCCGGATAACCTGTTCCACCACCGTGCCACCGCTCAGTTCCAGCTCCCGGTAGGCGGGCGTGGCTGAGACGTAGATTACCTGTTTCTGCAGCGACTGAAATTCGTCATACTTTAAAGGGCGGTTATCCAGGGCGCTGGGCAAGCGGAAACCGTATTCCACCAGAATTTCTTTCCGGGCACGATCGCCGTTGTACATCCCCTGAATCTGGGGGAGCGTGACGTGGGATTCATCGATAATGGTTAAAAAATCCTTGGGGAAAAAATCAATAAGGGTGAAAGGTCGTTCCCCCGGTTTACGATTTGAAAAATAACGGGAATAATTCTCAATACCTGAACAATACCCCACCTCCATCATCATTTCCATGTCAAAGTTGACGCGCTGTTCCAGGCGTTGCGCCTCCACCAGTTTATCCTGAGCGCGCAATTCTTCCAGGCGGGCGATTAATTCTGTGCGGATTTCACCAATAACCCGGTTTATGGTTTCCTGGTCGGTAACGAAATGTTTACCGGGGTAAATAAAATCGGAGTCCATTTCCTTGAGGATCTCTCCCGTTAGCGGGTGAAAGCGGACGATGGATTCTATTTGATCGCCAAACATCTCAATTCTCAGACCCACATCCTCGTAGGCCAGGTAAATTTCGATCACATCGCCCCGAACCCGGAAGGTACTCCGTTCAAACACCACATCATTTCGACGGTAATGAATATTCACCAGGTGTTTCAGGAAATCCCGCCGTTTTAATAGGGTACCCCGCTGAATATGAATGACCTTATCCCGGTACTCTTCCGGAGAACCGATCCCGTAAATACACGAAACGGAACTGACCACAATCACATCTCTCCGCTCCATGAGAGAACTGGTGGTTTTCAGGCGCAAAATATCAATTTCCTCGTTGACGGACATATCTTTTTCGATATAGGTGTCGGTCACCGGTAAATACGCTTCGGGCTGGTAATAATCGTAATAACTGATAAAATACTCGACGGCGTTTTCAGGGAACAGTTGTTTGAATTCCCCGTAGAGCTGGGCAGCCAGGGTCTTGTTATGGGACATAATCAGTGTCGGCCGCTGAACTTCCTGAATGACGTTGGCCATGGTGAATGTTTTCCCGGAACCGGTGATCCCCAATAGTACCTGATGGGGGTCCCCACGCTTCAGACCGGCAACCAGTTCCCGAATCGCCTGGGGCTGATCGCCCTGGGGCTCGAAATCGCTATGTAATTTAAACTCTGCCATATAGGCAAAATTACGTCGATGCCTTTGTTAGAAGCAATGGCAGAGAATCGATTGACACAGAACTCGCAAAAGGGATATTTCCAACTGACTCATTGCCAATTAATAATAATCGTTGATTTGATGGGGAGGTGACTAATAAACTATTGTTTGGCATAGCTCAAAACTCTAATCAGGAGGAAATACAATCGAATTGAAGCGAATAGTCTGGTTTGCCCCGTTGTGCATTTTGATAAGTTTCTTTCTCACCCTGGGAATCCTCTGGATTATGAATACCCTTTTTCACCTCCCGCTGAACTCCACCACTGGTTTAATGATCGCAATCCTGTTTGCTGCCTCGACAGGAACCACTTTTACTGCCATACTCCTGCTCTTTCCTGCGGAAAAGAAAAAGCAATCAGTGGACTAGGTTTTTTCCGAAAGAACGGGGGTCCCCATTAATTCGAATTCGCGGGCCTGAACTATTTTTACAGGGACGATTTTTCCCACGGGCAAAGGTTCATCAATAATAACCACATTATCAATTTCCGGCGAATCGTACTCGGTTCGCCCGATACTTTGGTCTTTTTGCGTATCATCCACGAGGACAGGAAGTATTTTCCCAACAAGTGATTCATTCTTCTCCAGGCTGATATTTGCCTGAAGATCCTGGAGAATCCCCATTCGTTCATCTTTTACTTCCCGTGGTACGTCATCATTCAGTTCTGCCGCCAGGGTTCCTTCTTCTTCTGAATAGGTGAAAATGCCCAGGCGATCAAAGCGGACCGTTTCAATGAAGTCGTACAATTGTTTGAAGTCGGCCTCCGTTTCACCCGGATAGCCCACAATAACCGTGGTCCGGAGGCGGATATCAGGGATGGCCTCTCTCAAGCGTCCAATTCGTTCCAGAATTCCCTTACGGTTTAATCCCCGGCGCATGGATTTCAGGATTGGATCGGAGGCATGCTGAACAGGGATATCCAGATAGTGACAGACTTTATCCGCTTGAGCGAACGCCTGAATGATTGGGGTTGACAAGTGGGCGGGATGGGCGTAATGGACGCGAATCCAGCGCAAATCCAGCTGGTCCAGCCGTTCAATCAGATGGCCCAAATGTATTTTATCTTTTAAATCCCAGCCGTAAGTCGTGGTGTCCTGGGCAATAACCAGTAATTCCTGTACCCCCCCTTCCACTAATTTTTCGGCCTCCCACAAAATGGACTCCATGGTCCGACTTTTCTGTAATCCCCGCATTAAGGGAATGCTACAAAAAGAGCAGCCATTGTCGCACCCTTCAGCGATCTTTAAATAAGCGTAATGCCGGGGCGTCAGCTGGGAACGGAAATACAGCGGATCATGACGATTAAAATCATGACCCGTTAAAAAAGAGATGATTTGACGATGGTCGTTGCTGCCGAAAAAACGATCCACTTCCGGGATTTCCCGGGCCAGCTCTTCCGGATAGCGTTCTGACAGACAACCCATCACAACTAATTGTTCCAGGTTCCCTTTTTGTTTTAATTCGGCCGCTTTCAGAATGGTCTCAACCGATTCCTCCCGGGCCAGATCCAGAAAACCGCAGGTATTAATTACAATTGTATCTGCTTCTTCCGGCTCTTCCGTGATTTCAAAAGGGCCATCTTTCAATCCACCGAGAATGATTTCAGAATCCACCAGGTTTTTAGCACACCCAAGACTAATTAAATTCAGTTTTCTGGAGGTCTTCATTTCAGAATATTAATTACCCACAACTTCCTTCGTTCCCAATAAACTATGAACATAATCCACTGGGTTAAACGGAGTTAAATCCTCCGGATGTTCCCCAATCCCCACGAACAATGTGGGTAATTTCATTTCCCGGACCAGCGGAAAAACAATGCCCCCCTTGGCGGTGCCGTCCATTTTAGTTAGAATGGCGCCCGTGAGTGCCACATGACGTTCAAATTCCCTGGCCTGGAGCAAGGAATTCTGCCCCAGGCTGGCATCCAGCGTTAAAAGGGATTGAAGCGTGAAATCGGAAAAATGCTGGTTTGCCACCCGGTACATTTTTTCCAGTTCATTCATCAGGTTTTTATAGGTATGTAACCGGCCGGCTGTATCAACGATGGCTACGTCGACCCCCTGAGCCCTGGCGGCCGTAAGTCCGTCGTAAACCATGGCCGACGGTTGGCGTGATTGTTCATTGCAAATCAGTTCCACGTTCAATCGCTGAGCCCAGATCTTTAATTGTTCCACCGCCGCTGCCCGGTAAGTGTCCGCCCCTATTAAAAGAACATTCAATCCCTGATTCTGGTAAAAATGGGCCAATTTTGCCGCTGTAGTTGTTTTCCCCGTACCATTCACACCGACAACCATCTGAATCGTAGGTGTGTTGATTCTGAATTCTTCCGGTTGTACCTCCGATAGTTTGGTAATAAGATATTGCTCCACTGCTTTTGTAATATCGCCCCACCTGTTTTTTTCAATAACCTGAATAATTTCCTCCACCGTTTCGATTCCCATATCCGCTGCCAACAGGGTATTTTCCAATGCTTCAATTGTTTCCGGAGACACGGATTTTTTGGTCAGGATATTGAACGCGTTTGAAATGGATGTACTGGTCCTTTTCAGGGCCTGAAAGAGGTTCCGCAGCAGGGCCATTACAGTGTTTTCAGTTCTGTAATAATGGTACGGGTGTATCGGACCCAGCTAATGACCAGCAATCCGGAAGCCACATACAGGATGGCATTGGGGAGCCACGGCAGGGTGCTCAGGGGGAAAATATGAATAAATATGGCCAGAGCCGTGATTCCGGTGGACCATTTCCCCCACCAGTTGGCACTGAGAATGAAACGGTTGTGGTTCAACAAATAAATGGCCGGTATGGCAATGGCCACATACCGCATCAGGTAGAATATGAGAAACCACGCCGGGAATCGTCCCATCAGAACCAGGAAGGAAACGACCGCCAAGATAACGGCGAAGTCAGCGATGGGATCGAGCCACTTTCCAAAATGGGTTACTTCATGGGCTCTACGGGCGAACCAGCCATCGGCCGCATCGGAAAGAATGGCGACTACAATCAGAAAAAAGGTGTATGCTTCCAAGCCGGGTGTTCGCAGCGTATAAATAATGGGAACGGCCAGTAAAGCCCGTAACAAACTGATAATATTCGCTACCGTCAGAATACGGGTTGGATCTGTGATCTTTACTTTACTCGTTTCAGTCATGAATCAATACACTCTCTTTCCGCGTTACCTGCCCGTCGTCCAAATCCAGGATATGATCGCAATGATGTTCAATAAATTCGCGATCATGGGATATTAAAATTAAATGTTTCCGCTTCAGAATTTCGCTCAAAAATCGACTTAATACTACTTTTTGATCCCAACCGAGGCCAAAGGTGGGCTCGTCCAGAATCAATAAATCATAGGAACAATGAGCCAGGATCACCACCAGCGCCAGACGAAGGGTGGACCAGGGAATATCCAGTGCCGAATCGTGTTGAATCAACTCCCAGCTGATTTGGTGATGATTCAGAGTGTTAATGCATTTCTGTACCTTAAACCGGTCCATACGACCCCCTTTGATCAACCGATTTAAAAATTCAGCGGGGGTTTCAATACTCAGGGTTTTTTCCGGGAATTGATCCAGATAAGCCATCTTGGGTGTTTTCCCGTCCAGGGATAATTCAATCGAACCGGTTGACGGTGTCAATACGCCCGTCAATAATTGCGCCAGTGTTGTTTTTCCTTTTCCATTCTGCCCCACCAGTCCAACTGCCCGGGCCTTCTGAATCCTGGCCTTCAGGGATTGGAGTAGTCCAGGGGAACCAGGATAGTTGAACGAAAGCTGGTCCAGCGCTAATTCCAGCCTTCCGACTTCGTGACGATGGTGATATCCTTTTCGTGGAATGGGTAAGGCGATCTCATGGAAATCGGAGAGGGTCAGCTCCCAGGTGGTATCACCATATTCCAGGTCGTTCACATCCGAAGTGAACCAGAGGACCGTCATACTCCATTGCTGGATTTCCTTACGAATAAACTTTAGTTGTGATTCCTTTATGCCTCGGTTCAGGAAAGATAAACCATCATCAATCAGCACGCATTGGGGATGGATGCTAAACGTGGTTACCAGGTTTAATATTTCCTTCTCCCCTCCACTCAAGGTTTCAGGGTGACGGTTCCAGTTATCAATAAAGGGGAGTTTCGATTTCTGTGCTTCGTATTCAGAATGCAATGTGATCGTATCCAAGTTTTGACACTCCAGGGAAAAGGCCAATTCCGCCTCCAGTGTATGCGCAACAATCTGATCTTCTGGATTCTGGAAAATTACCTGCAGACTGTCCGGCCGGCGGTGAAGCTCAAAAACAAAATTGGTGGATTCCGTTACCGCTATTCCCGCCAGGTGATGAATGAGCGCTGTCTTCCCGCATCCGCTGGAACCATAAATAACGTGTAGACCCGGGCCGAATTGGACCTCCCGGCGGCGGTTGAATTTTTCAAACCGTAATGAAAAAGCCAGCGGTTCAGTCATGAATCAGGTTACGAACGACCCGTGTGGCGGACCCCAGATTCCGGTGGATCAAATCGGTGGCGGCGAAACTGGCATCCAGGAACGCTTTACGATCCTGCAGTAATTCCTTAATGGCGATGAAATAATCTGTGCCTGTTTTAATGGAAAACCCACCACCCGTAGCCAATAGTTCCTCCGCTTCGTGGGAATTTTTATAGCGAGGACCAAAAAACACCGGTAACCGGGCAATAGCCGGCTCCATCACATTGTGGACACCTGTGGAGAATCCACCACCGATATAGGCCAGCTGACCACTCCAGTATAGTTTCGATAATTTTCCAACTGTATCTACAATCACAACACGATACTGACTTAATTCAGCAATATCCCAGTCCCCAAGTCTCTCCACCGAAAAACCCCGCTCCTGGAATAGCTTTTCAGCTTGACCCACCGTTCGTTCGTTCGGTTCGTGGGGAACCCATAGGAGATTCAGATCCGGAACGTCATTCAATAGACTGAGGGTCGGTTCCAGAATAACCTGTTCATCTTCCGGGTGCAGACTACCAAGAATTAACCGTTTTTCCCGTAACAGGACCGACTCGGTTCTTTCCTTGGTGAATTTATCCGCCTGACTTTTAACACGATCATAGCGCGGATTACCCAGAACACGGACGATGGGTTGTCCAGCAGGATATAAAATTTGCTGCAGTCGCTGGTGGTCCTCTTCTGTAATGGTATAAATGGCAGAAAGACAACTGTAAACATTACGATAAAAACTGCGAATCACGGGAAGCAGCTTCGATGTTCCCTCCGAGAACCGCGCTGCAAACAAGGTGGAAGGAATCCCCATGCGTTTGCTTCCCCAGATGAGATTGGGCCAGATATCATAAGCAGCCAGAATAATTTTCCGGGGCCGGACCAGGGTCAATACCTTTTTAATGACCCACGGGTAATCAATCGGTAAATAGACCTTACAGTCGATAATTTCATCATTCACATAGTTGAAACCCGATGGCGAAAAAAAACTGACCACCGCTTGGCAATTTGGTTCAACTTCCTTCATTCCCTCCAGAACAGGCCGTACCTGCTCAAATTCCCCGTGGGAGGCAGCATGAAACCAATAAATGGTGGTGTCCGGCGGTAAACTTTTTTTAAAGTTTTTCAGCGTCGTGTAGGTCTTGAAGCGCCCCCGGGTCCCCAGCCGAAGCTTTTTACTAAAAAGGGATCCCAGAAACGCAAACAGGGTCAGGGAAGGCAGAATAATGAGATTATATAGAATTTTCCAGAAAAACATTCAGACGGAGAGGATAGATTCTATTTCAGAAGTCAGTTGATCCACCGAAATCCCTGTCATGCAGAATTGCTCAGACCGGTAACAGGGAAAACTTCCGTTCTGGGAACAGGGCCGGCACCAAAGATTTTCAACATAGGCTGCCCGGGAACGGGGTAAATAAACGCCGGCTCCCGTTTCCTGAGACGTGGGGCCTAGAATGGTGATTGCGGGGACATTTAGAGCTTCTCCGGCGTGAAGAAAGCCCGTGTCGCTGCCGATGACGAGTTCGGCCTGGGAGATGATAGATAGCGATTCCCTCAAACTGGTTTTTCCATGTAAATCTACGGGAGTGGAATCTGCGAATTTTACAATCCAATCGCAAATCTCATCCCCGATCCCTCCGAGCAAAATAGTTTTCAACCCGTATTTCCGATCGAAGTAATCCACCAACCGGGCGTAGCGTTCCGGGAACCACCGTTTCTGCGCCCAGGCCGCTCCGGGAGTGATCACCACGTACGGCCCCGATACACCCCGTTCCAACAGGTGGTCCTTACACTGCTTTTTTTCAACATCTGAAACAAAAAGACGCGTCCGTTCCGGTTCCCATTCCTCCGGTAAATAATAATGAAACGGTTCATGGAGCCACCGGCGGACATTGAAGGCGGGATGAAAGTCATTTTTATGAAATAAAAACAGTTTAAACCGTGCCCAGCGGGGTTTTCGGACCTTCAAGCAGGTTGTTTTTCTGATACCACTGCGAATCACCCGGGATCGGGTGGTATTATGAAAGTCAATCACCAGATCGTAATCCAGGTAATCCACCAGTTTTCCAATCCGTTTCAGGGATCGGTACCCTAAATGAATATCAATTGGAAAAACACGATTAATGTGAGGGTGACCTTCCAGAAGAGGGGCGAATTTCGAAAGGGTCATGAAATCAATCCGCAGGTGGGGGAAGAGCGATTTCAGGGTCCCCACCGGGGAAGTACTTTGAACAATGTCACCAATCGAGCTGAAGCGGAGGACCAGAATGGCCCGCGGTTGGTCCATGATTAGTTGATGCGCTTGGCGTTATAGCTGATTAAATCCAACATGGACTGCTTGTAAGGCGAGTCCGGGTAGGGAGTCAGCGCCTCCACAGCGCGATTGTTGAATTCATCAATTTTTTGATAAGCATAATCAAACCCGCCCCCTGCTGCGATTAATCCCCTGAGTTCTTCCAGGTCTTCCGATGACTTCCGTTTCATACTCAAAATGCGTTTAATCTGGCGCACTTCACTTCGGGTGAGGGTTTTAAAACAATGAATGAGAGGTAAAGTGATCAGATTCCGCTTTACATCCACACCGATATCTTTTCCTGTATCCTTTTCGTTTCCCAGGAGATCAAATAAATCATCCTTCACCTGGAAGGCCAGACCCAGTTGGCTGCCATAGGTCCGCATGGCCTCCCGATCCTGATCGCTGCCGGAACTGGTGAGAGCACCTAACTCACAGCTGGTGGAAATGAGTGAAGCCGTTTTCTGATAAATCATATCAAAATACACCTGTTCATTCATCGAACGGGTCAGGTTTTTTTCAATCTGCAGAATTTCCCCAGCACTCAATTTTTCGGCTGTATTCGAAATTAATTCCAGAACCTTGAAATCTTTCAGACCGACCATCCGTAACAAAGCTTTACTCAGGATATAGTCCCCCATTAAGACCGCTACTTTATTTTTCCACACGCGATTGATGGATGGAAAGCCGCGTCTTTTTTCCGCTTCATCTACCACATCATCATGCACCAAAGTGGCAATGTGGAGGAGCTCAATCATGGCAGCGGCACGATAACTGTTCATGGAGGGTTTTCCACAAAGACGGGCCGACAGAATTGTAAGAATCGGACGGATGTGTTTGCCCCGATGGCGTAAAATATATTTCCCCACCGTATTAATCAGTCGAACTTCCGAGTGAAGCGCCTCCTTGAACTCCTGTTCAAAGAGACGAATATCTTCAAAAATCGGGGCTGTAATTTCTTTTAAAGATTTAATGTCCTCTTTCATTACCATAATTTACGCCCTTCCTGTAGGGAAAGTGTAGCAGGCTCTGTCATGACGAATTAAAAGTATGTACGGAAGTGAAAAATTATTCATCTTTCGGTTTCCTCTCCGGGTCAAATTTCTTCAGCCGTCGTCGAACAACCACCCAGGAAACGCCAATGCTGAATTCATACAGTCCGATCAGTGGGACAGCCATTACAATCATACTGACCGGATCCGGAGGCGTAATGAAAGCGCTCAACAGGAGGATGACCACCAGGGCATGGCGGCGGTAATGACGCATAAAGGGAGGCGTAACCAATCCCACAACCGAGAAAATGAACACGAGAACCGGTAACTCGAAAATAACCCCGCTGCCCACCATCAACCAGGTAATAAAACTGAAATAATAGTTGATTGAAATGTTGTTGTTTACGTCAGGGATACCAATCGATGTGAAAAATTCCAAAGAGAAGGGAATAATAATGTAGTAGGCAAAAATCAGACCGATGATAAACGATAAATAAGAAAAAATGATCACCGGACCGGCGGAACGCCGTTCCCGTTCATAAAGGCCCGGCGCCACAAATTTCCATAGCTGATAAGTCAGAACGGGAATGGCCAGAACAATCCCTCCCACCAGCGCCATCCCCCATTTAATCATGAACATGCCCTGCACTTTCAGGACCTGGAGATTCATGGGTGTGGTGAGATCCCGGGTGGGTTGCAGGAGAAAATCCAGAATATCATCAATAAAGAGGTAGGTAATGATGGCGCCAACCAGAACGGCGGTAATGGACTTGACCAACCGCCACCGTAATTCCTCCAGGTGATCTAGAAAGGACATGGCGTCAGGTGACTTAGCTGGCATCGGACTAGGAATTTAACAGGGATTGTGCCACCTCATGGGGTGCGATTCGGGTCGATTCCAGAGCTTGAATGGAAGCCTCCAATTGGCGCAGTTTTTCCTGGGTCCAGAATTCGGCCAGAAGGCGTTCCTGCACTAGATTGAGTACACGATTGCGATAACAGTCCAGTTGTTTTTGTTTCAACCGATTTTCGGCGGCCATCTGATCGAGTAATGCTTGTATTCCGGTAAACAATTCCTGGATACCCTCCTGCCGCGTAGCCACTGTCCTGAAAACGGGCGGTTCCAGGCGATCCGGTTTGGCAAAAGAATGTAAGGCATTTTTCAAGAGATGAACTAATCGACCGGCCCCGTCCCGATCCGATTTATTAATTACAAACAGGTCAGCAATTTCAATCAGGCCCGCTTTCATCATCTGGATTTCATCCCCCGATTCCGGTACCAGGACAACGATGGTCAGATCTACCGCCTTTGCCACGTCGTATTCTCCCTGCCCCACCCCAACCGTCTCAAAGATAATCACATCCTTTCCACTGGCCGCCAGCACGTCCCCCACCTCTTGGGCCTTCCGGGCCAGTCCGCCCAGGTCCCCGTGAGAACCCATACTGCGAATAAATACCCTCTCATTCCAATCGTAATGATTCATTCGAACCCGATCTCCAAGAAGAGCACCGCCTGTAAAAGGACTGGTGGGATCTACGGCTAGAACACCCACACTTTGATTCACAGCCAGAAATTCACGAATTAATTGATCCACCAGTGTACTTTTCCCCGCCCCCGGTGGACCCGTTATTCCAATCCGTAAGGCCGAACTGGCAGCTTCATGAATCGATATAAAGAATTCATCCTCAACTTCACCGTCGTTTTCGATTTGACTTATAATCCTGGAAAGGGCACGCTGGTCGTTGGACCGCAAACGATCGAGTAGGGACGGGTTCATATCAGCGTTTGGAATACGGTGGTCGATTAATCAAATAACCGACGGAAAGAATTAAAATTGTATATCGTCAGTTTTCTTCCGTCGCGATGAATGTAACCCTTCTCCTCCAGCAACTTTAACGTTCTGGAAACTGTTTCCCGGGAAGTACCGGCCATATTGGCCACATCCTGCTGGTAAGGTAAATTCGCAATCGTCACATCCCCCATTTTAATCATTCCCAATTCTTCGCCAAGTCTAACAAGCGTAATTCCAATACGTTGCTCGGAATCACTTAAAGAAAGACTTTCAATTTGCTGATTACTTTTACGCAGGCGTTGAGCCAATTCTTCCAGGAGGGAAATGGCAATGCGGGGGTACTTTTCCAGACAATCCAGAAAATCGTTTCTTGAAAGGGTCAGAACTTCTGAATCTTCGCTGGCTACAATATTGGCAGATCGACCGGACCCGTCCAGAAGCGCCATTTCACCAAAGAAGTCACTCTCTCCCAGGATCGCCAGAATCACCTCCCGGCCGTCATCGCTGAGCCGGGTTACTTTCACAATTCCCTTGGTAATCACAAAGAAGGTTTCTGCCGGACTTTCCTCCAGCAGAATCATTTTGCCCTTCTCGTAGGTTCGGGGTACCATTTTATTGGCAATTTTTTCCAGGTCGGAAGTATTGAGGTCGGAAAAGATCGGTACGGTTCGAAGAAGTTCTGTTTTTGTCATGTTAAAAAATACAATCTAAATCCCTATTCATGAAAAATATTTCCTGAGAAAATAATTTGCCACTTTTCGGGGCTCTTTTGAACCAACATACCTATCCAGATCAGGCGTTTTTGGTTAATCCTGCCGCGGCAGAGTTAAAGCAATCCCGACAGTGAATTGAGTGGGATAAGTATCCATGCCGAATAAAAATTGAAAATACCGGTTCCAGCGGAATAAAACGCCTCCATTAAATCCAAACCGGTAATGGGAGTTTCTCCGGTGGGTCACAAGACCGAAATGAAAACGATATTGAAACCGTTCTACCCAGTAAACTTCGGTGTAAGTCATGCCAAGATAAGCGGTTATTTTCTTTTTAGGACGGTAAGTAATTCCTCCTGCCAGGGTGAAATACTCCCGGTATTTCTCGGTCACTTCTGGAATTTGACCCCCTTCATCTGGGATGTAATTTCTGGTTGATCCCTTCTTAGCCTTTCCTTTCAAGGTGGTTCTGAACGACAGGTACCATCCTACTTCAGGTGTCAGGGGACGGAAATAGTGAATTCCCGTCATTCGGGTGGGTAGAGCCACACTACCGCCGATGATAGTCCCGTGCTGAGCCATAAGGAAAACAGGGATCAATCCCACAACCCACAACCAACGGCGCAGTAATTTCAGTTCGCAAGAATTCCCGGACCTGCCGGAGAGCTTTAAATTCATTTCCTGCCGATGAATCCCCATAAAATTTGTTTGTTAACGATAAAGATTACCGATAACTTTGCGCCCGAATTTTAAACATTATTTTGAATTTCAAAGAGGAATTTTATGGATCGACATCCCCAGCAGATTAAGCGGGAAAGACAGGATAAAAAACGGCATGAACGGAACACGGCCCGCTTGTCGGCCATGCGGACGGCCGTAAAAAAAGTCCTTCAGGCGCAGGACGCCAAGGAAGCGGAGGGTCTTTATCGTAATGCAGTTAAACTTATTGACCAACTGGCCAGCAAAGGAAATCTGCATAAAAACAAGGCCGCCCGGCATAAATCTCAAATTACACGGCACCTGAACTCCCTGTCTTCCTGATCTAGTACTTAAGTTTTACGATTGAATAAAAAGGCACTTCATGAAGTGCCTTTTTTATTTTTTCCCCAGAACCGGGGGATTACTGTTTTTCTGAAACCTGATAATTAGGCGCCTCTTTTACAATGCGTACCTCGTGGGGGTGACTTTCTTTCACACCGGCGGAGGTAACCTGAATAAATTCGGCCTGTTCCTGGAATTTATGGAGGTTCTCGGCTCCACAATACCCCATGGAAGCCCTTAATCCTCCCAGTAACTGGTGGATGGAATTCCGGACCGACCCCCGATAAGGCACCATGCCCTCGATTCCTTCCGGCACCAGTTTGGTCGCTTCTGCCCCTTCTTGAAAATACCGGTCTCCACTCCCTTCTCTCATGGCTCCCAGTGATCCCATCCCCCGGTAAGCTTTGTACTGGCGACCTTCATACAGAATCGTTTCACCAGGACTCTCATCCATCCCGGCAAAGAGACTCCCCATCATGACGGCCTGGGCACCGGCGGCCAGGGCTTTGGCAATATCTCCGCTGTAGCGAATCCCCCCATCGGCAATGACGGCGATAGAATGTTTCCGGGCTTCGTCTACACAATTCATGATGGCCGTTAATTGGGGAACCCCAAT
>CAZIIM010000010.1:0-7422 GCA_964539305.1 uncultured bacterium | reverse complement strand
CCGGCCTTTCGCATCCTTGCACGCCAGGGGAAAATCCTCTTTTTTCTGAATATCCTTCACCGTGATTAACCCGGTTAAGGTTCCGCTCTCGTCTACCACCAGCAACTTTTCAATCCGGTGTTTCTGAAGCACTTCCTTGGCCGCCTCCAGCGTCGTGTCAGGTGGGACCGTAACCAGGTTCTCGGAAGTCATTCGCTCGGTCACAAATAAATCATCGTTGGTTTCAAACCGGATATCGCGATTGGTGATTATTCCCACCAGTTTTCCATCCTTTAAGACGGGCAATCCGCTGATGTGGTAATGCTTCATGACGGCCCGGGCATCCCCAATGGTTTTATCGGCACTTAACGTTACCGGATTCACAATCATGCCGCTTTCAGATCGCTTCACCCGGTCAACCATTGTGACTTGCTCCTCGATGGTCAGATTTTTATGAATGATACCGAGACCTCCCTCCCGGGCCAGGGCGACGGCCATTTCATTCTCTGTCACCGTATCCATGGCAGCGGAAAGAAGAGGAATATTCATGGCTATTTCCGGCGTTAAGTGGGTGCGGAGGTCCACATCCCTGGGCAGGACCTTGGATTCCTGTGGCACCAATAAAACATCATCAAATGTGTAGGCCGGTGTAAAAGGGGAACGATTCTTCATAAAGGTTACTCCAGGGTAATCAATGGTAAAATAAGACGAATTAATTTCTTCTGTTGGATCAGGTCCGCTACTTTTTCAATTTCCCGCCCCAGTGGTTGATCATCGGGAGCAAAGGGGAACTGGCGCTTCAAAAAGCGGGTTATTTTTCTCAGAGCCGGGGCGGAACGCCATTTGGCATGAAAGCGGTTATTGACGCTGGCACTCACCAGGGTTTCCACCGCCAGAATTAAACGCACATTTTCAATGATCCGGAGACATTTTCTTCCAGACCAGGGCGCCATGCTGACAAAATCCTCCTGACCGCCGGAAGTGGGCAGGGAATCCACACTGGCGGGGTGGGCAAGCGTTTTATTTTCCGAAGCCAGGGAAGCGGCTGTCACATGGGCCAGCATGTACCCCGATTCCAGTCCCGGCACCTGCGCCCCGAAGGGAGAAACCCGTCCTTCGATCCCCTTCATTAAAAAATGAATCCGCCGTTCTGAGATTGCCCCGATTTCCGTCATGGCAATCGACAACGTATCTAGGGCCTGAGCAATGGATTCGGCGTGAAAATGACCTGAATTGACCACCTGTCCATCTTCCAGAATCAGAGGGTTGTCGCTTACACTGTTAATTTCAGCGTTAATCATCCCTTCTGCCGCCCGAAACAGGGCCCGACTGGCGCCATGCACCTGGGGCAGGCAACGAATACAGTAAGGATCCTGAACCCGGTCACAATCGGCGTGGGACTGGATGATTTCACTGTCTTTCAGCAATCGCCAGAGATTACGGGCAGTTTGGTGCTGGCCAGGGTGGTTTTTCAAATTGTGAACAGCCGGTCGAAAAACTTCGCGGGTGGAAAGACTGGCCTCCGTCGTAAGGGCTCCAGCCAGGTCAGCACTTTTCAGCAAAGTTTCCGCCTCTGCCAGTGCCTTGACAGCCAGCGCAGTAGAAACCTGCGTCCCGTTCACCAGACTGAGCCCTTCTTTGGGACCCAGCGTTACCGGTTCCAACCCCGCTTCTTTCAAAGCCAGCATGGCAGGAATCACCCGACCCTGAAAAAGGACCTCTCCTTCTCCGATCAGGGTCAATGCCAGATGGGCCAACGGAGCCAGATCGCCGCTGGCACCAACAGAACCTTTCCGGGGAATTAAAGGGAGCATATCATGATTCAACATGGAAATTATCTGTTGAACCAATTGCTGCCGCACACCGCTATATCCTTGAGCAAAATTCAGGATTTTCAATAACATCACAACCCGGGTGACCCCCGGATCCAGGGGACTTCCCACACCGCAGGCATGGCTCCTGACCAGGTTTAATTGCAGTTTTTCCTGATCCTCTGTACTGATGGCAACCTGGGCCAGTTGTCCAAAACCGGTGGTTACACCATAAATCTTTTGGTCGGATGCGAGTATTTTGTTTAATCGGGAATGACTGGAACGGATGTTTTTACGTGCAAGGGGAGACAGGCGGACTTTACCGGGGGTCGTAAGAAAGGGGGCTAAAACCTTCCAGGTGATCTTTTCCGTCGAAATGGACAGGGTTCCCATGGGTGAATTTAGATTCCACCTGAAACATGGAACAAGACTTCCTGAAATATTTGAAAGAGAACTTCGTTAAATCAGGATTTTGAACATAAATTCGGATTCTTCTAAAGGAGGCAGAAAAAATTTTCACTAGGAAAACAGGAATCAGAATGAAACAAAACTTGCAGTCAGCATATGTTGATACAATCTGGCCCGGTATCGGATTGTTACGGGAGGCGTTACTCCTGATGGGTGGTACTATCGTTGTTGCTTTTTTATCTAAATTTCAGTTACCTATCGTTCCCGTTCCCATCACTGGACAGACCCTCGGGGTCCTACTTGCAGGGGCGGTTTTAGGTCGTAAGCGGGGAGCACTCAGCATGATCCTCTATCTTATGATGGGTGCTGTTGGTATTCCAGTCTTCGCCAGTATGTCCCCGGGACTTATCGCTTTTACAGGACCTACGGCCGGGTACCTGATTGGATTTATCCCTGCTGCCTACCTGGTGGGCTTGTTCAGCGAAAGGGGCTGGAATCGCCGTCCCCTGACGACTATACTCAGTATGATGATGGGAACCATCGTTATTTACATCACCGGCTGTTTGTGGCTGGCCCGTTTTACCGGTTGGGATCAGGTATTTTCACTAGGGGTGCTACCTTTCATCCCGGGTGATATCCTTAAAATATTTCTGGCTACCCTGCTGTTACCAGCGGCCTGGAAAATTGCACCGAAGCAGATCGACTGAGCTGCGGCCGGAAAGCACAGACAGTCAAATCCTGCACTGCCCGTCGAATTTTACCGAACAGTAAACTGAACCAGAACGAATAAATCGTAGATTGTGTGGGTGTAAGCTGCCACGCCGAAGCCCCGAAAGATGTACACCAATCCCAGGTAAACCCCGGCCACAAACCGTAATAAGAATAGATTTAAATCCGGGCTGTCCCCGAATTCACCTACAAAATGGAATAAGGAAAACAGGACAGCCGCCAGAATGACACCCCCTGCTTTTTTCGCCTCCGGCCCCCATAGAAATAAAAATCCCAGAATATGGCCGATCCCCGTAATCAGAATCACCCGAAACACGAATTCTTCATAAATCCCCGCGCCGATGGCCAGGATGGCCTGCTGCAGGAGCCGCTCTTCATTTCCCCACATCAATAAACGGGGAAACCAGGCTAACACGAGGGAAAGCAGAATCGCCCAGATTACACTTTCCAGAAGCATCCATAACAGGTATTCCCCTTTGATGACGATCTTTTTCAGACTCTTTTTCTGCCGCCAGTACACCATACCAAATACGGCCAGGAACATGCCGCTGAAGCCGTACATCCCATAAATTCCCAATAAATGGAGGATCTGGCGCATCAACACATCGGCCCCGTTTCTTAACATAGGCAGGTCACTGGCTGAAATGGCAAATACCCCTAACTCATAGATCAAAATCAGGGGCATGGAAAAAATAAAGCTGTAAAGAGGGGTACGGGTTTCAGTCCAATAGGACGACTTCATCAATACAGTCTCAGGGATAATTAATACATTTGTTAATATTTAAGGAATAACCGTATTGATTTAATTGTCACGGTCTATTTGCAGTACGGCCAGGAGGGCTTCCTGGGGAATTTCAACCCGTCCGATAGTTTTCATCCGTTTTTTCCCTTCCTTCTGCTTCTCCCACAACTTTCGTTTACGGGTAATATCCCCACCGTAGCATTTGGCCGTCACATTTTTCTTTAAGGCCTTGACGGTTGCCCGGGAGATGATCTTTGTCCCCAGGGCCGCCTGGATGGGCACATCAAACATCTGGCGCGGAATCAGGTCTTTCAGCTTGTTGCAGAGGGCGACACCGCGGGCGTAGGCCGTATCGGCATGGGTGATGAGGGACAGGGCATCCACCGGCTCGCCATTAATCAGGATATCCAGTTTTTTCAGATTTCCCTCCCGGAAATCGGTGACATTATAATCGAGAGAAGCGTAACCACGGGTGGTGGACTTTAATTTGTCGTAAAAATCAAAAATAATTTCACCCAGGGGCAGATCATAATGCAGTTGTGCTTTGTCTTCCGTTAAATAGTGGGTATTCTTGTAAATACCCCGTTTTTTCTGGCACAGGGTCATAATACCACCAATATACTCCTTCGGTGTAATGATTTCCGCTTCCACGTGGGGTTCCAGAATGGCCTGAATTTCACCGGAAAGGGGCATTTTGGCCGGTGTGTCCACTTCCACAACAGTGCCGTCTTTCTTCACCACCCGGTAGCGGACGTTAGGTGTGGTGGTGACCAGACTCAGATCGAATTCCCGTTCCAGACGTTCCTGGATAATTTCCATGTGTAGAAGCCCCAGAAACCCACACCTGAATCCGAATCCCAGGGCTTCGCTGGTTTCCGGTTCATAGACCAGGGAAGCATCGTTTAACCGCAGCTTATCCAGCGCCTGGCGCAATTGGTCGTAATCATCCGCCGAGGAAGGATAGAGGCCGGAAAATACCATCGGTTTTACCTGTTTGTACCCCGGTAATGGTTCATGAGCCGGATTCTTGGAAGTGGTAATGGTGTCCCCGGGGCGGATGTGGGAAACATCCCGGATACTGGCCAGCAGATAACCCACATCCCCTGATTTTAATTCCCGGGTCCTGACCTGCTTCATCACGAAGTGGCCCACTTCCGTAATTTCATAGGTCTGGGAGTGGGAGAAAAACCGGATTGTATCTCCTGCCCGGAGCTGGCCGTCGAACAGTCTTACGTAGGGAATCGCGCCCTTGTAATTGTCGTACATGGAATCAAAAATCATGGCCCGGACCGGCTGGTTGCTTCGATCCGGAGGGGGTGGAATTCGATGAATAATGGCGTGAAATATTTCTTCAACCCCGAGCCCCGTTTTGGCACTGATGAGAATAATCTCCTCCCGTTGGCAACCAATCAGCTCCATTAACTGGGCTTCCACCGCCGCCACCTGGGCATTGGGGAGGTCCACTTTATTAATGACGGGAATGATCACCAGGTCGTTCTCCACCGCCAGGTAGGTATTACTCACGGTCTGGGCTTCCACCCCCTGGGCCGCATCCACCAGCAGGAGTGCCCCTTCACAGGCGGCCAGGGACCGGGATACTTCATAAGTAAAATCCACATGCCCCGGTGTATCGATCAGATTAAAAATGTATTCGGTACCCTCTTCATCCCGGTAATGCATCTGAATGGGGTGACTCTTAATGGTAATCCCCCGTTCCCGTTCCAGATCCATACTGTCCAGCACCTGGGCTTTCATGTCCTTTTTCGCCAGGGTGTGGGTTTCCTCCAGCAGACGGTCCGCCAGGGTGGATTTCCCGTGATCAATGTGGGCAATAATGCAGAAATTGCGAATGTGAGTGGTGGACATGGGGCTGAAATTACAGATCAGTCCCCGATACTACCTATGGAAGATTAATACCCCCAGCTACTGCAACAATGATATTATAAACTAACGGGCTTAAAGCGGTGGAATTAAAAAGATAGCGCTAACTTAATTACCTCAATTCTTCTGGAAAAGTAATCGCCCAGATTGAGGTCCAGGTATTCATACCTTCGATTTCTTCCAATGCTTCAAACGCCAGCAACGAACCGTCTTCCGACCAGGAAGGATACCACACTGCAATCAGGTTCCCGGGCGTCCAGGAGTAGACTCTCCCGGTTTCAATATCTAAAATGAAGCCGGCATTATATCGGTAATCAAATCCCAGGGATATCCAACGTCCGTCTGGGGACCAGTCCAATTTATACCCGTGGGTTGGAACCGCAAATTCCTGCAGCACATTCCTGGAACTGAAATCAATGATTTTTACAATGGAATTGTCCCAAGCGCCCATTTTGCAGGTAGCAATCTTATTCCCGTCGGGCGACCAGCCCACAAAGTATTCTTCGTCAAAAAACACTTCCGTACTATCGGTAGTAAAATCATAGATTATCGTTTCTGCATCATTATTCCAATAAAAAAGCCAGCGTCCATTCGGAGACCAGCTCAGCATAATATGATTTCCATCTTGGCGTATATTGGTCCTTGCACCCGTATTCAAGTCAACTAAATCCAGGCCGTCCTCTCCATAAAAAGCAATTTTATTTCCGTCCGGGGACCACTCCGGAAATTGATCACCATAATACCCGGTCGTATCGGGATTGAACGAAACCTGCGTGAATTCCCCGTTCGGATATTTAAAAATAAAGATACTTCTGAAACTGCCGGGGTCATTCCCGGTCATATCAAAGGCAATCCGGTTTGTGCCATCCTTTGACCAGTCAATATTACCTTGAACATGGCCGGAAGTGTTCGTGGGTGTAATCTGGATCAGTTCCTGTACATAAATATCACAGGCAGCCGTATCCAGGTAACCGTTTAAATCCCGGGCCAGAATATTAATTGTATGTTTCCCTGTTTGTGAATATGCTGGTGTCGCGGGGATTGTATCCAGCCAGTCCGTTTCGAACAAACCGTCGTTATCGTAATCACAGCGAAATTGGAACCCTGTTTTTTCCAAAATGGAATCCATTTCACCAATAACCGTCACATCAGGCTTAAATTCAGTTGTCGTTGTTCCAATGTCAGGTAGGACAGATATAGAAATATTCCAGTCACGGGTGGGGTTATTTCCATTGTCTTCGCAACCGAGTAAGGTAAAGACAAATAAAATCGAAAAGAAACTAAGCATTGCAAAATAACTCCTTTTCATTTTTAAAACACTTTCCAAAAAAATGAATGACTCATTTAGGGAATCCTGACTCTTACATAATGAAAATCAACATCAGTTTCATTTTCCTGGTCTGTTACATTAACTTTCAGATTAAAGCCAGGAACATTTCCACCTGTTACTAATGTATTTGATGTTTCAGTTAATTTTTTCCATGATCCACAAGGCGGTGCCCTCAATCCCCTCGTTCCCCTGAGATCACAATCCTGATATTTCCACCACTCATAGGTATAATCCGGCAAACCGCCCATAACATCCGCTGTAAAAGTTCCTAACTGAATTGTAGTTAAGGAAGTAGGACCGCTAATATTTACTGAAAGCGGTGCATAAAAAGTTACTGTTTCTGATGCCAACGAAGCTAAATTGTAGATAATTGCTTTAACCCGATAATAATAGTTTACAGAGATTGTATCTAAATCAATCGAAGTGTCAGTGTAAAAGCTATCTTGGCAATTATTTTCATCAACTATACAGTTATCAACCGTATCTATAGTTGACCAGGAGTTATTCCCTATTTTCCTTTGTACAATATATTTATGGGAGTA
>CAZIIM010000009.1:1406-68104 GCA_964539305.1 uncultured bacterium | reverse complement strand
TTTTCTGCAAAGGAATAGTGTTCATTCCCGGCAATAATGATATGGTCGTGAACCGTCATTTCTACTGCCCGGGCAGCCTGTTTCAGTTTTTCCGTAATCTTTAGATCATCCTTGCTGGGAGCCGGGTTCCCGCTGGGGTGATTGTGAACGAATACCAGGGAGGCCGCATCATGTGAAAGGGCCTTTTTCACCACCTCCCGCGGGTAAACCACGGAAGAGGTGAGAGTTCCTTTAAATAGCTCCTCCATTTTCAGGATCTGATTCTGGTTGTTCAAATAGATGACCATAAACACCTCCCGGTTCCGGTCCCGCAGGTTGTGGGTCAGGTATTCCAGAACATCGGTGGAAGAGCGGATGAAATCCCGGTGTACAACCCGGTCTGCCAGGTAACGCCGGGCCACGGCCTGGGCGATTTTCAAGCCAAAGATATTCTTCGGTCCCACACCCCTGACCTTCACCAGCTCCTCCGGATCGGCTTCCAGTACCGCTTTCAGGGAGCCGAATGTTTTCAGCAGTAATTTGGCGGTGGGTTTACAGTCCCGACGGGGAGTCCCCAGGGTGAGCAATAATTCAATAATTTCGTAATCGTGGAAACCTTCCAGCCCCGATTTCAAGAACCGCTGTCTCAGGCGATTCCGGTGACCGCTGTTTAATTCCTCGGACATACGCTCCTACCCCTGATCCAATGCCCCGGAATAATTTCAGGGCAATCTAACTTTCGGCTGTGTTCAGCCCCTTTAACTTCTCTCTGAATTCCCGCAGTTCGCGCACATTCCCTGCCACTAGGTCCCTTGCCTCCCACTTCAGCTGGAAAGTCTCCGGGTCATCCCGACCGCCCTGTTTCTGGTACAGGGGGTACAACGCCTCCGGCTGGCGCGGTTTATTGCGGTGAAGACTGAAAGTGATCTGATAGTCCAGGTCCTCCAGCATATCTTCCACAATCCGCCCGGGGAGGTGCCGGCTGAGCAGATCCCGTTCAATCCGGGAGAATCGCAGCCCGTGTATGACGTAATCCTCAAACGCTTCCCAGGCAAAGGGAACCCGCTGTTTGATGAAGGATGCCATGGCATCGGCGTAGACCCGGATTTCGTACTGGGCGTGACTGTTGGCCCGCAGGTGGATAAAGTGCAACAGATTGTGCAGATCATTTTTCCAGTACCATTCGGTGTAGAGGTTCACGGGTAACAGGGCCCGGGCCAGTTCCCGGGCAATGCCTGCTTCATTTAATTCCTGATAGAGCTCATAGCTGCGTCGGGAGTGCTCCTCAAAATACCGCAATACTTTCTTCTTCAGCGCCTCCGGGACTTCGCCTGCCCGCCCCTGTTTATTCAGGGCGCTCTGGAACTGGATCTGATCCGGATCGGGAAGATAAAATTCATCCCGTGCCTCCGAATACCGCAGGGAATATTCATTAATATTGGCGGTCCGGTGACGGACCCATTGCCGCGCCACAAAAATGGGCATTTTGCAGTGAAATTTGAATTCCACCATTTCAAAGGGTGTCGTGTGTTTATGCCGCATTAGGTACCGGATCAACCCCCGGTCCTGGGAAACTTTCTGGGTTCCCTTGCCGTAACTCACCCGGGCCGCCTGGACGATGGCGTCGTCCCCGCCCATGGCATCCACCAGCCTTACAAATCCCTTGTCCAGGCAGGGAATAGCATCTTTCGGTATTGCTGTCATTCCTTTTCCTGCTGTTCTCTTAAAATCACAAATGTTTTCTCCACTGCCCCCGGTTCCCCGGCAATGAGACCGGGCTGAATCAGCGTATCCCGCTGGTTAAAACGAATGGCTTGCCCTTTCAGGTCAATCATTTTCCCGCCTGCTTCCACAACCAGGCAATGACCGGCGCAAATGTCCCATTCATTTTTCGGCCGCAGGGAGGCAAAAATATCCGCTTTCCCCGCCGCTGTCAAACCCAGCTTATAGGCCACACTGCCAATGGGTTTTAGTTCCCCGAATTTATCCTGAAAAGGCTCCCACAGTCCACGCCTGGTTTCGGAACGACTGTTTAAAATCACCATTTCTCCGGGGTCTGTCCTGGCATTACAATAAATCTGCTTCCCGTTCAAATAAGCCCCCTCCCCTTTCCGGGCTGTGAACAGTTCTTCCGTGACAGGATTGTACAAGACGCCCATGACGGCGGCTCCCGCTTCCACCAGGGCAATACTCACCACAAAATGGGGAACGCCTTCAATGAATTCCTTGGTTCCATCCAGGGGGTCCACTACCCAGACGCGATCATAATTTAACCGCTCCCTGGAATCCACCGTTTCTTCCGAGAGCCAGCCGTATTCGGGATGGGCCTCCAGCAGCGCCCGTTTTAAAAAGGCATCGGCGGCATGATCAGCCGTGGTAACGGGATTATGATAACTCTTATCCCGGATTTCATAATCCGCCTTGTAATAGGTCAGAATAATTGAACCTGCCTCCTTGGCGGCGTTGATCGCAGTCTGTAGTTCCTGTTTCATGGACTTGAAATTATGGGCGAATCATGAGAGGTAAAATGTAAAAGGCCGGTTAAAATGTTACCGAAGGGAACAGCCGGTCAAAACTGAACCCCCATGGCTGCGTTCATGAAATCCTTGAAAGGCACCATGCGTCGGTAATCCTCCAGAATCCGGTCCAGTACTTTCGGCGATTGAACCAGCGGGTCCGGCAACTGCTCCCCTACAATAAAATCCTTATGCCGCAACCAGCGGATCTGGGGATGATCCTGACTGTATCCCCGGGGCGCCGTTTTTAATTTTTCACCCCCTATTTCCCCGAAGGCAGCCACAAAATTTTTCTCGGTCACAATCGATTCCCACTGCTTGGGTTTTTCAGCGATCCGTTCCCGGATGCGTTCCAGTTCCTCCCGGGAGGGGTGATAGACACCACCGCCGGCGAAAGAATTCCCCGGTGCAATGTGAATGTAATATCCGGCCCCGCTTCCCCGGCGCCCTCCCGGTTTCAGGCTGGCTCCAAACCAGGGTTTGTAGGGGGTCTTGTCCTTGGAAAAGCGTAAATCCCGGTGAATCCGAAACAAACATTCCTCCGGTTCCGTGGCCAGAAGACTCTCGTCGAAGGCCACCATGCGGTGTAAAAGAATCGCCACCAGGTCCAGAAAATTTTGGCGGGCATTTTCGTATTCTTTCCGGTGGGCCTGAAACCAGTCCCGGTTATTATTCCGCTTCAGCCCCTTTAAAAACGTGAGTGTTGCATTTGTAATCATAATTTCTCGAAGATAATCAGTTTTTCCCGACCTTTCCTGGAGGGGATGGATAACCGGGGAAATTCTTCTTTCACCACCTGCCAGCGATCCTTGAAGATGGACTTCACCTGATCCAGGGAGACGCCCCAGGGGGGTCCACCGGCCGACTGCGGTTTATCCAGGGGAAACCACAGACCGATCAGCCAGCCACCCGGTTTTACTGTTTTATGGACCACCTGCTCGTATTCTTCCCGCCGCTGAGGGTGAATGGCACAGAAACAGGTCTGTTCGATCCAGTACTCAAACGTGTCTGTGAAATGGTCCGGAAGAACAAATAAATCCTCTTGAAGAGCGGTCAACTGAACCTGCTCCGCCCGGGCCATTTCTTTCACCGCCTCGATGGCGGTGGCGGCAAAATCCACTGCCGTGACCTGAAACCCCCGTTTCGCAAACATGACAGCGTCGTAACCGCGGCCGCAGCCGGGAAGACAGACAGCCCCGGGAGTCAGTCCTTTCGCCAGGGCTTCAAACACGGGTGTAACGCCTGCCAGATCCCAACCATCCTGATCCGAGCGGTATTTAGCTTCCCAGTACGCAGGCATATTTTCCGGATAAGACATATTGGAACTTATCTCCATTCCCTATTAATAGGCTAAATAACTGGCCAGAAGTTTTTCCACCGCTGCCAGTGAAAGACCCTTCCGTTTGGCATAGTCTTCCAGCTGATCCCGGTCCACTTTACGAATCCCGAAATAAACCGCCTCCGGATGGGAAAAATACCAGCCACAGACCGAGGCCGTAGGAAGCATGGCACCGCTTTCCGTGAGCGTAATACCGGTACGGCTTTCCACGTCCAGGAGGTTCCAGAGTATTTCTTTTTCCGAATGATCGGGACAGGCCGGGTATCCGGGGGCCGGACGAATGCCCACGTATTTTTCCTGAATCAGATCTTCCGTATCCAGTGTTTCATCCGGAGCATAACCCCAGAATTCCTTTCGAACCCGCTGATGGAGCCGTTCGGCGAAGGCTTCCGCAAGTCGATCCGCCAGTGCTTTCACCATGATAGCATTGTAACCATCATTGGCCTGTTCATATTGCCTGGCGAGCGGTTCCAGACCATGACCGGCAGTGACAGCGAAAGCTCCGACCCAGTCTTTTAAGCCGGATTCCACCGGTGCTACAAAATCCGCCAGGCAGTACTGGGGTTTCTTCCGGTCTTTCTTTACCTGCTGCCGGAGAAAGTGGAAAACCGATTCCACCTCCTGATAGGTTTCATCCCTGTAAATCAATAAATCCTCTCCCCTTGATCGGGCCGGATAAAAGGCCACCACACCCCTGGCTTGCAATTGATCTTCCTTAACAATCCGGTCCAGCAAAACCTGGGCATCGTGAAACAATTTCTTCGCTTCACTCCCGTATTTGGAACTTGAAAGGATGCCGGGATACTTTCCTTTCAGCTCCCAGGCGTGGAAAAAGGGTGTCCAGTCGATGTAGTCAACCAGCTCTTTCAGGGGGTAATTTTGGAACACTTTCACTCCCTTTAAAACAGGTTGGGGAGGCTGATAGTTCTCCCAGTCCAGCTTAACCCGGTGTTCCCGGGCAGACCGAAGCGAAAGAAGCTGCTGACCCGACTGTCTCTTTTCCCGCTGAACCCGGATTCGCTGGTATTCATCCCAGACTTTTTTAATGAAAACAGGTTGCTGGTCTGCATCCATGAGCTGACTGACGACTCCCACGCAGCGGGAGGCATCGGTCACGTGGATGGCGGCACCGGAGTAGTGTTCTGCAATCTTGACGGCGGTGTGTACCTTGCTGGTGGTGGCTCCGCCAATTAACAGAGGAAGCTTCAGCCGGGCCCGTTCCAGTTCACTGGCCACATGGACCATCTCCTCCAGACTGGGGGTAATAAGACCGGATAAACCGACCATATCGGCCTTGGTCTCCCTGACCGCTGCGAGGATTTTATCGGCCGGAACCATCACGCCCAAATCCACCACATCATAACCATTACAACCCAGAACAACACCGACAATATTCTTTCCAATATCGTGGACATCGCCTTTCACGGTTGCCATGACAATCCGGCCATTGGATTTTTCCGCCAGGCCCAGGCTGGTCCGTTCTTCCTGAATGTAGGGAATCAGCCAAGAAACGGCTTTTTTCATCACCCGGGCGGACTTGACCACCTGGGGCAGAAACATTTTCCCGGCACCAAACAAATCGCCTACCCGGTTCATGCCGTCCATCAGGGGGCCCTCGATTACTTCAATGGGACGAGCGTATTTTTTCCGGGCTTCTTCTGTATCTGCCTCGATATAATCCACAATGCCTTCCACCAGGGCATGCATCAGTCGTTCTTCCACCGGTTTTTTGCGCCATGCCTTCGTCTTTTTCGGGGAGATTCCCGTTCCCCTGAACCGGTCGGAAATTTCCACCAACCGTTCCGTGGCGTCTTCCCGCCGGTTAAACAGTACATCCTCAATCCGTTCGCGGAGCTCCGGATCCAGATCGTCGTACACTGCCAGTTGACCCGGATTGACAATACCCATGTCCATACCGGCCTGGATCGCATGGTAGAGAAAACAGGAGTGCATGGCCTTCCGGATGGCGTTATTACCCCGAAAGGAAAAGGAAAGGTTGCTCACACCGCCGCTCACGTGAACCCAGGGCAGGGTCTGTTTGATCGTCCTGGTCGCCTCCAGAAAGGCGCGGGCATATTCATTATGCCCTTCGATGCCGGTGGCCACAGCAAAAATGTTCGGATCAAAAATAATATCCTCAGGGGGGAAGTCCACCTCTTCCGTCAGGAGGCGGTAGGCCCGGGTGCAGATTGCCACTTTCCGTTCATATGTATCCGCCTGACCTTCCTCGTCAAAGGCCATGACAATGACGGCCGCACCAAACTGACGAATGAGACGGGCCCGTTTCAGAAATTCCGATTCGCCCTCCTTCAGAGAAATGGAGTTAACAATTCCCTTCCCCTGCAAATTTTTCAAACCCCGGAGGATCACCTCCCACTTGGAGGAATCGATCATGATGGGAATCCGGGCGATTTCCGGTTCCGAGGCCACCAGCCGCAGGAATTTCTCCATCGCTTCTTCCGAATCCAGGAGTCCTTCGTCCATGTTAACGTCAATAATCTGAGCGCCGTTCTCCACTTGGTCCCGGGCCACTGTCAGTGCGTCTTCATAGTTTCCTTCTGTAATGAGACGCCGGAATTTTGCAGATCCGGTTACATTGGTCCGTTCCCCAATATTCACAAAATTGGAATCAGGCCGGATGACCACCGGTTCCAGCCCGCTCAGGCGTGTGTACCGTTCCAGTTCGGGGATTTTCCGGGGTGCCAGTCCTGCCACTGCTTCGGCAAAGGATTGAATGAAATCCGGGGTGGTTCCGCAACACCCCCCCACCAGATTAATCAACCCCGCCTCCGCAAATTCGCGGATAATAGCCGTCATGTGATCCACCGTTTCATCGTATTCCCCAAACTCATTCGGGAGGCCCGCATTGGGGTAGACTGAAACGTAAGTGTCACAAACGGTGGAGAGGGCATCCAGGTGAGGCCGGATCTGTTCCGCCCCCAGGGCGCAGTTCAATCCAGCGATCAGGGGTCGGGCATGGCGTATGGAGTACCAGAATGCTTCCACCGTTTGACCCGAGAGCGTCCGGCCACTGGCGTCACTGATGGTACCCGAAACCATAATGGGTACAGAATCTCGGTCCTTCATCTCCTCCAGGATGGCAAACAGGGCCGCTTTACAGTTCAGTGTATCAAAAACCGTTTCCACCAGAAGCACATCCACACCCCCCGCCAGGAGGCCCCGGACCTGTTCCCGGTACACCGTGACCAGTTCATCGAAACTGGTTTTCCTGGCCCCCGGTTCATTCACGTCCCCACTCATGGAGGCCGTCTGATTCGTGGGACCCAGTGAACCGCACACAAACCGGGGTTTGGAAGGATCCCTCCGGTTGAATTCATCTACCGCTTCCCGGGCAATCCGGGCTGAGGCCACATTCAAATCGAATACTGTTTTCTCCAATCCATAGTCGCTCTGGGAAATCCGATTGGCATTGAATGTATTGGTTTCAATCAGGTCGGCCCCGGCTTTCAGGTAAGCCCGGTGAATCTGGGCAATAATCTCCGGCCGGGTAAGGGAGAGGATGTCATTATTCCCTTTCAGGGGGTGGCGGTGCTTCCGGAACAAATCGCCCCGGTAATCCTCCTCCTCCAGCCGATGGGATTGAATCATCGTTCCCATGGCTCCGTCCAGGACCAGGATCTGTTCTTTTAACCGTGTTTCCAGTTGTTGCATGTACTTCTGTCGATTTCTTCAGGAAATAAAAAATCCGGCGGTTGCCGGACGAAAGGAAGGACTGCCTTTTTAGCCCCTTTCTTTTACGTCGCGGCAATACGGCCCAAATCACGACGGAGAAACTTACAATTCATTTCTCTCAATTTCCAACTTAAAGTAATCCTTAAAATTCTTTACTTGCTGCTCCCTGCAATGTACTTTTCACCTTGGATGGCGATGATTTGAAGGCGTTTTTCAATCAAAATTTTTATAATCTCACTTGGAGATTCGATCGCGACAATTACCAGCTATTTACCCTTCAGAAGATCTTTCTGATAGTTTACTGAAGATTTTCCGCCTCGGCTGAAGGCCGGTTTCCTCCTTCCTCTCATCTCCCATCCAAACTGAAACATAGGAATAACTGTAGGTTTTACGGAGTGATGAAATGAAGAAGGAAATTTATATTAATGTAAGTATGGGGGAATCGCGCATTGCGATTGTGGAAGATGACTCCCTGGTTGAAGTGTATGTGGAGAAGCAGGATCACCATCGGATGGTGGGTAATATTTACAAGGGGAAAGTCGAAAATGTTTTACCGGGAATGCAGGCGGCCTTTGTGGATATTGGCTTCGACATTAACGCTTTCCTGCCCTTCTCCGAGATTGAGAATCCAGCCTATCTATTGGACGGGGATGACGATTCGGGATGGAACGACAACAACAAAAATGGCTCCTCCCGGAAAAGGGGAAAGGGTGATTACACACCCTCCGTCGATCTGAAAACGGGTCAGGAAATTTTCGTTCAGGTGATTAAAGAAGCCTTTGCAGGAAAAGGACCCCGTGTCACCACTGAAATCGCCATTCCGGGACGGCTTCTGGTGCTGGTCCCCAACGCCAATTATATCGGCATTTCGAAAAAAATCTGGGACAAATACGAACGCCGCCGGCTGAAGAAAATTGTTTCCTCCATTAAGGACAAGGGTTTCGGGGTAATTGTCCGCACGGTAGCAGAGGGCAAAAGTGAAGAAATCATTCAAAACGATTACAAAATTCTAATCGACAACTGGCACAAGTTGGAGAAGAAAAGCAGTAAAACGGAGGCCCCCTGCCTTGTGTATGAAGATCTGGAAACCGCTTCCAGTATCATCCGGGATCTGTTTACACCGGACATTAACAAGATTGTCATTGATTCCAAGAAATTGTACCGCAAGCTCCAGCATTACCTTGAAGAGGTCTCCCCTAACATGACCAACCGACTGGAATACTATAAGCTGAAACAGCCCCTGTTTGAAAGTATGGGCATTGAAGCCGAACTGGATAAGCTGTTGCGGCCGACGGTCTGGCTGAAAAGCGGTGCCTACCTGGTGATCGAAAAGACAGAAGCCATGGTGGTGGTGGACGTAAACAGTGGCCGCTTCGTGGGGAAGAAAAACCATGAAGACAACTCCCTGAAAATTAACCTGGAAGCAACCCGTGAGATTGCCCGGCAGTTACGGCTCCGGGACCTTTCCGGTCTGGTGGTCATCGACTTTATTGACATGCGGGAGGAAGAGAACCGCCGGAAGGTGTACTATGAATTGCGAAAAGAATTGAGAAAAGACCGGGCCAAGGTGGCCGTTTCCCCCATATCCGACTTTGGTTTACTGGAAATGACCCGCCAACGCATCCGGCTCAGTCTTCTGGATTCCATGAGTGAGGTCTGTCCCACCTGTCAAGGCGCCGGACGGATCATGTCCCGGGAGACCCTGATCACACGGATTGATCACTGGTTACGACGGTACAAATCCAAGCACCGGCGGTTGCGTTTACAACTGGAAGTTCACCCGGAAATCGCCGACTTTCTGCTCGAAAACAAGAAGAAAACTCTCCGGGGGCTGATGTGGCAGAATTTTGTTCACATTTCCATTGAACCTAGCCCCGATGTGAACCGCGACGAGTTTCGGTTCCGCTCCGTACCGGATGGTAAAATCATTGAATCACAAGTTGCGGTTGAATCGAATAAAAGTTCGGTTTAAATTCCTCGGCTTTTTTTGGAGATAAAATGTACGCAATCGTAAATATCGCTGGGAAACAATACCGCCTCTCGGAAGGGGACCAGATTAAGGTCCAGACCCTTGATACGGAGGTGGGTAAAACTGTTTCCTTTCCTTCGGTTCTGATGGTTCAGAATGACAAGGGGATCCTCACCGGCACACCGACCCTTACGGGGGCGAAAGTGGTGGGAAAAGTCCTGGAACACGGTCGGGACCGGAAAATTGCTATTTATAAAAAGAAACGGCGCAAAGGTTACCAGCGCAAGAATGGTCACCGTCAAGGTTTCACGCTGGTGCAGATTGAAAAGATTAGCGTTGCGGCTGAAAAAAAGGCTGTTCCCAAGAAAAAGCCAGCGGCAGCAAAGAAAACAACGGCAAAAAAGAATCAAAAGGATAGTTAACTATGGCCCATAAAAAAGGCGTCGGCAGTTCTCGGAACGGTCGTGACTCCCATTCCAAGCGTCTCGGAATCAAAGTAAGCGACGGACAGGCTATCCTTGCCGGCGGGATTATCGTCCGCCAGCGGGGAACCAAATTCCATCCCGGGACCAATGTCCGCCGGGGCAATGACGATACCCTGTTTGCCACTGAGGACGGTTTTGTAAAATTCTCCCAACGTGGCCGGGATCGAAAAATTGTGAATGTGATTCCCAAAGCTTAAAAACCTATCTAATTTCACCCTCTACCAACCCTGTCTCCGGCAGGGTTTTTTTATATCAAATCCCTCGGATCAGTGTAATTTCTACCTGTCATTATTACCACAATAAATTGAAAAGGGGAAATTATGTCTAAAGCAAAAATCGCACTTATTGGCGGTGGACAAATTGGGGGCAATCTGGCGCTCCTGGCCGCCCAGAAAGAATTAGGGGATGTGGTCATTTTTGATATTCCCAACGCCGAAGGAATGGTGAAAGGGAAAGCGCTGGACATTATGCAGTTGCGGCCCCATGATGGTTACGACGTAACGATTACGGGGACATCGAATTATGAAGATATCGAGAATGCCGATGTCATTATTATTACGGCTGGGGTGCCCCGTAAACCGGGAATGGATCGGGAAGACCTGCTGGAAATTAATCTGGGCATCATTAAAGACGTGGCCACGAATGTGAAGCAATGGGCCCCCAATGCTTTTGTCATTGTGATTTCCAATCCGCTGGACGCCATGGTCTATGCCTTTTACAAAATATCCGGCTTCCCCAAGCAGAAAGTCGTCGGAATGGCCGGGGCTTTGGACAGTGCCCGCTTCCGGACCTTCATTGCCATGGAAACCGGTTTCTCGGTCCAGGACGTGACCTGCATGGTTCTGGGGGGACATGGTGATTCCATGGTACCCATTACGCGTCTGGCAACGGTGGGAGGGGTTCCCGTAGAGGAACTCATTCCCAAAGACCGTTTGGATGTTATTGTCCATCGTACCCGTTTCGCCGGTGGTGAAATTGTAAAACTGTTTGGAAACGGTTCCGCTTTTTACGCCCCCGCCCAGTCGGCCATCGAGATGGCGGAATCCTTCCTGCGAGACAAGAAACGACTTATCCCCTGTGCCTCCTATTGCGAAGGTGAATTCGGGATAGACGGTTATTTCATCGGTGTTCCCTCGGTGATTGGTGCCGGCGGTATTGAAAAAATTCTGGAATTCGAACTCCAGGAAGAAGAAAAAACCGCCCTTCAGAATACCCTGGAAGCGGTGAAACAAACCGTGGCCAAAACCGGGTTATAACCACCAATTACTAAAACGGTCTTGTGAAACCCTCCCGGTGGGAGGGTTTTCTATTTTGATCCGGATTCCATCGTAAATTGACCGGAGTAAAAAGGGGTCGGTAAGAGACAACCTTTTATAATAGCCAGGTGTCATATCCTGTGTGACGTTAGAGAAAATTGGACAAAGAAATTCGACAACTTATTTTGGAAGCCCAGACTGGAGATGCGAATGCATTCCAAAAACTGGTCGCACTCCACGATGAAAGAATTATGACACTCGCCTACCAACTGACCCGGAATCCGCAGGATGCAGAAGACCTCTACCAGGAAGTCTTTATCAAGGCTTACCGGAGTTTGAAGCATTTTCAATTCAAAAGTGAATTTTACACCTGGCTCTATCGCATCACAGTAAATACATTCTATAACCTGAACCGGAAGTTGTCAAAATACAAGTATCAGGAAGAAGATGGCCTGTCGGATTCCCTCATAAATCAGATCCCAGACGAAGAAGATCTTACCTCTGACCGTCAGGAAGTGATGGCAGCCGTAAAGGACGCCGCCCAGAAACTGCCGGTGAAGCAGAAGACCGTTTTTATGCTGAAACATCTTCAGGGACTCAAAATCCGGGAAATTGCCGTCATTATGGATATCGGTGAAGGAACCGTAAAAAAATATTTATTCCGCACCATGGAAAAGCTCAGACAGGAGTTAGAGGAGTACCGTTATGCCTAGGGAACTCAGTCAATCATTAAAAGAAAATGCCATGCTGTATGCCCTGGATTCCCTGTCAAAAGGGGAACGGGAGGTTTTTGAAGCGGCATTAAAATCCACACCCGCCCTGCAAAAATATTTGGACGAAATCCAGTCTACCCTGCAACTGACCGAAACATCCCTGAAAATTTCTTTGGATGAATCCTACTTGGAAGGTCAGCGGAATCTGCTGCGGGGTCGCATTCTTCAACTGGAACGGGAACGGAAACAGGCTTCGCTCCCTGCCAAAATGTTGGAAAAGGTTCATCAGGGTGTTGAAACTTTATTCACTCCCCGTCAGCCGGTCTGGGCCGTGGTTACCTATGTGATGATTGCTTTTTTAATCGGACTCGTTCTTCCTTCCAGATTTACAGAAACCCAGCCCCAGGCGCCCGCTTACTCCTCCCGTGAAATCCTGGATCTGATCCAAGGGGGCGACCTGACCAGTGTGAAGCTGGAACCGGGGGTGAATAATGATAAGCTGGAGATGGCCCTAGAAACAAAGGGAAGCATTGACATCTCCGGTGATTTCAAGGACGAAACCATTCAAAAAATTCTTTACTACCTGATTCTGAATGATTCCAACCCGGGAAAACGGCTTAGAGCATTAAAATTATTGACGAATGTACCCGATCTGGACAACAAGAAGCTGGTTCTGGTTTCAACGGTTTTATCCGATCCAAATTCGGGGATCCGGTTAAAGGCACTGGAACAACTGAGCAATTTTAAACCGGACAAAACCATCATGGAAGCCTGTACCAAATTGTTGTTGGAGGATGAAAATGAAGCAATCCGGATGGGGGCACTGGCCATATTAGGGAAATCACCCACCCGTGATATTATACCGGCTCTCAGAGTTGTGAGTCTCATGGATGAAAACCCCTACATCCGGGATCGAGCCAGTGAAATCCTCGATGAAGTGACTGAACTAACCGAGACGGAAAAAATCGAGGTTCTTCCATGAAAAAGGGGATTTTACTGCTCCTGGCTTTAAGCGCTCTTTCGGCCCAGGAATTATTTGATACTTTCGAACTGGACGGTAAGAACAGGTTCGTGGCAGAATCCACCTATGAATTCGACGTTGATGATTCCAAAGGACCGGAGCGAATCCTGAATCTTCAAGTGACCGGTGACATACAGATTGGGGGAGAAGCGACCCATACGGTGACCATTGTTGAGAAAATCATCATTAAATCAGCCTCGAAGATGAAGGCCAAATCGGTCTATAAGGATTACAAGGCAAAGGTAAGTATGATCCCCCCGGCGCAGATCGAAGTCATCAGTGGTAAACGGTCTTCCCCCATTCGGACCCGGTTCGAATACCGTATCACCCTCCCGGAAGCGTTTAATATCAGCGTTCAGACTGCCGGTGGCGATATTGATTTAAAATATTTATCCGGCGAGTTACAAGCCAGTACGAGCGGTGGTGATGTAACAGCGACTTCAATCAGCGGAAAATTTACAGGACGTACATCGGGAGGAGATATTACGCTGGAAAATATTGAAGGAGTGTCGGTTGTTAAAACTTCCGGGGGCGACATTGAAATTGAACGCTGTGACGGGAAAACCAGCGCCACCACCTCTGGAGGCGATATTGAAGTCAGTGACTGCAACGGGAATCTGGAGGTGTACACCAGTGGCGGTGACCTTGAATTAACCGATATTACCGGGTCCCGGATCCAGGGCCGCACTTCCGGTGGGGATATTGAAGTGGACGATGTGGAGGGGAATTTAGTCGTCTCCACTTCCGGCGGCGGAATAGACATCCGTAAAGCGCGGGGCTCAGTGGAAGCCAAAACCTCCAGCGGAGATATCGACCTGGAATCCATTTACGGTGAAACAGATGTCAGTACCAGCAACGGGGATATTACCGGTGACCGGATCCACGGGGCCCTGTCTGCCCGGACCAGTAACGGGGATATTCGTATTACCAAGGTCTGGGACCGGGAAATAAAAAATCACGACTTGTTGTTAAAGACCAGCCGGGGGATTATTCAGCTGGAACTGCCCCCGAATTTCCCTGCCGCCATTGAAGCCATCGTTGAAGATGAAGCCTCCACCAGAGTCATTGATTCCGAATTCCCCATTCGGATTTACATCCGCGGGGATGAAGTCCGCGGGGAGGGCATCATAAATGGCGGCACCTACGATGTGAACCTGAGGACATCCTCAAACTCTATCATCATTGAAAAGGATTAATACAATGCCACGTTTTATGATTTTCTTGATGTTTCTGGCCTTGGGGTTGAGCCAGAATAATCCGGACAACTCAAATCAACCGAAGGACCCTGTCCCTGTTTTTTACGCGCCGGACGATTCGAACACCATTCCAGATAGTTCAAAGAATAATCGACGCCTTTCCACTGACGAAATCATTTTCCGGGAGGACGTGTTGGTGGACTCAGGCCAGGTGTCAACCGTTTCCATGCGCATTATCGGCGGCAATCTCACGGTTTATGGGACGGTGAATGGGAAAATCACCCTGTACGGTGGTGATGCTTACCTGAAATCCGGATGTACGGTGAATGGAGAGATCGCTACTATCGGTGGAAATGTTTACAAGGAACCGGATATTACAATAAACGGGAAAATTATTGAATCCAACCTTCAGGAGGGGCTCATCTACCGGGAGACGGACAAAGAGTCCAATATTCAGGGACGAACGGAATTCAACCTGGATCAGCGCTCGGACCGGGCCCTCACCAGCTGGATTCACCCCAAGTGGCCCCTGGTCGTCTATAATCGCAATGAAGGGTTTGTTTTCACGCCGTTTAACACCCGCTGGGACCGACATTCCCTTTCCAGTTTCCGGTTCAGCTGGTCCATGGGAGTGCGACTTCATCCTGGAGTACGGCCAACCTATATCGGGCGCATCACTCTGGAAAAAACATTCTTAATCAATCGTAATCTGATTCTTTATAGCAGTGCTTTCAAAGAGAGCAGGACCGATGACAATTACCGTCTACCCCGGAAAGAAAATTCCCTGGCCGCGTTCCTGGCCCGGCAGGATTTTTACGACCGGTGGGAAGAAAAGGGCTGGGAAGTGGGCCTGGGCGTTGACTTCTCCCCTTTCCTGCGGCTGAAGTTCCGGGCCGTAGCGGCAGAACAGGACACCCTTCCCCTTCTGGATTTGTACAGCCTGTTCCAGAAAAAACGGAAACTTCGTCCCGGTCTTTCCCTCAAAAACCAGACCGTTAATTATTATGAACTCACCCTTGGATCCCGAACACCCGGTTACAGTCCCCTGGCAACCGGCCTGGCTTTTCTCTTCAAGAGCGAATTCATTCAGAATGAACAGGATTCTTCTTCCTTGTTTGCCACGGACTTCAATCGGATCAACCGGCGTAACTTTGGGTTATTCATTGCCAACTGGGAATTTTCCCCTGGCCTGGTACTCCGGGCCCGACTGGTGGCGGGGTCCACACAGGGGACCCTTCCCTCCCATCGTTATTTTGGCGTGGGAGGACTCGGATCTGTCAGCGCCCAGTCCTATAAACTCCAGCAGGGTGATATGCTGGCTCAGTTGAATCTGGCACTGATGATTACACCTGAATTCATTGGTGACGACTGGCTGGTTACCCTCTTTGCCGATGGGGGCCATGCCTGGATGAAAGACGATTACAGTTTCGATTTTGACCGGATTAAAAAAGCAGGAATTTCTTCCATTGGAATCGGAATCGGTGATACGGAATACGACCAGGACCTGGACTGGATGATCAATATTGCCAAACCACTGGACCGGAGCGGACCCTATGAAACGACCCTGCGGATTAACTACTCTTTCTAAGATGAAACAGACAATACCATTGACCCTTCTTCTGATGATCACCATCGTCACGGGCCAGAATACTGGTCCTGCCGCAGGAAGCAATCCCATTCAGAGTGAACAGGGAATGGATGAGGAAGAACGGTGGGTTCGGGATTACTACCATTACCGCGTTCGTGATATTGACCAGCTGCAGGTGTACATAAACTACAATCTAGGGGGACTGAATCTGAAAACGAACCATCGCCCCGGGATGATTGATGGATCAATCCGCTACTACCCCTCTGTGACGAAACCAAAGATCCAGTACAAAACCAGAGGATTAACCGGCATACTGGATATTAGTGCCAAAACAAACGATGATGAGCGTTCATCCAGCATCTCCTGGAATGAAATCAAATCACTCAAGGTAAACACGGACCAATTAAAGAATGAACTGGAGTTCGAACTGCCGGGGAATATCCCCACGGATCTGGATTTAAACTTCGGGTTAGGAGAAGCCCAGCTGGATTTGACTGGCTTACAGTTATCGGAACTGAATCTGGATTGCGGATTAAGTGATGTTCAACTTCAGATCGATAAACTGAATGAAATCACCTGCCGCACTCTGAAAATAAACAATGGGCTGGGGTCCTTCACCGCCAGGGGGCTGGGGTATTTACGGGCTGATCTGGTAGAGGTAAAGGTAGGGCTGGGATCGGCAGAGCTGGACTTCCGCGGCCAGATTCAGAAAGACCTGGAAATCAATGTAGATGTAGGACTGGGCTCCCTGGAACTCATCCTGCCAAAAAATGTCAACGTCCAGGCTACGGTGAAAGAGAATTTCCTGTCCGGAGTAGAGATTAACGATCTGGTGCAATCAGGAAATCAGTGGATCACGCCTGAATGGGACGATTCCCGGCCCACGGTCACCTTGGACTTAAATGTGGGGCTGGGTTCTATGGATATTGATTTGCGGTATTAACCTGCCAGTTCCAGCACAGTCGAAACCAGCTTCTCAATACCGGCGGCGGCTTCTTTAATGGAGTGAGCCTCCATGTAGGCCGGTGTGGAAACCACCTTTTTTTCTTTATCTACCACAATATCCTCCACCGCACAGACCACATGGCGGGAACCCATGACTTCAATATCGCTGGCCGTCGCCTGATCCGAACCGATGGTGAGATCGGATGACTTCTCCATTTCTGACAGGATTTTAGCCATGACCGCCGGTGCAATGCAGATGACACCCACCGGTTTCCCACTTTTGTGAACGCCTTTTACCAGTCGAGCCACATCCGGGTTCACTTCGCACCCGGCCCCTGTCATGGCATAATCGCTGAGATTCTTCGCCACCCCAAAACCGCCGGGCAAAATCAAAGCGTCCAGATCATCGCTGTTGACCGTGGCCGTATCCACAATATTCCCCCGGGCAATGCGGGCCGACTCCACCAGAACGTTACGATTCCCATCCATCTCCTCACCCGTGAGATGATTCACCACGTGCATCTGATCAATGTTAGGAGCCATGAGAACCATTTCCACCCCTGCCCGGTCCAGAGCCAGCATGGTTAAAACCGATTCATGAATTTCGGCCCCATCCTGAAATCCACATCCGGAAAGTAAGACACCCACTTTCATTATTCTATTCTCCTAGTTATGCTTACCGATCCGGTCCTTCCGAGAGAACCGATTGATTGAAATATTTCGTTTCAGCCCATCAAATTTGGTTCGCTTTACAGCAGAATTCCGGAACAATTTACGAAATCCTTCCTCGTCCAGGCGCTCCCAATCCCGATCATTCCAGGTTAAAATTTCCGGTCGGGGTTGAAATGCCTCCAGGTGAGTCCTCTGGGCAAATTTCCGATTCCAGGGACATACTTCCTGACAAATATCGCATCCGTAAATCCATTGTTGGAGTGGTGGTGTTTCTTGAGAGAATGCTCCCCAATGCTCGATCGTTAAATAAGAAATGCATTTCCCTGCATCCAGCTGGTAGTCTGTAAGGGCATTTGTGGGACAGGCATCGATGCAGGCGGTACAGGTCCCGCACAAGTCCTGGGAAAACTCGGAATCATAGGGCAATTCCACATCCACTATCAATTCCCCTAAAAACAGCCAGCTGCCATATTCGCGGCTGATTAAATTGGTGTGTTTTCCCACCCAGCCCAGGCCAGCCCGTTGCGCCCATATTTTATCCATCACCGGGGCCGTATCGACACAAACCAGCCCTTTCAACTCCGGGTATTCCAATTGAAGCCAATCCCTTAAATGGAAGAGTTTGGATTTTACCACTGCGTGGTAATCCGCGCCCCAGGCGTAATTGCTGAAATGGTAGCCCGAATTCAGGTCATTCTGATCGAACCCGGTAAAATAATTCAGTCCAACCGAAATGACCGATTTTGCTTCAGGAAAATACGCGAACAAATTGCCCCGTTCCTCCCGCCGTTTTTCCAGCCATGCCATGGAGGCATGGAGACCCTGATCTAACCAGTTCTCCAACCGTTGCTGCTCGACCGGTGTTCTGGCGGCCCGGGCAATGCCTACCTTCTCAAACCCCAGTCGTCGGGCCTCTTCCTTCATCCGGACTGCAATAGACACCGACATATAAAAATAGTCCGTTTATACCATCCGGTTAGGCAATGGTCCCGGGAGTCCCATTCCTGTTCAGGATGACCGTAATTTTTCTGCCCAGAAAATACCAATGACAGTTTTCACATCCGTAATGTCACCCGCCCACACTTTTTCCAGTGCTGTGTCCAACTTCATGGGAATAAAATCAATAAATTCGTCCTGATCCATGTTTTTAGGGACAGGTTTTAGGTCTTCCGCCAGGTATAACCACATACGTTCATTACTATACCCAATGCAGGGATGTATTTCTGTCAGTTGTGTCAGTTTCCCCGGTTCATAACCGATTTCCTCCGCCAACTCCCGTTGAGCCGTTTTCTCCGGGGATTCTCCCGGATCCAGTTTCCCCGCCGGTAATTCGATCAGGGATCGCCCCATGGGATAGCGGAACTGGCGAATAAAACCGATGGATCCATCGGGTAAAACAGGGATGATAACGGCTGCCCCGGGATGTTTAATGTATTCCCGGACGGAGGTTTTTCCACTGGGCAATTCCACTTCATCCGCCCACACATCCAGGAGCCGCCCGGTATAAATATGCCGGGCCTTCAACCGCTTTTCACGTAAATGATCCATATGGAAGTGGAATTACCGGTATTTTTCCAGCAGTGACCGGGCTTTCTTGATCTGCTCCCAGTCTTCCACCGGTTCCTCTTTCGAAGGTTTCATCGTAGCGACCTCATCCAGCAACCGGAGCGCGCGCTGTTTTTGTCCATCCTTATAAAGGGCCTGCGCCAGATACACTTTCTGGACAGGTTTGGCCTCCCCGGTGTCGACGGCTTTTTCCAGGTAACGAATGGCTTCATCATTATCAGGCCAGGATAAAATAAAGGGGATATAGGGGGATTTAAAATGAACGGCTCCCAACATAAAGTAACCGCCACCGTTATCATATTCAGGATCCAGAGCGATAATGGCTTCTGAATGTTTTTTAATTAAATCGGAAACACCGGCCTTGGCAGCAGCAAAAATACCGTAAACTTCGGCCCAGCTCCCCAGGTTGGATAAATACCAGTACCGTAAAGCAGCGGAGCGTGGATAAACGGCAATAAACCGTTCGCCAAGATCTTTCCCTTTTTGGAAGACGGCCTTCTGAGCCTCCTTATCCAACCCGGTGAATTTCCCCCGGTAATAGTAACTTTTTAATAAATAGATCGCTGCTTCCAGTTCGGTGGCAGAATCTGTGAGAGCTTGCTCAAGATAGTGAATCGCTGTCTGGATTGGTGCACTTGCTGCCCGATCTTCCTGACTCCCCTCCGCCCGATTCAGGTAGGCGGATCTTCCCCGTTCCAATGGAGACTGACCTGTGGTCACGGCCCATGAAATAAGTAACAGGGTGAAAAACCCGATTTTCATTGCTAAGGCCTAAAAGTATTCGATATAGGTGATTTTCAATTCCCGTTTGAAATAGTCCACTTTCTCATTGTCAAACAGGAGATTATTAAAGTCCAGTTCAATATGCAGGTGTTCAACAAACGTCCACCGGATTGCCGCATTCAGGTAGCCACCCCTGCTGATGGACATGGTTTTGGCTGTCATGTCATTTTCGTTCAGGGCAGCATTGTATTCCACCAGAAGGGAGAGCTCAGGATTGATTTCCATATCCAGTCCAAAAAAGGTATTCACATCCTTATCCCCGTCATCCTGTTCCGTAAAGTTGTAATTGACTCCGGCGTGAAGTCCCATGTTTCCCAAAGGTGTTTTCCAGTTTTTACTGGCGCTGGTGTAGACGCCCCAGGCTTTTACATCGTAGCGGTTCTGTCCCTTTTCCGGGTGGAAATCGCCGTAACCCTGCGTATCAATGCCGAGGGCCAGACCGGGGAAAGAACCGGTTTCATTCCGCAATCGATATTTCAGGTTGGCTTCGGGACGGGGATACCATTTTAAACTGTCGTCTCCGATCAGATTAGGAGAGCCGAACGATAAACCGAACTGGAACCGGTCCGTAATACCGACACTGAGTGCCGTAATGAGTCCGCCGCCTTTCTGAACCCGCATTTGCATGGAATAACTTCCCCGTACCAGCGTCCCGGCGGAGGGAATGGTAATCAGCGTTGTGGGGGGCGGATAGGCTGGAGATTGACCGTAACCAATCATTATGAATAGCAGGAGCAGGCTGGCCTTAAAAAATTTCATTAAAATCCTCTGATATGGTTCAACGTATGGGAAAACGTTATTAACTCAATTTACCCCGGGGTATGCCAAAAAGCAATCCCCGGCTCAAGGGTAGAGAGCTTCATCATACTTTGAAATGATGGATGTAACCCGGCTCAGTGGCATGGTCAGGGTATCGGGGCTATCTGCCAGACGAAAGATTAAACGATTGGTTTCCAACCGGATGACATCAATCTGAAGCCGATCCCCATTGGTAAGCTGCAACCGATCATGTTCATATTTAGGGATAAAAACATCAAACGGGATGCGGAGGGGATGGGATTGAATGTCCTCCAAAAGTACAGCCAATTCATCCAGTCGATTACCCCTGGGGGGTGGAGGACGCTTGTACAGCTGGTCCGCCGGTGCCTGCACCAACGCCACATGACTTACTTCCTGACCGCTGGCATCATATTCCCAGATTTCCCGTTTTCCGGAAACCAGATCATAACCATAGGCAAATCGCCGAATCACCAGGCTGTCCGGCAGCCGAATCCAGTTTTCCCCGACCAGGAAGCCTAAATGGTCATATACAAAGTCAATAGCCCCGTACGGTGTACCATCTACTAATAAAAATTTGACGGATTGGATTTCAAAATCCGGACCGAGTTCAAACACACTCCGGGACCCCTGGAAATCTATGTGTTGATTTGATTTCACCAGTACCTTGCGAAATTCAATACCCCACGGTTCACCGGCACCGTATTGAATCAATTCTTTCACGTAACCTTCAGATCCAAAACGATATCGCCGAATCAGGCGATCTTTGTCATCGTATTCCAATCGTTCCCTCCGGGTGATCGTCCCTTCAGGATCAAGCCATTCCTTCAGCAACGGTTGTTTTTTCTGATTGTAGAAAACCTGTAAGTAGGATCGTTTAAACCGTTCGGTAGCGGGAAGAGGTAATCCGGCGATAAACTCCTTTTCTGACGCAAAATAACGCACAAACCGTACTGTTTCCTGTTTTCCCTCCCGGGCCGTACAGATTGTTAAGAAAATCAGGCTGGCGAGAAGTAACCGCACTTTCACATTCCAGGATGGGCGTCCATGTCGGCCAAAAAAGACCGGGACCAGGAAGAAAAATTACCTTCGGCCAGGGTGGATCGGATCGTCTTCATCAGGTCTGAAAAGTAGGTCAAATTATGAAGGGTGGCCAGTCTTAAGCCAAGCACTTCCCGTACGTTGAATAAATGCCGCAGATAGGCCCGGGAAAAGTGTTTACAGCCGTAACAGTGACATTGCCCGTCCACGGGATTAAAATCGGATTTATATTTTTCGTTACTGATATTAACAATCCCTTCGTGGGTAAAAAGTTGTCCATTCCGGGCATTGCGGGTGGGTAATACACAATCGAACATATCCACACCCAGCTGGACCGATTGCACCAGATCGGTGGGGCGTCCCACTCCCATAAGGTAACGGGGATGATCCTTCGGCAGGAGGCCATCCAGTAATTCAATCATCTCAAACATGGCACCCTTTTCCTCCCCCACTGCCAGGCCACCAATGGCTATGCCACAAGTGGTGTAGGGAAGTACTGTTTCTACACTCCGGGACCGCAATTCCGGGTAAACTCCTCCCTGGACAATCGGGAACAGGGTCTGTTCCCAGGAATGGACCGGTGGTGATGATTCTAAATAGGCATGACACCGTTGTACCCACAAACCCGTCCGTTTCACCGCCTGTTCCAAGGTTCCACGATCCGCGTCCCCCGGTGGACATTCGTCAAAGGCCATGATAATATCGGCACCCAGATCGCGCTGGATTTCCATGGATTTTTCAGGGGACAGAAAATGGCGGCTGCCATCCAAATGGGATTGAAATTCGACCCCTTCATCCCGGATACGGTTTAACCGGGCCAGGGAAAAGACCTGATATCCGCCACTGTCGGTGAGAATGGAACGACCCCAGCTCATGAAACGGTGCAGACCTCCCGCCTGGCGTACCAGAGGAGCACCGGGCCGAAGGTACAGATGGTAAGTATTCCCCAGAATAATCTGGACATCAAGTACTTCTAAAAGCTGAGGATCAACTGTTTTCACCGCGCCCTGGGTACCAATGGGCATGAAAACGGGCGTCGGAATTGAACTATGGGCGGTTTCAATTTCTCCCCTTCTGGCGGAAGTGTGTTGATCCCCCTCATGGATTTTAAACTTCAACGCGGCAGTCCTTTTCAGAATAGGCGGCTGAATGCTTCCGGGACCGTATTGACCGGTATTAATGTAAGGGGCTGGCCTTTTTGCTTCCGTAATCGTTTCACATTCACTGCCGGAGCCAGTAATTTGTCAAATCCCAGTGAAGCCGCTTCCCGAACCCGTTTTTCAAAATGGCTCACCGATCGAATTTCGCCGCCCAAACCGACCTCCCCAACCAGGACCACCCCAGCAGGAATGACCGCATTTTTGGCGCTGGAGGCCACAGCCGAAATGACCGCCAGATCTGCCGCCGGGTCGTCCACCTTGAGACCTCCCACCAGATTAACAAACACATCACTGGTCCCCATCAGGACTCCCACTCGCTTCTCCAGGACGGCCAACAGCATGGATAAGCGCTTAAAATCAAATCCATTCACATTACGCTGGGGGGTACCAAAGTTCGCTTTTGAGACCAGAGCCTGTACCTCAACCAGGATGGGGCGGGTTCCTTCAATCGAAGGGAAAATGGTCGAACCGGAAATTTCATCCTGCCGCTCTGCCAGAAAGATTTCGGATGGGTTGGTCACCTCCTCCAGCCCCTTCGCTCCCATATGAAAAATTCCCACTTCATTTGTCGTTCCGAAGCGGTTTTTCACCGATCGCAGAATCCGGTGATCATGCCGTTCCTCCCCTTCCAAGTATAAAACTGTGTCCACCATATGCTCTAGCATCTTGGGCCCCGCAATCATCCCCTCCTTGGTCACATGCCCGATCATGATGACAGCAATCGTATGAATCTTGGCTGTTTGCAGAAATTGCTGTCCACATTCCCTGATCTGGCTGGCAGAACCGGGGAGGGAATCCAGGGAATCGCTATACACCGTCTGGATCGAATCAATGACCACCACCTTCGGTTTTACCAGCGTAATTTGATCCAGAATCCCTTGAATATTATTTTCGGCTGAAAGGTATAAATCCTTCGTCTGTATGCCCAAACGCCGGGAACGGAGGGCAATTTGATCCTCGCTCTCTTCAGCAGATACATAGAGCACTGTTTTCTTCAAATTGGGAACCAATTGAAGGGCTAAAGTTGATTTTCCCACCCCCGGGTTCCCTCCCAGCAATACCAGAGACCCTTCCAGGAGGCCTCCCCCCAGAACGCGATCCACTTCCCGCAATCCGGTTTTAATGCGCTGTTCCGGTCCCCGGTCTATGATTTCGGTCAGGTTTGTATATTCCCGTGCTGTCTGATTTTTTGGTCTGGAGCGATCCTTTCGAACCCGGTATTCGCTGAGCGTACCCCATTCACGACACTTCGGGCACTGGCCATTCCACTTGGGGAAATCCTCACCACAGGCAGAACAGAGATAGACTGTTTTAGATTTAGAAGACACCATACAGAAATGGAAATTGAAACAGGTTTAGACGAGAATCAAGCTGAAAGCAGGCGGGATCGGATTACCAGTCGTACCCGATGGAGACGTACCACTGGGGCTTGGAGAATTTATTCGGTAATACATCGTAGGCAGCTTCAATCCGCCACAGGAAGTAAAGCGGTATTTTGATGCCGTAACCAAATGTTTTCACCCAGGGAGTGAAGGATCGGGGGATATCGGTTCCGTATTTGGCCACCAGTTTTTCATGACTTGTAAATTCACGAGGGTCATCCCAGGCAGCCCCCACATCAAAAAAGATATGACCGCGAATGTTGCCCAGAATAATTTTTGCGGGGAAGCCCAGTTGAAAATATTGAATGAAGGGAAAGCGGACTTCAAAATTGGCCAGGAATACTTTGGTCCCAAACCGTTCCGAGAAACGGGCCCCCCGGAGCGGAAGTGCAAACTCGGAAAAATAAATGTCCTGAAGCAGGGTTTTGTTTTCCGTATCCAGAACCACATTCCGCCAGCGGGCATCCTTATCACTTTTGCCATCGGTTTCACCCGAACCAAACAACCAGTTTTCCATCCCGCCGAGGAAATACTTCTGCGGGTGCCGGCCCGTGCTAACACCGAAAAAAGCCCGCCCTGCCACGGTATAATTACGCCCCAGTAATTGATACTTCCGAAAATCGATTTTCAATTTCTGGTAGGAGATGCCTTTCTTCCCTGTTCCAGGGCTGATTTCAAGGGTCGTATTTTGCCGCATCCCGTCCACAGGTCCAGTGTATCCAAAGACTGAATTGTCGTAAATATAGCTGAGGGCTGGATTCAAAGACGTAAAACTGTCCTTCTGATAAATGAAGGTTTTATTCAGGTAAGGGTCCACATCAAATACTTTATATTCGATACCGTGGAAGATGAATCCACCCTCCAAACGCTGGAACCGGTTGAAGGGTCTGGAAAGGGATACCACCAGACCGTAATGCCGCAGACGAGCCGTTAATTCACTGTAATACGTTCCCTTGTCCAGATATCCGGCAGCGAAAAAATCAGCCTGGTGAAAGGCAGTAAAAAAATAGTCCGTCCTGTTTTTTAAATAAGCATAATTCAAATAATAATCACTGTTCCTCAGAGTGAGTACCATTTCGGTCCCGAAGGAGAGTTGATGATCGCCCATGACATCGCTGAACCAGAACATAGTCAACCCTTGTGCGATGCTGAAGATGTTATTGTAACCCAGGTTTGCCTGAACCAGGTCCAGTGTAAAGTGGGTTTTATACGGATGGGGTACGTATTCGCCACTTTGCTTCATTTCGGAATCGGGCGGTGCCTCCGTCGCTCCTTCCGCATATGTGGCTTCATTAAAACGCTCGTAATCCCAGGAGAAAATGTAGTTGGAATAATCAGCGGATTCATCCGGTTCCGCTTTTCGCCGACGATCTTTTCGTAAGTCAGCAATTTCTTCCGGCTCCTTATCTTTGTTGAGATCGAACTGGGTTGGGCTTACCTCCACCGGTTGTAATTCCAAAGGCTTGTTGATCCGGTACACGTCCCACCCTAATCCGGAATAACCGGCAAAGAAAAGAGATTCATCATTCTGAGTCAGACTCAGTTGAAACGCCCCGGTGAGGAGATTCGTCAGAATGGCGGTTGAGTCGGTCTCCAGGTCCCGATAGGCGATATTCCAGATACCATGATAGTCAGAAACAAAAAACAGACCCTGTCGACTGTGTACCCAGAGAGGATATCCTTCATTCTGGGGTGTATTGGTCACACGCGTAATCTTTCCGGTGGCTACTTCCAGCAAGTAAATATCCTTTTGGGAAAAATCATGGTTCAACATGGTGGTGGCTGTGGTTGAATCGGCATTCAGCACATCCCCACGGTCGGAAACAAAGGCAATATACTTTCCATCCAGACTCCAGCTCGGTTGAGAATCGGAGAAAACATCGTCTGTCCCTTTCCGAAGTGATTTTGATTCCAGATCATAAATATAGATGTCACTGAAACTGCCCTTATTTCCCACGAAAGTTAATTGTTTCCCATCGGGGCTCCAGGCGGCTGTGAAGACACCGTCCAGATCAAAAACGATCTTTTCCCGTTTTTTATTTCTTACATTAATCAGGTAAAGGGCATCATGGGCACCGGCCTTGGCGGCAATAACAATACGACGACTATCGGGCGACCAGGAAATTCCCGGCTGCAAAAATTTTAATTCTTCAAAATCAATGGAGCGGTTTCCTTTCACCAGCCGTTTCAGTTGTTTGCCCGTAATGGCATCGATGATGTACACATCCATATAACCTGAACGGTCCGACAGGACGGCAATTTTGCTTCCATCCGGGGAAACAGCCGGAGAAACATTGTAATAATTTTTTCGTTTTTTATGGTCGGTTAGCGCTTTGGCAATGTCCCCCACGGCGTCCCGCCCGGCAATGTCAGGCCAGTATTCCTTTTTAATATGCTTGTGCCACTGCTTGGTCAGCTCCTCAAAATCCATCCCAAGGGCTTGTTTGAAGCCTTTTTCGGCATTCTGGGTCTGCTTCATGGCCGTGAAAATTTCACCGATTTTCTCACGACCATACTTCCCCGCTATGAACTTCCAGACAGATTGCCCCCCTTTGTAGGCAAAATAATATTCCAACTCTTCAATGGAGGGAATGCGTTCATTAATGGACAAATCCCGGATAATCATGTCCGCCTGGGTGTCCCAGTCCATGGAAAGAAATTCTGCCAGCCCTTCATTGGCCCACAGGGGAATTCGAAGACGAATCCTTCCGGAGGCAATGTTCTGCATCCGGCCACCATAAATCATATCATTGATGACCGCATGGACCAATTCATGGTGAATGACATGGCGAAACTGTTCATAGTCCCCTTCAAAGGGGAGCACCACCCTGTTTTTAAACAGCTCCGTTACACCCCCAATCCCCTCCTGCATATATTCGTACACCACATTCGTCTGCTGGAAATCATTATGGGAATGGTATACAATAATGGGCACCCTCTTTCTCAGGGTCCACCGTAAATGTTTGGATATTTGTTCATAGGCCTTATTGGCCGTTTCCATCGTAAACTTTGCCAGTTCGATCTCATCCCCGTAGTAATACACATCAAATTGAGGCGAGGAGATATAAGACCAGTCAAATTCCCGGTATTGGACTTTGTTTTGCCCAAAAGACTGGGAGAATAAAAACTGGCAGGAAGCCAGCCAGATCAGGATCAGATTTCGCTTCATGGTAATGATAGGTAAATTTACCTTACATGTTCCTTTTTTTTCGACTCTATTTCAAAACAATTGTTAAAAGAGTAATGCAGGCGACAAATTTCACTCGGACTAACAATCCGTTTAATCGTTTGCCTGCGGAAGGGGTACAAGGTTAGTTTTCCCCTCATGCAGACACCGATCTTCTTTATTTCAGATATTCATCTCATGCTGAACCGCTCACCGGGGAATACGGAACGGGAAAATCAATTGTTGGCATTCCTGGATTTTGTAAAGGCCGAAGGTGGTACCCTCTTTATTAACGGAGATTTATTTGATTTTTATTTTGAATACAGGGATGTGATTCCAAAAGTATATTTCCCCCTCTACCACCGGTTGTTTGACCTGAAAACGGCGGGAGTGGAGGTTCACTATTTAGTGGGGAATCATGATTACTGGATTCAGGATTTTATTTCCGGAACCCTCATGACCAAGGCTTATTTAGACGACGTATCCGTTGAAATCGACCAGAAAAAATTCTACATCACCCATGGAGACGGGTACCTATCCTGGGACAGAGGTTATCGGGTACTGAAAGCAGTGATCCGGAATCCCCTGTTCATCTGGCTTTACCGCTGGGTTCACCCCCGGATTGGTTACGCCTTTGCCCGATGGATATCCAAGAAAGGGGAACACTACGAACATTCGGACGAATACAATCTGAAAATTCAGAACGAGATGCAGATTCATGCCCAGGAGAAAATTGACAATGGTTACGATTATTTTATTACCGGTCACTACCACCAGGCGCGGGAAGTACCTGTCAATGGCGGGAAAATGTTGATTCTGGGGGATTGGCTCAATTATTTTTCCTACGGCTACTTTGATGGGGAAGACCTGACATTGAAATTCTGGGGAAACCATGAAACCTGAACCGCGATTCATTCTGATTTTTTTATTCTCCCTGATGATAAGCGGATGTTCGCTTCTAAGCCGTTTTTTACCCGGGGGTTGGGGTGAAGAGGAACCCAGCTATGAAATGATCGAAAAACTCCAGGCATCCTACAACGAAGGGAAACTTCAGGCCCTGGAAGAAATGATTGCCATTTATAAGGACAGTAATCAGCCTTTCGATGTTCGGATTGCCGCCGGAAAAGCGCTGGCAGAGACCCATCATCCCACGGCCCTTAACGCCATCGCCGAAACGGTAGGAGAAGCGGCAGCCCTGGATGTCACCTTCATGGTGGCCTCCATTGAACTACTGGCGGAATTTAAAGATGATCCCGTGGCCGCGGATGCCATGGTGCAGGCCATGAATAAGACTGAAGAAAAAACAAACAGCGTTCAAATGGCCCTGGTTCGCAGTTTGAATAAGGTCCGTACCAAAGATCAGGTGCTGGCGCTGCTGGATCTATATGAAGTCAGCAAAAGTAATTTCAACCGCACCGAAAAACTACTGGCAGAAACGCTGGGGGCGCTGGGAACGGATGAAGTGGTTCCCATCCTGGTATCCATTTCAAAAGACCCGGAAATTAATCTAGGCGTTCGCAATCGTGCCCTGGAAATACTGGGGAAAAAGGACCCCTCCCAAGTGGCCAGTGCTTTTGCAGAATTACTCGGGGATCCCAAATCAAACCTGGAAGTCCGCGATTTTGCCCTGAATACCATGGCGGGGGTTAAAGAGGAAAACCTGGTTCTGGCCCTGCTACAGACCTATCAGACCGGTAAAAATCAATATTACAATTTGCTTAATACGCTTCTGGACGCCCTGGGAGAATTCAACGATCCGGAAGTTTTGAAAGCGGTCCAGGAAATAGCTAAGAACGGTGACTATCCCCTGGAAATCCGCCGGAAGGCTATTCAAAAACTAGGCACCCTGGGTGATAGCGACATTATTCCCCAGATCCTGCCCATTCTTGCGGATCCGAATCAGGCCAAATTGCACGCTGTCGTCATCAAGGCCGTACGTAATTTGGGCATGTACCCCAAATATGAAGAAGAAATCAGACGCTTAACTTTTTCAGCCCATGAAAAAGCACTGCATCAATAAACTCCTGATTTTCGGGCTGTTGTTCGGAGGGCTTTTCGGTCAGGAGGGGACTGAAGCCCCACCGACGGATTCCGTTTCATTAATTACACTACCGGAGACGACCGGGGTGGATACAACAGACACAACCACTGCTGTTTCGGACACCCTGGAACCGCTGCCCCCCATACGCGAACTCAAGGATCAACCGGAATTCCTCCCACCCGGGGAACCTTTCTTTAAACTGAAATCTGATTTTGAACAGATGCAGAGACAGATTGACTCCCTGAAGAAAGTCATTAAGGTGTACGAAAAAAACAAGGGCCTTCCCACCCTGGATCAGGAATTACTGGATCTGATTAAAATACCACAACTCCAGCACCGGATTGAACTCACGAATGGAACGGTGGTAATGGGTGAAATTATTGATCAGAATGATCTGCGAATTATTGTCCAGACAAGCATCGGTCAACTGGCAATTGACCGGGATAAGATTGAAAAAATCACGGAAGAACTTCCCCCCCGGGCCAAAGTAGAGATCATTGGCAATCCCGTGGTAGCCGTCTTTTCTGACCATGAGGAAATCTCTGGTGTGGTAAAAAATACGGGAAAAAAGCGAGCTGATTTTGTGAGAGTCATTGCCAACCTGTGGACCGCCTCCACCGAGTTGGGTGGTCAGGACTCCGTCTTCATCAACGGATCAATGCAGAAATTCAAGACCGGGATCATTTCGGACACGTCCCTGGAACCTTCGGCAACAGCTAATTTTAAATTAAGTGTACCATTAGATTCAGGTGAAGTGACATCGTACCGCACCTACGATGTGCACTGGGAAGAATCCAATTAAAGACTAAAGAAGTTTCGTCTGATAAATATCGTGGAGTCGTAGCAACCCCACACACGTACCACCGTCCCGATCTAAAACCGGCAAAACAGATATTTGGGATTCCCGATCCTCCATGAGTGTAATGGCTGTTTGTAAAGGAGCTTCGATCGTAACAGCGATCGGGTTTTTCGTCATAATATCCCCCGCCGATAATTGATCAATATCGCCGTTTGTGGCGAGACAGCGTCTTAAATCACCTTCCGTAACAATCCCAGCCAGTCTCTGATTCTCGTGTAGAACCAGAGCCGCCCCCTGGGGTTTCTCTGTCATTAAAATTACTATATCGCGCAGGTGGGTATGGGAATCTACAACTGCTACCTGTTCCAACGGTTGCATGATTCGTTTGACCGTTAGATGCAGTTGTTTCCCAATATCACCCCCGGGGTGGAACCGGGCAAAATCGTCATGATTGAATTCACGGGAAGTCATTAATACGGCTGCCAAGGCATCCCCGATTCCGAGCGTAAGGGTCGTGCTGGAAGTGGGAACCAGACCCAAGGGATCCGCCTCTTTTTCAACGGAGGCATCCAGAACCAGGTCCACCCGTTTCACCAACGGTGAATTCATGTTTCCCAGAATGCCAATCAGGGGCGATTTGAATTCTCTTAAAATGGGAATTAATCGCAGCAGTTCTTCCGTGCTGCCGCTTTTGGAAATTAAAATCGTGGGGTCACCGGGGGCATAAATACCCAGATCACCATGAAGTGCTTCAGCGGCGTGCAGGAAAACAGCCTGGGTCCCCGTACTACACAAGGTGGCTACAATTTTCTGGGCAATCAATCCCGATTTGCCCAAACCGCAAATAACCACCTTCCCGTCATGATCCAGGATGATTTTACTGGCCTTGATTAAGTCCTCCGGGATGCGCTCAGCCGCCCGGATTAATTCATCCCCCTCGGCACGGAGAATCTGGGTTACAACCTTCTCCAGTTTGGACGTATCCAATGATTTCTTTCCTGCCGAAGCCATGTTTTACAATGCCCGATTTGTAATTTTCAGCATGATGGCATTTTGCATATGCATCCGGTTTTCTGCCTGGTCAAACACAATGGAATAATCGGCCTCCATGACCTCATCACTCACTTCATGTCCCCGTTCAGCTGGCAGACAATGCATGAAAAAGGTTTGACGACCGGTGGCAGTCATAAGGTTTTTGTTAACCTGAAAATCCTTAAACACAGCCAGTCGCTCTTTCAATTCTTCCTTTTGACCCATGGAAGCCCATACATCCGTATAAATTACATCGGCGCCTTTAACTGCTTCCAGTGGTTCGTGACTTATGGAAATTTTGGACATATTCGCCTTTTTAGCCAGTTTAACCGTTTTGGTATCCGGTTCAAATCCTTTAGGACAAGCACAAACAAATTCCATGGGAATCCGGGCCGCCAGACGTAACCAGGAATGGACCACATTATTACCATCTCCCACATAAACGACCTTCAAGGAATCCAGGCGACCCCGGTGCTCCAGAATGGTAAATATATCCGCCATAACCTGACAGGGGTGGTTGTAATCCGTCAAACCGTTTATGACGGGAACTGAGGCATATTTCGCCAGTTCCAACAGGTGCTTATGGTCAAACAGGCGGGCCATGATCAAATCGTTAAACCGGCTCACCACCCGGGCAATATCCTTGATGGCCTCCCGTTTCCCGATTCCAATATCATTCGGTCCCAGGTATAAGGCATGACCTCCCAGCCGGTAAAACCCGGTCTCAAACGATATCCGGGTCCGGGCAGATGGTTTAGCAAAAATCATCGCCAAGGTCTGATGCTGGAACGGCTCGTAGGTATCTCCCTCTTTTAATCGCGTCTTTACTGTTCCGGCCAGTTCAATTGTCTCCAGAATTTCTTCGGTTGAAAAGTCAGTAATATGCAGAAAATCGCGTTTCATCCCTCTATTCCCATGATTTCAGAAATACCCAATTTTTTAAAGTATGTAACGGCTTAAATCCTGATCCTCAACAATATCTTTTAACCGTTCATTCACCATTGCTTTAGTAATCACAATTGTTTTCGGATTTCCTCCGGCCAGGTTAAACAGGTGCTCATCCAGGAGGGTCGTCATAACCGTATGTAGCCGCCGGGCACCGATATTCTCCATTTTTTGATTGGCTTCAGCCGCGATTCGGGCGATGGCGTTAATGGCTCCCGGCTCAAATTTCAGAGTAATCTTCTCAGCATTCATGAGAGCCATATACTGTTTAATCAGTGAGGATTCTGGATGACGCAGTATTTTTACAAAATCTTTGACGGTCAGTTTGTTCATTTCCACGCGGATGGGGAAACGGCCCTGTAATTCCGGAATCAAATCAGAAGGGGTGGCGGTGTGAAAGGCGCCGGCAGCAATAAAAAGAATATGCTCCGTCTTGACCATACCATATTTTGTAGGGACCGTACTGCCCTCGATAATCGGAAGTAAATCCCGCTGCACACCTTCCCGGCTGACATCCGGGCCCGAGCCGTGATCACCGCCCGCTATTTTGTCAATTTCATCCAGAAAAACGATTCCATTATTCTCCACCCGTTCCTTGGCAATGCGGACAATTTCGTCCTGGTCAATCAGTTTTTCCGCTTCCATATCAAACAAAACACCCCGCGCATTGGCCACGGTCATTTTACGTTGTTTTTTACTACTGGGCATAACACTGGAAAGCATCTCCCTCAGGTTTAAACCAATATCATCCATGCCCATGGGGCCAAAAACCTGCATAATCGGTAAATTATCGGCTGAAACTTCCAGTTCGATCATTCGATCTTCAAAATCTCCCTGGCGGAGTTTCTGCCGTAATCGTTCCCTGGTTTTTTTAAACCGTTCTTCGTCTTCCGGAGTACGTTTTTTTGCCAGATCAGGGTCGTTGGGAAAGAGAATATCCAATAAGCGTTCCTCTGCCAGGGTTTCCGCCTGGGCCCGTACTTCTTTCCGTTTTTCCCGGCGAACAATACTGACGGCCGTATCGGTTAAATCCCGGATTATCGACTCCACATCCCGACCCACGTAGCCCACTTCCGTGAATTTGCTCGCTTCCACTTTAATAAACGGAGCGTTGGCCAGTTTTGCCAGTCGACGGGCAATTTCCGTTTTTCCCACACCCGTAGGACCAATCAGGATAATATTGTTGGGCAAGATTTCATTGCGCATGGGTCCCTGCACCTGCTGACGTCTCCAACGGTTCCGCAGGGCAATGGCCACTGCCCGTTTGGCCTTTTCCTGTCCAACAATAAACCGATCCAGTTCCTTTACAATCTCTTTCGGTTTCAGATCCCTCATTTCACTTCCAGAACGGTAATCGAATTATTGGTATAGATGCAGAGTTCAGAGGCAATCAACAGCGATTTTTCAACAATGTCCTTCGCTGTCAGGGATGGATTTTCCAGATAGGCGGTGGCAGCTGCCTGGGCAAAACCACCTCCCGAGCCAATTGCCAGAATGGGACCATCCGGTTCAATCACATTACCGTCGCCCGAAAGGATAAAAGCACCCTTTTTATCCATCAATGCCAGGAGCGCATCCAGATGCCGTAAATATTTATCCGTACGCCATTCCTTGGCCAGTTCCACCACAGAGCGCTTCAAATTCCCGTCATATTCATCCAGCTTCGATTCGAATTTCTCAAACAGGTTCAGCGCATCTGCAGCCGCTCCGGCAAAACCTCCCAGGATACAACCGGTATCGGTTTCGAATTTCCTTACTTTCACCGCTTTCTGTTTTACAGCCATGTCCCCCATGGTAACCTGGCCATCACCGCCTAAGGCAATCCTTCCTTTTTTTCGTACCCCTAAAATCGTTGTGGATCGAATGGTCAAATTCATTTTTTACTTCCCCGGGCCCGTCAACAATTTGAATATCTTCGAATCCAGCGGCAGTACCAGGGTCGTTTTATCGTCCAATGCTTTTTTATACGTTTCCAGGGTCCTCACAAATTCGTAGAAATGGGGATCGGCGGAATAGGCCTCCGCATAAATAGCCACTGCTTTAGCATCTCCTTCTCCCCGGATTCGTTCCGCTTCCTTGTAAGAATTTGCCAGGATAATGGTTTTATCCTTATCGGTAGTGGCTCGAATTTTCTGGGCTTCCTCAGATCCTTCAGACCGGAATTTATTGGCCTGCCGTTTCCGTTCCGCTTCCATGCGCGCATAAATGGACTCGGCATTTTCCTGGGGAAGATCCACCCGGCGGATCCGAACATCCACCACTTCGATTCCGTATTCCTTGGTGGAAATATTACTGGCCAGGGTCACTTTTTCCATGATGTCTTCCCGGTTTTCCGTGATGATTTCCACCATGTTGTGTTTACCCAACTCGACCCTCAATTCAGAATATACAATATCATCGAGGCGACTGAGGGCCGTGGGGACAGCCTGAACTGTTTTCAGGAATTGCAGTGGATCGGCAATAAACCAACGCACATAATTATCCACGATCAGGGTTTTTTTATCTCTGCTCAGGACTTCTTCCGGCGGAGAATCGTATTCAAGCAGGCGATCATCAAACACAGTTTTATCCTGAAAAGGATAGGGCAGTTTGAAATGGAGGCCCGCCTGTTTCACCGTCCGTACCGGTTTCCCAAATTGAAGGATAACTACCTGCTCGGTTTCATCTACCGTATAAATCGAGGTATAACCGAACAATACCGCCAAAACCAAAAGAATTAATAGTAAACGTTTCATGATTATTTCCCCTCCTTCATTTTCATGTTCAGCAGATTAATAAAGCTGCCATCTGCTGAATTGGGAACCAGAATCTTTTCCTTATTCGGCAGGATTTCCTCAATGGTTTCCAGGTACAGGCGCGTTTCAGTCACATCCTTGGCTTTTTCGTATTCTTTCAGGATGGCCTTAAATTTGGCCACATCCCCTTCGGCCCGGGCAATGCGGGCTCCTCGGTAGCCTTCCGCTTCCCGGATATTGGCCTGCGCCTCACCTCGCGCTTTCGGGATGATGTCATTTCGATAACCTTCGGCCTGGTTGATCATGCGGTTTTTGTCCTCTTTAGCTGATGCCACATCCTTAAAGGCGGCCACAACCTGTTCCGGTGGGGACACGTCCTGTAACTGGACGGCCACGATCAGAATCCCGGTCTTGTAATTATCCAGGATATTCTGTAACAGGGTCCGGGTCTGCTCCTGAATCATGAATTTACCGGAGGTGAGGGCTTCGTCAATTTTGTGACGGCCAATCACTGTTCGAAGGGAGGCCTCGGCTGCCTCACGAACTGTCGCTTCCGGTTTGACAAAATTAAACAGGTAAGCCACCGGATCCTTAACCTTGAACTGAACGATCATTTCAGCATCAACGATGTTTTCATCCCCCGTCAACATCAGGCTTTCTTTCCGAATGGTTTTATACACATTCTTCCCAACGCTGCGAAAACCAATTTCAATCCGTTTTACTTCTGTGACCTTGGGCGTCTGAACCGTTTCAATCGGATAGGGAAAATGGTAATTCAACCCCGACTGGGCTTGGCGGGTGTATTTCCCGAAAGTCTGAACCACACCGACTTCATCAGGACCCACAATATAGATCCCCGTGAGTAACCATAGAACCAGGGCAATCCCCACAATGGGAATCACACCCAAGCTGAACAGCTTATCCGGAATTTTAATCTCCTGATCCCCCACAATAATCCTTCGATAAGTCATACAATGCTCCTTTCAATTAGGTTAGCTGCCTCCTTAAACGGGCGACTGGATAATTCAATTGCTCCCGGTATTTAGCCACGGTCCTTCGGGCAACCGGATACCCCTTTTGTTTCAATACTTCAGCCAATTGCGTGTCCGTTAGAGGTTTGAATTTATCCTCGCTGTCTATGACTTCCTTGAGTAATGTTTTTATTTTTTGAGTGCTCACTTCCTCGCCGCTATTCAATACGTAGCCACCGGTGAAGAAGGACTTTAATTCAAAGATTCCAAACGGGGTATCCACGTATTTCCCACGGGTGGAGCGGCTTACGGTGGAAATGTCCATTCCAATGTCGTCGGCAATATCCTGCAACCGCATGGGCTCCAGAGCCTGGGTATTCCCTTCAAAAAATTTCGGCTGCCGCCTAATAATGGCGTACATCACTTCCGAGAGCGTCTTCCGCCGCTGTTCAATAGCCTGGATAAACCAGGTCGCCGAATCATACTTTTCCTTTAAATATTTCCGCGTGTCCCGCGGCAAATCAACCTGATTCATCAAGGCTACATACTGGTTACTGATATTGAGCTCCGGCAGCCAGGAATCATTTACAATCACAACCCATTCGTTTTCACGCTGGACCGCAAGCAGATCCGGAATCACGGTATCGGTCTGTGCCGATATTTTCCCAGCCCCCGGTCGGGGATTTAAATGGGTAATTTCCTCCACGGCCTGGGCCAGCTCTTCTTTGGTCACCCCTAATTTTTTCTGAACCGCCTCAAACCGGTGATTGGCGAAATCATCAAACGCCTCTTGAATTACCCGATAAGCGAGACTCTCTTTGCGATCCTGAAGCTGAATCAGCAAACATTCCTTGAGATTCCGCGCGGCAATACCGGGAGGATCCAACTGCTGAACCTTTTTCAAGACCCGTTCCACTTCCTCTTCAGTACGGGTAAAACGGTCCGCAATCAGAGCCAGGTCCACTTCCAGATACCCTTGTTCATCCAAATTCCAGAGGATTTCCTCTGCGATTGCCCGCTCCCATTCATTGAGATCGTACATATCCAGTTGTTGAACCAGTCCCTCAATGAAATCAAGATGATCCGGGATAGGAATATCCACCCGCGATCGTTCCGTATTGTAAATATTAGCCGGTTCGTACTCGTCAGGATCTTCTTCGTAATCCAGTTCTTTTTGGGGCTCCGGTTCCCCTTCCGCCAGCTCCTCTGTTTTGGGTTCCAGGGGTTCCAAAAGGGGATTTTTCCCCACCTCATCCAGAATCTTCTGCTCCAAATGGTTTACGGTCAACTGGAGTAAATTTGCCTGCAAGACCTGTTGGGGCGATAGGGTTTGTTTCAGTGACTGGGTCTGTCGTAGTTGAGGCATTCTAGAGACGAAATTTTTCTCCCAGGTAAAGTCGGCGGGCTTCCTTATCGTTCGCCAGATATTCCGAGGTCCCTGCCTTCAATATCTTCCCGTCAAACAGCAGGTAAGATCGATCCGTGATAGACAGGGTTTCCCGCACATTGTGGTCGGTGATCAGTACACCGATATCCCGGGTTTTCAGAGAATGAACAATGGACTGGATATCCTCCACGGCAATGGGATCCACTCCTGCAAAGGGTTCATCCAGCAGGATAAAATCAGGATTAATGGCCAGGGTGCGACAAATCTCCACCCGTCTTCGCTCTCCACCTGAAAGGCTATTCCCTTTATTCTTCCTTAAATGGGTAATGGAAAGGTCCTCCAGCAACTGTTCAATCTTTTGTTTTTGTTCATCCTTTGAAAGCGGCGACATTTCCAGAACCAGGCGAAGATTGTCTTCCACGGTTAATTTCCCGAAAATGGAAGGTTCCTGGGATAAATAACCAATTCCGCTGCGGGAACGCTGGTACATGGCCCGGTCGGTTATATCCTCATCATCCAGGAAAATTTTACCCCGGTTTGGTTTAATCATGCCTGTGATCATGTAAAAAGTGGTGGTCTTGCCAGCACCGTTGGGTCCCAGTAATCCTACAATTTCGCCCTTATTCACTTCCAGGTCCACTTCGTTTACGACCCATCGTTTGCCGTAGCGTTTACACAATCCCTGGGCGATTAGTTTTTGGTGATTATTTTTCATCTTCATGCATAACACCGGTTGGTTCCAGAATGCGCCAATTATCCAGTTCTACATCGGATTCAAACCCGATTCCATATAAAGTATCGTTATTTTCCGTGGTCAGTATGACCGGATCATCCGTATAGACACGTTCTTCCTCATTATTCCAGGACAGAGTATCGGTATAAAGGGTCACACCGCTGTCGGAAACCACGACCACCTCCCCCATGGCAATCATAAAGTCGGATTTTTCGTCCACTTCTGCAATTTTGGAAACCAGATTAGTGGTATGATTTTCCTCTGTATCGAAAAAATCCGCATTTACGCCCTGATCCAGCAAAATAAATTGGCGGTCATTGAACTTCTGAAGATGACCGGAGCGCACCACAGCCCGTTTGGATCCTTCACTGGTCAAGGTAATCGTGACGGTCCAGCTTTCCTGATCGGGACGCCCCTCCCTGGTAATCCCAGTTTTTTCCATCTCCTGATGAGAACAGCTCTGAATTGGACCAATAAAAAAGAGTAAAATCAGCGTAAACATTCCAAATCTTCTGAATGGAGGGAATGAAAGGTTCATTTGGACTGTAAAACCTTTTCCCGCAAGCGCGTTAAAACAGTTTCATAGTCTCCCCGGGATTGAAGGATCCAATCGATTGCTTCCCTGAAAGCGCCACTCCCACCCCTGGACGGGGTAATATACACTGAGGCGGTCTTGGCCTCCTGACACGCATTGGGCACGGAGATGGGAATACCTACCTTTTCCATGACAGGAATATCAATAAGGTCATCCCCAATGTAGGCGATTTCATTGTCATCCAATTCATATTTTGTTTTCAGAGCTTCATAGGGGATCAGTTTATTCAGGGTACCATTATACACATCCCGGATCTTCAATTCCCGGGCGCGTGCCTCGGTTGCAGCAGAAAAACGTCCCGAAATAAAAGCAATCTGAAACCCGGCTTCCCGGGCCAGGGCAACGCCCGTCCCATCGGTAACACTGAAACGTTTATACTCAACACCATCCGCTCCTTTGTAAATGGAACCGTCTGTCAGTACACCATCTACATCCGCAATAATCAATTTTATCCGCTCCACCTTCTGTTTTAATGCATTCATTTTCAATGACTCGCTTTCCGAATGCTCAAAAGGGTGCTTAACAGGGGCTTTAATTGATCCAGCGGCCACTGGGTGGCTGCATCGGACTTCGCCGCCTGAGGATTATCGTGGACCTCCATGAACAAGCCGTCCACCCCCGCTGCCACCGCCGCTCTGGCCACGGTTGGGATATATTCCCTGAAACCACCGGTCTTTTTTCCCGCAGCACCCGGTTGCTGGGCGCTATGGGTAGCATCAAATACAACAGGGAACCCGGTACATTCACGCATCATTTCCAACGATCGCATGTCCACAACCAGATTATCGTAGCCGAAAAAAGTTCCCCTTTCGGTGAGGAGAATATTCTCATTTCCGGTTGAGGTGACCTTTTTTACCACATGTTCCATTTTATACGGTGCCAAGAACTGACCTTTTTTAATATTAACGGTTTTCCCTGTCTTCCCGGCTGCCACCAGCAAATCAGTCTGCCGGCAGAGAAACGCCGGTATTTGAAGCGCATCTACCACTTTGGCTGCCAAGGCGGCTTGATCCGGTAAATGAATATCGGTCAGAACAGGGATTTGAAATTCTGTTTTAATATCTTCCAGTATTTTAAGGCCTGATTCAATATCTACTCCCCGATAGGAATCGACGGAAGTACGGTTTGCCTTGTCGAAGGAACTTTTAAAGATATATGGGATGCCCAATTCGGAGGTAACCTTCAAAATGGAACCGGCCATTTTCAGTGCATGGTCCCTGCTTTCAATGACGCAGGGGCCAGCAATCAGAGCCAGGGGTTCACTTCCGAAGGGGGCTTTACCGATAAAGACGGTTTTCATGATAGCTGCTCTTTCTGAAGTTGATATTGGACCGACGCTTTTACGAATTCCCGGAAGAGGGGATGGGCTTTCCCAACTCTGCTTTTCAGTTCCGGGTGGAACTGACCGGCAACAAACCAGGGATGGTCCGGAATCTCAATAATCTCCACCAAATTTAACTCCCGGTTAATTCCGGAAAAGATCATTCCATTCCTGGCCAGGCGATTCCGGTAACGGTTGTTGACTTCCCAGCGATGGCGGTGCCGTTCCGATATTTTTTTCTTCCGGTAAGCGGCATAGGCTTTGGTCCGTACCTGGATCTCACAATCATAGGAACCCAGCCGCATGGTGCCCCCTTTTCGTTTCACTGCCCGTTGGGATTCCATGAGATCAATGACCGGCGCCGGCGTTTTAGGATCAAATTCGGTGCTGTTAGCCTTTTCCAGACCGCATACATTCCGGGCAAATTCGATCACGGCGCACTGCAGCCCGAGACAGATGCCCAAAAAAGGGATCCGCTTCACACGGGCATATTTACAGGCCAGTATTTTCCCTTCAGAGCCCCGGCTTCCAAACCCCGGGAGGAGCAGAATTCCGTCCACACCTTCAAATTCAGCTTCAGCCTCCTGATCGGATCGAATCTCCTCGGTGGCAATCCAGCGCAGATGAACGCGGGTGCTGTTTTCCATTCCCGCATGAATGAATGCCTCCAGTACACTTTTATAAGCATCCGGTAACGCTGTATATTTACCGCACATGGCGATGGTAACTTCATGACTGGGGTTCCGGTAGTGGTCAATAAATGTTTCCAGATAGGAGACATTAGGTGCCCCGGTTAATTCCAGGCGATCCATGATCAACTGTCCCACATTCTGCTCGTTCAATACCAGGGGGACTTCATAAATACTTTTTACCTCTTTTCCCTCCACGACGTGGCTTGGATCCACATTGCTGAACAGGGCAATTTTATCCCGGACCGATTTAGTAATCTTATGATCCGACCGGCACAGAATAATATCCGGGGATAGGCCAATCTCCCGCAGTTTCATGACCGAGTGCTGGGTGGGTTTTGACTTTAATTCTTCGCTGGCTTTGATGTAGGGCACCAGCGTCACATGAACAATCAAATGGTTATGGTAACCCACTTCAGCAATGAGCTGACGGATGGCTTCCATAAAGGGTAAACTTTCAATGTCTCCCACTGTGCCACCCACTTCACAGATAATGACGTCATATTTCTTCGGTTGATTAATTGTTTTAATACGCCGCTTAATTTCATCGGTGATGTGGGGAATAACCTGAATGGTAGCACCTAAATATTCTCCCCGCCGTTCCCGCTCCAATACTTCACTATACACCTGCCCGGCGGTGGCGTTATTCTGACTGCTCATATCCACATCAATAAACCGTTCATAATGCCCCAAATCCAGATCGGTCTCCGAGCCGTCATCCAGAACAAAGACTTCCCCATGTTGGTAGGGATTCATGGTGCCTGGATCTACATTCAAATAGGGATCCAATTTGAGAATGGTGACCCGAATACCGGCAGATTTTAATAAATACCCGATCGAGGCGGCGGCGATACCCTTTCCAAGACCAGAAATAACACCCCCTAAGACGAATATGTATTTCGTTGGTTTCCGGGGACTCATTGAGCCCCCTGAAAAATTCGTACATCTTCCATTCGGTCGATCCCTTTAAATTTTCTGTCCGTTAATATTACTTTGATGGGGATTCCGTTATCCAATGCCCGCCATTGCTCCAGTTTAAAAGTAACTTCGTTTTTGGATTCCGGCAGCTGAGTAAACCGCAACAAGACTTCTTTCCGGTAGGCATAAATGCCGATGTGCAGGTAATACCCGCCCCAGGCGACTCCACGAGGAACCCGGCAGAAATTAACGGCGTAGCCGTCCTTGTCCAATAAGACTTTCACTGCATTAGGGTCTAGAAATTCCTGCGGGGACAGACGGGTACTGGCCGCCGTAGCCATTAAAATGTCCGGATCATTGAAAATATCCACCAGGGCATTTATCGTCCCAGGATCAATTCCCGGTTCATCTCCCTGAATATTGACAATCACCTCCGCCTCCAGTTTCCCGGCCACTTCTGCCACCCGATCGGAACCGGAAGCATGATCGGCAGAGGTCATGATAGTGTTGACGGCATATGGTTTTAATGCTTTTTCCGTTTCATCACTGTCGATGGCTACCAGAACATCCTCCAGTTGGCTTGCTTTTTTCGCCTGTTCATAGACATGAACCACCATGGGCTTATCATTAATCGGATAGAGTATTTTCCTGGGGAACCGGGTAGAATGTAAACGGGCAGGAATAATACCAACTGCTTTCATAGAGACATTGGTTCAGACAAATACCAAACCTGGTACTGAACGCTGGGCAAGGGTGGTATGAAATAACTGTCCATGAATGACGGAAAATTTACCCCCCGCAGACGAACCACCACAAGGGAAAGGGAGTGGTTTAATCGTAATGGAGCGATTCGATCGGATCGAGGCTGGCTGCACGCCAGGCAGGATAAATTCCAAACCCGATTCCAATGACGGAACAAACAGCCAGCCCATAAAAAGCCCAGTCAAATGGAATAACGGCCGGCACGTTCAATACCATGGCCACCATATTCCCACCGATAATTCCAAAGATCACACCGACGATGCCCCCGATTTCACTCAGGAAAACAGCCTCGGTTAAAAATTGGGTCAAAATATCCTGCCGCGTGGCACCAATGGCTTTCCGGATTCCAATTTCCTTGATCCGTTCCGTTACGGAGACAAGCATTATGTTCATAATCCCGATTCCTGCCACCACCAGGGCAATGACGCTAATAACAAAGGCAAAAAGTTTGACTCCCCCTGTAAACTGACCAAACGTATCCATTAATTCGGCGTTTGAAATGACTTCAAAATCATTATCCTCCCCCGGCGGCACTTTCCGAATCATTCTTAAAATGCCCACTGCTTCATCCATGGTTTTGTTGTAGAGCGCCTCCGAAGGGGCCTCCACCGTAATACTCAGGGTCGTCCAACGGTCAGCGTAACGCTGTAAATAAGTGGAAATTGGAATTAAAATGTAGTTATCCTGGCTTTGGCCAAAGGCAGTCCCTTTCCTTTCAGCAACACCTACCACCCGGTAATCCAGACCATTTATTTGGATTGTTTTCCCAAGGGGATCTTCGTAGGGGAACAACCGGTCCACCACATCCATCCCCAGGACACAGACATTCCGGGAAAAAGCCACATCCGTGTCCAACAGATTACGGCCGTCTCCGATGAAGGTATTGAAACTGCGCAACGTTCCTTCATCCCCTCCCGACAGAGTCACACTCTTGTTGATGGATTTGTCCCGGTATTTTACCGAATGGACAGAAGAAGCTTCAGACACGCTTACCATCAGGGGAAGTTGAGCCCGCTTTTTTAATTCGATATACTGTTGATAATCGATATTTTTCCGGTTGCGGTATTTCTGATTGTGCCGGGGACCACCGATATTGATTGCGGGCCATTTCTGGATTGTAAATGTATTGGTTCCGAAAACATTCAGGCCTGATTCAATGGAAGATTCCAGCGTTCGAATGGCAGTCATAACCCCAATGACGGAAAAAACACCGATGGAAATTCCAAGCAGCGTGAGGATGGAACGGAGTTTATTTTCCCGGATGGCATCCAGGGTCATTCGGTAACTTTCCCGAAGGGTATTTTTTAAATGTCCCCGTTTTACCGATTGACTCATCCCTGTTTCCTATTCATACCGTAACGCCTCAATCGGATCCAGCCGGGCCGCCCGATAGGAAGGAATCAGTCCAGAAAGAACCCCGACAATGATGCTCAATCCAATGGAAACAAAAGCCAGCCAGAGAGGCATGGTGGAAGGTAGAAACTTATTGATTACCAGACTGCTGGCGTACGCCAGGGCTAAACCGATCAATCCCCCGATGAGGCAGATAACAATCGCCTCAAATAAAAACTGTCCCAGAATCATGTTCTGGGTGGCACCAATCGCTTTACGAATTCCGATTTCCCGGGTTCGCTCCTTTACGGACACAAACATAATATTCATGATTCCGATCCCCCCCACCACCAGCGATAAAACAGTAATAAACACTCCTGTCCCGCCAATAGCCAGTTTTATCGCCTTGTATTGAGATTCAAAGGCCTCCTGCTGGTTGATGGCAAAATCATCTTTTTCAGAAGGTTTCAGCCCCCTTAAACGACGCATAATGCCTCTGATTTCTTCCCGGGCTTCCGGAATATTATCCGTATTCACTTTCACATTCAGGCGTGTCCAACCTCGCCGGGCAAATAATCGAACGTAGGTGCCTATCGGCAAGATCGCCTGGTCATCCATACTGAAAAGCCCCAGAAATTTCCCCTGTTTTTCCAGCACGCCAATCACCCGGAATTTATTCCCTTCTATCTTGAGGTACCGCCCGATGGGATCCTCATTCTCAAACAGGGCTTTGGCAATATCATTCCCAATGATCGTGACTCTGGCACCGGAACGATTTTCCCCTTCGGTAAAAAAACGACCTGTTTCCACATTAGCAGAAGTGGTTTGCATGTATTCCGGGACGGTTCCGAAAATGCGGGCTCCAAGGACACTGTTATCTCCCCGAGTAAGACTGGCGCTACGAGCCGTCACCGGTGCCACTGCCGAAACATATCTGGAATGGTGTTTCAACTGTTCGGCGTATTCCGCCTTAATCCGGGGTCGGTTCCTCACCTCCCACCAATCCATATTACTAAACCATTCAAAACGACTGATAAACAACACATCCCGGCCCAAGAAGGACATACTCTTTTCAAACGATCGGTCCAAACCTGAAATCAGTGTCCCCATCAGTGTCACGGCCAGAACACCAATCACGATTCCGAGGGCGGTAAGAATAGACCGGGACTTATTGGCGAAAATGGAAGCGAGAGCAATCCCCAAGTTTTCCAGAATCAGGGAAATCATGGGGTCATGATATTCCGGCGGGTGCGGGCATTGTCCCTCTGTATCCGACCGTCGAATAAATGGATGATTCGGCTGGCATGTTCTGCAATATATTCTTCATGTGTCACGAGAATGATCGTATTCCCCTCCTGATGAAGGCGGTCAAATATCTCCATGATTTCAATTCCACTCTTGGAATCCAGATTACCGGTCGGTTCATCAGCTAAAATGATGGAGGGATGGTTCACCAGCGCCCGGGCAATGGCAACCCGCTGGCGCTGACCGCCTGAAAGTTCATTCGGCTTATGATTGACCCGTTCTTCCAGCCCAACCGCCTTTAAGGCCTCCAGTGCCCGCCGAATCCGCTCTTCCCGCCGAATATTGGCATACACAAGGGGTACCTCCACGTTGTGCAGAGCCGTGGCCTTGGGTAATAAATTAAAGGTCTGAAACACAAATCCAATCTTCCGGTTGCGTATTGAGGCCAATTCATTGTCGTCCATTTCATGAACCGGTTCTCCATCCAGCATATAAATTCCATCGGTGGGTGTATCCAGGCAACCCAGCATATTCATTAAGGTGGATTTCCCCGATCCAGAGGGCCCCATAATGGAAATATACTCGTTTTCGGCGATCGTCAAATCAATGCCATCCAGAGCCCGGACAATTTCTCCACCGACCTGATAGTAACGTTTTACTCCCTCCAGCCGGATGAGATCACTTCTGTCCGGCTTATTCCTCTTCTGCATCTTCCAGGTTCGATATGATCACACGATCATTATGGGAAAGATCCTTGCTGATGGCCTTATAACTTCCTACAACAATCTCCTCCCCTTCTTCAAGACCGCTGAGAACTTCATAATGCGTATCACTTGAAATACCCACTTTTACGGGTCGAATATGAACGTATTTAATTTCGTCCTTGGTCCGCCTTTTTTTCCGGCGAATGTTTTTCTTCACCGCACGGATCGAATCGGCAGCAGAAAGGTTGTCTTTACTTTCTTCTTCAGATCCTTCATCCGGTTCATCGGCTACCACAAAGACGACCTCCTCCATTTTCACCGGCTGTTTATGAGTAAATGATTTTTTCTTTTTACGTTGTGATTTCCGGCCCTTATGTTTCTTGCCGGCCTGTACTTTTTCAGATCCCTCCGGACGGACGGTAAGGCATTGGATCGGAATGGCAATCACATTTTCTCTTCGATCAGTGATGATATTGGCGGTGGCACTCATTCCGGGGCGAATTTTATCGGGCACATTCAACATCCTGATTTTGACCTGGAAATTGGTGACCTGTTCCTGGCTACCCAAACCGGTGGTTTTAGCCACATGGGCAATTTCACTCACTGTTCCGTAGAAAACCGTATCCTGAAACGCATCAATTTCGATTTCGGCCGTATCTCCCAATTCAACGGAGACCACATCATTTTCGTTCACATCCACCAGTACCTCCATCCGGCTCAGATCAGCAATCACCATGAGGACATCAGCCTGGAACATCCCGCCTACGGCCATTTCACCCACTTCTTTATTAATCTTGGTTACGACTCCCGATTTGGGGGCCAGTATTCTGGCTTTGGATAAATCGTCTTTCCGGGAAATCAGGTTGGCTTTTGCTTGTTCAAGGGAACTCTCCGCCAGCTCATAGTCCGCTTCAATCGCTTCCAATTCCTGTTTTGAAACGAGTTTTTGCTTATAGAGTGATTCTACCCGTTTTTTCTGGGCCCGGACCTGTTTTAACCGGGCCGTGGCGGATTTAACAGAGGACTGGGCCTGATCGACTGCCGCCTGCATTTGCTTTCGGTCCAGTGAAATGAGGTGTTGGCCTTTGACCACATAATCCCCCTCCTGCACGGTAATGGAATCGATCCATGCTGAAGAAGTGGCACTGATTTTCACCTCCACCTCCGGTTGAATCTGACCACTGGCACTCACTTTATGCACAATCGTCTGACGTTGGACCAGTTCTGTCTCCACGGGAATGGCTTCCGTATCTTCACGAAAGATATTGGCCAATACAATCACTACCAATAGCAGGACAACCAGACCAATGATAATCCATTTTTTCTTCTTTGTCACCGATTTCTTCGCCATGGATCTGCTCCTAATAAATTATTGTAGTTCCGAATCCAGCGTCCCCAGTAATGCTTTCAAATTGGCCTGCTGAATTCGGGCATCGTATTTCGCTGTAATAACGGAGGACTTCGCCCGAAGAACAGAAACCTGGGCATCCAGTACCTCCAAAATGGTGGCCGCTCCCAGGGTATAACGTTCCTGCGCCAGTTTTAAATCCTCTTCCGCCGAATACTGAACTTTTTCGTTGATGGGGATAATCTTGCGGTAATTTTCTAGCGTCTCCAGCTGATTGATTAATTGCACCTTTAAGTCCTGAAGCTGGGTCAGATATTCCGACTCCTGTTTCCGGATGGACAGGGTAGCCTGCTGGGCCTGGGTGGAAAGAGAATTCCCCGTATACAGGGGAAAGGAAAGGGTCAGTCCCGTGCGCAACTGCCAGTTGTCATTCCATTTATTGATTAACTTTTGATATTCACTGGCGCTGCCCGAATAATTCAAATTGGCGCTCAACGTCGGAATACGGGCACTGGTGGTGATTTTCTTATTTAACTTGGCTCCTACGATCTGATACCGCTTGGCCAGAAGACTGGGGTTATTGGCTTCCATTAATTCGGTTGCTTCTTTTAGCTCCGGAATCGGTTTCAGCGGTCGACCTGCATCTGCAATTTCAAATTCATACCCGGATCCAATCAGTCCCAAGGCATTTTTTAAATCCTGGTAACTGGTCTTGAGGGCAGTCTTCTGGTTAATCACTTCCACCTCCGCCTGCCCCAGGCTCACCTCGGCTTTCAACAAATCCGTTTTTTTCACGGCTCCCAGATCAAACTGATGTTTCACCAGTTCCAGTTGACGTTTGGAAGATTTCAGGTTCAGCCGGGCGACTTCCAGAAGTTGCTGCGCCTTCAAATGGGCAAAGAAAGCACGGTGAACCTCCCGAATGATATTGATCAACACCTGTCGATCCAGCTGTTTTGAAATCTGATAATTATTTTTAGCCTGGGAAATGGTGCTCCACCACTTTCCACCGTCATAAATCGTCTGGGAAACGGAAATACCGCTGGACCAGCTGGAATATTTGGACACTTTGCTGAGCTCAAGTTCACCGGTACCCGGATTATAGGCGCCCAACCGCGGTGGAAACCTTGTCTCATTCATGGAACCTGAAAAACTCAGACTCGGAAGAATGACGCTGTAGGAACTGCGGGTACTCAGACGGCTTGATTCCAGATCCAGGGCCGAAGCCTTCAAGGTTTCCTTATTTTTCAGTGCGATGGCTATACACTCTTCCAGGGTAAAACTCTGGGACAATCCAAAGGAAAAGAATAACAGAAGACTCAAACGAACAGATAGCTTTTTCATAGGTGATTTCAATAATTAACGGATGAGGGTCCCGAGACCGGTAAAGAATACCAACTGAAGAAGCCAGACCAAGGTAAGGGCGTACAGAAAAGGTATGGTTTTTTTCTTATAGAGGATTCCCATGGCCACGGCTAACAGAAACACGCGCCAGAATGAGAAAAGATCCACACCGATTAAAAATGTATTCAGGAAAGAACCTTTTGCCCCCAGATCCAACAGGCCCAGTCCCGTAAAAACTTGGGCTTTCTGGGTAAAATATTGAAGCGGTGTTTTTACAAGATACTCCACGATGGAAGCACAATAGGCAAAGGAAGTGGCCAGAAAAACACGGGAATAGGCGACACCACCCCCAAAAAACAAATTACCCACCAGCAGAGCCAGCAAGGACATAAACCCGATCCGGATCGGCCAGGAAATACCGGTCAATGTGTAAGCGAAAACAAGATTACCTGTAGAAGGGTTATAGATTCTGTCGTAAGCATTCTCCAGGGCCTGATTTTTCTGATCTTCAGGAATACGGGTACTTTGTTCAATCCGCTGGGAGGCCTGTTCCCAACCTGCATCGGCATAAATGTCCCGCAGAAGCCAGTAGGAAAAAAGTCCCAGAATAATCAGGACTAAAATCGGTTTGAAAGCCTCCTGCCAGGCATTCCGTTCTAAAATGGATTTAAATGTGTCTGCTGGTGCTGTCAATACATTAATTAAATCTACCATTTGAATTGTACTCCTTTACCTTGAAGTGAACCGCCGGTTTTCAGGTTAGATCTATTCGACACATCATCCGTGTAAATAGTTGTCCTGAGACTTGGTACCAGCAATCTCTGAATCTTACTTGTTCAAATAGGAATCTTTTATTTTCATAAAATAGTCAAAGGCTGCTTCATACGTGTTGTCTATTTTACCGTCGAGAATAGCCTCTTCAATTGCGGATTTGATATCGCCTACAACCTTCCCTTCCCGTATCCCGCAGACTTCCATGATTTCTTTTCCCCTAACCGGGGATTGAAACGCCCGCATGGCATCCCGTTCCTTAACATCCAGCATTCGGGATTCGACCCGTTCGAAATTTCCCATGTACTTGCGTACTTTTTCCGGGTTCTTGGTGGTAATATCCGCCCGACACAGGGTCAAAAGATCATCGATATCTTCACCGGCCAAGACCATCAGCCGCCGAACGGCTGAATCGGTAATTTCTTCTTTTGCCAGGGCAATGGGTCGCAAGTGTAACAGGGTGAGCTTTTTTAAATAATTCTTCAACTCATTGGATAATTTCAGGCGGCGGGCCAATTTTTCAAGCATACGCACACCCACCGCATCATGGCCGTGAAAGATGTAACCCTTTTCCTGGTCAATCCGGCGTGTGACCGGTTTGGCAATATCGTGAACCAGGGCAGCAAATCTTAATTCCATTTTATCTGATAAAGCAGCCGCATTGTCTACCACTTGCAAGGTGTGATAGAATATATCCTTATGATGCCATTCCGGCGTCTGGTCCATCCCGTACATCACATCGATTTCCGGTAGAATATATTTCATTAAACCGGTCAATTGCAGGATTTCGAGACCGATAGAAGGTTTGGGGGTAGAAAGTATTTTCATTAATTCTGTTGCAATCCGCTCTTTGGAAACAATTTCAATTCGACCCGCTTGGCGTTGAATAGAAGCCCGTGTTTTCTCTTCGATTTTAAAATTTAAGGCGGCGGCAAAATAGGCTCCCCGCATCATCCGGAGGGGATCTTCCGAAAAGGTCTGGTCCGGGTCCAGCGGTGTTACCAAACGTTTGGCCATTAGATCCCGAACCCCGTTGAACGGATCATGGAGTTCACCGAACTGGCCCGGGTTCAGGCTCATGGCCATACAATTGACTGTAAAATCACGACGGATTAAATCACCCTGTAAATCCGTATATCGGACCTCCTTGGGTTTACGGGAAGTCTCGTTATAGGCTTCTTCCCGGGCGGCGGCCACTTCAATTGGAATGGGTTTTAGCGGGATCTTGGCGGTAGAAAATTTCGGAAACGGAACAATGGTTTTGACTTTGAATCGGTGGGCCAGCTTGCGGGCAAATTCAATTCCATCCCCTACCACCATAATATCGATTTCTTTCAGAGGCCGGTTTAGAAATAAATCCCGGACTACCCCCCCCACAACATAGACTGCTTTATTTTCCAACGCTCCCACTTCACCGACCACCTTCAAGATCTTCCGCGCTTCGGGCTGGGAGTCCAACAAGTGTTTCACATTTACCACGGTCAAAGTTACCTAAGTTCCTGTATTCACTTCCGCAGGTTTTACGTCCCTCTATTCCGGAAGGTTGGGTTCACGGAAAACAACAGCTATTTTTTCTTTAATCGGAAGTGATTCTTCCCTATTTTCAGTTTGTAATGCGGTTCCGTTCCCAGATCTTGATTCTTACCACCTTTCTGGCCGTCACGACCCTCCAGTCCCAATTTGGAACCATTACAGTGACTATCGACGATCATTTACTCAAAGATAATGACCGCCAAGAACTGGCCTCCCTGGCTGAAAATATTGAACGGTTTTACAGCAGTCAGATCTGGGATGAGGACTACCAGGATCTTGCCATCCCCCTGCACATTCAACTGGTCTTTGAAGGAACCGCCCAAAAAGGCGGACAGAAAACTTACCATGCCCAGATTTTGGTCTCTGATGGAATGGATTTACGTTATTTCGATAAATCAGTGCAATTCTATTACAATTCGGGGAGTTCTCTCTTCTATGACCAGGCCGTTTTCGATCCCCTCACCAGTTTTCTCGCCTTTTACACCTACCTGATTCTAGGCGGTTATGAGGACACCTACGAACTTCATGGCGGTAATTACGCTTACGAACAGGCCCGGGTCATTGCACTGCGGGCGGTCTCTTCCGACTACCCCAAAGGCTGGGCTCAGCGACTGATCACTCTGAATGAAATCATTGCCAATAAAGGATTACGGGAAGCTCGCTTTGCTTTTTATCTGGCCCAGGACCGCTTCAAGGAAGGACACGTTGATGAAGCACTGGCAGAATTCAAGAATATGATGAAAGGCCTCGAACTGGTGTTCGGAAACTTCCCCCGCGGCAGGACCCTGTATTTTTTAAAAGCCCATAATGAGGAACTCGCCAATTACCTGAAAATTATGGGTCAAAAGGATATGCTGACGCGCCTGCTGGAAATGGATCCGGAGAACAAAGAAGTGTACCAACAGGCCATGACTGAATTGGATAACTAAGCTTCCCTATTCAGATCTGAATACCGTTTCTGACCTTTCACATAATAACGAAAGACAATACTCCCTTTAAACATGTGTTTCAGGACTTCCCGATCAGGGACTTCCCGTAGCCCCTGAACCCTGCGTCGCTTCCGCCAGATCACATGAGGATGGAAGAGCAGCCAGAGATGAGCCTGAATAATGCCTCCGAGGTGGTTGAAATCACGTTTCAGCAGGGCGTAAATCACCGCCATCCACTCCAAACCGTAACGCAGGGGAAATAGGTAAATTGTCAAGGGCCAGCTGTAATTTGAAAGCACCATGAATAGGGAATTCCGGTGATTCAAATACTGTTTCCGTCGGGAAAACATGGGCAGACTCACCGCATTTTTATGATAGACCACCGATTCAGGAATCGCCCACACCTCCAGATTTAAAAGGTGGAAACGCCAGCAAAGGTCAATTTCCTCCATATGGGCAAAAAAAGTCTCATCAAAACCGCCCGCCCGGTCAAAAGCGGTTTTCCGGACCATTAAACAGGTTCCGCTGGCCCAGAAAACGGGTTTGGCCCGATCATACTGCCCATTGTCTTTATCCTGGTGCAAAAAGATACGACCCCGGGCAAAAGGGAAACCCAATATATCCAGTTCCCCTCCTGCGCCTCCGGCGTAATCAAATTTATCCCTCTGGTAATAATTCAATATTTTGGGTTGAACAGCCGCTGCATTCGGATGGTCTTCCATCCATTCCACCAAGGGTTCCAGCCAGTGGTGATCCTGAACAGTATCGTTGTTCAGGAATAATAGATAGGATCCTTTTGCGACACCAGTACCCCGGTTGCAGCCGCCGGCATAGCCCAGATTTTGCTCGTTGGAAACCAAGACAACCTCCGGATAATGGGATGAAATCCAATCGCCACTTCCGTCGGTGGAGGCATTATCCACCACAATGATTTCCCGGGAAGGATAGGTGGACTGGTACAGCGATTCAAGACATTCCTCTAGAACGTCAATCCCGTTCCAATGGGGGATAATGATTGAAACGAAGGGCGAATCCCCGGGCATTAATCTTTCAACCCCAGCGTATTCACCTGTCGGGTTGGAAATGGAAGATCACTCCTGATTAACAGCAGTCTGCTTCTTATTCTTTAATTCGTCCAGTAATTTCTGGCCCACCGGATCGTTAGGATTTTTTTCCAACCATTCAGAAAGCACCACTTCAGCCTCGTCATCGAGACCCATCTTCCGGTAAGTAAAAACCAGGGAGGAGACAATTTTAGAGTGATAGCGCTGCCATTCGTCCCAAATTCTCGGGTCTACCTTCTGATTGGAGGCAACGGCCCGCTCGAGATCCAGGTATGTAAAATACAGCTTCTCAAAAATTTCCTTTCCAATTTCAAAAGAATCCAGATTGGAAACGTAAACCTGTCCGAATTCCAGTTTATCCCGGAGGGTGAGATCATCCCGCTGCATCAGTTTGTCCATGATGGCTTTCAATTTATCCAGCCGGCCTAATTCGCCGTAAATCCTTCCCACCTGGTAATAGAGATCCTTGGAATCAAACTGAATGGTGGCTTCAGGAATATTATCCTCCATCTTGGCCATAACCTGGAGTGCTTTTTCCTTATATTGCTGCGCTTCGACCGAATCTTCTTTCCCCTGATCCTGAAGATCCCGGAACTTGATGAAATAATAGGCTGCCAACTGCATATAGGCACTGCGGATATTCTGGAGCAGACGAACGTTGGTCCGGGGGAAATAGTACACCTCTTTCAACCCCAGATTACGGAACAGGTACCCCGGTTTATACTGTCGGGACCAGATCTCCCCTTCTTTCGCTTCCCATTCCGCCGCCGAGAAGTTCTGGTTCCAGGTTTCAGAACCAAAATCCGTCATCAGATTCAGCCACATTCGTTCGGGATTAATGGGATTTTTCCGATCCACAGGATGACTTTTAACCCGGTAGACCAGCCCCTCCATTTCCAGATAGGGCTCCAGACCCAGCCGGTTGGAAGAGGGGACTGTCACAGCAAAGTAGATCGGATACTTCCATTTGGCATCGTTAATGATCCGCAGTATCATCATATCTTTCACCATCAGGGCAGCATTGGCATAGGTAGGTTTCACCATCCACTCAATGTAACCTTCCTTATTCTCCGGGTCACTTTCAACCGGTATACGCACCTTTTGGGCTTTCCAGGGCAACAGGCCCGATGCCACATTCCGTATCTGGTCATCAGTCAGGTTAATGAACCGTTCCAGCTCCCGGCCGGAGGAGTCGGCATTCTCTTGCCGGCGGGAATCCCGCAGTTGCCGAATGTACCAGTCCGTATTTAAAAGACTCAGATTGGCAATGGTCACATCCCTCCGGACATTCTCCACCTCCTGCAGGTACCATAATGGGAAAGTGTCATTATCACCGTTGGTGAATAGAATTCCATTGGGCTCACAGGATTGCAACAAGTTGTAACTGTAATCCCAGGCAATCTTGTTACCGGTGCGGTTATGTTCATGATAATTTGCTTTCAACATGACACCCGGAATGAAGATCAATTGAAGCGTTAAAAAACCCAGGGTGCCTTTCCTGACGAAGTTTTTATCCTTCAATTTGTTTCGCACCCAGTCCAGTAAAACGGCGGCGCCGACTCCTATCCACATGGAAAAAGCGAGAAAGCTGCCTACATAGGAATAATCCCGTTCCCTTGGTTGGGGATTATCCTGATTCACGAAGACAATAATGGCCAGACCGGTCATCAGGAACAGGGTGAGGATTGAAAAGGCTTCCGCCCGGTCTTTCTGAAAATGGACTACCATCCCAAATATTCCCAGGAACAGGGCCAGGGGCAATCCAAACTGGAACCAGTCCACACCATCCTCCCGCGGGTTGGCGCCATAGGCGGATACCCATTTCTCCGTACTGGGCCCCCGTCCGGCAAATTGCCAGAGGAAGTAACGCCAGTACATTTTTTTCACCTGGTAATTCCAGAAGAAAGACCATTGTTTATCCATCCGGTAAAATTTGTATTGCCGCTCCTGCTGGGCACTGAATTCACGACCGTTCGCCGGACGACCGACCACTTCGTGTTTGGGAGGCAAGCCATCAAACCGGCGCGGAAGTTGAAACATCTGTCCGTATTGTTCCCGTTCCATATAAGAAATAGCCCGGGGCACGGTTTCCGGATCATTCTCATCAATCCTGGGATCCTGGGAAGAGCGGATAAAAATCAAGGCATAGCTGGAATAGCCGATAAGAATCAGCACAACGGATGTGAGGGCAACCGACAAGAGCCGTTTCTTCATGATAATCGAAGCCACCATTGCTCCAAAAATGAGTAGTACCAGAAAAACGGTACCATATAGTCCGATACCATCTACCAACTTGGGTAACCCGTCGATGATTCCATGATTAATAATGGCGTACACTGCGTAGGTCGCCAGGACGGTTATCAGGAAGGTTCGCCATTGAAATTTGAATTTTCTGAAATAGATAATGAGGGCCACAAAAGGTAACGTCAGCAGATTCAGCAGATGGACGCCAGTTGCCAATCCGATCATATAAGCGATAATTAAGAAATAACGTTCATTCCCCGGTTCTTCAGAGCGTTCGGACCAGAGGAGAATCAACCAGATGACAATGGCTGTAAAAAAGGTGCTGACGGAATACACCTCCGCCTCCACCGCATTGAACCAGTGACTGTCTGTGAAGGCAAACGCCAAAGCGCCGACGGCTGCCCCGCCAAAAGTGATGATGAGGTCCAATTGATTCTTGACCATCCCCCGCCAGTGGGTAATGATTTTGACGATGGATAAATACAAGAGCATCACGGCAAAGGCGCTGACAATGGGGGATATAAGATTGACCCGGAAAGCAATATCCTGATTCAGGGGTAACATGGAAAACAAGCGACCCACGATGAGATACAAGGGACTTCCGGGGGGATGGGGGATTCCCAGGATGTAAGAAGTGGCAATGAATTCACCGCAATCCCAGTAAGGTACCGTATCAGCGGTTGTTAAAAAGTAAACCAGGAAGGTCAGGGCTAGAATCACTCCAGCCACAATCCGGTTCACCCGAATATAATCAGCATGAATCACTTATTAGATTTCCTTTTTTTAGACGATTTCGGCTCTTTCTTGCGTGAGGAGGGTGCGGAGGCTTTCTTACTTTCTGATTTTTCTTCTTCCTGAGGTTTTTTCCCGTCCGAAGAATCAGAAGCTGGCTCTGCGGAGGTTGCCGCTTCCTTCTTTTTTTCATCCAGATAATTCAACTTCAATTCGCTGACACTGTGGAGCAGAAATTGCTCTTCCCATTCGGAAAGATTGCCTTTCATTTTGGTTTGGAGCATATCCAGCAAATCAATGTAAAACGTCGCCTGTTCAAGATTCCGTTCCGTTTTGTCTGTCACGGGATTTTTAATCTTGCCCAGTGAAATCCAGGCACTCTGGGCAAATGTGGATACCATATGTAGAAATAACTGATCTTCTTTTTTAATGGAATCGTCAGCCATATTGTATTCCCTTTACGTTAACGCAGTTAAATTGATTTGATCTAAAATAGTTTCCAAGTGAGGTAAACGGCCTGCGAAAATACGGAAATTCGAGGGAAGAATGGAGCACTGTATTCCCACTCAGGCCAGGGTCAGACTTTCATACAGATCGCGGTACTCCTTTAAAAAGCGTTTTTTTATCAAGGCCTGATCCGGCCGGGACAAATCAGGATCTTTCTCTACTAAATCAAAAGCAGAAGTCCGTGCTTTTCGAATGATCGGGCCATCCGACACCAGATCGGCAATTTTATACCGCAAAAAGCCGCTCTGGCGAATACCGAAAAATTCGCCCGGTCCCCTTAATTTCAAGTCCTCGTCTGCAATTTTGAATCCATCATTCGTTTCCTCCATTACCGACAGGCGGCGGGAAGAAGGTTCTGTCACACTCCGCCTGACAAGGATGCAGTAACTTTTTTCACTCCCCCGGCCTACCCGGCCCCGCAGCTGGTGCAACTGGGTTAATCCGAACCGCTCGGCATGTTCCACGAGCATTACGGTGGCATTGGGGACATCAATCCCCACTTCAATGACGGTGGTTGAAACCAGAATCTGAATTCTGTTCTGGTGGAACTCATTCATTATGGCGTCTTTTTCAGCTTTTTTCATCCTGCCATGAATCAGACCAACTCTTAGATCAGAAAAAACAGTTCTGGCCAATTGACGATAAGCTTCTTCAGCGGCCGCCAGATCCGATTTTTCCGTTTCGGCCACCAGCGGATAGATGACCATACATTGCCGCCCGCTTTCCACTTCCCGATGAATAAACTGGTACACCTTGGGAAGTCGTTCCGGATCCACGACTTTGGTCACCACCGGTTGTCGATTCCCGGGTAGTTCATCCAGAATGGAAATATCCATATCTCCGTGGTAGGTAATCGCCAAGGTCCGGGGAATGGGTGTGGCCGTCATAGCCAGAAGGTGGGGATTAAACCCTTTGGCCGTTAATTCACTCCGCTGTACAACACCAAAACGGTGTTGTTCATCCACAATGACTAATCCCAGTTGTTTAAAAATCACATCTTCCTGAATCAGGGCATGTGTCCCGATTACGACGTTAATTTTTCCTGACTTAAGTCCTTGAAGAATTTTCTTCCGTTCCGCCACAGGCATTCCTCCCACCAGCAGGGCACAGCTGTAATGGACTGTATTTAAATAATTTCTAAAGGTAGTAAAGTGTTGATGGGCGAGGATTTCGGTCGGTGCCATCAAGGCCACCTGGGTATGATTTCCAACCGCAATGACCGCCGCCAGGATGGCCACAATAGTTTTACCAGACCCTACGTCCCCTTGTAGCAGTCGGTTCATGGCCACCGATTTGGCCATGTCCGCCCGGATCTCTTTTAAAACTCTTTTCTGGGCCGTCGTCAGCTGGAATTCCAGTTGTTCAATGATGATCTGCACTTGCGGTCCCAACTTCGGCAAGGGGGTCGCTCCCGTTTGCTCCAGTGATTTCTTGCGTAAAGCCATCAACAATTGAAGGAAGAAATGTTCATCAAATTTCAACCGGTAAATAGCCTGGTTTAAATCCCTTTCTTTTTCGGAGTAATGGATATTCCGCAGAGCCTGATCCAGATCGACCAGTTTCTGATTCCGTCGAATTTCAGCTGGATAATGATCTTCAATGGGACTAATGTTTTTAAGAACTTCCCGGAGGATTCGTCTGATTCCCCGGCTGTCTAAACCAACGTCCTTTAAAGCCTGGGGGATGGGATACAGGGGAATAATCGCCCCGGAATGGAGCGGATTCTCGTCTTCCTTCAAATGCTCGAATTCCGGGTGGACCATTTGGTAACCTTTGTAAAAACTCACTTTACCGTTAACAGCTAAAAGATCGCCTGTTTTTAGGGAATTCTGAATATAGGAGATGCCATTGAACCACGTCAGAGTCAACAACCCGCTTCCATCCGACACGACAGCCTGAAACATTTTCCGCCGTTTTAGATGGCGGAGGCCACAGACTTCCACCCGTCCAATAATGGTGGCAGTTTGATCCGTTGCCAGTTTCGACAAAGGAGTGATGGTAGTGCGATCCAGGTGGCGCCTGGGGAAATAATGGAGTAAATCTAAGACCGTTTTGATCCCCAGAGCTTTCAGGGCTTCACCGCGGGCAGGCCCCACCCCCTTAATATATTGAACCGGTGTGTCTGGAGTTAATGGTTGGCTGACGATAATGATTGACCGTTTTTATCTAAAATCAATCTGACAAACAATATTTGAAACACACTAACCGTTTTCAGCTACTGCCATTCCTTCCGATAGGTATAGGTGATCGTTTGGCTGCCATTAGCCTTTACCGTGATCGGGAAACTGATGGTGGAGGCATCCTTCTTCAGGTAGTTGGTAGAAGCATCCCGGATGACCCAGTCCCCGTAAATATGTTCAATGACCCGCACCTTCACTTTCCGCTTCATACTGTTCTTGATTTGAATGCTGATGGTTGATTCAATGCTTTTCTTTTGGCGGTCATAATTCAAAACCGTTCTTTTTCCCACCACATCAAAGGCCCTGCCCGAAATAATGACGGCGGTTCCTTCTTTCGGAACCTGCCGGATTCGGTCCTCGCCCACAAATTCGATCATCCCCTTTTTAGTGGATTGAAATACCTGAATTTTCCCCTGGGGAAGGGGGATCCCCAGATTATTCTTCTTCGTATTGGCAATACGATACTCAATTAAGAGAGGTTCCTCTTTCTGACTCTGCTCATCATTTTCGAACAGGTACGCTTTTTCATAGGATACATCTCTCGGATCATATAGGCGAGTGGTAATACTTTCACCACCTTTCAGGGATACCGGTTTCTGGATCCGGTAAATGTGATAATCGCCTAGCTGCTCCTGTGAGGGAACCGATAAAGGCGCCGATTCCGGAGATAAAGTGGATCTGAATTCCTTAAGTTCATACTGCAAAAGTCGCACTTCGGGAGTCGCTCCCTGTTTCAGTTTCCCTTCCACCAGTTGTAACGTTAATTTTGAGAAATCAAGATTACTATTATTGGTCACAAAAGCTTCTGTAATCAATTGTCCCTTCGTACTTTTTTCGTTTAGCACAAACCGGTAAACTGCATTCCAGTCAAAGCCCTTGGAAAGATAAACCAAATTCCCCCTGACAGGGCCCCCCTTCTTATGTTGCACCTTCCAGGTCAGGGCGGGTTTATAGGTCACATTTTCCAGCAATCCGGGTGTAATAATCTGTTCAACACGCTGTCGTGAAATGGAAACGACTTCCCGCTTGCGCTGAATCGATATTGAACTGGGTGTTATTTCAGTTAAAATACCCGAGATAGCTTTCTCCCCAATAATTTTTAACTGAATCCTTTCGCCCAAGAAACGATGGAGATGACGGTCAAAATTAAAAACACCTGCATCCCACCGCTGCATCAGGACCTTCCCCTGGGATAAGGAGATAAAGGGACTGTCTTTCACAATCCCGTCAGGTAGGACATCGTAATTAATGGAAGAAGTCCCCGCCTCCAGTTGCCAGGCGACCGGCTGTTTGATGAGAGCAATCCCATCCTTATATAACGTCATGGTGGCATGGGTCGATTGCCCTAGAACAAGCGTTACGGTGAAGAAGAATAAAAGTCCTTTTCTCATTGCAACATCTCAAGATTTGATTTTACCAGTTCGTATTCCTCGGTCATGTCATGGTATTTTTTTCGTTCCTGGTTGACCACCTTTTCAGGCGCCCGCTGCAGGAACTGATTATTGTCCAGCTTCCGTTTTAAAACATTCAGATGACCCTCCAGCTCCTGCAGGCGTTTTGATAATCGGGCCTGTTCTTTATCCAGATCTATTAATCCTTCCAAGGGGATAAAAAGTTCCATTTTCTGAACAATCACAGTAGCAGAATGAGCCGGTTTTTCCACATGGTTACCAAAGACAATCGAATCCAGCCGGGCCAAAGAACGGATGATCAGTTCATGTTCCTGCAGGACACCCTGATAGCCGTTTACTTTCCGAATGACCAGGTCTGCCTTTTTGGAGGGAGGGACATTCATCCTGCTTCGTACCATCCGGACCGCCGAAACCACATCCTGAATCAGTGAAAGGGATGTTTCCGCCTCGGGATTCAACCACTGGGGATCTCCTTCAATCCAGGGTGTAACGATCAAATCCTCTTCTCCCTCTGCCCTGAAATGACTCCACAATTCCTCGGTAATAAACGGTGCCATGGGGTGTAATAGCCGGAGGATTCCTTTCAACACATGCACAGCCACGGTTCGGGCCATCTGGGCCCGCTGGGGATCCTTACCCTGAAAACGGGTTTTAGCAATTTCAATGTACCAGTCACAAAAGTCGCTCCAGGTAAATTCATAAATCGATTTCGCCGCTTCATTGAAGTGAAATTGCTCCAGTTTTTTATTAACTGCTTCAGCGGTCCGGTTCAGCTGACTGATGATCCACTGTTCCGGTAACTCCAACTTAAAAGTCTCCAAGGACTCGGTGGGCAGGGAGCCCTTTTCCAGGTTCATTTGAACAAAACGGGCCGCATTCCACAATTTATTCATGAAATTGCGTCCCACCTCCAGGCGGGAATTGGAAAAAAGCACATCCAACCCCTGGGGCGACATGAGCATGATCCCGAACCGGACCGCATCAGTTCCATGCTGCTCAAACAGGTGAAACGGCTCGGGAGAATTTCCCAGTGACTTACTGAATTTCCGCCCTTCTTCATCGCGGAGAATGGAGGTGAAATACACATCTCTGAAAGGTAACTCCCCCATGAATTCATATCCAGCCATGATCATCCGGGCCACCCAGAAAAAAATGATGTCCGGACCGGTAACAAGGGTATCAGTAGGATAAAATACCGATAAACTTTTTTTAGCCTCAGGCCAGCCGTGTACGGCAAAAGGCCACAGCCAGGAAGAAGCCCACGTATCCAAAACATCCGGATCCTGAACCCAGTTTTCCGGGTCGGGGGGTCCTTCCACTGAAACATGAAGTTTCTTCCGATCATCCTTATGATACCAGACCGGAATCTGATGTCCCCACCAGAGTTGGCGACTGATGCACCAATCCCGCAAATTCTCCAGCCAATGATTGTACGTTTTGACCCAATGGTCCGGGTGAAACCGGATTGAGCCATTATTGACCGCTTCCAGGGCCGGTTTGGCTAGAGCACTCATTTTGAGAAACCATTGGTCCGACAGATAAGATTCAATCGGAACATGGCCCCGTTCCGAATAACCCACCTTGTGACTGTAATCTTCTGTCTTCACCAGAAAGCCCTGTGCCGCCATGTCGGCAACTACCTGTTTTCTTGCCTCCTCGCGGGTGAGTCCCCGATAGGCTTCCGGTACCTGGTCATTCATGGAGGCGTCTTCTTCCATAATATTGATAAACTCCAGCTGGTGACGTTTCCCAATTTCAAAATCATTGGGATCATGAGCCGGGGTCACTTTTACACAACCTGTGCCAAATTCCGGGTCTACAAAATCATCGGCGATGATTGGAATCTCGCGACCCACAAGTGGCAGGAGAACTGTTTCCCCCACCAGATGCTGGTAACGCTCGTCTTTTGGATGCACCGCCACAGCCGTATCTCCCAGCATAGTCTCTGGACGGGTGGTCGCAACCATAACCGATTTATCGCTATCCTTCAATGGATAGCGTAGCGTCCATAAGTGACCCTGAACTTCCCGATAAATGACTTCCTCATCGCTAATGGCGGATTTCGATACGGGGCACCAGTTCACCAATCGGTGGCCCCGGTAGATATATCCTTTTTCATATAGATGTACAAAGGCGGTAAGGACCGCCCGGGAGTAATCCTCATCCATGGTAAAAACTTCCCGGTCCCAATCACAGGAACAACCCAGCTTTTTAAGCTGACTGATAATAATGCCACCGTATTTCTGTTTCCATTGCCAGGCATGGTCAAGAAACTCCGCACGGGACAGGTCTTCCTTCCGGATGCCCTGATCTTTCAACATTTTCACTACCTTGCCTTCCGTGGCAATGGAGGCATGATCTGTCCCTGGAATCCAGCAGGCATTGGCCCCCTCCATTCGGGCCTTACGAATCAGAATATCCTGGATCGTATTGTTTAATACATGACCCATGGTCAATCGCCCGGTGACGTTGGGAGGCGGGATTACAATGGTGTAGGGTTTTTTATCCGAATCATCCTTGGCATGGAAATAACCCTGTTTCAGCCAGTGCTGATACCAGCGGTCCTCCAGTTCTGACCAACGATACAGTTTTTCCAGTGGTTTTACAGCCATATGAAAACCGTCGGCTTCCTCAGCGTTCCAGAATTAAGGAGAAGGCGGTCGTTAGTTTCAGGACATTCTGATTTGATTTCACCAGGTTGGCCGAAATAATTCGACCCAGATTCCTCATGATTTTGAAACCAATCACGGGGTTTTCATCACATATTTTGTACAAATCGCTTTTATCAATCCGCACCAGTTTACACGGAGTCAGGGCCTTGACATTAGCCGTGCGACGGTCCCCTTCATTGAAAATAGACATTTCACCAAAAGAAGGATGAAGGTTGCTGGAGAGTTTTATAATGGCTTTTTCCCGATTATCCACTTCGCCTTTGTTCATGGAAAGGGTTAATGCCTGATTAATTTCAACTTCTCCCTCTAGCAGTAAATAAATACAGTCTCCCACTTCTCCCTCGGTGATGAATTGCTCCCCTTCAGGGATTTCCACCTCTTTCATGTAGGGGTGGAACTGTTGCAGTTCCTCCTCGCTAAAATCCGTAAAAACCTGGTATTTTTTTAACTGTTCATCATTCATGACTGCCTCATGGAATAATAATGGCCCGTTCCCCTTTTTTGATGGTATAGTCAGGACCAGGATTGATGGTGACGGAGATTTTACTTTCCTCCTGGAGAGAGATACCCCCCTCCTTCAGCTTGCGTTCAATGAAAGCATCCAGCGCTGAAGAATCAGATGACAGGATGGCGCCAATACCAAGATTATCCTCTTCTGAAAAAACACCCACCAGAACCCAGCCATGCTTTTTCCGGTAGTAATCAAACAGACTGTCGTAGGATTTGCCTACGAATTCCGAGGGGATATCCACCCGGGTAAAGTGCGATTTAGATTGGCTGTCCATGAGTCGATTCACGGCCTGGGGGATTCCCGGGTCCATCACATGGGAAGCCAGCATAAACGCGCCGAAATCATCGCTAATGACTACCTCATCCGCATTCGCCCGTTTAATATGGGTCAGATTATCCCGGTCCGTCAGATAAGCTACGACCCTAACATTTGGTTCCAGACTCTTAATAGTTAATGTGGCAAAAATGGTTTTTTCATCCGCATTGGTGGTCTGGGGATTGATTTCATTTGGAATAATAACCACCGTGTTGGCCTTTCTCAGGTTGGCCCGTTTCAAGATGGTTTCCTGAGTGAAATCACCGGCCACATAATGAATTCGGACACCCCGGAAACTGTTCTTTAAATGGTTAATTTCATCTTCCGTTAGGTCATTAATAAGAACCACATCTCCCTTTTCCCCGTGCATTAAATGTTCCAGAGCTTCCAGAATCTGGTTTCCTTCCTTGTTCCACCCGCACAGGATAATGTGGTTCTGAATGTTGAGTTGTTCCAAGCCTTTGCCCTCCCGAATTTTTCTGGCAACAAAAATGGATGAGATAGTTGCCGTTAAAAGTGAAACCAGGGAAATCCCGGCAAACATCACCAACACGGCAAACAAACGCCCTGGCAGTGTCTTCGGTGTAAAATCGCCGTATCCAACGGTAGTCATGGTTACAATCGCCCACCAGAATGGATTTTCGCCCTGGGCTATTTCCCCCGGTTCAATCAACTGTAACACGATACCACCCAGGATCATCATAATGAAAATCCCGGCCCCAACTTGAAAAAAACTGTTACGAATTAAGGTTTTTAGCCAGAGGCGCATCTTGTAAATTTAACGAATACGAAGATTGATTTAAGGGGTATATTTCCCGATTCTGCCCATTTTTCGACCAGAAAAAGGTCAAATTCCCACCTGGACAACTATCATTAGGACTTTTTACAACTTAATACGACAACAGTTTCGATATGGGGGGTGTGGGGAAACATGTCCACTAATGTCAAGCGATCCAACTCGTATCCCTTTTTCAGGAGCATTCCAATATCCCGGGCCTGGGTTGTAGCGTTGCAGGAAACGTAAATCACTGTTCGAGCCCCGAATTTTGGCAGCAACTTCACCATGGATTCGTGCATACCCGCCCTGGGCGGGTCCACTACCACCACATCCGGCTTTTCAAAAAGATTCCTATTTCTGACAGAGTTAAAATACGTGTCCAGATTCGCCCGGTGGAAACTTACATTGGTGATACCATTCCGAATCGCATTTCGCGTCCCATCCTCCAGCGCTTCGGGGACCACTTCAAACCCGTATACTTTCTGAGCCCGCTCGGCTAGAAATAACGACAAGGAACCGGCACCACAATAAAGATCAAATACAATATCCTTTTCTTCAATTTGGGCATCTTCCATGACAGTCTGGTAAAGTTTTTCAACCTGATATGAATTCGTCTGAAAGAAGGAATTGGCTGAAATCTCAAAAATGAGGTCACCAATTGCCTCCGTAATACTGGGCCTCCCGTGGAGCAGGATTTCCGTCTCCCCAAAAGCAATATCCGCTTTGCGGGTGTTGATATTATTTACCAGGGATGTGATTTCAGGGAAGGTTTTCATCAAGTCTTCAGCCAGAGGTTTCAACAGGGTTGTATTCTCATAGGAGGTAACGAGATTCACCATTAATTCATTTGTTTTATGCCCAAAACGCAGGACCAGGTGTCTCAAAAAACCATTATGGGTTTTTACATCGTATGGTTTCAGTTTGAGCTCGCGGGCCCGGGCTTGAACCCGATTTAAAATTCGATTTCCCAGAGGGGGCATTAAAAGACATTCTTCTATATTCAGGATTTTATCCCACCGTCCCGGAAGGTGCATTCCCAGGGCAAACTCCCGTTCCGCATCCTCCGGCTCCGTGGGCAGGATCCAGCGCCGGTTGGAAAAGGTGAACTCCATTTTATTTCGATAATGATAGATCGGATCCGCCGGCAGGGTTTTGGAAACGGTGAACGCTTTCATGCCAATCTGGCGCTGAAAGATGGCTTCCACCTGGGATCGTTTCTGGTTAACCTGTTCATTATAATCCAACTGCTGGGTGCTGCAACCGCCACAGTATTCAAAATGGCGACACGGGGGAGCCACGGCCCACTGCGATTCGTGCAGAATTTCCAGGGGGCGGGCCTCAGCATATCCACTCCGTTTTCGATAAACCAGCGCCCGAACGATCTGGCCCGGAATCGCATTTTTCACGAAGATGACAAAACTGCCAGCCCGGGCGACCCCTTTTCCCCCATAGGCCAGAGATTCAATGGTTAGCTCCAGTTCAGAGCCTTTTTTTATAGCAATCGGTTCCATAATTGATCTTACAAATTAAACCCTTCTTGAGTGAATAAATATGCAGGAAAGTTCACCGGAGATACCAAATCCGGTGATCGAATTTAATCATGCTGGACCTGATCAACGATGCCCACAATAATGGATCGGATGGGCGCCAGATCATCGCCCACAATCTGCCGGGCAGAATTCCCTTCGTCAATCATGAGAACCGTTTCGCCGGCTCCCGCATCCACCGCGTCCACCGCAATGAGATAATCTCCCGTTGGCTGTTGATTCAGATCAAGGCGTTCCACCACCAGTAACCGGCGGCGATCATAAAAAGAATGATTAATGGTGGAATGGAGGGCTCCGCAAACTTTTCCCAGGATCATCGTCTCATCTCCCTTTACGGTCCGAATCCAGGCGAATATCGTCCACAATACCAATGATGGTATGATCCACAGGCACAAACCAGGGGTCCAAAGCCAGAGCTGCCTCCCTTGAACTTTCATAATAAATCAGTTCTCCCCGGCCAGCCATCCGGGTGGAATCGGCAGCCACCACCGGCTTCCCACTGGCTTTTTGATATTTATCCAGGGGTTGAATAATTAAAAACGGTACGCCCTCCAAGCCAGTGTAAGTCTGGACGGGCGTGACAGTCCCCAACACGCGACCCAGCAACATTTAGAGTTCACCTCCTGCTACCGGTTGCAGATCCACCCCGAAAAACCGTGTTGACTGATCAATCTGTTGTACCATTTCGTCATGTATATTGGGAATGATGGTGGAGCCTATCCAGATACGATCTGAGGACACTTGGTTCCGAGCAATTGTAACGGCAGCCTCCACCTCCTCTAATTTTCCGGTGAAGAGAGCGAAAGCCTTGCCTCCCAAATCATCGGCCAGCCGTATTTCCACAATGGTCACCTGAGCCCCTTTCACACCTGCATCTGCACCCCGGATGGTTGAAGCCACTGTACTGGTTTCAATCACACCCAGCGCATCTTCCTCGCAGGGACGGCGGTTATTCAGAATACCGCTGAACACCTGTTCATGTACATCCGGCAGGAAGAGGTGATCCAGAATTGTGCCGCTTCCCGTTTCCAGACCCACCTGGTAGGATTCCTGAACAGAGGCGACACTTCCACCGATTAGAATCAAATACTTTCCCTGGTGAACCGTACCTGATTTCAAAATATTGATTGGTGCCTGCTTCACCATCCGGTCCCCTGCCAGGATTCCGGTGGCGATGGTTGAAAATTCGATTAATGCTAATGCGGGATATGGTTTCATTATACGATCCTGAAGTGATCGACCAGCACGCAGCGACGTTGTCGTGTGAAACTGCGGGCATCTGTCAAGCCTTCACCTGTGGGGCTGGCAATGGTGAAAGAACAATACCCTTCACCCCCATAACCGAGCCCAGCCAG
>CAZIIM010000009.1:0-1306 GCA_964539305.1 uncultured bacterium | reverse complement strand
TCATCCACTTTCATCCCGATCTGATCCAGGATCACCTGTACATCTTTCCCAATCCACTTTTTATGAATTTCACCCGGTTGGCGGGTTCCCGTTAACGATTGAAAGATGACTTTCTCCAACCGTTCAATCTCATGCGGTTTTAACACAACGCCCTGATGGCGGGAAAAGGCCGCCAGCAGTTGGTCGGCCACCGCCTCCACCACGAAGACTTCTTTTTCCACCACACAAATGATATTGTTGTCCATGGAGCCGCCCTGCACAATCGATTTGGCTGCATTTTCAATGTCGGCACTCTCGTCCACCACCACCGGCGGATTACCGGGGCCCGCACAGATGGCCCGCTTCCCGGAGGTCATGGCCGCCTTCACCACTTCCCCGCCCCCGGTGACGACCAGCAGATCAATTCCTGGGTGGTGCATTAATTCCTGAGCACTGTCAATGGTGGGTTCCGCCAGCGTCACCACCAGATTCGGTGGCCCACCGGCAGAAACAATGGCCTGGTTTAACAGCTCCACGTTGTACACACTGACCTTTTTCGCCGCCGGATGAACATTAAACACGACGCCATTCCCGGCTGCCAGCATACCAATCGTATTGCAGATGATAGTGGAAGTGGGATTGGTCGAAGGGGTAATGGCACCGATAACACCTACCGGGGCCAGCTCCATGAGCGTCAGACCCCGATCGCCGGAATTGGCGGTGGGTTTCAATACTTCCGTCCCCGGTGTTTTCTCCGTCACCAGCCTGTTTTTCACCACCTTGTCTTCCACCCGGCCCATGCCTGTCTCTTCCTGAGCTCGTCGCGCCAAATCTTCAGCATGCTCCAGCATGACCGACCGGATTCGGGCAATCATTTCATCCCGCTTCGCCAGGGACATTTCCATAAGTTGCCGCTGGGCCTTTGTGGCTGCTTTTACGGCTGTATTCACATCCAGATATACTCCGGATCCCAGCGGTGGTTGTACCGGCGTGGTATGCCCGTCTTCCCGAGGTGAAATTCCGGTTAACGGACTTCCCAGGGGTAGTGATTGGACAACTTTCGAGGCGATGATGTCCACCTGTTCTTGTGTTAGTTGAGGCACGTGTCACCTCCAGTGTTATTGTTTTTCACGAGACCGGAGCCCTGTAGATCCCCCTGTAGAAACCTGAATGCCGTCATTGACGAACATTTTCCGGTTTCACACACAGGAGGAGTCCAAAGCTATCTTTAATCATCGACACCTTTTTTATACTTGGTCCGGCCATTGACTTCCCAGTGATCCACGATCGCCATAACGACTGCATCACAGGGGCGTTTATCGGTCTG
>CAZIIM010000008.1:61344-69354 GCA_964539305.1 uncultured bacterium | reverse complement strand
CCATTGAAAAACGTGGTGGCGGTTCCCATGGAAGCCGTCCTGTTCTCAGGAGAGCGGAACCTGGTGTTTGTCTCGCTTGGGGGCGGGAGGTTTGCCCCCAGAGATGTGACCGTCGGTGTGGAAAGTGGAGACGGTTATTATGAGATCCGCAAAGGCTTAAAAGCCGGTGAGAAGGTCGTGGTATCGGCTCAATTCCTGCTGGATTCAGAAAGCAAACTGCAGGAAAGTATTTCCAAGATGTTGTCCACCAGGAAAAATATGAGCAGTTCCCTTGTGAAGGAATCCGAACATAATGATACAGGTTCAATGGAGACCCCGGCTGCTGATGAACCTGATCATGATTCAAAATCCATGGAACGAAAATCGGGTGGCATGGAAATGGATATGGACATGGATATGGATACTGATATGAAAATGAACATGAATTCGGAACAATGATTCGAGGATTATTATGATTGAAAAAATTATTCAGTGGTCCATCAATAACCGTTTTTTGGTTATCCTGGCCACCATCTTTATTATACTGGGTGGTTTCTACTCCATGTTGAAAACGCCTCTGGATGCGATCCCCGATTTGAGTGATGTTCAGGTCATTATATTCACTGAATATCCGGGGCAGGCACCCCAGGTCGTGGAGGATCAGGTAACCTATCCTTTGACGACGGCCATGCTCTCTGTCCCCTTTGCAAAAGTAGTCCGGGGATATTCCTTTTTTGGACTATCGTTTGTCTACATCATTTTTGAAGATGGTACGGATATTTACTGGGCGCGAAGTCGGGTCCTGGAATATTTGAACTTTGTATCCGGACGATTACCCCAGGGGGTAACACCCCAACTGGGGCCCGATGCCACCGGTGTCGGCTGGGTGTATGAATATACGGTGGAAAGTGACAAGCATGATTTGCAACAGCTCCGGTCCATCCAGGATTTTTATTTGCGTTATGAATTAATGAGTGTCCCCGGGGTGTCTGAAGTGGCTAGTATCGGAGGCTATGTCAAGCAATACCAGGTTGAAGTCGATCCCAACAAGTTGCTCGCCTACAATATTCCACTGAATAAGGTGAAAATGGCCATTAAGCGCAGTAACAACGATGTAGGTGGCAAGCTGATCGAAATGGCAGAGACCGAATTCATGGTGCGGGGACTCGGATATATTAAATCGATTCAGGACCTGCAACAAATTCCCCTGGGTGTGGATAAAAACGGAACCCCGATTCTGCTGAAGAGTGTGGCCAATATCCACCTGGGTCCCGAACTCAGAAGGGGTCTGGCCGACCGGGATGGAACCGGAGAGGTGGTGGGCGGAGTCATCGTCATGCGGTATGGAGAGAATGCGCTCGAGGTCATTAAGAATGTTAAGAAAAAGCTCGATGAACTAAAAAGCGGGCTTCCGGAGGGTGTAACCATCAAGCCAGCCTACGACCGATCCGTACTGATTGAACGGGCCGTGGATAATCTGAAGGAGAAATTGATTGAGGAATCTATTGTCGTTTCACTGGTATGTATCCTCTTTTTACTGCATTTCCGCAGCGCACTGGTGGCGATATTCACGTTACCGGTCGGGATTTTAATTGCCTTTATTATTATGCGTTACCAAGGGATTAATGCCAATATCATGTCCCTGGGAGGAATCGCCATTGCCATCGGTGCCATGGTGGATGCGGCCATTGTCATGATTGAAAATGCCCATAAACACATCGAACATAATCCAAAAGCGGAAAACCACTGGAAAACCATTCTGGATGCTTCGAAGGAAGTGGGTCCGGCACTGTTCTATTCCTTACTCATTATTACAGTTTCGTTCATGCCCGTCTTTACCCTTCAGGCCCAGGAAGGGCGTCTCTTTAAACCACTGGCCTTTACTAAAACCTATGCCATGGGGGCTTCAGCCCTGCTGGCTATCACGATTGTGCCGGTACTGATGGGTTATTTTGTAAGGGGTAATATCCTACCGGAAAAACGGAATCCGGTGAACCGGTTTTTAATTCGTGTCTACCATCCAGCTATCGATTTTGTTTTACGGATGAAAAAAACAACTTTAATCACAGCTGGACTTATTCTGTTGGTAACGATTTTCCCACTGAAAAAAATCGGATCCGAGTTCATGCCCCCGCTAAACGAGGGTGATCTGCTATACATGCCAACAACCGATCCTGGAATTTCGATCACCAAAGCACGGGAATTGCTTCAGCAGACCGACCGGATTATTAAGACGTTTCCAGAAGTGGAGATGGTGTTTGGTAAAGTGGGTCGGGCGGAAACGGCTACAGACCCGGCGCCACTCAGCATGACCGAGACCACAATTACGCTTAAACCGGTGCCGGATTGGCCAAAGCGGAAAAATATTCAACGCTGGTACTCAGGCTGGAATCTGCCCCGGTTTTTAAAAGCACCCTTGGAATGGGTTTGGCCTGAACATCGAGCAGTGACGATTGAAGAATTAGTGACCGAACTAAATGCTGCGATTCAGTTTCCGGGGTTGACCAATGCCTGGACCATGCCCATTAAAACGCGGATTGACATGTTGAGTACTGGAATTAAAACACCGGTTGGAATCAAATTGATGGGGGCTAACCTGGATACACTGAATACACTGGGTGCAAAGGTCCAGGCCATTGTCCAGAAAATCCCCGGGACCCTAAGCGCCTATGCCGATAAGGTAACCGGCGGGAATTTCCTGGATTTTGAAATTGACCGGGTGGCAGCTGCCCGCTATGGATTAACCGTGGGAGATATCCAGGATATTATTCAGTCCGCCGTGGGGGGTATGAATGTTTCCTATACGGTGGAAGGATTGGAACGGTATCCCATCAATGTCCGTTACAGTCGGGAATTGCGCGACAGCATGCATAAGCTGAAACGGGTAATTATTCCTACTCCTACCGGCGCCCAGATTCCTATCAGTCAGGTGGCTAAAATTGTTATCCGGAAAGGGGCTCCGGTAATCAAAAGCGAAAACGCCCGCATGACCGGCTGGATTTATGTAGACATTACCGGGATTGACGTGGGAACCTATGTGAAACGGGCGAAAGAAGTGTTAATGAAGGAGCTCGATATACCGGAAGGGTACTCCATTGTTTGGAGTGGTCAATACGAATATATGGAACGGGCGAATCAGCGTCTGAAAATGGTCATTCCGATCACCTTGCTGATTATTTTCCTGCTCCTGTTTTTCAATTTTAAGAACATCACTGAGAGTTTAATAGTGATGCTGTCGCTTCCCTTTGCCCTGGTGGGCGGAATCTGGTTCATGTATATCCTCGGATACAATATGAGTGTCGCCGTGGGCGTAGGATTCATTGCCCTGGCGGGTGTTTCTGCAGAGATCGGTGTCGTGATGCTGGTCTACCTTGACAATGCCTATAAGCAGCGGCGTGATCAGGGAAAGCTGAAGAGTGTTGACGATTTAAGCGAAGTTATTTTCGCCGGGGCGGCCCAGAGAATTCGACCGATTACCATGACCGTGGCCGCCATTATCGGCGGCTTGGTTCCCATTTTATGGGGGACAGGTACAGGATCTCAGGTCATGAAACGGATCGCGGCCCCCATGGTTGGTGGAATGGTAACCTCGACGATCCTGACGTTGCTGGTGATTCCAACCCTCTATTATCTCTGGCGTTCTTACGAAATGAAAAAAGCAGAAAGGATGTAACAAAATGCAGGAAGTCAAAGCCTATATCCGTTGCTCAAAAGTGGAGGATGTCATAGAAAGCCTTCGCGAACTGGGGATTGAGAATATGACCGTCATCGATGTGATGGCGCTCGGGAAAGGAATGGTGGACCCCCGTCATTATAAATATTCCATTGAATGTGTTGAAAAGTATTCAGAAGTCGCCAAACTGGAAATCATCTGTTCGGATTCACAGGCACCCCTGATTATGAACACCATCCGTACCAAAGCGTACACAGGTGAACCGGGAGATGGTCTAATCGCTGTTTCGCACATCGAATCTGCAATCAAGGTTAGAACCGGTGTAAAAGTGAGCTGAGAGTGGGCTTTAATTCTCTAAATTCAGCGCGTAACAATACTGGAATTACGAAAGGTGTGTCTTGTCACTTTCGTTTAACCAGGAGAGTTGAACCATGAAAACATCTGTTTTTCACATTAAAAACATGGTTTGTGACCGTTGTATCCGGGTGGTGAGAGAGGAAATGGAACGTCTAGGTCTTACCGTGATGGATATCCATTTAGGGCGGCTTGTCCTGGTGGAGCCGGAAGAAGGTTTTCCACTGGAGCGCATGGAAACAGTGTTGAAACAAAATGGGTTCGAATTACTAGTGGAGAAAAGTGCTCAACTGGTGGAAAAAATCAAGACGATTATCATTGAACTCTGCCAGGGGAAAGAACTGGAGTTCATGAATATCAATCTTTCCGACTATATCAGCGGAAAGATTGGTCGCGACTATTCCTACCTCAGCAATTTATTCTCTTCCGTTGAAAGCATCACCATTGAAAAATATTTTATTCTCCAGAAAATCGAGAAAGTGAAGGAATTGCTGATTTATAATGAATTATCTTTGTCTGAGATTGCCTATCGCCTCGGGTACAGCAGTGTGCAGCATTTATCCAGCCAGTTTAAAAAAATAACGGGCATGACGCCCAGTTATTTTAAAAAATCAAAGAAACTTAACCGAGCGTCGCTTGATCAGGTGGGACATTAAAATTATGTACAATTTCACAAGCCAGATATAACGGTTTTCCTTTGAAAATGGGTCAATTTCAGCCATGGTTAAAAGATTCAATATCAACTGGAGCTCGAAAAGAGCCAATTGAAAGAAAGGGTCATTGAAATGAAAGATCCGGTTTGTGGAATGGATGTCAATAAAGAATTAGCGGCGGGGACACAGGAGTACGGCGGGAAAACTTATGCTTTTTGTTCCCAGCACTGCTATAACCAATTTTCTGAACATCCGGAGCAGTTTGTTTCTGCTGATGACGCTTCCGATCATCATTCTCATAATCACCATCACCATGGTCATGGTCATCATCATAAATCTGCTCAGGAAAGCAAATATTCTGACACAGTTGATCCTGTGTGCGGTATGTCGGTTCCCAAAGCTCAAGCAGGGAAGGTTGAATACCAGGGGCAAACCTACTATTTTTGTTCCGACGGCTGCCGGACCCGCTTCCAGCAGGATCCGGCAGCTTTTATTAAACCGGTAGAGAAAAGTCCGAAATCAGAACAACAATCGAGCGGTTCGGGAACAGTCTACACTTGTCCCATGCACCCGGAAATTCGGGAGTCCGCTCCCGGGTCCTGCCCCAAATGTGGAATGGCACTGGAACCGGTCACGGCCACGGTGGAGGAGGAGACCAATCCTGAACTGGTTTCCATGACCAAGCGGTTTTGGGTGGGCGTGGTTCTGTCCTTTCCGTTATTGGCCATTACCATGGCAGCCATGTTCACCGATTCGGGGAATGTATTGGGATCCAGCCAGAAGTGGATAGAATTATTGCTGGCAACCCCGGTTGTTCTCTGGGGCGGAGCACCTTTCTTTGTACGCGGATGGTACTCCATTAAAACCCGTAACCTGAATATGTTTACCCTGATTGCTATTGGTACTGGTGTAGCATATGGCTACAGTGTGATTGCAACTCTTTTCCCCTCAATTTTCCCCCTGGCGTTCAGGAATGCGGATGGGGATGTTGCTGTTTATTTTGAAGCCGCCGCTGTTATTGTGACGCTGGTTCTTTTGGGTCAGGTCCTGGAACTGAAAGCCAGAGACAAGACCAGCAGTGCCATAAAAATGCTGTTGGGTCTGGCTCCCAACACGGCCCGAATTGTTCGGGAAGACGGCTCGGAGGAAGATATTCCTCTTGAACAGGTTCAACCCGGTGACATTTTACGCATTCGTCCCGGAGACAAAGTGCCTGTGGATGGTACAGTCGTGGAAGGACAAAGCATTATTGACGAATCCATGGTGACCGGCGAAGCTGCCCCGGTAAAGAAGGGTGTGGGAGATACAGTTACGGGTGCCACCGTGAATGGAACCGGTACCCTGCTCATGAAGGCGGAGCGCGTCGGCGAAGATACCCTTCTTGCTCAGATCGTTCAAATGGTCAGTGAGGCCCAGCGGAGCCGGGCTCCCATCCAGAACCTGGCGGATAAAGTGGCCGCCTATTTCGTCCCAGCAGTCGTCGGGATCAGTGTTATTACCTTTGTTGTGTGGGGCTTGTTTGGCCCACAACCCCGTTTGGCCTTTGCTCTGGTCAATGCTGTGGCCGTTTTGATTATTGCCTGTCCCTGTGCATTAGGACTGGCGACACCCATGTCCATCATGGTGGGGACAGGTCGGGGGGCCATGGCTGGCGTCCTGATTAAGAATGCTGAAGTATTGGAAATCATGGAGAAAGTAAATACCCTGGTGGTGGACAAAACCGGAACTCTGACGGAAGGAAAGCCACGGGTGGTGACCATCGAACTTGCTTCTGACTATTCCAAGGACGAATTACTGGCTTTCTCAGCCAGTCTGGAACAGGCCAGTGAACACCCTCTGGCGGAGGCTGTAGTCAAGGCGGCAAAAGATAAGAAACTGGAATTGTCAAAAGTGGAAAATTTTGAGTCCATAACCGGAAAAGGGGTCAGCGGTACCATTGAAGGAAAAAGGGTCACAATCGGAAATCATCATTTCATGACGGATCTGGGTCTCGATCTGACGACCTTGATCCAAAAGGTCGAGGAACGCCGCCGGGCAGGTGAAACGGTCATATTCATTGGCATTGAAGATCAGGTCGCCGGTTTCATCGGAATTGCCGATCCCATCAAAACTTCCACTCCCAAGGCCCTGCGGGACCTACGGGAGGAAGGAATTCAAATTGTCATGCTTACGGGTGATAACCGTACCACTGCTGAAGCGGTTGCCAGTCAATTGGGAATCGAAGATATTGAAGCAGAGGTACTACCTGATCAGAAACACGAAGTGGTCAAACGCCTGCAGGATGCAGGGAATATTGTGGCCATGGCGGGGGATGGCATCAATGATGCACCAGCGCTGGCTCAGGCCCATGTGGGCATTGCCATGGGGACCGGGACCGATGTGGCCATCGAAAGCGCCGGAATGACCCTGGTTAAAGGGGATCTCAGCGGTATTGTCCGTGGACGGCGTTTGAGTCGGATCACCATGCGGAATATCCGCCAGAACCTGTTCTGGGCCTTTGCCTACAATTCCATCGGTGTCCCTGTGGCTGCCGGAGTACTGTATCCCATCTTTGGATTGTTATTGAGTCCAATAATTGCCGCTGCGGCCATGAGTTTCAGCTCTGTTTCAGTGATTGGAAATGCCCTGCGGCTGCGATCGGTAAAACTGTAATGAATCAATAGAAAAGGATTAACCATGAAACCGAAAAAAGGAATTCAAAAGAAACCGATCCCTGAAAATAATGGAATTAAATACACTTTATGGCTGGCGATTCTGCTCATGGGGGTAACCATTGGATTGTACCTGAATCCCCGAAGTGAAACACCAGCCACGGCGCAGATGCAGGCGCCTGTCTTTACGGTTCCGACCATGGATATTGCAGCCCGGTTTGATTGTTCCTGCGGGGCCTGTGATGATATTGTGGCGGAATGTTCCTGCCCCACCGCCCTGGAAACGAAGCGGTTTATTGATATGAACCGGAAACAGGGGGCCAGTGAAGAAGAAATTGTCGAGTTAGTAAAAGCGGCCTATGGCCATTTTAAAGGCTAGGATTTTCAATTGATCCATAATTATAATAGTAAGGAGTCGAAATAAGATGAAAACCAGATTAAAGAATACACTGCTACTTTCAACGTTTATTGTGTTGGGGGTCTTGTTCTGGAGCGGATGTGAAGATTCAAAAACAACAAAACCGGAGGTTGTTTCAATTTCTCCATCGAACGGTGCCACAGATGTGGCCCGGTCCACGGCGATTGAAGTCACCTTCAGTCAATCCATGGATACCCTGTCGTGTGAATCCCGTTTTGGATTGCACACCGGCGAATTGACCGAAATGCCCATGATGGGGATGATGGGGACAGGAAATACGCT
>CAZIIM010000008.1:39322-61244 GCA_964539305.1 uncultured bacterium | reverse complement strand
CCGGCGAATTGACCGAAATGCCCATGATGGGGATGATGGGGACAGGAAATACGCTTGGGGATGTACCGGGGCAATATTCCTGGAACGACGACCATACCGTAATGACATTTCAGCCGGAGTCCGGTTTAATGGATTCCACTCTCTACTCCATTTGTCTAATGGAAGGGATGGAATCGGAAGATCATCATGGAATGATGACCATGGGGGGCATGATGGACCATGGTTCCCAACTGGACGATGGTATGGTTAGCAAGTTTTCAACCGAATAAACAAGAGGAGTTTAAAATGATATTTCAAGCAGACATTGCCTTTGCCCTGTCTTTAATTGCCATTGGAGTGGGTTACTGGGTCTTAAACAAAAGTAAGTCCATGGAAGATACGGGCTTGAAAACGACCGGGAAATTCCTGGGATATTTCATCACCATAGCAGCGATCCTTACGCTCCTGTGCACAAGCTATTATTCCCTGAAATATTGGGAAGATGGTTCCTTTCAGGCCCGTAGCGGTCAGATGTGCATGAACCATGGTGGCGGAATGATGGGTAATATGATGTCCGGTCATGGTGGAATGATGATGGGAATGATGGGTGGATGTGATAAATCCATGATGAGCGGTGACCAGGGAGATTGTAAATCCATGGGAGCCATGGGTTCCGGTTGTTCACGGATGATGAAGAAAGGGAAAATGTCCGGCCACATGAAAGGAATGATGAAAGATGGTGAAAAGTCCATGATGAAAATGGATGGTGGTATGATGGACCGGTCCGAGTATGAGGATGAAGATTCCGATCAATAAATTCAATCTCAATAGAGGAATACACTATGGATTACACATTTAATACACGCTTATCCACTTCGTTTGACGATGCAGTGGAAAAAGTGAGGGAAGAACTCTCTAAGGAAGGTTTTGGTGTATTGACTGAAATTGATGTTCAGGCAACATTGAAGAAAAAACTGGACGTGGATTTCAAGAAATATATGATTCTGGGAGCCTGCAATCCGCCTTTTGCCTATAAAGCTTTACAGGCGGAAGACAAAATTGGCGCCATGTTGCCCTGCAATGTGGTTGTGATAGAACAGGGATCGGGAGACATCGAAATAGCTGCTGTAGATCCGGTGGCATCCATGCAGGCTGTTTCCAATCCGGGTCTGGAACCGGTGGCGCAAGAAGTTCGGTCAAAACTCCAGACGGTGATCGACCGACTGACAGCATAGGAAGTGTTCAAATGATGACGATGCACTGGGGAGGCCTGGTTGCCTGGTTTATGATGATCCTGGGCTGGATCTTTATTGGATGGCTGGTTTACAGGCTGTTCCAATCTTCCAGCCCCGGCCCAGATACCAGAAAAAATGACCTGTCTCCTCAGGAAATTGCGAAGAAAAGATATGCGGCCGGAGAAATTACTTCTGAAGAATATCACCGGATCATGAGCGAAATTGCAGACTGAACCGTTTGGTTCATTCTCACATTCTTAAAAATTATTAAAAGAGGAATCTGTCATGCGTCAAATTCAAGGATTGAAATTCAGCCTGTTCACTGTGCTATTAACTCTGAGTTTCCTGGCTGCTCAGGAAAAAACTGATACGGGTAAAACCGTCAGTTTTGACCCATTGAAAAAAGTGGAAGCAAAATTTGTTTGCATGGGAATGGGCAGTAACCGGGTTTTTGACCATGAACTGATTCCTGCTGTCGTGGATGATAAAACCTATTACGGTTGTTGTGATAACTGTAAGACGGCACTCCTGTCGGATTCAACCTATCGCTATGCCATTGATCCGGTGAGCAAGGTTCGGGTGGATAAAGCCACCGCTGTTATCGGGGCCCTGCCGGAGGGGGAAGTAAGATATTTCGAAAATGAATCCAACATGTTGAAATTTGCTTCCCAATTAAAAGCAGAAAAACAGTAAGGATGATTGGTAACCACAACCCCGAACGGAGGAAGACCAAATGAAAGCAGTACTCATTATCCTTCTGGGATTCAGTGCCTTAAGCGCCCAGACCCAGGAGTCAAAAAAACCTTCAATGCCCATGTCTGATTCCATGATGCAGAAAATGCCCATGATGAAAGCCATGTCAAATAAGGAGGGAATGAAAATGCATGAATCCATGACCCAAGATTCCTCAAGTGCAGAAGCCTATTATTACACCTGTCCAATGGAAAGTCATCGCCAGGTTCACAGTGACGAGCCGGGGAAATGCCCGGAATGCAATATGGATTTGGTAAAAGTGGTGAAAGCGGATTCAGAAACGGCCGAGTTTTACGGATGTCCCATGCCCGCCCACAGCCATGTCCGCAGCGATAAACCCGGTAAATGTCCAGAATGCAACATGGATCTGCAACCGATGCGAATGGAAAAGGGTAACGCATCCAATATGGACTGAGTGGTTAACACCCAGCCGCTTCCTAACTGATTTCCCCGATCCTGGATTTAAACCGACTTCAGGACTGAACTTTATAACATGAATTTTTTAGTTCAGTACCGATCATTCTGCTCCCCACTAATCTGAACAACGACGAGGATTATTACTCATGACTAGTTTCTTACCCGAATGGGCCCCCAATATCCACCCCTTGATTGTGCATTTCCCTATCGCTTTATTGACAACCGCCGTTGCACTGCACTTCCTGGAATTAATTCGACCCGGGTGTGACAAAATCAAAACTATTTCAACCGCTTTGTACCTCCTGGGGATTGTCGCCGGGTGGGCAGCCTTCTTTGCGGGTCAGGAAGCCGCAGACAGTGTGAATCTATCCTCCTCCGCTATTCCGATCCTGAATCAGCATGCTGACCTGGCACAACGGACCGTCATTCTCTTCTCCATTGTGGCCGGAGCCCGGTTAATGGAATATTTTACCGAAAAACTGAACCATCTGGGATGGCGGGTCAGTATCTTTCTGCTGGGGGGAATTGGACTCGTTTCGTTGACGTTAACCGGAGATCAAGGGGCCCGGCTGGTTTTTGAACAGGGGGTAGGGGTTCGAAAAGTCATTCAAACCATTACCAATGAGAATGCGGAATCCAACCAGGTAAAGATGTTGAATTCCTTTGAGGACGGTTCCTGGTCCTGGACACCCGTAACCGGTTCACCAGGACAGTTATTTGAAGGATTTCAATTTTTTATGGGAAAAGAAGAAGATTTGGAACCGGCCAGTGGTCCGGATAATCTTCTTTTTAACGTGAAAGGCCCTGTCCTGTTTGTCAATAACCAGGTTTTATCCGGCGTGCAGATGGATCTCGAATTCAATCTGGATCGATTCAACGGTACTGTCTGGCTGATTCATCATGCGCAGGATCAACAGAATTATGATTATCTGTCAGCCGGCTTAGGTAAAATGGTCCTCGGACGAATTGTTAAGGGGAAAAATAAGATTCTGGAGGAGAAATCGATCACTTTGAGCGGGAATACGACCCTCCGGGTTGTGGGCTCCGGGAAACATTTCCGTGGGTATCTCAATGGTGAACTGGTATTGCACGGTCATGCCGGGGGACAACCGGCCGGATTTACGGGCCTGAAAATTGAAGGAACCGGTTCGCTCGGTATTTCTAAATTAGTCGTGTCTGTACTTCACTGATTCGAAGGAAAGGTTTAATAAGATGAAAGCATTGTGGTTGGCGTTTGGTACTGTGTTTTTAGCGGAACTTGGGGATAAAACGCAACTGGCGATTTTGGCCATGAAAGGAAAAGGCTTTTCCGGTTGGGAACTATTTATTGGTTCCATGCTGGCTTTTGCCGTCCTCACCGGGGCAGCCATTCTGGTCGGGAACTGGCTGAATTCCTACCTTTCTCCTCAGATCATTCAAAAGGTGGCGGCAGCCGGTTTTGTCCTCATGGGAATACTTATGTGGTTTGATAAAGTGTGACAGTCAAATTGTTTAACCTATTCGAAATCAATGACCTTTTAATCCAGGTCTGGAATTGAAATAAGGTCTTTCCGAAATAAGCGGGTGTTGTAAATTCGAGTAATTGTTATGCCTATCAATTTCAAGTGGATCACCCGATTATTAGTCATCGGTCTATTGGCCAATCTGGCTCCCCTTCAGGACGGTTCACACCTTTTAGCCCAAAGCAAAAAAAAGAAAACTATCTCCAAGAAACGGCCTGCTAAGAAAAGTGCGAAAAAGCGGTCCTCCGGCAAAGCGCGAAAAAAGAGATCCGCATCGAATAAACGGATTGCCCAGGCCAATGCCCTGGTAAAACGGGGAATGGCCCGGGCCAAGAAGAAGGATTATAACGGAGCCCTGAAAGATTTAATCCGGGCTTACAAGCTTCATCCTTCTAAATCCACGAAACAGCGGATTCTGAAACTTCAGGCCTATCTCAAGAAGAAATCCAGGACCCGGAAAGCACCGCTTGCGGCAAATAAACCTACCCAGGCAAAAGTCCCGGAAATGGATAAAATCCCCGGCATTAATACGGTGGATTATGCCAATCAGCTTTATTCCATTACAGAAGCTTTCGAAATCAGTTCCAGGGAGTTGGCCCGTGCCACATCCTATTTAGAACCGGCGGCTGGTAAAAAAGTATCCCGGATTGAAATACACCGTGCCCGCACTCTGGAAGATCTGGAACGGGCGGCCCGGGCAGAGCCGAATGATTACCGTATCCAGGTTGAACTGGCCCGCCAGTATGAAGCTGATAATAAAGCGGAGGAAGCAAAGGATATCTATTTACGGCTGGTGGCGCGGGATCCGTTCAATGCAGACGCCCACTTTTATCTTGGTTCCTTTTTTGCCCGCCAGGGGCAGTTGAATAAAGCCAGGGACGCATTTGAAGAGGCCCTGGATATTCAGCCTGATCACCGGGCGACAATTGAGGCCATGGCCACCTATTTTGGTACCGAAAAAATGGAGTCCATGAGCAAAGAAGTCCTGACCCGTTCCGCCAAAAAACGTCCTGAAGGCGCAGCCTACCGTTTAAACGAAATCCGCAAGAAACTGGATGCCGGCCAATTCGAAACGGCGGTTCGTCTGGCGGAAAGCGGCCGGGAAAAATTCCCTGATCACAGCGGTTTTGTGTTGCTTCAGGGGAAGGCACTGGAGGGACTGGGCAATATTGATCAGGCGAAACTGGCTTACCAGACGGCCATTAAAATGAATCCGAATCAGGGCGATTATTATACGGCGCTGGCGGAACTGTACTTTAAGCAGGGGAAATACATCTATGCCGGTTTATCCTACAGCGACGCGGTTCGGGTGAACCCTACCGATGCAAAGGCCCGCTTTCGCCAGGGGTTGAGTTATTTTAAGGCACAGGAATGGGGCCGGGCAGCCCAGGCATGGGAGGATTTACTGCACTTTATGCCCCAGCACACTCAGGTTCGCAAATATCTTCCACAGGCCTATTACATTCTTGCGGTGGAGTACAATCGTCGTGGAGAACCGGGATTGAGTCAAACATCTTTCCGCAAAGCGCTGACCATCAACCAGAATTCAGGTGAATGGTTACCGGAAGCCATGCTCACGCTGGGGAATTATTATCGAGACCAGGGTAAATATCAGGAAGCACTTTCAGCCTTTAATGAGGCCATTCAGCTGAAACCCTCCAATGCGGAAGCTTATTTGGGATTAGGTATCACCTACTGGAAAATGGATGAACCGGGTATGGCCAAGGCAGCTTGGGAGCGGAGCATGGAACTGAATCCCAAAAATAATGATGCTCGCGGCTGGCTCCTGCTGGCTGGCAAAACCGATTAATCTGAAATCTATCTGAAACGAGTTCCCGGGGGTTTCTTTTTCCTGGGGATGGATTTAAACCGTAATTTCATGTCTCTGATGCGTATTCTGATCTTAAGTCTAACCTTATCCGGCAGCCTTCTGGCTCAACATCCCGGCGATTCCATGGTGAAAAAAGGTGTGGAAGCTTTCTACAATTATGATTACCAGCGCAGTGTGAAAATCCTCACCCAGGCGCGGGAAAAATATCCCCGAAATCCGGTTGTTCACCTTACGTGGGCGGCAGCCCGGTGGCGGAGGAACGAAGCCTATCTCTCCCAGGCAGAAATCTATGAAAATTTCAATCGGGATCTGGACAGCGTCATAACAGTCTATAATGAACTGTTAACTGTAAAACCAAATGATCCTGAATATCTGCTGTATCTGGGTGCTGCCAAAGGATTAAAGGCACGGATCCTCCTGGGACAGAAACAATGGTTTGGAACCTTGACAGTGGCGTATCAGGGTTTCCGTCTTATTCAGGAGGCGGTGGATCTGAATCCGACTCTGAAAGACGCGTATTTACCCATCGGTATTATGGAATATTACTCTGGATTGAGCAATTTCCTGGTAAAGTTTGCCGCCCAGATTTTTGGACTGCACCCCTCCCGTGAGGTTGGAATCCGGAAAATGGAAATTGCCCGTAACAGTGAATGGGCCTGGTCTGAAGCCGAGAGCATCCTTTCTTTTATCTATCTCTGGGCAGACATAGATTTGGAACGGGGCTTATCGGTCAGCCAGCATCTTGCAGAACAGTACCCCCGCAACTTTGATTTCCAAATCCATTACGCGGAGTCACTTCTCCAGAATGGGAAGCTGGAACCTGCTCAAAAGAAATTGAAGGCCTTAAATGAACGTCTGCCTGAGTTGACGGATCAGCAACGCGAGTGGTACACCAGTTATCTGAATTATGAATGGGGTCATTATTTTTTTCTGACAGGGGATCTGGATCGGGCTCAGAACCACCTGAAACTCTGCATTGAGAATTACCATGCCGAACTGGATGCCATTCTGGCTTTTGCCTGGCTGAGGAGTGGCATGATTTACGATTTAAAAGGTCAGCGTGAAGCAGCGATTAACGCCTATAAAAATTGTGTTGCTCTGGATAATTTTTCACGGGCAATTGAGCTGGCGGAAGACTATTTGAAGGAACCCTATACAGGCTAAATTATTGCTGCCGGTCCGATTAACCCCTAAATTGTTTCTCTAAGGAGCGAAATGGAACCAAGAAAAAAGACACGTCAGGTACAGGTTGGTACTGTCCCCGTCGGGGGTGGTGCTCCCATTTCGGTCCAGTCCATGACCACAACCAAGACCAGCGATGTGACTGCTACCCTTAAACAAGTGGAAGCGCTGGAGGAGGCCGGTTGCCAGATCATTCGTATTACGGTACCGGATCAAGCCGCCGCCAAGGCCCTGAAGGAAATTAAAAAGCGGATGCAGGTGCCTCTGGTTGCAGATATTCATTTTAATTACCGGATGGCACTGGAGGCGGTGGATGCCGGAGCCGATAAAATCCGGATTAATCCCGGGAATATCGGCGACAAGGAACGGGTTAAGGAAGTGCTGAAAAAGGTCCAGGGCGCCGGGTTGCCAATCCGGATTGGCGTCAATGCGGGTAGTCTGGAACGGGATTTACTGGAAAAATATGGTTACCCCACCGCCGAAGCCATGGTCGAGAGTGCCCGCCGCCATATTGCCATCTGTCAGGAACACGGGTTTGAGGATATTATTGTTTCCCTGAAAGCCTCCGATGTCCGTCTTATGGTGGAAGCCTACCAGCTTTTCTCGCAGGAGTTCGATTTTCCTCTACATCTGGGAGTAACCGAAGCCGGACCGTTTAAAGCCGGTTCCGTAAAATCAGCCGTTGGTATTGGTACACTTCTCTCTCAGGGAATTGGCGATACCATCCGGGTCAGTCTGACAGAAGATCCGGTAGAGGAAGTGCATGTTGGTTTTGAAATATTAAAGTCGCTGGGATTGGCGGCCAAAGGTGTTACCATTGTGGCCTGTCCCACTTGTGGCCGGCTGGAAGTGGACTTGTTCAAGATTGCCAAGGAAATGGAAACCAAATTGAAGAACGTAAAAACCCCTATGACGATTGCATTGATGGGCTGTGCTGTCAATGGTCCTGGGGAAGCTTCTCACACCGACCTGGGGATTGCTTTTGGAAGAGGGAGTGGACATTTGTATTATCGGGGCGAGAATCGCGGGAAAGTATCCGAAAGTGAAGCCATTGAAAAACTTGAAGAACTGATTGAGGAATTTGAATCCTCGCAAAAAGGAGGTTAACGTGAAATTCCTTTTAGCACTATTTACATTCCTGACCGTACTTCCCGCTCAGCAGGAAGTGAAGAAACCGACACCGACCGTCATTTCAGTCTATTGGAAAACACTTTCACCAGAGGAGAAGGAAGTTTTTTTATTTTCCTACCTGACTCAGGTTTATGATACGCATCAGCAGCTAATCAAGGATCTGGGTTACGGGGAACTGACCACGTGGTACTACGATCACAAGGCGGAACTGGTGTATGGAATTTTTGATGAGATCGGTCAGGATAAGATGCAGGAATTTATTGGCTGGATTGATGAATATTACCGCCACCCTGAATTCCTCGACCGACCTTTTGATGAGGCTCTGGCATTTGCCTACCGATTCCAGCAGGCGGCGGGAGAGACCATTTGGGAAAAGTACGAAAACCTGAAATTCGGGAAAATTCAGCCCGGGGACTGATTTCCGGATTCCGGCTCTGCGTCGGAATAATTCTTTCCATTCCTGGGTCCTTCATCATTAGAGGGATAATGTTACCATACTTAACAACGCTTACTTTTATTTAGCTTATATAGACTCATGATTGCTCGCGTTCTCAGCAGCGCTATTCTGGGGATCGACGCCTATGTGGTGGAAGTGGAGGCTCATTTATCCGGGGCCCAGTTACCACGGTTCGTTACGGTCGGGCTCCCTGAAGGTGCCGTAAAGGAGAGCAAAGAACGGGTCACGGCAGCCATTAAAAACAGCGGCTTTAAATTTCCCATCAAGCACGTGACCGTGAATCTGGCTCCAGCGGATGTTCGGAAAGAAGGGTCTGCTTTCGATTTACCTATCGCCATCGGTATTTTGGCTGCCATTGGCGAGGTTCAGCCCACATATTTGAATAACCTTTTATTATTGGGTGAGTTGGCCCTGGATGGCACCTTGAGACCCATTAAAGGGGCTTTACCAATCGCTGTTTGTGCCCGGGATCATCAGGTGAAAGGAATCATTCTTCCGGAAGAGAATGCGGCCGAAGCGGCAGTGGTGGAAAATGTGAAAGTGGCACCGGCCCGGACGCTACGGGAAGTGGTCCAAGTGCTGAACGGGGAGCGCTCGCTCCAACCGGTGAGAATCAATCGGGAAGAAGTTTTTCGGTCACACCAGTTCTATTCGGTGGATTTCACGGATGTGAAAGGGCAGGAACAGGTCAAACGGGCCCTGGAAGTGGCTGCGGCCGGCTCCCACAATGTCATTATGATTGGCCCTCCAGGGAGTGGAAAAACCATGCTCTCCAAACGCTTGCCTACCATTCTCCCGGATTTGACCCTGGAGGAGGCTCTCCAGACCACGAAAATTCATTCCGTGGCTGGATTGATTCCCGATGGGCAGGGAATTGTCGCCACCCGACCTTTCCGCTCCCCCCATCATACGATCTCGGATGCAGGTCTTATCGGCGGCGGAACGGTTCCAAAACCGGGAGAAGTGAGTCTGGCTCACAATGGTGTCCTGTTCCTGGATGAATTACCGGAATTCAAGAAAAATGTACTGGAAGTAATGCGTCAGCCCATGGAAGATGGTGTCGTCACCATTTCAAGAGCCACGGTCAGCCTGAGTTATCCCGCCCGTTTCATGCTGGTGGCCGCCATGAATCCCTGTCCCTGTGGTTATTCCACCGATCCCAAGAATGAATGCACCTGTACCCCTCAAATGATCCAGAAATATATGAGTCGTATTTCCGGTCCCTTAATGGATCGAATCGATATTCAAATTGAAGTTCCTGCGGTTCCATTCGCCGACCTAACTGAAACGGCAGGGGGTGAACGGTCTGGCGATATAAAAGCCCGGGTTCAGGCAGCACGAAAGATTCAGTTGAAGCGCTTTCAGGGTTCTGACATTTTTGCCAACGCCCAGATGGAAACCAAGGCGTTGAAAAAATACTGCTCTCTGGGAAAAGAAGCGGCTGATCTCGTAAAAACAGCCATGGAAAAGCTGGGACTTTCGGCCCGGGCTTACGACCGGATTTTGAAAGTATCACGAACGATTGCAGATCTGGAATGTTCTGATTCAATTCTACCTCAACACGTGAGTGAAGCCATTCAATACCGCAGCCTGGACCGGCAACTATGGCTGGAGTGATTAATTAATTACATAATTCTTTTATTTAAAAATTCATCTATTGAACCACTCTATTTTTATATTGGTGCATCATAAGAATTCAATTTCAGAGACAACAGGAAAAGTTTCTTTGATAAATCTGGTACCCACGTTACATTTTACTGAATATGGATCATTGCCTATGTTTACTTTAATGAGAAAATTTAAAATTGGAATAGTATGTTTTTTGTTATTTAATCTTTCGTGTGTTCAAAAACCCGATATTAAAATCGGGCCGGAAATAGTAATTATTTCACCCAAACCGGATGAAATCCTGAATGGAATGGTTTCCGTTTTAATTCAGTCGAGTAACCTGGACAAAATTAACAAGGTGGAACTGTGGGTGGATGGAATCCAGACAGGATTTTATAGTAAAAAAGAGCCATTTACCATTCATTGGGAGACCTCAGCATGGGAGGACGGTAAATATTACATCAGCGTCAGGAGTTATGATAAACAGGGAAATTTCTACGATACAGAACCTTTCCCGGTGGAACTGGACAATACCGTAAACTGGACTTTTTACAACTCTACAAATTCGGTACTACCTGAAACTGGATTGAGATATATAACAACTTGCGAGGATGGTACTGTATGGGCTGCTTATAATTTTTCGGCAGAATTATATAAATACGATGGAGTTACTTGGGAAGTTGTGACCATCGTAAAAGATAGTTTTCCTGGTTTCTATTTAGCTGGAATTGAGTGCTATAACGATACTATTTGGGGCGGTATTGATGGTTATCCATCCCAATATTTATTATTTAAATATTATGAGGGTGAAAAGATCGAATTTCACCAAATGGGTGAAGGAATGAATTCAAGTGGTGGTATTGATGAATTGGAAATTGACCGAGAAGGAAAAGTCTGGTTCAGTACAAACATTAACATATTAGGCTATTTTAACGGCAAGAATTTTCGTTATTGGAAGTATGGTATTGAAAACACGGATACGACTGTTGCCATGTATCAAGATGATGGTTCCGTCGCCGGTCTGGTATTTGACTTGGATAATAATCTATGGATTGCCGGTTTGACACATACCGCTCATTATCAAGCCGAATTGGGAAAATGGGATGGCAGCCAGTGGATTTTCCAGCCCATGCCGCACACTGAATGGGTGAATCATATGGTCATTGACGATCAACAAAATATCTGGTTAATACAATATGGGGGCTTTCTGACAAAATATGATTTAAACGGCCAGTGGACGGTCATTGATAGTGTTCCCTATTCTTACTGGACTAATAGGCTGGCTGTAGATAAGGATGGATGGGTATGGGTGGTAGGTACAGGTGTGGCCAAATACAACGGCGAAACATGGAAAATTTTCACTGGCGAGGGAGATTCATCATTTTTAAACAATATTTATGATATAGAGATCGATGATCAAAATGTAGTTTGGATGGCAAAGAAAACCGGCGGTGGTCAATTAGGGGGCGTCATTATGGGAACGAATCATTGACAATGAAGTTGATTCAATTCATATCCTCGTTTCTAATAAGTCAGATCCTATTCTCAGGGTGTGATCTATTAATCAAAAAGGAACCACTGGTCACTATCACACAGCCTGTTGACGGCTCAACTGTAAAAGGACCCGTTATTGTGAAAGTTGATGTTGATCATGATACCAAGATCGAAAAAGTTAGATTATTGGTGGATGGTGAAAAAATTGGCACAGATAATCAAACCCCCTATGAGTTTATCTGGCAAACTGCTTTTTGGTCTACTGAAGATGTACATGAATTAAAAGCGAAAGCGATCGATTCTAAGGGTATAAGTGGAACCTCAAGAGCTGTTGAAGTTAAAATTAATACCAAGGGATTGAATATCCCTGTCGGAACACAGCCATTGTACGATTCAGTAATTGTAGATATGGATTCGGTTTATCTAAAGTGGACGGCTACGATTGGTACCGATAAATATCAGGTTGAAGTTTCACAAGACTCGTCTTTTGAATCGTTTGTATTCAGTAGTGAAACGCCTGACACTTTTATAAACGTGAATCTAAGTGAAGAAGGAACTTATTACTGGAAAGTCAGAGCCTGTGATGAGAATTCACGCTGTTCCAGGTGGACGGAACCGCTTCGGTTCTGGATCAGGAAAAATGTATTCTATAAAGTACTGTTTGACAGCGTTAGTTATCAATGGGGTGATGGAATTCTTAAGATAATTAAGGCTCAATATGGGGAATATGAAATCATTGAAAAAGTGGGTTCTGACATAATCATTTACGATGTCAACGAAAACGGTGAAATTTACAATACTAAGAAATTACCAATCTATTCATTATTCATTGGGGGAATAAAAATCTATTTAACGGATAATGGTTACTTTATGACCAATGGGAATTATTATAATGAGGGAGAAGGTAAAACCATTATTGAAGTCAATAAAATAGGGGATATAAATACAAATTGGTCTAAATGGTTTTCAGTAAAGGGGAAAGCAACTGTATTAAAAACAATAAAAGGTCCTAAAGACAAAACTGCTTTTATTGTGGGTAACACTCAATTAAAGAATAATAATTTCGCGATATTTTTTGCAATGGTAGATAATGGTTTATATAACTATGGTGTAAAATATTTGTATGGGGATTCATTGAGTTTTGTTGTGCGAAAAGCTATCGTTTTAGATTTAAACAATATTTTTTTGTATGGATACTTCAGAGATGCATCCCGTAACATATCTTTAATATCCTTAAATCTAGATGGAACAATTAAATGGGAATTAGGTTCATTTGAAGGGCTGAGCTATTATTATTCATGGATAAAAGAATTAAATCATAAGCTAATTGTGTATCAAAAAAGGACATCACCAGGAAAATTTTATTTCGTTAGTTTTGGTGGACAAATATTAAATGAGTTCGAACCTAACACGCCAGTTGGGATTCAAATACGTAATCTAGTAGGATTAGAAAATGGATTAGTATTGATTGGAAGATCTTCACATTATGGTAATGGCATTACTGTTTTACAAAAAATGGATTATTCAGGGAACGTGATTTGGAGTAAAGAATACGATGATCCTTATGAATTGAGATCGGGGAATCTTGGATTCTACGATTCTGAAAATGGATTCGTTTCCTTTACTTATGGTGGTACAAGACATAATAGAATGAATACGGTTGCAAGAGCTAATTCTGACGGTTATTTTGAAATTCAGCCATGGCGGTCCTATCCGTAAATCATTCTGAATATTTATTTTTTTATTTTTATTTTAGGAAGCGGGGAAATCCACTGGATTTGTTAACGATAAAAGCTATTAAGGAATTTTATCCGAGGTAAGTCCTCAAGTCCGCTGGACACTTGATTTATTTTGAAAAAGTACCTGCCCAGGGATGGCTACTGGATTGAAGGTTGCAGTGCGCCGATCATTTTCCTATCTTCACTCGGCTGATAATAATGTTTCAATGTTAGAAGATTTAAAATGCGTTTTCGCTTAATCCTATTGGCAACCGCTGTTTCCGGTTGCCTATTCCTGTCTCTGTCCTGTGAGGACCCTGACAGCCTCGAACCGGTTTCCGGAATTGAAGGTATTGTGGAATATCAGGGTGCCTGGCCCGATAGTATTAAAGCAGCAGCCCTGATTGTATTGACCGGACTGGACGAAAGACATTTAACCGATTATTTAGTCACTTACAGTACACCTGATTTGCCCGGGGCGGAAGAAAGTGATTTCTTTTTCCAACTGGAAGATGGCGTCTATTTCGTGGCGGCGGTTGGGTTGCTCATGGACCCCGTCCTCTTCTTCGCCAATTTTGATTCCATTATCGCCGCCGGCGATTTACCGCTGACGATCCTGAATAAAAGTCCTGAGATTCAATTTCCGGTGACTATCAGGGGGAAAAAGGTCATTCGAAGCGATCAGATTATTACGTTTTAGCCTTGAAAAAGTTAATCTCCATTCCCCTGATTGTTTTGACGGTCTTAACGGCCCAAACCGGCAGTATTTCCGGTACCATTGTGGACGAATCAACGGGCCGTCCCTTGGCCGGAGTGAATATTTTGGTGAAAAATACTTTCATTGGTACCGCTTCCAATTCGGAGGGTGAATACGAATTATCGGGTCTGGTTTCCGGTGATTACGATTTATTGATTTCCATGATCGGTTACCGCAAAATCCGCCGCCATGTCACGGTTCGACCGGGAGAAACGATCGAATTAAACCTGATGTTAACCGAAGATGTGCTTTCGGCTCCCCAGGTGGTTGTGACAGCGACCCGTAAAGAGCAGGATATTATGGAAACTCCTTTATCGGTGACCGTCATATCGCCCAGGAAAATCCAGGATAAAGGCGCTGTTGATCTGACTGAAGTTTTACCCTACGAAGCCGGAATCAATACGGTAAAAGGTCAACTTAATATCCGCGGCGCTTCGGGTTATTCGCTGGGGACCGGTGATCGTTCACTCCTGTTACTGGATGGTGTACCCTTATTGGGGTCCGCTGCCGGGAATATTACCTGGTCTATTATACCCACTTCCGAAGTAGAACGGGTTGAAATTGTAAAGTCGGGAGGCTCGGCTCTGTATGGTTCCAGTGCTCTGGGGGGTGTGGTCAATATTCTGACCCGGAATGCGCCTGCTGAGCCCGAAACGCGGTTTTTTATTAAATCCGGGTTTTACAGCCAACCCAAATACAAACAATGGAAATGGAGAAACAATCCCGGGACGTTTAACATTGTGGAAATGACCCATTCCCGTCCTTTGGGGCCCCATAGTGCTTGGATGCGTCTCCAGCTTAAAAAGGATGAAGGGTATTCTCAGTTGGATTGGGATCAAGCTGCCAATATTACGGGAAAAATAAAATTGAATTTTGCTCAAAGGTATAATGCTTCCTTTTATGGCAATTATTACGCCAGTAAAGGCGGTTTAAGTTCCCAATGGAAAAATGCCGCCCATCCGTTCGAGGCGCCCAGAGGGGATGAAAAAGATTATGCAGAAGGAACCAAGCTCAATCTAAACGGTTTTTTCAATATTCTGTATTCCAATCGCACAACCATTAAAATCCGGACAGCCCTTTATGATGTCTGGTGGCAGAATTATGGTCGGACGAATCAGGACTATTCCAATGAACGGAAATGGTTCGGGGAAGTGCAGATGAATTCCAGTCTGGGTAAACGGGTCCAGACCACCAGTGGAGTCGTTCTCCAACAGGCAGGGATTGACGCCAAAATTTTCGGGAATCATTCCAGTTTGTCTACAGCGGCCTACTTTCTCACCCAGGCTCGTCTCATCCATAAATTGACAGTAACGGTAGGTGGGAGGTATGAACGCTATTCTGTGGACCGCAAATTACTGGACCAGAGACTGGCGCCCCAGATTGCTTTCAACTGGCATCAGGCCGAATGGCTTTCCTTCCGGGGCTCAGTCAGCCGCGGGTTTCGCGTACCCACAGTCGCTGAAATGTTTACCCGCTCCCAACTGAATGTATTTCAGGTGGAACCGAACCCGGATCTGGTGGCTGAAACCAGCACCTCCTATGAATTGGGAACGACCATGATGATTCCCGGGAATGGCTGGCTGTCCAATCTTCAAATGGATGGCGCCCTGTTCAGTTCCACCTTCGACCAACTAGTGGAACCTACACCCGATGAAAAAGGTGTCATTCATTTCGAGAATATTACCAGAGCCCGGATCAGCGGGGCTGAGTTGGGCGTTCAGGGTGGATTGCTGAAAAACAGCATTCTCTTTAATCTGGCCTACACCTGGCTGGACCCGGTGGCCATTAATGCAAAAGATACTGTCATTGATACTCTGTCCTACCGGTTCCGTCATTCCCTGGTAACCACACTGGCAACCCGCCTATTCGGTATTACGACTACCCTTGAATATCGATATTCAAGCCGGATCGAAAAAGTGGAATTGTTCCAGGAGAATCCCCAGACCGGTCAGGACCGGCGGGTACCCATCCATTTGTGGAACGGTAGTTTGTCGTATTCATTTCATGGCTGGCAATTTTTATTGCGGGGAGAAAACCTGTTTCAATATTATTACACGGAACTGGAACGAAATATGGGTGAAGAGCGTAATTTTGCCCTTTCAATCACGAAGAAATTTTAACCAATTCGTTTAAGCAGAGGATGGAGCATTAATTCATGAATACCGAAAGACGTCGTAAAATTACTACTATGGAGGTTATGGTGGCTGAAACCATTGTGGAAACACCGGAAACGACCACTCTTGTCCTGTTCACCGGGAATGATCATCTGGACTATCTTCCAGGCCATTTCTTGACCATTGACCCCCATCAGTTTGAGGCCCTGGAGCGCTGGGTTGCCTATTTGGAAGACCTGAAAGGAAAACCGGAGTTACCGCGCGCCTATTCCATTGCCAGTGCCCCGGATGAACCGTACCTGGCCATTACAATTAAAGAAGAACGCTATATTACCGGTGTTACCAAATACCCGCCTTTACTCTCTCCCATTTTGACCAAACGAACCACCGCTGGAAGGAAAATGGTCGTCACCGGTTTTACCGGTCCCTATACTCTTCCGGCCGATGACAAAATTCCGGAGAATATTCTTCACATTTGTGCCGGGAGTGGCGTTGTTCCCAACTACAGTATCATTAAATATACTCTCCGGAATTACGAAAATATCAAACATACCCTGATCTACAGCAATAAGACCTGGGAAGACACGATTTACGCCCGTCAGTTTTTAAAACTGCATGAAGAATATCCCGATCGACTGAAGATTGTTTTTTCCATTACCCGGGAACCGGCTCCCAAACACATTGAAGGTATTTTCGTTCAGGGACGGGTCAACCGGGCGTTAATTGAATTTGAACTAATGCAACTGGATGATCCCCTCATTTTTGTTTGCGGACCTGCCATTTCCAAATATGATAAAATCAGGGCACGGGAGACCGGGGAACAGCCCCGCCCCCGTTTCATGGAGAGTGTGCTGGGATCCCTTCAGGAATTGGGTGTGGATAAAAAACGCATCAAACGGGAAATATACGGGTAATAAACCCCTTCCTTTATTTTACCAGCGTTAGTTTTTTCCACTCCTGCGTTTGAGTCCCCCTTACAGCCAGAAAATAAACGCCGGAACTTGCCCGGGCACCGCGTTTTGTTTTTCCGTCCCAACTAAGGATATGATTACCCACCGCCAGATCCCCCTTCCAGATTTGAGCCACCTGCCGTCCAGCCAGATCCACCACATCAATGGTTACAAAGCGGTCGTCAAACATATAGATTGAAAACTGACTCCGTCCGTTGAACGGATTGGGGTAAGGGTCGGAGAGCAGGAATTCTTCCGGTACCAATGGATTGGTCCCCGGTTTCCCATCCTGGAAAACAACTGTGTAATCCCAGGCATCCCCCACCGTATCCTGACTTACCACTGCCAGGTAAATGGTTTGAACCCCTACCGGGTCCACGTTAAGCGAGGGTCCGGAAATAATTTTATACGAACCATTTTCCATCTTCAAAATAACATGCATCATCAAGTCCGTAACCGGCCCCGATAGATTGGAAAGTTCAATTTTTACAGGAGTGGAGGTAACGAGACTGATATACTGGCTGGCAAACCTTTCTAATCCGGTACTTGTGATTGTGTCCTGATGCCCGGTGGTAAAATACTCATTTGCAAAAACGGTTGGACCCTGAACAGGGTAAGAGCCTGCTTCTTCATACGTATAATCTCCCGCAGTGAGCGCGGAACTCATGATACGATTGGCAATCACCATTCCGTTCAAGGCAGCACTGAAAGTGGCACCATTTTCCTCCAGGGCCCGATTGATGGCCCAGTGACTGAAATCCCCTTTCTGGCTGTTTTTCAAAACACTGTAATCAAAGGTTCGTCGAATCACCGGTCTACCTCCCAGGTGTTCATCAATGTACTCGAAAAAAATGAAAGATCCGTACCAGTGATTTCCATTAGCATCCAGTGCTTTTTCCGGTTCATCGAACCAGGTGGGCATGTACTGATAACAATCATTAATCTCGTCAAACATGACTTCTTCCATCCAGACCGCCGTTGCCTCCAGAAGCCAGCCTTCTTCCCAGCCATCATATCCGAACTGAATGGCATGGAAATATTCGTGGGCGATGGTCACCCTCAGATTGGAGGTTTCATCCCCGGGAAAGAAATTGTAATGATTCCGCAGGACCATATAACTGGTGAATGCGTTCACTTCGGTTGCGGAAGAATTTTCATTATTACCGTCACCCTGTGCATAATCTTCCGGCTGGACGTAACCATAGAGATTTGAAGAAATATTGCGGAGATAAACATCGTAGTGATCGGAACCGCCTTTATCCCTGGCGGCAGAATACCAGCCGTCGGAAGGGGGACGGATATAGCCAATCTGGAGATTCACCTGGGCAACGGAATCCAGGGTCCCGGCAATGAATTCCACGTAATCGGGGATATTATTACCATCCGAATCCAGACTATTTACAGCGTGGGCGCCACTGGTTGTGTAGTGGAGGCGAAACATACCCCTGTCGTAACTCTGATCGAGACCGGCTGCCTCATCCCGACTCCCCTGGGAGCGATTGACCAAAGCAGAATTAAACTGAAAGCCGATTTTTTCAAGACGTGCCTTTTCGCTTTCAGAAAGGGAATGGCCATTCCGGGCTATTTCCAGCAGGTAGGGCGTTAAATGGTGAATAGAAGGATCACCGTTAAATCCCGAAATAACAGTTTCAGAAGCCATTTTAACTGTTTTGGCGGAAAGCAGCGACAGGGTCAATAGGGGCAACAGGATGAACGGATGGCGGGAAAAGGGGGACATTATTTTTTAAAAGGTGTCGTTGATTCTTCTTTTTTGATTTTCTGTTGCCGTTTCTTCCAAAGATAAAAGCGAATGAACAAGGCCATCAATACTAACCCCAGTACATAGAAAAGTGCAAAGTATCGCATGTGTTCCGTCATTTTTTTCTCCCGTGAATAAACGTATCTATAACATAGGCGGTTGTCACCAGTCCCAGACCAATGGGAATTTCCCATCCTTTCCGGTTTGAGCCGGCGAATAACCCGGCGGTGGTCAAACTGGCACCACTGAAGTACAGCCCTCGGATGAGAGCCTTGTAACGGGGATCTTCATAAGAAGTGCTGATGGATTTGTTTTCCAGGGGTTCAATGGATGCCAGGACCTCTGAGAGGGGAAAACGCAACAGGGCCAGTATTTCCGGCGGATCGTTGGAGTGGTAAAATTCAAATTGTTCCACCGTCGTCTGAAGTTTTAATCCGATTTGAATAGACTCACCTGCCCGGGTACACTCGATTTTAGTCACGGGGTAGGGGTGTCTGGCAGACTCAATTTTGGCTGTATCCGCATCTGCGCCATGGATCGTAATATAAAACCAGCCCGTATTTTCGTCACTCCACCCTGTAACTTCTGCCGGTGGAATGGGAGCGGTGGATTGAATACGGATGAAAATTCCATTCTGCTTGGTTTCCAGAGAGAGGGAAGAAATGCCAACGGGACTGCTGGCATACAGGGTTGGGGTGAATGGACCTGTCTGCAGGAGGAATCCTATGATGATCCATCGGGAAACATGAGTGCGGAAAAAGTTTAGTTTATTGAATTGCAATTCAGAAACCTGTTGAATGGGATCATTGGTTAGTGGTAGTTGAATTTAAGAAAGAATTGATAATCCGCCGGAGGAATTAGACGTTGTACCCGTGAGAAGGCGCTGGGTAATTTCCAGCCCTATTATGTTCCTGAAACGACCCATCATTCCTGTATTAAGTACTGTTTTACTTGCTCTGTCCCTATTGGTTGCCCAGACGGGTGTCCAGACCCAGGGTTCGGTGGGCTCGGTTACCCTGGATAATAAGGTCTGGAATCAGGTTGCCGTGAGACCGGTCATTCCCATAGGAAAATTCGGACTGGCTTTGGATCTTGTCATTTATTTTGACGAACAGGGACGAATTCATCGAGATGAGTGGGATTTTTCCAATACGACAGCGGTTAAAAATACTTTGATCGACAAAATTTATTATCTGCGATACGGCCTTCCGGGGGATCCAGTCTATGGAAAAGTGGGTGCATTGGACCGGGTAGATCTGGGATACGGTATTTTGGTCAATGAATATTCCAATTCGCTGTTATTCCCCCAGGTGCGGAAAGTGGGGATGGATTTGGAACTGAACGGGAAAAAACTGAATGCGGAAGTATTTGTAAATGACTTTAAGGAAAACATTGGCGTATTTGGTGTTCGGGTCGGAACGCGGAAATTTTTCAATATTCCCATGGGAATATCCCTGGTGGGAGACCGGAACCAATACCTGGGACTGAAAGATTCGGACGGAGACGGCCGTCCCGATATTGTTGATGATTTTCCTCAATCATCCAAATGGTGGGTCGATACGGATGGAGATGGCCTGGATGACAACGATCCAGCGGAAATGGACATTGACGGGGACGGGATTACGGACACGCTGGATAGTCAAGTGCCGGGGTGGAATGGTGGGACCCTGGTTTTGGACCAGAATATTGAGCGCAAAGGGGAGCCCTTAAACCTGCGTTCGACGAGCGATCCGGTCTATGGTCTGGCGTTTGATGTGGGTTTACCCCTCCTGGCAGAGAAAGGGCTGTTGGTGTCGCTCTATGCCCAGGCGGCCAAAATGATGGGTAAAACAAACCGCCCCAATGGAAATGGACGGCAACCTTTAGGAATGGGATTCGTACCGCTGGGTGTGGCAACTCAGGTGGGACCGGCCATATTCAGTTTTGAATACCGTTTTATCCCTAACGGCAGGTTTGAATTCGGGTACTGGGACCGATCCTATGAAGTGGAGCGTATCATTGTTTCTGCCGATTCTTCCGGGGATTTGCAGCTAATCTCCAAGGAATCGCGCCTGGGTCGTTATGGGAAACAGTCCGGTTATTTCAGCCGTCTGCGTCTTAATCTGGGTTCAGCCCTCGTGGCGGTGGCTTCCTACAATAATCTCGTCGGTGAGTTATGGTCCCCGGATCAGGATAAATTCTCCAGGCGCTATAACCGGAATTTCAGGGCTTCGCTCCGGTTGAAGAAATCTCTCGGACGAATAAATAAGGCCCGGGCATTTTATCAGCAGCGGAATGTCCCAAATCCGTTTAAATTCGAATTCACCGAAAGCGCTGTCCTCGGGTATCAGGTGGGAATTTCCATGGGGTCTGGATTGGTGATTCAATACACGTTTCGCCGAACCTTCCGGGATCTCAATGGGGATGGACATATCCGCGGTGCGGCAGAGAGAGTCGATATCACCAATATTGAAACCAGTTTCAACTTGTAGAAATAATGCTGAGCAAAGAAATCAGGGAAACCTTTATTAAGTTTTTTGAAGAACGGGGTCACCGTTTTATTCGCAGTGCCCCCGTCATTCCGATTGACGATCCCACCTTACTGTTCACCAATGCGGGCATGAACCAGTTTAAAACCATCTTTCTCGGAGAAAAACAGGCCGAGTTTAAACGGGTCGTCAATAGTCAGAAATGTATCCGCGTCAGCGGAAAACACAATGATCTGGAAGAGGTGGGTGTGGATACCTTTCACCATACTTTTTTTGAAATGCTGGGAAACTGGTCCTTCGGCGATTATTACAAGGCGGAAGCGATTCAATGGGCCTGGGAACTGTTTACACAAGTGTGGGGACTGGACAAGGATCGTTTATGGGCCACCGTATATGAAAAGGACGATGAGGCATTTCAACTTTGGACGAAAGTCACGGATATCCATCCGGACCGGGTCTTGAAATTCGGGAAAAAGGAGAACTTCTGGGAAATGGGTGAAACCGGTCCCTGCGGTCCCTGCTCCGAAATCCATTATTTTATAGGCGATGATTTAAGCCAGCAGTCAC
>CAZIIM010000008.1:6879-39222 GCA_964539305.1 uncultured bacterium | reverse complement strand
GGTCCCTGCTCCGAAATCCATTATTTTATAGGCGATGATTTAAGCCAGCAGTCACCTGAGGGTGTGAACCAGTCAGATCAATACTGGGAATTGTGGAATCTGGTTTTTATCCAGAATCACTGCCAGGAAGACGGTTCCCTGATTGATTTGCCCGAAAAGCACGTGGATACGGGAGCTGGCCTGGAACGAATTGCCACTGTCTTACAGGGGAAGCGCAGTAATTATGAAACGGACCTCTTTCAACCACTGATTGCAAAGACAGAAGCATTAACCGGAAAATCCTTTCAGGATCAGGCCATTCCGTTTCAGGTGATCGCTGATCACATTCGTATGCTGGCATTTTCCATTGCCGATGGGGGTATGCCTTCCAACGATGGGAGGGGATATGTATTGCGAAGGATTTTAAGACGAGCGGCCCGGTTTGGTCGCATGTTGGACTGCCATGAACCTTTCCTGTATCAACTGGTGAGAACCGTAGGGGAAATCATGGGCAGCGTCTTCCCGGAGGTGCGGGAAAAACAGGCCCACATCGAAAATGTTATTCGGGCGGAAGAAACCTCCTTCAATGAAACTCTGGATCGGGGACTGAACCATTTTGAAAAAATTGTTTCCGGTTTGTCGGGGAAACAAATTCCCGGGCAGGAGGCATTTAAACTCTACGATACATTCGGATTCCCCCTGGATTTGACGCAACTCATGGCCCGTGAAAGGGGATTGACCGTGGACAAGGAGGGGTTTGAACAGGAAATGAAACAACAAAAACAACGTGCCAAAGCGGCTGGGAAGTTTAAACGTCAGACCAGGGATCTCCAGTGGGAGATTGTGTCTACGGGCGATCATTCTCAATTCAAAGGATACGATCAACTGGCGCTCGAATCCCGGATCCGGAAAGTAGCCCAAAATAATAAGGATTATTTACTTGTCCTGGATCAGACACCGTTCTATGCCGAATCGGGGGGTCAGGTGGGAGACCAGGGCTGGATAAAGAACGATTCCCTTGCTCTGGAGGTGGTGGACGTTAAAAAAGACGGCGATGCCATTATTCACTATTGCCGGGGTTCTTTTGACCGTTCCGGGGCTGAAAATCCGGTGAATTGTGAAGTGGACGGGGAGCGGCGCCAGAAAATCCGGAAGAATCATACCGCCACCCATCTGATGCATGCCGCTTTAAAACAGGTCTTAGGGGAACATGTCCATCAGGCCGGATCTCTGGTCCATCCCGACTATTTACGGTTTGATTTAACCCATTTTGAAAAGATCACCGCTGACCAGATTCGTGAAATTGAAATCATTGTGAACCGGGAAATCTTATTGAACAAACCGCTGGATATTCAAGTGAAGGCTTATGATAAAGCTCGCGAAGAGGGAGCGGTGGCGCTCTTCGGCGAAAAATACGGCGATGAAGTTCGGGTCGTGACCGTTGACGGTTTTTCCAAGGAACTCTGCGGCGGGACCCATGTAGATCGGACGGGGGATATTGGTTTTTTCAAAATTACTGAAGAAATGTCGTTGGCAGCGGGAGTCCGCCGGATTGTTGCTGTCACCGGTCAGGGTGCGCTGAAATTTGTGCAGGATCAGACTTTTATTCTGGAGTCTGTCCGCTCGATTCTGAACTGTGCCCCGGAACAGATTGCGGAACGGGTTGTACAGTTGGTGGAACAGCGAAAACAGTTGGAGCGGGAATTAAAAAAAGGGCCCCGAGACAGGGGAAACATTGACGTTGGAAAACTCATCCAATCCGGGCAAAAAATTGGAACTATGTCAGTTGTGGTATCAGAAGTAGAATCTGAATCCGTGACAGATCTGAAGTCCGTGGGTGACCGGCTGCTCCAGCAGCTGGGGTCCGGAGTCGGTGTTCTGGGAACAAAAGGTGATACGAAACCATCCGTTGTTGTTGTTGTTACGCCTGATCTGGTGGCTCAAGGCGTAAAAGCAGGTGATCTGGCGCGGCAGATTGGAGGTCTTATGGGCGGCGGCGGCGGTGGGAAATCGCACCTGGCTACGGCCGGGGGAAAAGACAATAAATCATTGGCACCGGCGTTGGAGCAATGCCAGGAGATTATTCAAACCGTATTAACAAAGGATTTACGATAACTATGCAATACAGCCAGGACGGAGACACTTACATCGTCTATGTGGAACAAAACGAACCGGTTATGGCCACTTTGACGGATTTCTGCCGGAACCATCAAATCGAAAACGGTCAGATCTCAGGCATTGGAGCCGTGAAGGAGATTGAATTAGGAGCTTTCGATGTGCCTGCAAAACAATATATTCGTCGGGAACTGCCGGAGGTGTATGAATTGGTAAACTTTGAAGGTAATGTCATTCTCAAGGATAATGATCCCTTTATTCATGCCCACGTCGTTCTGGGCAATCATGACTTGAATTTAACCGGTGGCCATTTATTTGAAGCGCGGGTAGCAGCCGTAGGAGAATTTATCGTACGGAAAATTCATTCGAACCGTCAGCGAAAACTGGATCCTAAAATAGGATTGGCAACTATGTGTCTATTCGAATAGGAGGCAGGAATGGAAAGACGTATTATTAACACACCCTTGGCGCCGGCGCCAATCGGGGCTTACAACCAGGCCGTTGTTTCCAATGGTTTTGTTTTTACGGCGGGTCAGATTCCCATCGACCCGGGGACAGGAAAAATTGTTGCGGGTGATTTCAAACAGCGGATCGACCAGATCCTTCACAATTTAAATGCCATCCTGACTGCAGCCGGCTCGGATTTGGGTCAGGTGGTGAAATTCACCGTATTTGTGACCGATCTCAGTCGTTATGAAGAGATTAATGCGGTCTTTGATCATCGCTTTACCGGAATGGAACCACCCGCCCGTTCGCTGGTGGAAGTGGCTAAACTTCCCGGGGGAACCGATATTGAAATCGAGTGCATTGCCACCCTTTAAAACCCAATTCTTGAATTGTGCCTTAATCTTTTGATCTTTCGATTTCTGGTATTGCTTTGAAGCGACTAATTGTGGTCTTATGGCTTTTTATTCTAACGGGACTATTAAACGCCCAGGAAAGCGATTCCCTTCATTTCAGAAGTCCTAAAAAAGCAGCTTACTACGCCCTGATATTTCCGGGAGGTGGTCAATTTTATAATCGGAAAATTTTAAAAGGGGTGGTTCTGATCGGACTGGAATCTCTCGCCGCCTGGCGATGGTCCGTAAATGGGGATCACTACCGGAATTACACCAACACGATGGACTTACCCAAACGGCGGTACCTAGAGAAGCGAAATAAATATGCCTGGTGGATGGGATTTATCTATATTTACGGGCTGCTTGACGCGGTGGTAGATGCACATTTAGAGCCGTTTGAAACGGTCATGGAAGAAGATTTGGAACAACCAACAGAAGAGAAATAGACGCTTATGCCTGAAAATAGAGAACATTGGGGTTCAAAGTTCGGATTTATTCTGGCAGCAGCCGGTTCAGCCATCGGACTGGGTAATATTTGGAAATTCCCCTATATTGCCGGTCAGAATGGCGGTGCTGCCTTCATCATTATTTATTTGATCTGCATATCCCTGATTGGATTGCCGGTTCTAATTGCTGAAATCCTCATGGGACGGACGACCCAGCGGAACCCGGTCGGTGCCTTTCGGCGACTGAGCGGGCGTCCCCTTTGGGTTGCCATCGGTGGAATCGGCGTATTGGCTGGTTTTGTCATTCTCTCATTTTATAGTGTCGTTGCCGGCTGGTCGGTCGGCTATATGGTGGAATCGCTCAGTGGTGTTTTTGCCACATTCACCGACCCCTCTTTGGCTTCGGTCCATTTCACGAAATTGACAGAGAATATCGCCTGGATCGTCGGGTTTCACGCCTTCTTTTCCATCCTCTGTATGGTGGTGGTTTATGCCGGGGTAAAATGGGGAATTGAACGGGGCAGCAAAATCATGATGCCGCTCTTATTTATCTTATTGATTATGCTGGTGATCCGCGGGTTAACCCTGCCGGGGGCCGGAAAAGGGATGGCATTTCTACTGAATCCTGACTGGAGTAAAATTTCTGCCAATTCGGTCCTGGTGGCTCTGGGGCATGCCTTTTTCACCCTCAGCCTGGGGATGGGGGCGATGATGACGTACGGCAGCTATATGACCGAAAAGGACAATATTCCTGTTTCTGCACTTCAGATTGTCATTCTGGATACTTTGATTGCCCTGCTGGCGGGGGTTGCCATCTTTACCACTGTATTTGCCACAGGGCAGAATCCAGCCGCAGGTCCAGGCCTGATTTTTCACACACTTCCCGTCGTGTTTGCCAAAATCCCCGGTGGCATGATCTGGGCCTTCATGTTTTTCACCCTTTTAACCCTGGCTGCCCTCACGTCAGCCATTTCCCTCCTGGAAGTGGTTGTGGCTTATTTTGTGGATGAATTGAACTGGAAGCGGCACCGGGCCGTCTTCATTCTCGGCTTTGTTACCTTCCTCTTCGGTGTTCCCAGTGCTCTGTCGTTTAATGTGATGAAGGATGTCACCTTTTTTGGGAAGAATTTCTTTGATACAGCCGATTATCTGGCCTCTAATATTCTCCTCCCCTTTGGGGGATTTTTCATCTCCCTGTTTGTCGCCTGGATCTGGGGGTTTGACAAGGCTCTGGTAGAATTGAAAAAAGGGGCTGTGGAATTGTTTGAACGGACACCTTTGCTGGTAACGGGCTGGCGGATCTTTTTAAAATACCTGGCGCCGGTCATGATTTTTATCGTTTTCCTGAATGCCATTGGCCTGATTTGACCCTGTGATTGTCGCACGCCTTATTCCTGTCGGTTCCAATCCCTACCGGTGGTTCCAGCAGCAAACCAAATCCTTCGATTTCCTCAAACCGTTCGGTCCCAAGTACTGGTTTGGATTCTGGTGCATGGTCCTGAGTGGGACACAAATGGCCTACGCTGAGGGAAATCGCTGGTTGTATTGGGATTTTTCAGCTGTTTCATTCCTGGTTATCCTGCTCCTTTTCCTGGTAATTCCGTGGACCCGATTGTTCCTCCATTATCCCCAGTTTCCTAAACGGGTCGAATCCATTAAAGATGCCCTGTTGATTCTGGCGATCGGGTTTATTCTTTACGTGGCCGGGACCCTGGATCATGGGTTCAATCCAGAAATCTATATCGCAAGTATACCCTATTTATTCCTGTACCTGGCAAACTGGCTGGTTTTTTCCATTCCCATGACACAATCCGAAAATGGTCGATGGGTTGCTCCCCATTCCAAACCTGCTTCCCGGCTCGTCATTGTCGTATTATTAACCCTGATTGCGGTTCTGGTTGGTTTTTTGAATGACGATCCTGTCTGCAGTACTGCCGCTGCCGTTTACCTTCCTTTTCCGCTGGTGACATTGGTGTTCCCCAACCATGCCCGCCATTATCGGCGTGCCCGGATTTACGGTGTTTCTATTCCTGCTGTTTTTATCGGGATGCGCCTGCCCTGGTTTTTCATTCTCTTAGTCATTCTGTTCTGGGGGCTTCGATATTATCACTATTTCCGATCCGGTGAGGTATTTCCCACCTTTAAAGTAGACCTGGAATAGGGGAGGGGATACCATGGTAAACCATGGCCTCAATCAAGGATAATGGGGATGGATCGATCTGAACTGCTACAGCATCTGAATCTAAGTACCTTTATTGCTTTTGATTTTGAAACAACGGGGCTGGATCCCCGCAGCGACCGGATTATTGAAATTGCCGCCATCCGCTTTGAAGACGGGAAGCCTGTGGACCGTTATGTCACCCTGTTGAACCCTGGTCGATCAATCCCTGCCCTGATCACCGACATTACCGGAATAAGCGATGCCATGGTTTCCAAGGCTCCTGCTGAAGATCAAATCCTGGATGATTTTTGGGAGTTCATGGGGAGCTGGCCCATGGTGGCCCATAATACCGCTTTCGATCATGCCTTTCTTACCGCTCTGGCTGAACGGCATGGAAAACTGCTTCCGGAGCGGAATTATTATGACACCCTGCCCCTGTCGCGCATGTTCCTGTATTTTCAGGCAAACCATAATTTAAGTGCTCTGTCAGATTTCTTTCGGTTTTCTACAGACAATGCCCACCGGGCGGAAGCTGATACAGAAAACTGCGGCCACAGTTTTGTGGAACTGATCGCCGAAGCCGCCAGTTACCCCCTGGAAGTGATTTCAAAAATCGTGGCCCTGATGAAGCCATTTGATATTTTCAATAAACGGCTGTTTATTGATTTGGCCAATACGCTGGCTCAACGGGGGGATTTGAAACAGGGATTAATCCCCTCTGCCATCGAGAAACCGGTTCCTGAGAATCTTTTTAATTACGAAGGCCGGAAGGATATTCGTCAACTGGATGTAGATTCCGTTCTTGGAGCCGGTGGGTGTCTTAGCCAGACCTTTCCTTCCTATGAAGAGCGGAAAATTCAGGTGCAATACTCCCGATTTGTCCAGGAAACTCTGGAAACAGACGATCGCATTGGTGTCGTGGAAGCAGGGACGGGTTTGGGGAAAACAATGGCTTATCTCTTCCCCGCTTTGAAATATGCGCTCACCAATGACGATGAATACCCTTTAATTATTTCCTGTTACACAAAACATCTCCAGGATCAATTATTCAATAAAGATTTGCCCCAGCTGGCCCGGGCGATTGATGTTTCGCTCCAGGCCGTTGTATTGAAAGGGCGCAACAATTACATCTGTAAAACACGACTCCAGTGGTTATTGGGGAATGCGGATAAATTACTGAATGGGGAGGAGGCCACGGCCCTTCTACCGGTTTTAATCTGGCAAGAGTGGACCCGTACTGGGGATCTGGATGAGTGTCCCGGCTTTTCCACGACCCGTTCCTTCCGCCTGACAGCGCTGATTCAAAGCGAACCGGGTTTTTGCACGACCCAGATCTGTGCCCGGAATCAAGGGTGTTATTTTGGTCCCCTGCGGAAAGCCCTTTTCCATTCAAACCTGATTATTGTGAACCATGCCTTATTAATCTCCGATGTAAAGGCACGAACAGGGGATGATCCGGGCCTGACTGGTTTTCTACCGCCCCATGATACACTCATCATTGATGAGGCCCATAATATTATTAAATCGGCTTACAATCAGCTGACGGAAGTCCTGGACCAACGCATTCTGATGTTTTTTCTGGATCACGTGGATCCTCAGCGAAACCATTCCAATCGATGGAATAACCGGTTGAAATCCCTGGGAGAACTGCATCCACGGTTCCTGACACTGAGGGAATCCTTATCCCAGGAGGTGGACTCCAGTCGCCAGGCCATCAAAGCCTTTTTTGATCAGCTGCGCGCCCATATTCAACACCAGTTTGATCCGGAGGCAAAATATTCCAAGAAATGGATTATTCAGAATCTGGTCGAAACTTTTGGGCCGGTGGCGCCTGAACTGGAAGCGCTGGTGCGTTGTTTTAATCATGTAATGAAAACCGTTAATGCCATTCGACTGGAATTACTGAATATTGATGAAACCAGGAATGATTATCCGGAAATGCACCAACATTTTGACTATGGGGAAGCTCTTTTACAGGAAGCCATCAGGCTTATCCAGGATCTGACCATGAAGCAGGATGAAAACCGGGTTTACTGGTTCGATGGTGTATTCCGGAATAGTGGTGATCAATCCCAATTTTTTGTCACACTTCAGGGGGCTCCCGTTGATTTAGCTGAAGATTTAACAGGAGGCTTATTCCAATCGTTACGAAGCGCTGTACTGACCAGCGCTACCTTAAGGACTGAGGAAAGTTTTGATTATTTTCTCCATCGTGTCGGACTGGATCAGGTAAACGCCAAAGAAACAAAAACCGCTATTTTCGATAGCCCTTTCCTGTACGAGGAACAGGTGAAATACTACCAGTATTCCCGGCTCGACGGTCAGCGTCCCGATATCCTTGCGTCTTTAATATATAACCTTCATAAGAAACATAATAAAAGGATATTAACACTTTTTACATCAAGAGATGCTTTAAATAAGACACTCCAGGAATTGAGGAGCAAGCCGGAGGGACATTCCCTGCCGATTTTTGCCCAGCAGCGTGGGACCTCCCGTCAGGGATTAATACGGGGCTTAAAAGAAACCAAAAACGGAATATTGTTGGGGACCAACGCCTTCTGGGAAGGGATCGATTTCCCCGGTGAACTGCTGGAGATCCTGATTATTACAAAATTACCGTTTGATGTACCGGATGAACCCGTTATTCGTGCCTACGGCTCCTTACTAGAAGAGCAAGGGGGGAACCGTTTCCTGGATTTTGGTGTTCCGGAGGCCATTATTCGTTTTCGCCAGGGTTTTGGCCGATTGATACGAACTGCCTACGATGAAGGATTATTTATCAATATGGACGGTCGTGTGGTCAATAAACCCTATGGGGAGCGTTTCAGCGATGCTATTCCGGTTCGAATGACGCTGTTTTCAAATGTGGAAGATATTCGCTGAGAAAACCTGGATCTGCTCCAATTAATGGGGTCGTTTTGAATTTCTCGATTTGGACCTGGCGATCCCGATCGTCATACCGATGGATGTTCCAATGGGAAGACAAATCCCGATCCACAGGCCCACATCTTCTAAAACCGCTCCCAGGACAGCTCCAACGGCCGTACCAAGACCGGCTCCTAATGCCATCCCCATACCAATGAAGTCAGACGGTCGTTTGTTGTGCTCTTCCATGATTCAATCCTTTGGTTAAATGGAATATTTCGTTTCCGGATATTACACACGCTGGCATGTCCTTATTCGAGCCCTTTTTCATTTCACCGCCTTCTGAATCAATTTTCCGCTTTTTCCAAATAAGACCATGGTTTAACGACAGATCGACGTAATTTTCACGCTCTAAAATGGGGTAAATAATCATGTTCAAAAAAGTCATATGCTCAACGCTCTTCTTTATGGCATTGGCCTGGGGCCAGAATTCAAAATTTAAGGAATTCAATATTGTCGTTTATCCGGAATATTATTTTCCAGGTGTCATGGTGGAAATCGATGGTATTACCGATTCGACTGCTCTTCCGTTTGCAGTGGAAATTACTGTCCCGGCCAATACCGATTCTGTCTTTTTCATCAGCGGTGCTGAAAGTGATGAGAATGCTGTCCTTCCCGTGATGGTGAAGACAGCGGGTGATCGCCATTACATTCATCTGAATCTGACGGAGACGGAATTTCGTACCTTTGTTTTTTACAATATGGAAGTAAACGGAGACCGGCGCTCCGGTACCTTCACCATGCAGATCAGCGAGGACCTGGAAAAAGCCCATCTCATTGTACAAGAACCGATTGTGGCTGAAGACTGGTCTTATTCAGAGAAAGAGTCTGATGTTTTCCAGGATCAACATGGTGTCACGTTTCATCGGCTGCATCTTCACGATTACCAAGCGAATACGGTGCGTGAAATTTCTTTTTCTTATTCCAATCCCAGTGGTAAGACAAGTATGATCCAGTTACAGGCCATGCTTTCAGGGGGTGGAACCATGGGCGCCCCGCAGAATAGCCGGACGACCGCTCCTGTACGCCATACCCTGCCTCAATGGCAACCGTTGGCAATCCTGGCTGTTTTGGCAGTCGTAATTGGCCTGCTTTTCTCCCGTCAACGTCGGCAGGAGGGGGCTGGGGCAAAACCAAAAGGAAAGTTTTGTACTTCCTGCGGTCACCCTTTGGAGAAAGAGGATAAATTCTGCAGTCATTGTGGAGCAAAGCAGTAAATGTGGCCCGTGATCGCCGACTTCGGCAGGATTAATATTTTCGGGTGGCAAATCCACCTGGTGATCAATTCCTATGGTTTCATGTTAATGGTAGCTTTTTATGCCTGTTACTATTTTTTGAACAAGGATTTGAAACGGTTAGGGTACGACACGAAATTGGCGGCGGATATTGTCTTTGCAGCAGCCCTGGGGGGTATCTTAGGATCGAAAATTTATTATCTGCTGGAAAATTTTGATCGGGTGCTGGCGGACCCTTCGGGCATGATCTTTAGTGGAGCCGGTCTCGTGTTTCTGGGGGGATTAATCGGCGGCATGCTGGCGGTGACCTGGGTATTGAAGAAAAATGACCTGCCCTGGCTTAAATTCGCCGATATTGTGGCACCCCTGTTGATTCTGGGGTATGCCATTGGACGGATTGGCTGTCTGTTGGTTGGAGATGATTACGGAATTCCCACCCATTTACCCTGGGGCATTGCTTTTGCCAACGGAGTACCACCTTCAACCTACCAGATTTTTTCCACCTATTTCAGCTGGATTAATCTGAACGGATTTGAACCGGGCGTTTTAAAGGTCCATCCTACCCAGATCTATGAAACGACAGTTGGATTGCTCATATTCGTTTATTTGTGGAAAAAGCGGACATCAATCCAGGTGACTGGTCAGTTGTTTTTTACCTATTTGATTCTGGCAGGACTGGAGCGTTTCCTGATAGAGTTCATCCGGACCAATCCTAAGTATTTATTCGGTTTAAGCGGGGCCCAGCTTATATCGATCGTAATGGTCGGGTTGGGAATATGGTTTTTAAAGAATCCTCTGCAATCAGTCCACACGGAGGCGGACGGATAAAGGATCTTTTTGCTGGAATAAGCATCTTCGGATTGTTTTGGACGGTTGCCTGGACCCAACCCTCCTGGCAAAACCGGGGCGTATATCCCCTGCCACAGGCGCTCATCATCAACACTTTCACCCCCGATCGGGTACAAAATACTCCCAGTGGTTTGGTGTTTCTTGATCTGGATTCGAAACGTCTGGCAAAAGAGACAGGGGGAACGATTCAGTTTTCCGCCGGCTTTGGGGAAGAAGAAGATGGTCTTTTTGATCCGGTGGACCTGGAAACGTATAATTTGTCCCTTTTTGTTTGTGATCAATCGCAAAACCGGCTGGTACAGTTCGACCAACGGTTGAATTATGTCGGCGAATTCATCACACGTAATGAAAAAAATGGTCAATTTTTATACCCGAAGCAGGTTGCAGTGGATTCCAGGGGTTACTTTTTCATCTATTCCTCTGAATTCCATTCCGTCTGGCGGGGAAACCGGCAGGAACCGGGATTTGATCGATTCATCGATTTGGATCAGGAAGCAGAAAGCATCAATTGTGTTCAGGAACTGGCCGTCAATGAACGAAATGAACTGGCACTGTTGTTTCCGTGCCGATCCCAATTCAGAATCTATTCACCGGTTGGCCGAAAGCTCCGATCCGTCCGTGTGGAAATTCGTGAACCGGCTTTTCTGATTCCTGTTCGGAATCAATGGGTGATTCTAAACCACAAAGGGGAAGGCCAGGTCTGGAGTAACGGGGAAAGTGAATTGTTTCAATTAAGAGCGGGGCCGGGAAATATTTTGGATGTCGTCGCTGATGGAAACATCCTGATGGTGTTGTTTGAAGATCGTGTATTGCAGGTGGAATATGAAGGTGACTAGTTACATCACCGCCCTCGTCCTATTCGGTTTTCTGGGAGCCCAGGACAGGGAATTTCCAGAGGTTGAGAATCAGGATTCCACAACTGCGATTGCCATTGTTGATTCACTTGAAACAATATTTTTCACACAGGACACAGTAAACATTACCTTACCGGAAACGGTCGGCCCTTTATATCTCCACCTGCCGAAGTTGGAAGAATTGACTTTAGAAAAAACACAGCCAGATACGGGGGCATTGTTATCGGTGGCCTTGAATCAATATTCTTCCCCAAGCGATTTACGATCATCAGGCACCTTTTTCAGGAACTTAGAACTTAGTACGGATGGAAGCTCCCAGTTTTCGGGGGGACTGCATTTTCAGTTAACCGGCGATCTGGGGAACCGTATTCGTGTTTCCGGTGTTCTGGCGGATGAAACCTTACCAATCCAGCCGGATGGTACCACGGCCTCGCTGAAAGAGCTGGATCGTGTGTATTTGAAAATTGAACACCCTTATGGCCAGATTTATACCGGTGATGTGTTATTGGAATCCAATACAGGAATGTTTTACCGCTACCGGCGTTCAATGGTTGGCATCCAGGGTCGGTTCAAAATGGATTCCTGGAGTGGGACAGCCGGGTTGGGAGGTTCCAAAGGCTCCTATCGAACAATGGAGTTAAAAGGTCAGGAGGGGAACCAGGGTCCCTATTTTCTCACGGCCCGTGATGGGAACCGGAATATCACGGTCTCTGCCGGATCGGAGAAGGTGTGGTTGGATGGTCAGCGACTCACCAGAGGGGAAAGTTACGACTATACGATCGACTACACCACCGGGGAGCTGTATTTCACGCCGGAACATCTCATTCATTTTGATTCCGAAATTCATGTAGAATATCAGTACCTGGACCATGGATATCGTCAGGATATTATTGAGACTTCTCTCTCCAAGGAATGGGGAACAGGGGGAGGCTTCCAGGTTTCCTATTTTTCAGAACGGGACCGGAGCAGTACGCGGTTATCCCGCTTTTCGAAAGAGGATCTTGGACTTCTGCGTCAATCGGGCGACGAACCGGTGGAGAAGCCGGCTGCGGTGGCCGATTCCAGCGGAGAATATATCTTGGCCAACGGTATTTATATTTACGATCCCTATTTTGCGGATGGATCCGACCGATATTCAGTCCATTTTATCTACGATGGCGCCCATGGCGAATATCGGCGAAGAGTCTCTACTACTGGATCAGTTTATTATGAGTATGTTCCGCCGGAAGAACGGTCCCGGATCCTGGACCTTTACAGCCCGGCACGACGGTTAAAACCGCCCACCGCCCGTAGACTGGTCCATATCGAGGGAAATATTCCCCTTACCCGGAAAATTCAATTATCCTCCGAACTGGCTTATTCCGTCCAGGATAAAAACACCCTTTCACCCCTCCAGGACAGGGACAACAGTGGTTATGCTCAACGGTTCAGTCTGACGGGTCATAATATTCAATTCGGCGGTGATACGGAGCTATCGTATGATTTAGAGTACTGGAACGAAGGGTCCCGGTTTGCTCCACTTCAATGGGATCGATCGGTTACATTTAATTCGGACTGGGATCTCACAAAAGAAACTGGAAACGGGGAGCGGATTGCCTCCCTGAAATCAACCCTGCAAAAAGGGGATCAGATTCAAAACAATCTGGATATATCCCAGTTGAAATACGGATCTGAAATAAAAAACAGGGTATTAAATAACTTCACTTATAATGGGAAATATATTAATGAATTAAAGATATACTATAACTCAATCGACTCCCGTTATAATTTCCGGAAGGATAAAATTTCGGCCATATTACTGCCTGGTCATTTCCATCCCTATCTTAAATGGGACCATGAGCTGGCCCAGGGTCGTTATCGTTACCAATACATGAGTGCAGGGTACCAATATGAGAAGCACACAATGGCTACATCGCTGGGAGTGGGGCGGCGACTGGATTGGCTGGGTCAGCAGGAACGTGGAAATTCGGCATTACAGCTATCCAGCAAAGGCTATTTCGGTGAGTTTGATTACCGTTTAAAAACCTCAGGCGGCTGGAACCAGAACATTACGGTGCGCAAGCGCCTATTGAACGATTATCGTAATGGAAAATCATCTGACTTTAATAATTACCGGGTTAATCTGAATTATCTTCGTCGCACGTCTCCGATCCGTTATGACCTTCTGTTGGTTTCAGAGTCTTCCCTGACCGAATCCCGTGCCACGGTCTACGACTCGGTTGGCGTTGGACTTGGGTATTACCGATATGACCCACAGTTTAATGATTATATCCCGGATCCGACCGGGGCCTATATTGCCCGGACCGTTTTTACGGGAGACCGGAAACCTGAAAAGCGTAGTGAATTAACCCAGAGGTTAGGGGTCGATCTGGGATCGTTGCCTTTCATTGCCCTGAATCATTTAACGTATAGATTGGATATGAAGGCGGAATACCGAGGTCAGGGCGATAACTTAAATATTTTAACGTCGAAAACGTTCGGTAATCAAGGAATTACCCGCGCACGATTATATCTGCGTCATGAATTGGATTACAATCTGTCCCCTCAACGCCGGTGGAAAGGGTGGACATTCGTCAATCGGGATTTGAATGGATTCGATCCTCGGGGACAGGAATTCCGGCAACAGCAGGAGACCGGAATCTATTTTCAGGAAACAGTCTCCGACCGGTTCAAACTGACGGGAAGCGGGAATCGCCATTCCACTCAGGTAAAATCGGAATGGTCAGCTTCAAAGGAACGAAAATTCAATGGATTGTATCTGGAGGGGGGATTCATGTTATTTCCTGATCCCGCATTGAAGAGTACCGTTGTTTACATTCATCGTTTCGATAAAGGCATCGTTTCAACCAATGACGGGTTCAGCGCATATTCGAATGGAATGCGTGGGGATTTGACCGGTTTCATTGGAAAGAAGGGACGGATAGAACTGGGCCTTGAGTTCCATCGTGCTTCGGGGAATTCGGTTACCATCCCACCGGAAGCCTTGAATGGTCTGGCCCCCGGGAATACGGTGCGGCTGAATGTGGAAGGCAGTTATCTGGTGGGGAATGTGCTCTCGGTCGGGCTGAATCTGCGCTACCAGGACGACAGTCGGTTTAATCATTTTATTACGGTTGCAGGAGAGATTCGTGCCCAGTTTTAGAACGATTGGGGTCCTGCTTTTTGGAGGTTTCCTCTGGTGTCAGCCGGTACAGGTCGTGACGGACAACGGTCATAAAATGACCGTGAATCCATCCAACGTGGAACAGGTATTAAATCAGTTACTCCAGACCTCCGGTGACCTGGGAGGTTCCTATCACCTGACGGGAAATCAGGAAGGACACCACCCCAGGGTTGACTACCATTATTCAAGTAACCCCCTTCAGGTTGATTCTCTGGTCTTTCGCAAAGCAGGGCCCCTTCAGGCAGCAGTGGCTTATTCTGTTTTCAAACCGCTCCTGGGGTCCCGACCAGCGACCGGAACCCGTTACCGGCTTCGGCAGATTCAATCTGCCTTCAGTTTTTTAACCTTCCCTACGGCTGTGGATTTCGCCCGGTATCAGGAAGATAAAATTGCTGTATTGGTGGATTTTCAGCCTGAATTCAAGAGTTATGTCAGTGGATCGTTGGGAACCAACCGTGATCAGACGGCGGACCGGTGGGAAACTACCGGAGAATTTCATCTGCACCTGGAGAATCCCTTTGGAGCTGCCACCACGACGGAAGTGGAATGGCGCCAGCCTTCCAGAGAGTCGCGGAACCTACACTTTTACTTGGATATTCCTTTCCTTCCCACGGTTGCCTTTGGAATCCGCTCAGATTTTTCCCAGCAGTTTCGAAGCAATTTATTCATGAATAAATCCTTTTCTTTAGCTGCGACGGGACTGAGCTCCTGGGGCTACTGGCGGTTGGGGTTGAAAACCGGTTCCACACTACCCCTGGATCAAAATTTGGACGAAAGTCTTTCCGGTATACAAACCAGAGAACTGGAAGCTGGGATCAGGGGAGATCGGCGGCAACGACGCTGGTTACCGGTAGAGGGAACCTATTGGGATGTGGGCCTTGGCGTGGGTCAGACCAGGACAAATAAACAAAATTACCCCACATTCAGTTTTTTGATTCAAAGCGGGCATTATTTGGCTTTGAAAAATCAGGTATTGTTTTTAAAACTGTGGGGTGAGGGGCGCTGGATCCAGAATAGTAAATTGCATCGCGGGCAACAGGTGCGGTTCGGGGGGGTAAATTCCCTCCTGGGTTATCGCGAGGAACAATTTTCCGCTGATTGGGTTATGATACCCACACTGGAGTGGATCCCGGTTCATACTGGTGAAGGTCAAATGTTTACTTTTATTAACGGAGCCATTTTCAAAACGAACGTTTTCCCCGTTGGATATGGTCTGGGATTTCGGCAATTTAAGCGGGGCATTTTATTGGAATTATTATTGGGATTAAGCGAAGGGAATACACTTTCGGAAGGGAAAATCCACATCCGAATCAGTACAGCACTTTAATGAAAAATCAAATTTTATCCTTATTTAGACAACACCCCGAAAAACGCTTTCGACAACGGGAATTAATGCATTTACTAAAATTGAAACCGGAAAAGAAAGCGTATCTGGAAAAAGAGTTGAATCAGCTCAAGAAAGCGGGCCTGATTCAACAAATCAAAGGTCAGCGGTACGTACTCTCCAGGGCGGAGAAAGTGGTAGAAGGTACCCTTTCCGTGGCCCAGAAGGGATTTGGCTTTGTCATCATAGACAAGGATCAACCGGACATTTTCATCGGGCGGCGACAACTGGGAGATGCCATACACGGGGATGTGGTTCAGGTGAAACTGAACAAGAAGGAAAGTCCGGCCGGTCCCAGTGGGCGGATTGTGAAAGTCCTGGAGCGAAAGAGCGATTATTTTATCGGCGTCACCTATCGGGATCAAAACCGTTTCTGGTTATCCCTCTCACCGGTGACACCGGCCCGGGGAATTCGATTATCCGTTTCAAAGGGATTGACCCTCGAAACTGATCAGGTTGTCAAGGCGGTTGTGAAGGATTGGGGAACGGCTTTCAGCCCCATCCAGGCTCAGGTTGTTGAAATTATCGGTTCCTCGGAAGACCCGGCTAACGATATTAAAATGATAATCGCCAAATACGATTACCGTACGGACTTCCCTAAAGCGGTACAGGCAGAACTGAAAACCTTAAGTGAAAATTTGATTCGACGGGAAATACCCCACCGTCGGGATCTCCGTCGCTGGACAACCTTGACGATTGATCCGGAAGATGCCCGTGATTTTGACGACGCCCTTTCGATCCGTAAAGTAAAAGAAGGCTATCAGCTGGGCGTGCATATTGCCGATGTGACCCATTTTGTTCCCCCGGGGTCGCGTCTGGATCGGGAAGCTTTGAATCGAAGCACGTCAGTCTATTTTACGGAAGGGGTCGTCTCCATGCTCCCGGAATTGCTTTCAGCCGATCTATGCTCGCTGAAACCGGATCGGGATCGTCTCACCGTCTCCTGTCTGGTAAAACTGGATCGGGAGTTTCAGGTCCAGAAAGTGGAAGTCCTGCCAGCCGTCATTCGCAGTTCACAACGGTTTACCTACCGCCAGGTGCAGGCAATCCTGGATGGGAATAAAGATCATCGTTTTAAGAAGGAATTGAAACTCCTGGAAAACCTTAGTAAAGTTCTGTTTAGGCGACGGGCAGAAGAGGGCAGTATCGATTTTGATATTCCGGAACCGATGTTCTCTTTGACTCCGGAAGGTGTTCCCCATGAAATCCAGGCCAGTGAACGACTCCAGAGTCACCGTCTGGTGGAGGAGTGCATGTTATTGGCTAACCGTTTGGTGGCGGAACAGATTCCTACCTTATTGCCAAAGCATTTTCCTTTCATTTTCCGGATTCATGATAAACCGGAAAAAGAGGATGTATTACGCTTTATTGATTTAATCAATCGCCTTCCGCTGGACATGCATCTGGCGGAGGAAGGTTTTTCGACCGACCAGATCAAGACCGTGTTAGCCCAGGTGACCGATTCTCCTTACAAACACTTGATTGAAACAGTTGCCCTTAGGACGATGACGAAGGCGGCTTATTCCCGGAAGAACAGGGGACATTTCGGTTTGGCATTTAAAGCCTATACCCATTTTACCTCACCCATCCGGCGTTATCCAGATCTGATGGTGCACCGGATCATAAAAATGGTCCACAGGAATTCCTTTTTACCCCGCAAAGAGTGGGAAGAATGGATGGATCGGGGGATTCGGCAGGCCAATGAAATGGAACTGGTGGCATTAAGGGCGGAGCGGGAGTACATAAAAATAAAACAACTGCGTTGGCTCTCCACTCAAATCGGGAATGTATTTGAAGGCATTATTTCCGGCGTCATCAACATTGGTTTGTTCGTTGAACTGAAGGAATCCCTGGCTGAAGGTTTAATCCACGTGGATACCTTGGATGATGATACCTATGTTTATGATGAGGATCATTATTGTTTGAGAGGAAAACGGTCTCACCGGGAATTTCAATTGGGGGATCCGGTGAAAGTGCGAGTTCTTTCGGTCCTCTTGGAAAAACAGCGGGCAAATTTCGTTTTGGAGGATGAATGAAATTCAGCCGACCTCATTACAGCTTTATTCTGTTGATCCTGCCATGGGTGATTTTTGGGGGTTGTCAAAATCTGAAGCCGGAGGCCAAGGGTGGTGATAATGAGCTAGTCGTAATTGTGGATCCTGAAAATATATCGGCCGTTACAAGTGTTATTGCTGCTATTTTTAACGATACGCTCTACACCCCCCAGCCGGAGCCTTATTATCACATCAGGTATGTTGAGCCGGTGGATTTTGAAGATGTGAAACAGTCGGTGAATGTCATTGTGGGGGCCGTCGGGACGAATTCCAATAACCCGGGTGTAAAATTGATGCGTCAATTGTTGAATAAAAAACAATATCGTTCCTCAATAGAAGGGGACAATCACCTCATCTTCGCTCAGGATGTTTTTGCCAGGCATCAAAATTACTTGTTAATCAACGGGCCGAACCTGGAATCCATCCTGACCCAGGTACCGGAGCAGGGACCCTGGCTGAAACACCAGTTTGACAACCTGTTTATGGAGCGACAAAGTCGCTATCTCTTTGAATCGGCCCGTCAGAAAGACCTGGAAAGGAAACTGGCGAAAAAATATGGTTGGACCCTGAAAATTCCCTGGGGTTACACCACCGTCCGAGACAGCGCCGAGCAAGGCCTCTTCTGGATGGGGAGGGAGATTCCCTACCGCTGGTTGGTGGTCCACTGGGAACCGGGATTAGCCTTTTCAGACAGCGCCTCCGTCCGGGAATATGTGTTTTCCTTTTTACCGGCGTATCTGGAAAATATTCATTACTCAGACTACCGTTTTTCCATGGAACCGACCAAGTTTAATTCATGGGCTGCCTGGCGGATTACAGGACTTTGGGAACACGCCGAAGAAGCCCAGGGAGGACCCTCCATCGGTTATTTATTCTATGATTCTGCCACGGATCAAACCTTTTTTATTTTTACGATGATTTATTACCCCGGAAAAGACAAGTATGTTCTTTTACGACAGGTGGATATTGTTGCCCATTCATTTCGTCTGGTTCCGCACTGAGTTTCCCGATTTAAGGATTTAAATCATCTTCTTGACAGATCCATTCGCTCGCTTCCGTTCTAAATGAAAAAAATATTAATCACCGGTGCATTCGGACAACTGGGGGCTGCCTGCCTGGACCGGTTTGAGAATAACTATGAAATTCTGGCCACGGGGCGTCGTTTGCCTGAGGGTAATTTTAAAGGCCAGGTCCAACAGCTGGATATTACCGATTTTAAAGCGGTGGAAAGGACGATTGAATCTTTTGAGCCGGATGTTGTCCTGAATCTGGCGGCCATGACGAATGTAGATCTGTGTGAACGGCAACCGGAGGAAGCCCTGGCAGTTAATACAAAGGCTGTTCAACATCTTCAAGCGGTCTTTCAGGGTCATTTGATTCAACTCTCTACCGATTATGTGTTTGACGGTCGGAACGGTCCTTATTCGGAAAGCGATTCTTTAAACCCGCTTAATGTCTATGGCCGCACAAAGGCGGAGGCCGATATCTGGCTTCTGGATCAAGGGAAGGAGGTCACAATTCTTCGGGCGAACGTCATTTTTGACGTTACGCCGGAAACACGGGCCAGTTTTGTAAAATGGGTATTGGATTCCTTAAAAGCGGGAAAACAGATTCAGGTGGTGGAGGATCAGATAAACAATCCGACCTGGACGGTCGCGCTGGCAGAGGTGATTGATACCATCATTCAACAGGGCCGGACGGGTCTCTATCACTATGGTGGAAAGGAATTATTGTCCCGCTATGCGTTTGCCCTCAAAATCGCAGATATTTTTAATCTGCAATCCGATTTGATCAAGCCGGTATTGACCAGCAACTTCCGGCAAGAAGCGAAACGGCCACTGCAAAGTGGATTGTGTACCGAAAAAGTGGAAAAAGAACTTGGATTGCAACCCTATCCCGTTGAAACATGTCTCCGGAAAATACGTTTACGAATGCATTCATGAAGACCGTCATCATATCACCGACCTACAACGAGAGCAAGAATATCAGTACGCTGATTAAGTACATTTTTTCGCTCTCAGGGGATTATCATTTATTGATCATTGATGATAATTCTCCCGATGGTACGGCCGATATTGTGCGGAATTTACAGACCCGGTACCCCAACCTGCATCTGAAACAACGGGATCGGAAACGGGGGTTGGGAACGGCCTATGTCATGGGGTTCCAGTGGGCCCTTGAAAAGGGATTTGATTCCATCGTCCAAATGGATGCGGATATGTCCCATGATCCCATGGATATTCCCGCCATGGTACAATTGCTTGAAAATTACGATCTGGTTATTGGAAGCCGGTACCACGGCGGTGTGAGCGTGGTGAACTGGCCCATTCGCCGTCTGATTCTTAGTTACGGTGCCAATCTCTACACCCGTCTTGTAACCGGGATGCCCCTTCGGGATGCCACCGGCGGGTACAAGGCCTGGCGAGCCAGTGTTTTAAGCCAGCTTGACCTGGAATCGATACGATCGGAGGGCTATTCTTTCCAAATTGAAATGAATTTCAGAACCTGGCACAAGGGCTTTCGGATCGTGGAACATCCAATTATTTTCATTGATCGGACCGTTGGCGAGTCCAAAATGAGTCGGAAGATTATGGTGGAAGCCATGTTTATGGTCTGGCGGTTTCGCATCTGGAAATTTTTTGGCTGGAACAAATAGGCAACTGGTTCCTGTGGCAAGATTATTTTAAACGGTATGAGTCTGTCAAACGTAAATTTTCACTCTTTCTTAAGGATTTAAATGCTCAAGTATTATTTGGATTTTGAGAAACCGGTCCAGGAACTGGATCAAAAGCTTTCAGAACTGCAGGCCCTGGGGGAACCGGATGAGGAAACGGCCAAGGAGATTGCCCGGCTGGAGGAAAAACGGGATGCCGTCTTGAAAAAGATTTACTCCGGATTAACCCGGTGGCAGCGGGTTCAATTGGCCCGCCATCCCCAGCGACCCTATTCCTTGGATTATATTCAGTACATGGCCCCGGATTTCATTGAGATCCACGGTGATCGTCATTATGCCGATGATACAGCTGTCGTGTGTGGCATTGGGACCGTGGATAGGGAAAAGGTTGCCTTTATCGGTCAGCAAAAAGGTCGGAATACGAAAGATAATCTCTACCGGAATTTCGGGATGATGCGTCCGGAAGGGTATCGGAAAGCACTCCGGATTATGAAACTGGCGGAAAAATTCGGTTTGCCGGTCCTATCGCTGCTGGATACACAAGGGGCCTACCCCGGGATTGGGGCAGAAGAACGGGGTCAGGGAGAAGCCATTGCCCGGAACCTGCTGGAAATGTCCAGGCTGAAAGTTCCAATTATTGCTATTGTGATCGGCGAAGGCGCCAGTGGCGGCGCTCTGGGAATTGGTGTCTGTGACCGGATGCTCATGCTTGAAAATACCTGGTATTCGGTCATCAGTCCTGAAGGGTGCGCCTCTATTCTCTGGCGGGATGCCTCCAAAGCCAAGGATGCGGCCGATGCCATGCAGGTCATTCCCGCCGATTTGATGAAAATGGGCATCTGTGACCGGATTATCAAGGAACCTTTAGGGGGTGCACATCGGCATCCGGAAGAAATGTTGAAAATCCTGAAAGCGGTGGTTCTGGAAGAAATTGCCGCTCTCAAGGATAAACAACCGGAGTCATTCCTGGATGCCCGGATTCAGCGATACGATAAGATGGGCGTGTACCTGGAAGCCTGATGATTCAGGACATTTTCCGATCGAAAATTTATTACAAAGATATTGACCAGATGGGTATCGTCTATTACAGCCGATATTTTGAACTCTTTGAACAGGCCAGGACGGAGTTGCTGAAATCCATTGGACTGGAAGTAAAGTCCATTGAAGCCCAAGGATATTTTTTACCGGTCATTACTGCCCATTGTGATTATCTGGAAAGTGCCCGTTTTGAAGATGAAGTGGAAGTCAGAACCTGGATTTCCAGTCCTCCCGAAGCCCGGTTCAGGATCGATTATGAAATCACCCGATCCGGCAGTAACAAAACCCTGGTTCGGGGCTATACGGTCCACGCCTTTACGGACTCCGAGGGGAAAGTCCGGCGACCCCCGTCCTTTGTCAAAGAAACATTTCAACGATTAATGAATAAGGATTTATCCAAATGAAAAAAATCTGGTTCCTACTCTTTGTATTTCTTTTTGCCTGTGAACAAAAGCAGGTTTACCCCTGGATCGACGGAGATTTTTCAGAAGCCCTTACCCAGGCAGGCGATAAACTGGTGCTGGTGGATTTTGAAACGGACTGGTGCGTCTGGTGTAAACGCCTCGATGAAGACACCTATCCCGATTCGGGCGTGATTGCGTTTGCCCGGGAAAACCTGGTGAGCGTCAAAGTTGATGCTGAAAAAGGGGAGGGAATTGACCTGGCCCGGCGGTACAATATCACCGGATATCCCACCCTGGTGCTCATGAACCGGGACGGCAAGGAAGTGGACCGTATTCTAGGGTACCGGCCACCCCGGATGTTTCTGGCGGAACTGGAGCGCATCCATCGGAATGAAGGGACCATCCCTGACCTTGAGGCGCAATATCGTTCAGATCCCGCCAATGAAGAAATTACCACACGACTGGCACGGAAATATGAAGATGCAGGGTATAAGGATCGGGCACTGGAACTCTGGACCGCCGTTTTCGACCAGAAGGGGTCCCATTGGGAAGAAGCGGATTATAAGATAGCCTATATACAGTTTTACCGCGATTCGGCTGCAACCGTTATGGAAACATATCTGGCAAAAGATCCTTCCCCGGAGTATGCCTTTAAGGCCTATACGGCGCTGGTCCGTTTTTATCGGAAAAAACAGGATATTACCAAGGAAACAGCCACCTGGATGGATCAGCTCCGTTACGCAGAAACCCATGATTTGGAATCCCCCAGTTTTTTAAATGCCTTTGCCTGGCGTATGACGGAGCTGGAACAGGGGGATTATTATGATCTTGCTCTGGAAAAAGTCCGGAAGGCTGTATCGGTTGTTCCTGATTCTTTAGGAAGTTTCAAGGCGGCTATTCTGGATACGGAAGCGGAAGTGTTGTGGAAACTGGGGCGTCCTCAGGAGGCGGCCGAAAAAATGGAAGCCGCTATTGCCCTGGATCCCCAAAATGAAGATTACCGACAGCGGAAAGAGAAGTTTCTGAAAGGATCGAAACTAAGTTAACTGTAGAGAAAACCCTGTTTAAGTGACGGGCGGGGACAAAAGCTCAGCGCGACATACATGTCTGTTCGCCTGAGCGGCGCCCAGGGGCGCCAGTCGAAGGCTCTATTGCCATTGTTTTAGTATAATAATTACAGGTTATTTCAATACACATGATCGCGCTTCCCTGCCCGTCCGGTCAGGCGGGCCTGTCCGCCGTAGGCACGCAGGCGGGGTCAGGCTCAGCGCGACAAATTAATGATATTATTGAATCAAAAATCATGAGTAGTAGAAAAAAAGCCCTGTCTGCTTGAGCAATCTCTCGAAGAGAGATGTGTCGAAAGCTTATAAAACAAATATATAGAGGAAATGCTTCTGGTACCTCTTTGGTTGAATTGAAAACGAGTGACTTCAGAAGGGACTACGCAAGTAAAATTTTAATTGTATTAACCTAACAGTACTCCACTGTCAGGGATTCAACTTCGACTTCGGTACAGAGCGCATCGATTTTTCGTTTTACCGCCTGTATCGTTGAATCCAGATAAGAAGTATCCCCGCTGACTAAGGCCAGGGTCAGCTGGGCCCGTTGCCATTTGTCCAGGAAACCGGTCTCGGCGATGGATGCATTAAACCGGTGCCCCAATGTATCTTTAATATGGTGAAGTGTACGCCGTTTGTCTTTAAGAGAATGAGCGCCGGGAATAAATAGATTTACCGTAATAATCGCGATTTTGGCGGCCATAATCTCCGGCAATTCCGAGAATGTTATTCAAAAGCAAAATCCGTGGGTAGGTCATTGGCCGCAGTGCCGGCGGGGACCCACGCCAGATCCAGAATGGTGTAAGTAGGATTTTCTTTCCGAAAGATCGGCACTACCTGCATCCCGATTTCTGGTGTTCCAACGGCCAGGTTTCCCATGAGAATCGTATCCACGCCTTCGAACTCCACGTTCACAAAGCGAACTGGTTTTGGCAGCGTATTAAAGGCGCCGGTCCGTTCCGTAATCATGAAGGTGTGAACCCGGGCTTTGGTTTTGGCGACTGGGGTCATGTCCACAATTTCATTTTTCCCCAGGCAGTCGGGACAGTGAATCCGGAAAGGAATGTATACCGTGCCTTGGCCTTCGCACTGCGGATTCTTGCATCTGGTTCCCAGCAATTTCCCCTGACTCAGATTTTCAAAGAAGGGTGCTTCGCCGCCATACATGTGAATATGGGTAATGTCCCGGGGATTGGTGACACCCATAAGATGACCGGCTTCGTTCCGAATGGGTGTGTTGGGATAGACAAAATGAAATTTTCCTGCCAGTCGGTAACGCCCATTCACGACTTTGACGGTTCCTCTATTTTGATCGTTCATGATATGCTCCAGCTATTCAAGCTTTTAATTGGTGATCTGGATGAATAATCAACGTGGCGGTAACGTGGGAACCAACACCGGCATGACTAATAGCCATACCCCGTTTGGCACCCTTGACCTGCAGATTAACCCAATCCTCCGGTTTCTGTCTTCCGAAACGCTCCCATTTTTCAGGGTTACCATGCATTTCTTCCCAGCGATTCCAGATGTGGTGCCCCACCTCAATGGCCTGCATGATACCGGTGGCACCTACCGCGTGCATGTTTCCAATGAGTCCCCCGGATAAATTTGCCGGCAAACGTCCGGGCTGGCCCGTATTGGGATTGGTGTGATAACAGTCTCCCGATTCCACGTAGTCCCGTCCTTCGCCGTAGGGGCGAATACCCACATCTTCATAGGTCTGGATATCACTGATGGTAAAAGCGTCATGCAGTTCCACCAGATCCAGATCTTCCATCGGATCGGTGACACCTGACATCCGGTAGCCGTAATAGGCGGCCATACGGGCTGCCAGGAAGCCGGTAAAACCGGGATACCGGTCGCCACCGGGGAAGCGTTCTCCCAGATCGCGGTATTGTTCGGTTGTTTCATTGGGAAGGAGGGGAATCTCCATATTCCGGCGGTCAGCCACCCGAAGAGTGTGGCTTCCAGCAGCGACATACACCAGCAAGGGTGTGTCTGTCAATTGATAAGCCGTTTTTTCATCACAGAGAATCGCGCAGGCGGCTCCGACGCTCATAAGGCAGCAGTCCAGAGCATGGAGGGGGTAAGCCACGACGGGTGAATTCAATACATCTTCCACCGTGATTTTCATGGGGCCCTGGGCGTGGGGATTCATGCGGGCATAGCCCCTGTTTTTAACAGCGATTTCAGCCATGGTCTTCCGGAAAGATTCCTCTTCTTTACCAAAAACCTGCCAATACTTCTGAGCCATGACGGCATAATAACCGGTATAAATGTGGCCCAGGGGTGTTTCCCAATCCTTATCGGCGGCAGAGGCGATGTAATGGTTTCCTTCATCGGTGGGAACTTCGTCCATTCGTTCCCATCCCATCGCCAGGACGCAGTCTGAATAGCCGGAGGCAACGGTTTTAAATGCTTCCCACAGGGTAGAACCGCCGGTTGCACCGCCGGTTTTGATGCCCACATTCCCCAAAGGGTCCAGACCCAGACGATCGTGAATCACCGCCTCTCCAAGGAGTTGATCGCCGAAATGATCTGCAAAATGACCGTAATAGGCGGTATGGATGTAGGATTTCAGTTCCGCCGGGGATTTGTCAATGAACTCAGCCGCTTCCACGAAAGCATCAATCGCCAGCTCTTCAGTGCGCTTTTCGGGAATGGAACGGGCAAATTTGGACATACCCCCCGTCACAAGAAAGACCGGACGCTGCATTTGGGGGATCTTCAGTTGCCGGTCGCTGAATTTTATCATGGGATAACTCCGCTATTGGGTTGTAATAAACAATTATCTGGAAATCAATCGAGAAAAATTTAAAGAGTGATTTGGTTACCAGCTATAAGAATCGCCCTCTGGTTTTTACTTCACTTTTAAAAGATTATCCTTCATCAATGTGGTCCACCCATTTCGGGGGCCGTTTTTCAAGAAAGGCGGAGGCCCCTTCCTGACCTTCTTCACTGGCCTGGATGGCAGCAATAAGTTTGGGACTATCCTGGAGATTCATGGATCGGCAGTAGGCTTTGAATTTGGTAATAGCGCCTGGAGCCGCTTTTAACAGTTTGTTAACAATATGGATTGTTCTCTTTTCAAGTTCCTCCGAGGGGGCAATTTCTTGGATCAGACCCATGTGCCGGGCTTCCACTGCATCGATCCAGCTTCCTGTAATACCCAGCGAACAAAAGTGGGAATGGCCAATTTTTTTCACACAGTAGGGTCCGATGAGAGCAGGAATCAGGCCAATTTTTATTTCACTGAGGGAAAAACGGGCCTTCTCTTCGCTCACAGCCAGGTCAGAAACTGCCACCAGACCAAATCCGCCAGCCACAACCGGGCCGTGCACCTTGGCCACCACTGCCTTTGGATTCTCGTAAATCGTTCGGTACATCTGGGCCAATTCAGAGGCCAGGCGTATATTTTCCGTGAACTCGGCCCGGCCGCTCTTCAGTATGTATTCCAGATCAAGTCCTGCACAGAAAGCTTCACCGGCACCTTCCAATAGAATGACGCGGGTGGAGGAGTCTTCCCCGAGGGATCGGAAAACCTGTAATATTTCCTTAATCATGGTTTCATTCAGGGCGTTCCGCACTTCGGGTCGATTCAGAGTCACTCGAGTCAGGGGACCCCGTTCGGATATCTGGATGGTTTGATAGGAAATCATTTCAACATTTTCACCTGGTGAAGGGTCATGAAAGATAATCACATTCTCGCTTTTTTACATTCATCAAGTTCCTTTCTTTTAGCCCCGGCGTTTGAAGCACCCCTTGGGAATACCCTGCTGATTGTCGTAATTTTCTCCACTAATTTGTTTTCACTAACGTAAAGGAAATACCATGTCCGGCCACAGTAAGTGGGCAACCATAAAACGTAAAAAAGCCGCCCTCGATTCAAAACGGGGAAAAATCTTTACGAAACTGATTCGGGAGATTATGATTGCAGCTCGACAGGGAGGCGGTGACCCGGAGGGGAACCCCCGGCTGCGGCAGGCGATTATATCGGCCAAATCCGCCAATATGCCTCACGATAATATTAACCGGGCCATTCAAAAGGGTACTGGTGAGCTGGAAGGGGTGGATTATGAGGAAATTACTTACGAAGGATATGCCCCTGGCGGTGTGGCTGTTTTCATGGAGATTCTGACCGACAATAAAAATCGCACCGTGGCTGAAATCCGGCATGTAATGAACAAGTACGGTGGAAATCTAGGTGAGACAGGCAGCGTCTCCTGGATGTTTGAAAAACTGGGCCAAATTACGGTTTCCCGCACAGGAGTGGATGAGGAGAAATTATTTGAAGATGCCCTCGAAGCCGGGGCCACTGATTTTACTTCTGCCGAAGATGAATATTTGATTACTACGACTCCCGGTGAAACGGCTAACATTTCGGAGCAACTGGCTGGGAAGGGATATTCCATTACTTCTTCCTCCATCGAAATGGTCCCGAAAACCACGGTCAAAATTCAGGGATCGGAGGCCCAGAAAGTCCTCCAACTGTTGGAGGCGCTGGAAGATCTTGATGACATTCAAAACCTGTATTCCAATTTTGATTTGGAAGAGGAATCAGATTAAGTATTCCCTTGTCCAGTTATGACCGGAATCAACAGGGTAATCGGGGTGGATCCTGGTTTGGGGACCACCGGATTTGGCGTGGTGGATTACAAAGGTTCACAGGTCCAGGTGGTGGCGTTTGGCACTCTCACACCGCCCAAGAATATATCCCTTCCGGACCGGCTGGAATATCTGAACAGCCATATGGGTGAACTATTAGTGAAATTTGAACCTGGTACAATGGCCATCGAGGACACTTTTTACAATAAAAATGTGAAGTCGGCGCTTTTATTGGGCCAGGCCCGCGGTGTGCTGTTGCTGGCGGCTGCCTCCCGGGGAATTCCCTGCGTTGAATATGCTCCCCGTAAAGTGAAGCAATCCGTCGTAGGCAATGGCGCCGCAGATAAAACTCAGGTGCAGTATATGGTGCAGAATATCTTGAAAATGAAGAAACAACCCTTAACGCTGGATATTTCCGATGCTTTGGCGGTGGCCCTCTGTCATATTAATCAGAATAAATACTTGTAATGATTGATTCCATCCAAGGCCAGCTGCACCATAAAGACCCGGCCCAGGCCATTCTGGACGTGGGAGGAATCCGGTTTCGATTAAATATTACTATTTCTACCTTTGAAACCCTGCCAGAACGGGGTGCAACGGTGGAGTTGTTGACCTATCTGCACGTACGGGAAGATATTCTGGACCTGTACGCCTTTTCTGCGGAAGAAGAACGCTCCCTGTTCATGAAACTGCTCACTATCAGCGGTATTGGCCCCCGGTCGGCGATGAATATTCTCTCTGGCACAAATCCGGGAGAATTCAAGAAGCGGATCATTGCCGGTGATGTAAAGTCGCTGACAGTTATTCCGGGCATTGGACCCAAAACTGCCAAGCGCATCATCGTCGAGTTAAAGGAACAGTTTGCCGAGGTCAGCGATGAAGAAACGGGTTTGGAGTTCATGTCCGGGGCCGAGATGGAGCTGATTAATGATGTGACCATCGCTTTAATGTCCCTTGGCTATAAACGGTCACAGGTGAATCATACGATCAAGGCACTGGAAAAAGAAGGGGAACTGACCGGCGGGTTGGAAACCATTATTAAAAAAGCACTTTCAAAAATGATTTGAGGAATTTTATGGAATTAGCACGCCAATTGAAAAAATTAGGAACGGAGACCGCTTTCGCTGTCTCGGCAAAAGCTCGCGCCTGGGCGGAGAAAGGGCATAAAGTTTATCCTTTTCATTTGGGGGACATCAATATTCCAACCCCCGCCTCCATTATTGAAGGAGCTCATAAGGCCATGCTGGACGGAAAAACAGGGTATTGTCCTTCGGAGGGAATTTTGCCTCTCAGGAAGGCACTGGCTGCCGATGTCGGTTCCAGAAGGGGCGTGACCTACCGAGCTGAAAATGTATCCATCCAACCGGGAGGAAAACCAACCATCGGGAAATTTCTCGCCGCTGTCATGAATCCGGGGGATGAAGTCCTTTATCCCAATCCCGGCTATCCGATTTATGAGTCGCAGATTGAATACCAGGGCGGGGTGGCCGTTCCATACCGGTACACGGAAACCGATACCGGGTTCGACATCGATCTGGATGAATTGAAGTCAAAACTATCTGATCGAACACGGATTCTCATTTACAATAATTATCAGAATCCCATCAGTGCCGAATCCTCTCAGGCGGAAATGGAAGCCCTGGCGGCACTGGCTTTGGAGTACAATCTCTGGGTCCTTTCTGACGATGCCTATTATGAAATTCGCTACGGGAGTGAACCCCGGTCCATCGTAAACCTGCCCGGGATGCAGGAACGGACCGTCATTCTTTACACCTTTTCCAAAAAATATGCCATGACCGGGTGGCGCCTGGGGGCAGCAATTGGACCGGAAGAGGTAATCCGGGTGATTTCCAAACTGAATGTAAATGCCGAATCCTGTTCCAATCATTTTATTCAATGGGCCATGGTTGAAGCATTGGCGAATGAAATTGAAGGTCCAAAGCAAATATTAGAAACCCTGAAATGTCGCCGGGATGTAGCAGTGGAAGGGTTAAATGCTATTCAGGGTATTCAGTTGGCGGCTCCCAACAGTACTTTTTACCTGTTCCCCAATGTGACCGCCATTATGAAACGGAAAGGTTTTACCACGCTTGATCAACTTCAGACCGGCGCTCTGGAGAATACGGGTGTTTCGTTTTGTACCCGGAATCATTTTGGTCGTCCTTTGCCGGATGAAAAGGAATTTTTCATTCGCCTGGCTTATTCCGGCATTGATGAATCGGACATTCGGGAAGGATTGTCCCGTTTAAAAGAATATTTCGAAAACTGATTTCTAATAGATTTACTTCAATTCAAGGTTCATTTCGATGTTAAAAACACCCCTTTATGACCGGCACATTGCCCTGGGAGCGAAAATGGCCGACTTTGCCGGTTATTTAATGCCCATTCAGTATTCAGGTATCATGCAGGAACACCGGGCCGTACGTACCACTGCTGGCCTGTTCGATGTGAGCCATATGGGTGAGTTCATTGTTTCAGAGGCCGGCGGGGAGGCCTTTTTAAACCGGGTAACCATTAATGATGTCCGACAGATTCAACCCTGGCAGGCCCAGTATTCAGCCATGTGTAACGAAGAAGGGGGCATAATCGACGATCTGATCATTTACCGTTTCCCCGAATCTTTTCTCCTGGTAGTGAATGCGGCCAATATTGAAAAAGACTTTCAATGGTTAAAGTCCCATAAGCCACCGGGAGTGACGTTAAGGAATGACAGCGACCGGTTTGCTTTGATTGCGCTTCAAGGGCCATCATCCCGGGCCATTTTATCCCGGCTGGTCAATGAATCATTGGATGATTTAAAATTCTACTGGTTCAGAAATGCTGTCCTACAGGGAGTAGAATTGACTCTGGCACGGACCGGCTATACCGGGGAACTGGGATATGAACTGTATATCCCCGGGGAACAGGCAGAAAAAATCTGGGATTCATTGATGGAAGCGGGCCAGGAAGAAGGACTAATTCCAGTCGGTCTGGGCTGCCGGGATACCCTTCGGCTGGAAATGAAATACTGCTTATATGGAAATGATATTGACGAAAATACCAATCCGATTGAAGCAGGACTGGGTTGGATTACAAAACTGGAAAAGGGTCCTTTTATTGGTCGCGAATCGCTATTAAAAGCCAAGAATAATTTGACCCGAAAACTGGTTTGTCTGGAAATGGTCGAACGGGCTATCCCCCGGAAAGGTTACTCCATTTTCCAGGGCGATTCAGAAGTCGGATTTGTCACCAGCGGAACCCAGTCGCCCTCCCTGAATAAAGGGATTGCCCTGGGTTATGTGGACCTTGAATGGGCTCGCCGGGGTACAGAACTCGCAATTGAAATCAGGGGTAAACGCTACAGATGTATTATTGTTAAGCCGCCATTTTACAAGGATGGTACAGCTCATATTTAAAGAATAACTTTATGGATTACTCTTTCCAGAAACCTCTGCTTGTCACTGGCGGGGCCGGATTTATCGGGTCCCATTTAATTGATCGTCTACTCCAGGAGGGGAATACAGTCGTTTGCTTGGATAATCTGAATGATTTTTATAATCCAGGGATCAAGCGCTTGAACCAGAAACATCATTTTGATTATGATCGCTTCTCGTTTGTAGAAGGAGATATTCGGGATCAAGACACCTTAATCAGGATTTTTAAACAACATGAATTTGGCCATGTCATTCATTTGGCTGCCATGGCCGGCGTCCGACCCTCCGTTGAGAATCCCAGTTTGTACACGGATGTAAACATCCGGGGAACTCAAACCCTGCTGGAAGTCATAAAAAATCATCCAGTGGAAAAATTGATTTTCGCCTCTTCTTCTTCGTTGTATGGGAATAATAAAAAAACCCCCTTCTCCGAAGACGATAATGTGGATCAACAGGTTTCTCCATATGGTGCGACTAAGAAAATGGGTGAAATCCTCTGTTTTACTTATCACTACCTTACGGGAATTCCCACCACCTGTCTGCGGTTTTTCACTGTGTATGGGCCCCGTCAAAGGCCGGAAATGGCGATTCACAAGTTTATAAGGCTGGCCAAGAACGGCGACCCGATCCCCGTCTTCGGGGATGGGAGCAGTGCCCGGGATTATACCTACATCGATGACATCATTATTGGTATATTAAACGCCCTGATTGCAGAAGATCAATTCATCATTTACAACCTGGGAAATTCGGAACCGGTAAAGTTGTCTGATTTGCTGAACATCATACATCACGCCACAAAGCTGGAAATCCAGACCAAGCGTCATCCGTTTCAGCTTGGGGACGTGGAACAAACCTTTGCGGATGTTTCCAGGGCCAGCCGGCGACTGGATTACCATCCCCAAACCCATATTGAAGAAGGAATTAACGCTTTTGTGAAATGGTATGATCAAATGAGTGAAACCTATCCGGAGCTGTACCGATGAGAGAGCGCCGTCGGGAAGTACTGGGAATCCTGACCATGGCCGTATTCCTGCTGGTGCTTGTAAGCTTGATCGGGTACAACCCCCATGAAGATCCGGGCATTTCACCCAATGTTCAGGTTCAGAATCCAATGGGGATCCTGGGAGTCTGGATTGCTTATTAC
>CAZIIM010000008.1:5101-6779 GCA_964539305.1 uncultured bacterium | reverse complement strand
ACGTAAAGACGAACAGCCGGATGAAACCCTGGCTGTGGAAAAAATGGTGGAAGAAAAGGAAGTTAACCTTGATGATGTCAAGGAACGGCAGGCACCCCGCAGGAAATATCAGCTTCCTTCTCCCGATTTGTTGAATCAACCTTTAAATATTCAAGGTGGTATGACCCGGGAAGAATTGGTGGATCGGGCGAATTTTCTCACGCAATCGCTGCAAACATTCGGAGTCGAAGGAAAGGTAGTAAACGTAAGTCCGGGGCCTGTCATTACCCTGTTTGAGGTAGAACCGGCGGAGGGCGTTCGTGTAAATAAATTTGTCGCCTTATCCGACGATCTGGCTCGCGTGATGGAAGCCTCCCGTGTTCGTGTGATTGCTCCCATTCCGGGGAAGTCCTCTGTGGGGATTGAAATTCCCAATCGGAACCCGGACATGGTCTATTTTAAATCGATTATCAATTCAGAAAAGTTCGCCAAGGCCAAATCGAAGCTGGCTCTCGCCATCGGAAAAACCACCTCCGGTGAAATTGCCATTTTGGATTTAACCCTGATGCCCCATTTGCTTATTGCCGGGACTACTGGATCGGGTAAGTCTGTTTGTATCAATACGATTCTTGCCAGTCTGTTGTACCGGGCCTCGCCCAATGAAGTCAAGTTTGTTATTATTGATCCGAAGAAAGTGGAAATGACCCTGTACCGGGCGCTGGAGGGGTATCATCTGCTTGGGATTGAAAATATTGACGAAACGATCGTGACCACTCCTGAAAATTCTGTTCTGGCCCTTCGGGCCGTTGAGCGGGAAATGGGTCGACGTTACGACGTCATGGCGGCGGAAATTGTCCGGAATATTGATGAATACAATGAACGGATGCGCAGCCGCGGTGAACCTATCATGCCCTACATCATTGTGGTGATTGATGAACTTGCGGACCTGATGATGCTGAATGCCAAGGATGTGGAGGCGCCGATTGCGCGCCTGGCACAATTGGCCCGGGCAGTGGGGATTCATCTGGTCGTCGCCACCCAGCGCCCTTCGGTGGATGTGATTACGGGTGTCATTAAAGCCAATTTCCCATCCCGGATTGCTTTTCAGGTTGCCACGAAAATTGACTCCAGAACCATCATCGACCAATCCGGGGCGGAGAAACTGATTGGCCGGGGAGATATGTTATATCTCGGGCACGGGTCTTCGGAACCGGTCCGGCTCCATAATGCATTCCTTTCCCTGGAGGAAATCAGAGCCCTCATGGAACACATTACCCAGCAACCCAAGGCAGAAGAGTTGGTTCTACCGGGGATTAAGGAGACACAAGCGGGCACGACCGGGGAGGGGGGAGACATGGGCGGTTTTGACGATCTCTTTGATGAAGCAGTCCGTTTGGTGGTTATTCATCAACAGGGATCCATTTCCCTTCTGCAACGCCGGTTGAAGATTGGCTATTCCAGGGCTGCACGACTCATAGACGAAATGGAACAGGCTGGCATTGTGGGACCCTTTACCGGGAGTAAAGCCCGGGAAGTGCTCGTGGACGAATCTTACCTGGATAGTTTAGACACTTAACGCGATGCCTTTTAAGTTTGTGCTCACAGTTTGGCTCCTGTTTTCGGGAGTCGCAGGGCAACTCCCACCTTTGGCAGAACATGTGCGTGCGGTTCTCACAGCTGAACCCGGTGTTGTAATGAG
>CAZIIM010000008.1:0-5001 GCA_964539305.1 uncultured bacterium | reverse complement strand
AATGTGGAATTCCAGGAATTGCTGCTGCATCTCAAACTGGTCAATTTCTGGTATATTTCAGTCGTTCTTGTTCTGATCGTTTTCAGCGTGGCGGTGCGAGCGGAACGGTGGCAGGTGTTACTGGAACCGATTGAGGTGATTCCGTTTACGCGCCTGTTCAGTTCAACCATGATTGGTTACTTCGGAAATGGTGTATTACCTTTCCGTCTAGGGGAAGTGTTAAGGGCCTATAGTCTTTCCGAGGAAACAAATATCAGTGCTACTGCCGTGTTTGGTACCGTTCTCCTGGAACGCATCCTGGACTTCGCCGGTTTGGTTGCCATGATTATCCTGTTTTCCTTTTTTTACCCTTACAATAACTGGGGCGGTAGTATTATTATTCCACTTGTATTGATTGTAGCGGGATTAATTGGATTTTTTATTTTTTTGGTAGTGTCGCCGGTGGATCTGATGGAGAAAATTGGTCGCTGGAAACTGTTCAAAATCGCCCTGTTCCACCGAATCTTCGTTTTGATTAATAATCTAATGGAAGGATTGACCGCCATTCGCCAAACCCGCCACGTGGGACAAATCATTGTCCATACCATCTTCCTCTGGCTCATTTATTATGTCATGGTGTTTTTCACGGTGAAAGCTACTCATCTGGATCTGGGTCCTGTGGGTGTAGGCATTGTCCTGGTAACTACATCGCTGGCAGTCTCCATCCCGGCGGCTCCCGGATACATTGGTACCTACCACGCCACTGCAGTCTACATTCTGACGAGTCTTTTCAATGCCAGTTTATCAGAATCCCAGGCTTTTGCCGTCATCATCCATGCGGTCGGTTTTATCCCCCTGGTGATCATTGGGGCCTTCTATTTCTTCCGCAGCTCCATCCACTTAAAGGATGTGTCAGGAAGGCATATTGCTGAATGAAGCTCTATGATACCATTTTTCTTGACCGTGATGGTACCCTTAATCCGGATCCCGGTTACATCCGTTCCATCGAACAATTTCACTTTTTTGATTTTACCCTACCGGCTCTCGAATCACTATCGGCTGCCGGCTATCAATTCTTCATTGTCACCAACCAATCGGGGATTGGCAGAGGCCTAATTAAGCCAGAGGCGTTGGAAGAAATCCACCAATTCATCCGGGAGGCGTTCCGAAAACGAAACATCTCACTGCTGGATATTTATTATTGTCCTGATCATCCGGATAAAGCCACCGGTTTCCGGAAGCCGGGTACAGAAATGTTTCTCCAGGCAGCGGCAGAATATAATCTGGATTTAACCAAATCACTCATGATCGGCGATGCTGCTTCTGATATGGAGGCAGGAGTAAATTTAGGGATGGATACAATGCTCGTTCTCACAGGGAAAGGAAGACAGACCCGATCAGAACTGAAAAAACAGTTTCGGCCTACGTATGTCGTTGAGGATTTAGGGATAGGGGCTCAAGTCCTTCTGGGGAAAACGGAATGAAAATCGCCGTATTAATGGGAGGCACCTCCGACGAGAGAGCCGTTTCTCTGAAGACGGGAGAAGCCGTTGTGACCGCTTTAGAGAATTTAAACCATGAAACACTACCCCTGGTATTGGAAGATACCATTCAGCCACTAATTCCAACGCTTGAAAAGGTGGATTTAGTTTTTAATGCGCTCCACGGGGGGAGTGGCGAAAATGGCGTTATTTCCGGCTTTTTGGAATCCCTGGGAACTCCTTACACTGGTTCAAATCATGAAGCTTCGGCGATCTGCATGAATAAGCATCTCAGCAAATTACTGGTGAAGAGCGAGGGACTCCAGACACCTCGCTGGGAATACCTGAAAACCCATGAATCCATTCCTTCTTTGTCATCCTTTACATTTCCGCTCGTAATCAAGCCGAATGATCAGGGGAGCACGATCGGATTAAGTATTGTCCACAATCAACCCGATGTGGAAACCGCCATAGCCTTGGCTCTCAAATACGGGAGCAGCGTTTTAATTGAAGAGTTTGTTGCCGGGCGGGAAATAACGGTCAGTATGGTGGGGAATGAAGTTTTACCCATTGTGGAAATTGTGCCTTCCCATGAATTGTATGATTATTCCTGCAAATATGAAAAAGGGTTGAGTCAGTATTTCTGTCCTGCCGACATTCATCCCGCTGTCACCGGAAAAATTCAGGCAGAAGCCATGAAAATCTATCAGCTTCTGGGGTGTCGCCATTATGCCCGAATTGATTTCCGGTTATCGGACGATAATTGTGCCTGGTTTCTGGAGGCGAATACCTTACCCGGGATGACCGAAACCAGTCTGGTACCAAAAGCCGCCCGGGCAGCCGGTTACTCCTTTGACACCTTGATTGAAAAAATTATTGAGGAGGCATTGAAAAACTGATGGAATCCTGGATTGCAGTCCGTTCAAAACCACGGGCGGAAAAGGTAGCCTACGCCCAGCTGGTAAAAAAAGGAATCACCGCCTATTTACCCTTAGTGAAACAAAAAAGGAAATGGAGCGACCGAACGAAGTGGGTGGAGTTACCTCTTTTCAGCGGATACCTGTTTGCTAAGGTAGAATTGAAAAATACCCTTTTTGTCCTTCAAACTCACGGTGTCAGCAGTATTGTCAAATTTAACGGAGTGATCGCTACGGTACGCGAGGAGACGATTGAATCCATTCGAATGGCTCTTGAAGGAGGCTACACTCTGGAGGCGACTGAATATTTTTCAGTTGGTGATGAGGTGGAAGTCATCGCCGGACCGATGAAAGGGGCTCGGGGATTTGTGATGCGTATCAAGGGTGAAGATCAATTTGTCCTTCGGATTGATGCCATTCAGCAGGCCATTGCCCTTCATATTGAGCGAAAATATTTGAGGTCTGTGGATTCGAAACATGCCAATCCAATTTTATAACTCCCTGACCCGGAAAAAGGAACCATTTGTCCCGCTGGAGGAGGGGAAGGTGCGATTGTACACCTGCGGTCCCACCGTCTATGATGTTGCCCATATTGGAAATTTCCGTACCTTCTTGTTTGAAGATCTGCTAAAGCGTTTTTTACGCTTCCGCGGATTTGAGGTCTACCATGTAATGAATATTACCGATGTGGACGATAAAACCATACAGCGGGCTGGAGGAAAACGGGAGCGGCTGGCAGAACTTACAAAGCAGTACTCGGACTTTTTTTTCGAGGATCTGAAACGCTTGGATATTCTTCCCGCCGATCAATATCCCCGGGCGACGGGGCATATTCAACAGATGATTGAAATGATTCAGTCCTTGGTGGACCGTGGCTTCGCCTACCGGATGGAAGATGGTTCTGTCTTTTTTTCTATCGACTCCTACAAGGATTATGGTCGCCTGGTAAAACTCGATTTTTCCGCTCAGAAATCCACAGAGAGGGTTAGCACCGATGAATACGATTTGAGTAATCCCCAGGATTTTGCTCTCTGGAAAGCTTGGAAAGAAGAGGATGGAGATATTTATTGGGATTCGCCCTGGGGCCGGGGTCGGCCGGGATGGCATATTGAATGTTCAGCCATGTCCACGGTTTATCTCGGGGATCATTTCGATATCCACTGCGGTGGCGTTGATAATTTATTCCCCCACCACGAGAATGAGATTGCCCAGACGGTTTGTGCCACGGGAGCCCCTTTCGTGAATTACTGGCTCCACTCGGAGCATTTGACGGTTGAAAGTGGAAAAATGAGTAAATCGGCCGGGAACTTCTACGGGATCCAGGATCTGCTTTCGAAGGGAATGACCACCGAAACGATCCGTTTCATCTTATTGAGTGCCCACTACCGTTCAAAAGTCCAGTTTTCACCCGACCGTCAACCGGAAGCAGCCCGGGCGCTCCAGCGTATTACCGAGTTAAAAAAGCGGTTATCGGCCCTGACAACGGATGCGGAAATAAAAGCAGAAAAATACCCTGAGGATTTTGAACAATTTTCTCAGGCACTGGGTGATGATTTAAATACACCGGAAGCCCTGGCCGTCTTTTTTGAATGGATTCGGAAGACCAACTTATTACTGGATCGCAGTAAAGTCTCTCCAGAGGCGGCTGAGGAAGGATTGAACTTTATTTCAGCTGTGGATTCTATATTACGAATTGTCCCCGGGGAACAGCCGGTTCCGGAGGATATTTTATCGTTGGTGCGTCAGCGGGAGGAAGCCCGGAAGAATAAAGATTGGAAGCGCGCCGATGAAATACGGGAACAGTTACTTCAAGCGGGCTGGAAGGTGAAAGATACGGCAGCCGGTTCTGAAGTGACCCGATCCTGAGTCCGGACGGATTTAATTTAGTTGGTTGTTTTTATCAAAAAGAATTGTAAGCAAATTTTTCTTAATCTAAATTCCAAGGCTTTTTTCGGATGTCGATTGGCGGGATACGTACAAAAACCATACCAATTGCGTTGATAATTGAAGATTCTGGAACCGGGCGGAAGCCGGCATTTTCTGAGTAATAATAAATTGCGACAATGAAAATTATGGCTGACCAATTCCCGGAATCTGGTGGTGTGTTCGAATGCCGGTGTAGCTCAGTTGGCCAGAGCGCCTCACTTGTAATGAGGATGTCGGGGGTTCGAATCCCTCCACCGGCTCAAGTCCATTAGACCCCATGATGCGGACAAGATTGGAAAAATAATTTCGGGGGTTCCAAACGGGGAGATGGCCGAGTGGTTAAAGGCAGCAGACTGTAAATCTGCCGACGAATGTCTACGGAGGTTCGAATCCTTCTCTCCCCACATTGCGGGTGTAGCTCAGATGGTAGAGCATCAGCCTTCCAAGCTGAGGGTCGCGAGTTCGAATCTCGTCGCCCGCTCAAAACGGGCGATTGACTGAACGACGCGCATCGAACCTCGAAACGCCCGAATCTGGTTGTGCCTACGTAGCTCAGTCGGTAGAGCACTTCCTTGGTAAGGAAGAGGTCACCGGTTCAAATCCGGTCGTAGGCTCTCTTCTAAAAAAATAGGATCATCACAAACAGGAGGATGAGCAATGGCGAAGGAGAAATTTGAGCGGACGAAGCCGCATGTAAA
>CAZIIM010000007.1:67986-69565 GCA_964539305.1 uncultured bacterium | reverse complement strand
CGGACCGATTCCCGTTCCTCCTCCAGTGCCGTCAGACCCCGACGAAGGGTTTCCAGCTCCTGCTGCTGTTCCTCGTAGACCCGCTGTACCCGTTCCAGTTCCTGTTCCTTCAAGGTCTGATCGGAACTGGCAGACTTTTGTAACTCCTGTATTTCCTGAATGCGCTTCTTCACCGGTGCCAGACGGGCGTGATATTCATGTATCCGCAGAGCCGCCAGTTGAACTTCCCGTTCTTCCAACTCCTCCGTCAGTTTTTCATACCGCTTGAACCGTTTCAACTGCAAGTTTAAGGCATGAACTTTCTGATCCACCTCCTGGATAATATCATTCACCCGTTCCAGGTCGAGCCGGATGGTTTCAAATTTCCGCAAGGCCGCCTGACGCTGACTTTTATATTTATTCACACCGGCAGCTTCCTCAAACAGGCGCTTCCGATCATCCCCCGTTTCCGAGAGGATTTGTTCAATCATTTTCAGTTCAATAACGGAATAGGCATCTGCTCCCATCCCCGTATCCACAAATAAATCCTGAACATCCTTCAAGCGACAGGGCGTACGATTCAGGAAATATTCGCTTTCCCCATTCCGGTAAACACGGCGGCTGATTTCAATGTCATTATACTCCACCGGAAGTTTCCCTTTGTTATTGTGGACCGTAAGGGAAGCTTCACAAACGCTGAGAGGTTTCACACCCTTGGCGCCATTAAAGATAACGTCCCCCATTTTTCCGCTGCGGAGAACAGAATATTTCTGCTCCCCCAGTACCCACCGGATGGCATCGACAATATTGGTCTTGCCACAGCCATTGGGTCCGACAATAACAGTAATTCCCTCGCCAAAGGTTAAATGTTCTTTTTTGGCAAAGGATTTAAATCCATGGATGGTGAGATTCGATATATACATTCCGAGGTCGAAAAAACGCCAGTGATTTTAAGGCTTTTTCGTCGAGAAAGCCAGAAGTCAGATTAACCGGGAGGCCAGCTCATTTTACGGCCACCCAGCAGGTGCAGGTGAATGTGATACACAGCCTGGCCCCCATCTGCATTACAATTAAAGACGGTTCTGTAACCGGCATCCGCGATCCCTTCCTTTACAGCCAGGTCCTTGGCCAGTAAAATCATGGCACCTAACAGATCGGAATGCTTCTCTTCCAGATCATTAAGGGTCTCAATATGCTCTCTTGGAATAATGAGAATGTGAGTCGGAGCCTGGGGATCGATATCACGAAAGGCAATAAGCCGATCATTTTCGTATACTTTATCCGATGGAATTTCACCGGATCCGATTTTGCAAAATAAACATTCAGTCATGGGAAAAGTCTCCTTTGGATTGAAGCAATGCATTTAATATTGCCAGGACGACCAGACCGGCTGTCTCTGACCGCAAACGCCGGCCAGCCAGCTTCAAGGATTTTAAGTGGGCCCGGTTCAGTAAATCCAGCTCCCGCTGTGAGAAATCGCCTTCCGGACCGATCAGGAAATGGATTTCGGCTGCCTTCCCGATCTGAGCCGTGAGTTGGGTGGGAGTAAGATCCGCACTACGATGACAGAAAATACGCTGCTTCGTATGGGTGTTTTTCA
>CAZIIM010000007.1:58239-67886 GCA_964539305.1 uncultured bacterium | reverse complement strand
GTAAGATCCGCACTACGATGACAGAAAATACGCTGCTTCGTATGGGTGTTTTTCACCCAGGCGTCCAGTGTAATGGGCGGCAGAAGACGGGGGAAATAACTACGTCCGCACTGCTTGGCGGCGGCCGTAATTATTCTGTTCCCCCGGTCCGGATTCACATCCCGCTTAATGCTGCGATCCATCATCAAGGGTTGAAACGATTTTACACCCAGTTCCGTCCCTTTTTCCAGGAGCAAAGCAAGACGATCAGATTTAATAATGCCGAAAGCCAGGTGAGCGTTTACCTCCGATTCACCGTATTCCGGGAGCGTCTCCAGGATATCCCCCTCCACACTCCCTTTGGATATGGCTGTTATTTTAGCCCGGTAAGCCGTTCCTTCGCCATTCACGAGGAAAATTTCACTACCAACCGGTAAACGCATTACATGGCTGGCATGGTGAGCTTCAGAGGAATCCAGAGTAAAGTGATAACCTGAAGTGGCGCTTGGCGAAATATAAAAATAGCGTTCGTCAGCCATTAACGGGGCCAGGCAAACCCGATTTGAATCACCATTCCGCTGTAATCCTGTCGCCCGTCCACCTTACGATCCAGGGGAAAAATATCAAATCCCACCGACCCGGAAATAATCGTACCCCCCTGGTACCGGAAATCAATGCCCCCATAGACCTGACCCCCGGCGGTAAAAAAAGTCGGTGCCTTTCTCCAGCGCTTGGTAAATGAATGTTCCAGTTCATTACCGTCAATGGTGAGAATCGTTCCCGCTTTCAGTCCAAAAAAAGGAGAGAAATTATTGGCAATCTTTCCTTCAAAAGGAAAATACTTTACGACACCAAAAAACGGCAGCATAAACATGGCCCGGTCATCCACGTTGCGGTAGGAACCGGAGTAATAATCGTAAACCGGAAATTCACCTTCATTTTTGATGTCGAAGAAACGGCCTTCCACACCCGCCTGGTAATTCCCTTTGACAGCCCAGAACCAGTCAAATGTGAGTCCACTACCGTAGGTGCCGGTGTCAAAACCAAAGCCTTTTGAGTCGGAAACCTTTTGTCCGAAGACAATCGAGAAAAAAATGAGGGCAATAATAATCGGCTTCATAGGGTTCTGTTACGCTTTCTCAGGTCGTGTAGTTCCTGCCAGGTTCGATCGGTGGCTGCCAACCGTTCCACGACGTCATCCTTTAGAACGGAGGTTTTGAAGATTTCTTCCACATCTTTGACCTGAACACCGGTATACCAGATTCCCTGGGGATAAATGACGACGCTGGCACCGATTTCGCAGGCATCCAGACAGCCGCTTTTATTGGCCCGCACCTGCCCTTTCAAACCAGCTGAACGGATTAATTGAACAAACTTCACCCGGATTTCATCCCCATGACAATGGGCACAACACCCTTTTGGACTCTCTGCCGGTCGTTCATTGACACAGACAAAAATATGTTTTTTAAAACGCTGGTCCAATTTCCATCTCCTATTCCGGTACCAGAATGACTTTCCCCACTTGCTGCCCTTTTTCCAAGTATTCATGCGCTTCCCTGACGGCCGAAAAAGGAAATGTTCGGTCAATGATGGGTTTTAATTTCTCCTGTTCAACCAGTTTCAGGGAGGCGTCGAAGGCGCCCACATCGCCCATAGTGGAGCCCAGAATGGAATGCTGTTTATAGAACAAGTGCCTCAGGTCGATTTCCACACCGGAGCCGGTGGTGGCACCACAGGTGACCAGACGCCCCCCCTTCCCCAAAATTCTAAGGCTTGTTTTCCAGGTAGCCGCCCCCACATGTTCCACCACCACGTCTACTCCCCGTCCATTTGTGAATTCTTTTACCCGACTGGCAATGTCATCCTGGTAATGATCAAGTGCCAAATCAGCGCCTAAATTTTTTGCTAAAGTCAATTTCTGATCATTACCACCCGTGGCGATGACGGTACATCCGGTTCCTTTGGCAATTTGAATGGCTGTACTCCCGACTCCGGAACCAGCCCCCCAAATGAAGACGGTTTCACCGGGTTGAATCCCTGCCCTTCGCACCAGCATGGCATAGGCAGTCTGACCCGTCAGGGCAACACCAGCTGCTTCAATAAAGGAAAGATTAGTTGGTTTTGGACGGAGAAAGTGTGGTTTCAATGCCATGTATTCGCACTGGGTCCCATTCTGGTTCTCCCCCAGTATTCCCCATTCATCGCAATAATTTTCCCGACCGGAACGACAAAAACGACAATGACCGCAATAGGTCAGGGGCTGAATCACCACTTCATCCCCCGGTTTAAAATCATCGACCAACTTTCCTACCGAAACAACAACGCCCGAACCATCGCTTCCCAGGATCATTGGCAGGGGTACGCCAGGGATACCTTTTCGAACCCAGAGATCGAGATGATTCATCCCTGCTGCCCTGATTTCCACAAGAACTTCCTCTTTACCAGGTTGTGGTCGCTCAATGTTATCAACCTGAAGGACTTCCGGACCGCCATGGTGATGAATACGGATGGCTTTCATAGGCATGGTTGTTCCTACGCCTTAACGCCAGTTATTTGGATTCACCGTCATTGTCATCCAGATCCTCATAATCCGCATCCCGAATATCCAACTTGTCGTAAAGATCCTTTTGTTTGTGTTTGGATGCCTGGCTCCCTTTCCCGGCGATCAGGGACATTCCACGATAAAGTTTATACCCCAGATAAATCAGGGCTCCGTACAGCAGAAATTTGAACATGGCCTATTTCCCAACCGGATTGAAAAATTTGGTCCCCGTCACCGGTTGACGAATATAATTAATCACCTCTTCCAGATCCTGTTCATTGTGGACGAAGTCAATATTATTCGTATTGATGATGACCAGCGGCGTATCCTGGTAGCGGAAAAAATATTCATTATAAACCTGGTTCAGGGCATCAATGTAATCCCAGGAAATATTTTTCTCATATTCCCGACCCCGCCGACGGATATTTTTCATTAACGTGTCCGTATCGGCCTGAAGGTAAATGACCAGGTCCGGGTGAATCACGTTCCGTTCCAGCATATTCGCTACCGTATCGTACAACGTCATTTCCCGTTCGTTCAGATTCAGGGAAGCGAACAGACGGTCCTTCACAAACATGTAATCGGAAATTAAAAGATTATGGAACATATCCACCTGGCGCAATTCCTGTTGTTGCTGGTATCTCTGGAGCAAAAACCAAAGCTGCGTCTGAAATGCAAACCGTTCCGGATCCTCGTAAAAATCAGCCAGGAAGGGATTATGTTCAAAAGATTCCAGAATTAAACGGGCGCCAAGGCGTTCACCCAGCTGTTTTGCCAGACTGGTTTTTCCCACACCAATCGTCCCTTCAATAGCAACGTAATACAGATTTCTCATGCCGATTTTTCCAGTTTATGCAGGTACACCTTAGAACGGTCCGGACATATTCGCAATAGTTCCTTAACGGTCAGTCGGAACCCGGACACTTGTAGATCGCCGGCGATCTCGGCCCAGGGAATCAAAACAAATAAGCGGTTGTGTAAATCCGGGTGGGGGACCTGAAGATGGGGTAAATCCACCATGACCGTGCTGTAAGCCAGGATGTCAATATCAATAGTGCGGGGTTCGTTTTTTTTACGAACGGGAGGTCGCCCCAGCAGTTGCTCTATGGCCTGGCACTCTTTCAAAAGATCTTCCGGGACCAATTCAGTACTGATTTCCACTACCGTGTTCAAGAATTTCGGTTGCTCTGTATTGTAAAGGGGCTCTGACTCATAAATAGAAGCTGTTTTCAGGACCTGGCACGGTTCCCGGACCTCCAGCGCTGTAATCGCGGAAAATATATTGGATTCACGATCCCCAATATTGGAGCCCAATCCAAGATACACACCATCAGGCATAATCGGCCTTGGTGCGCTGGATCTCCACCTCTACCGTGTCTAAGAGCCCCCGGACCGGGGCGTGAGGTTTCCGGACCCGGATGACGATCGATTCCACTGGGAAATTGTTCAGGATCGTCTTGGCAATGGAATTCGCCACTGCTTCGATCAGATAATATTTCTTCTTTTTTACGCAATCATCCACCGTGTGGTAAATCGCCTCGTAATTAATGGTATCCTCCAGATTATCGGATTGGCAGGCTTTCTGAAAGGAAGTCATTAATTCCACATCCACTTCAAATTTCCCGCCTAAATGCTTTTCCGACGGACTGACGCCGTGGTAACCGTAGAACTGCATATTTTTCAGGCGAATGATTCCCATGAGGAAAAGAATTTACTCGCCTCCTCTTTCCGGAGTCAAGGTGAGTAAGCGATTGTTGAAAGAAAACGGAAATAAAATCCGTATCGGGGCCGGCTCAAAAGGTTCAATGAACCGGATAAAGAAAAAGCCCCGACGGAGCGGGGCTTTTTCGAGCTTTAAGTACGGAAGGGATTAATACATGCCTCCCATGTCACCACCCGGTGGCATTGGAGGTGTCTTTTCCTCTTCCGGAATTTCTGTCACCGCTGCTTCGGTCGTCAGAATCATTCCTGCGATGGAGGAGGCGTTCTGCACCGCTACACGGGCTACCTTAGTCGGATCAATGATTCCCGCCTTGAACATATTTACATATTCACCTTTGCGGGCATCGTATCCGTAATCGCCTTTTCCTTCTCTTACATTGTGGACAATGATGGAAGATTCTACTCCCGCATTCTCACAGATCTGGCGGATGGGTGATTCCAAAGCTTTCCGAACGATGCTTACACCCACCTGTTGACCTTCACTGACCTTCACCTTGTCAAGAGCATTACAGGCACGGAGCAACGCCACACCACCACCGGGGATAATCCCTTCTTCAACGGCGGCACGGGTCGCGTGTAATGCATCTTCTACCCGGGCTTTCTTTTCTTTCATTTCCACTTCCGTGGCGGCACCCACGTTAATTACCGCGACACCACCGGAAAGCTTTGCCAGCCGTTCCTGGAGCTTTTCACGATCATAATCAGAAGTGGTTTTTTCAATCTGCACCTTAATTTCATTGATGCGGGCTTTAATCATGTCTGCTTCGCCATTCCCGCCCACAATGGTGGTATTATCCTTGTCACTGACAACCCGTTTACAGGTTCCCAGGTAATCCAGGGTAGCGTTTTCCAGCTTGTAGCCCTGTTCTTCCGAAATCACCGTACCGCCGGTGAGAACGGCAATATCCTGCAGCATGGCTTTTCGCCGGTCGCCAAAGCCCGGAGCCTTTACCGCCAGGACTTTGAAGGTTCCCCGCAGCTTGTTAACCACCAGGGTGGCCAGCGCTTCACCTTCCACATCTTCTGCAATAATCAGAACCGGTTTCCCCGTCTGAACCACCTTCTCCAGAATAGGGAGAAGATCTTTCATATTGCTGATTTTCTTATCATGGATCAGCACATAGGGTTCTTCCAGTTCGGCTTCCATATTATCCGAATTGGTGACAAAATAGGGAGACAAATAACCACGGTCAAACTGCATACCTTCCACAAATTCCAGGAAGGTTTCGGCCGTCTTGCTTTCTTCTACGGTGATGACGCCATCTTTCCCCACCTTTTCCATGGCTTCGGCGATTTTGGCACCGATTTCTTCGTCCTGGTTGGCAGAAATACTGGCCACCTGCTTCACTTTTTCAAAGTCGGAACCGACCTCAATCATTTGGGTTTTCAGGTTCTCTACAACCGCTTCGGTGGCAGCATCGATACCCCGTTTAATGGACATGGGGTTAGCACCGGCGGCCACATTTTTCAGACCTTCGGCCACCAGCGCCTGCGCCAGTACGGTCGCTGTAGTGGTACCATCTCCGGCCACGTCAGACGTTTTGGAAGCCACTTCCTTCACCATCTGAGCACCAATATTTTCCAGTTTATTTTCCAGTTCAATTTCCTTGGCCACGGTGACACCGTCTTTGGTAACCGTTGGAGCACCGAACTTCTTTTCAATCACTACGTTCCGGCCTTTCGGCCCCAGGGTCACTTTTACAGCATCGGCCAGCTTATCTACACCGGATTTCAGTGCATTCCGAGCCTCAAGACTGTAAGATATTTCTTTCGCCATTTTCTAGTTCCTCCTTATAAAACTGCGAGAATATCACTCTCGCGCATAATCATATATTCCTTACCATCATAGGTCACTTCCGTCCCGGAATATTTTCCGTACAGAACTTTATCGCCCACTTTCACAGACATCTTGATTGTGACTCCGGAATCACTGATTTTTCCGGGACCGACAGCTATCACAGTCCCCTGTTGGGGTTTCTCCTGTGCGGTGTCGGGAAGAATAATCCCGCCACTGGATTTCTCTTCAGCCGGTGCTGCTTCTACCACAACACGGTCTGCTAAAGGTTTGATCTTCGGACTCATATTTTTTCTCCCTTTATTTGGATTAATAGGTTAGTACTTAAAATGCTGATCTAGGTTAAAAATGCAGCGGTGAAATTAAAGTTGAATGGGAAAGGATATCAATGATTTTTAGCACTCTTATAGCTAGAGTGCTAAAAAGTTAAATTGTGGTGATTAAGCCTTAAAAAGGGTTAGACTTATTTCCCGGTGCTGCCGAAACCGCCCGCTCCGCGACTGGTTTCTGAAAGCGTTTCCACCAGCTTAAAATGGATGGGGGAACCATCCATAGCCACAATCTGAAAAAGGCGTTCACCCGGCTTTACGGTGTAATCCTCCGCTTTAATATTGTCCACCGCGGCGATAAGTTCTCCCCGGTAGCCTCCATCAATCAATCCGACGGAATTACACTGACGTAGGGGTGTTTTGGAAATACTGGATCGCGGCATGAGTAAATACGGGGTCCCCTCTACTGACTCACAGGCGATCTGAAGGTGGATGAAGGCTGTTTCGCCAGCATGAATGGTTTGTTCCTGGACAATGAATAAATCCAGACCGGCATCCCCATCGTGGAAATGACCATGATCCTCATACCGTGTCCGCACTTCCGGCGAAAATGGTTTAATCCTTAATTCCATCGCTCACACTGAATTGAAAGCCGAATTTGATACCCTTAACCCCGTCAACAATTATATCACTCAAGAAGAGCGATACAGATTGAACGCCAGCAATAACCAGCCTGCAATAAACGCCACACCCCCCAGAGGTGTCACCGCCCCCAGCCACCGCGCACCGCTGAGTACCATTAAATAAAGACTTCCGGAAAACAGCAGAATTCCCAACGATAAGGCAATCGCCGGGAGTCTGAGAAGCTGAGGGGAGTAATGGAATCCAATCAGTCCAATGAGTATTAATCCCAGGGCATGATAAAAGTGGTATTTGACCCCGGTTTCAAAAATGGCTAAATCCTCCGGAGTAATCCGTGCTTTCAGCGCATGGGCACCAAATGCGCCCAAAATCACGGCCAGCGCCGAGAGAAGGTTGCCGAAAATAATCCAGTTCTTCATGACAATTCATTCTTGTGTATTAGGGTCCGGATGGGGAAGGGAATTTCAATTCCTTCCTGGGCATAGCGCTTGTGGACCCGTTGAATAAATTCGTCGATAATGGGATGCTGGTCCCCGTACCGTTCCCCTCTGAAATAAACCTTCAGGTTGATGCTGGAATCGCCAAACTCGAAAAAACGAACGATCGGTGGTTCATCCTTTTTTGCCCCTTTCACATGCTGGACCACATCCAAAGCCACCTCTTTTGTGACTTCCAGGACACGGTCAAGATCGCTGTCGTAAGAAACACCCAGGGGGATCCGGACAGAAAAGCTGGGGTCACCCCGATCATAATTCTTGACAGTGGCGGCCGATAGTTTGGCATTCGGGATGGTAATGACATTATTGGTCCGTTCCATGAGGGTGGTATGGCGCCAGGTAATATTCTGCACATATCCCCGTTCACCGCTATCCAGCTCAATGAAATCGCCCGGTTTCACTTTTTGGGATAGAAGGATATGCAGCCCGGCGAAAAAATCTGATAACGTATCTTTCAGTGCCAGCGAAACAGCCAATCCACCAACCCCTAAAGCAGTAAGGAACGGCGTAATCGAAATTTTAAAGGACTGAAGAATAACCAGGACACCGATGGAAATAATTATAATTCTGGCCAGGTTGACGAAAATTGTGGTTGAGGGTAGGTTGGTCCCCTCTTTTTTCGCCCAGTATTCCAAGAGGCCAACTGATATTTTCGAGGCCGCCAAGGTCACAGACATAATTAAAATCGCCAGGATGAGGTGACCCAGGTAGTCGTTGTAAGGACTGGCAATTTTCACCCCACGGGCAGCCACGTAGAAAGAGGCCAGGAAAAACCAGAGTACGATATGGGATTGGATGGCATTAAAAACAACGTCATCCCCCTTCCAGCTGGTTCGATCCGCGAGAGCTTTCAGCCGTTGGTAGACGTAACGTTTAAACAACCAGCCCGCCAGTGTACCAACGACCAGAATCAGCACCGGCGGTGCCCAGGTCATAATATATTCCACGAATTTTGCTTCCATAGGGGCGGGAATTTAGTGAATCACAGGTTTATTTCTCAGCAGATTCCGGATGGATTTCCACCACCAGTTTTCCCTGGTCATAGACCTTATCTTCCGAAAGACTTGAATCGTCGTTCCAAAGGCGTTCCAAAACGAGCTCACCTTCAACATATAACTGGACCTTCCTGGGCCGCCCGTTCTCCAGGAACCACCATTCCATCCCGTGCTTTTGATCCCCCTTGTAAGTGCATTCATACTTCAGTTTACCGGATGGAAAATATTTTCGTTTCAAATGAAACCCGGTCAGACTGCTTTTATCGGTTAATTCAACGCCCAATTCATTCCATCTCCGGGTATACACCGGTTTCCCCGATCGAAAAATCTGGACCTGTTTTAACCGATGATTATTAAAGTAATCGAATCTGGAATGGGGCTTCCCTTCCACATAGTAAGATTCCTGTACAATGACTTTGGAAGGAGAATAAACCCGCATAATACCATGCAATGTCCCTTCCCGGTAGGTGGCTGTGGAAGCAGGAACACCGGTGGAATACCACCGCTGAATTTTACCATGGGGTTTTCCCTCCACGTAAGTGCCCAGTTCCTCCGGTAGACCGGGACGGGCATAAATTTCATATTCACCTGACTTTTCTCCATTGTCATATGTAATCCTGGACTCCAGGGCACCGGAGGGAAAATAAGTTGTTTCCTCCCCCTGGAGCGTCGAATCCTGAAATGTTTGAGAGAGAGCCAGTTGACCGTTGCTGAAATAAACCTTCCGCGGTCCGTTTAAACGTCCTCGGGAAAAGGTTTTCAACGAATCCAAAATACCCGTTTCAGACCACCATTTCCACGTACCCTCTTCCTTCCCTTCCAGGAAGAAGCCTTTGACTGCCAGTTCACCATTCTGATGCCAGACTTTAAAGAGCCCATCCGGAATTCCATTCCGGTAGGTAACCAGTGAATCCAACTGGTTTCCTTCCCGATACCATTTCCAGGTATCTGTTTTCAGGTCCTGCGTAAATTGCCCCTCAATCACTTTTTCCCCAGCGTTATTCCAAACCTTTACTTTCCCGCTTTTTCTTCCATTATCAAAAGTGACCAAGCGTTCCTTTTCACCGTTTTCCCCCCACCAGATCCATTCTCCATGGGGCAAATCCTGACGGTAGGATCCTTTCACTTTCAGTTGCTTTGGTCCGGAATATACCCGGTACTTGCCTTCCAGTTTTCCCAAGTGGTAGTTCTTTTCGACGACCAATA
>CAZIIM010000007.1:35646-58139 GCA_964539305.1 uncultured bacterium | reverse complement strand
ACCCGGTACTTGCCTTCCAGTTTTCCCAAGTGGTAGTTCTTTTCGACGACCAATACCCCTGAAGAGTAATCCCGCCACAGTCCGTCCAGAATTCCATTCTTGTAGGTCCGTACCGAATCCGCCTTGCCATCAAGAGACAACCATGTCCAGCGGCCCTCTTTCCTGCCCCGTTTAAAGTGACCTTTGACCGCTTCATTTCCATTCGGGTAATATTGGACATAATTCCCATTTGGCCGACTTTGAGCCATATTGGTTACGGACAGGATTTTTCCATCGGGGTAATATTCGACCCGCTTGAGTACGGTCCCTTTTCGCACATACTGAACCGTTTTTTTCTGGTTATTTTCATACCGGTCCACAATTTCAGGCACCGGGGCACAGGCGTGAAACCAGATCGAAAAACAAATCAGAAGTGGGGTGGTGCTCTTCATAAAAGAATCGTGTTTCTTTATCAGTATAATTTTAACGGTTTTGTTTTAATAATCCGAACTCCATCTACAATATTCCCAGGTTTAAAAAAACAAGAGTAGTGAATCTTAATTTTCCTTGTAAATGGGGATTTATTTTTAAATTCAGACTCTAGTTTAACCTCAAAATCGCATTTTTAAGGATTCATTCATGATAGTTGCCATTCCTAAAGAATCCCTCCCGGGGGAACGGCGGGTCGCCGCAATTCCAGCCACAGTCAAAGAATTGGTAAAACTGGGGATGACGGTCCAGGTCCAGACCGGGGCCGGCGTGGAAGCCCATTATCAGGATGGGGAATATGAAGCAGCCGGGGCCGCTTTGGTCTCCGATGCCTCCACCCTGTTCCAGTCAGCTGATCTGACCCTCAAAGTAGCTCCTGCTACCCTCGAGGAAATTGATTTACTGAAAAAAGGCAGTGTTTACGTTTCCCTGCTCCAGACAACCAAGGAGCTGGAACTGGTGAAAAAATTTGTGGCCAAAGAGATTACTGCATTTTCCATGCACTTGATCCCCCGGACTACACTGGCTCAACCCATGGATGCACTCAGTTCCCAGAGCAATATCGCCGGTTACAAGGCGGTTCTACTGGGTGCCAGCCACCTCCCCATTTACATGCCTTTGCTAATGACTGCTGCCGGAACCATTCCTCCCGCAAAGGTCCTGGTTCTGGGGGCGGGTGTTGCTGGTCTTCAGGCTATTGCCACCGCCAAACGATTGGGAGCTCAAGTGGAAGCCTTCGATGTCCGTCCCGTTGTCAAAGAGCAGGTGGAGAGTCTCGGTGCAAAATTTGTGGAAGTGGAACCGGAATCCACCGAGGGTGTGGGTGAAGGGGGTTACGCCAAAGAAACTTCGGAAGAATATAAACGCAAACAGCGGGCTTTAATCAAAGAGCATATTTCCAAATCGGATCTGGTCATCACAACAGCCCTGATTCCGGGGCGTCCGGCTCCCATCCTAATACCTACGGATATGGTGGAAACAATGAAGCCTGGATCCGTCATCATGGATCTGGCAGCAGAAAACGGGGGCAATTGTGAATTGACTCAAAAAGGTGAAATTACGGTTCATAATGGCGTCGTGATCGATGGATCTTTGAATTTACCGGCGACCATGCCGACCCACGCCTCCCAGTTGTATGCCAAAAACATAATCAGTTTTATTAAGTACCTGTTCCCTGAAGGGAAACTGAATCTGGACCTGGAAGATGAAATCATCTCCGGTGCCCTGTTCACCCACCAGGGGAAAATTGTCAATACCCTCACGCAGGAAGCCATTCAAAATCAATAAGGAATAATCTTCATGGATATGGTCAATATTTTAACCGTTTTTATCCTGGCAATCTTTGTGGGCTTTGAAGTCATTACCAAAGTCCCCCCCACCCTTCACACACCTCTGATGTCCGGGTCAAATGCCATTTCAGGGATCTCCATTGTGGGAGCCATCATTGCCACAACCGTCGGGGGCGAGATTGGAACCTGGCTCGGACTGGTCGCTGTGATCTTTGCCACTATCAATGTCGTCGGTGGTTTTCTGGTCACTGACCGGATGCTTAAAATGTTCAAGCGGAAATAGAGAATTATCATGGAATACACGAATCTTGCTTACGTACTGGCAGCCGTCCTTTTCATTCTCGGCTTAAAGCGACTCAGTTCCCCCAAAACAGCCCGGACCGGCAATACCATTGCGGCCGTGGGAATGCTAATCGCCATTGTGGCGACGCTCATATCCTATGGGGGCCTTGATTTTCGCACGATTGCCATTGGAATGATCATTGGAACCATCATCGGCGCCACTTTCGCTATTAAAGTTGAAATGACTCAGATGCCCCAGATGGTGGCTATTTTCAACGGCTTTGGTGGTGGTGCCTCGGCCCTGGTGGCTGCAGCCGAACTATTTACCAAATACGGCACTGAAGCCCAGACCACTTTTCTGACCACCACCATCGTTTTAAGTGTCTTCGTTGGTACCCTGACCTTTACGGGTAGTTTTATTGCCTTTGGAAAATTGCAGGGATTTATCTCTGGGAAACCAATTGTCTTCACCGGTCAACAGGTATTAAATGCCGTGATTGCAATTCTGCTGGTCCTCTCCGGCGTTCTGATGGTTGTGAATCCCTCTGCCGAGCTCACCCTGTTCTACGGGGTAATCTTCCTGTCTGCCCTTCTCGGGGTCACCCTGACGATCCCCATCGGTGGGGCCGATATGCCCGTGGTGATATCGTTGTTAAACTCCTACTCGGGAATAGCAGCGGCAGCCACCGGTTTCGTCCTCTTGAATAATGGGCTCATTATTAGTGGTGCTTTGGTAGGGGCCTCTGGCATCATCCTTACCAATATCATGTGCAAAGGGATGAACCGCTCCCTGGCAAATGTTGTTTTCGGTGCGGTAGGATTGGAGCAGGAATCAGGGGCTGGAGAAGCCAAGCAGATTAATATTAAACGGTCTTCTACGGAAGAAGCAGCCATGATCCTGGAAGCAGCCGATAAAATTATTATTGCTCCCGGATACGGGTTGGCCGTGGCCCAGGCGCAACACGCCGCCCGGGAAGTTGCCGACTATCTGGAAAGTATGGGTAAAACGGTCCTTTATGCGATTCACCCCGTTGCCGGTCGAATGCCCGGGCATATGAATGTCCTGTTGGCAGAAGCCAATGTTTCCTATGACAAGCTGCTGGATCTGGATCAAGCTAATCCTGAATTCGAAGATTGTGACGTGGCCATAGTTCTAGGCGCCAATGATGTGGTTAATCCGGCGGCTCGCCATGATAAATCCAGTCCAATCTACGGTATGCCCATTCTGGATGTGGACAAGGCCCGGACCGTCATTGTGAATAAGCGAACCATGAATCCAGGATTTGCAGGAATTCAGAATGAACTCTTCGGCTATGACAATACGATTATGGTCTTCGGCGACGCAAAACAGATGCTCACCGATCTGCTGAAAGAATTAAAAGAACTATAAAAAATAGATCGTTCTTTGGCGTGGTAGATCCGCTCCCGCCTTCCACCAGCAGTTAAAACGGTTGTAGTAATCCTTTCGATTTCATGATAAGTTCCCGCCGGAATCATGCGAAACCGTTCCTATCATACGCTGGCTTTCATCCTGCTGTTTGCTTTGGGGACAAGCCAAATCCAATCCAACGAGGATGCAACCATGAATGATCAATCAACTTTGGAAACAGCTACTCTGGCGGGAGGCTGTTTCTGGTGCATTGAAGCTGTTTTTGAGCGGGTGGAGGGAGTCCACGATGTTATTTCCGGATATGCCGGCGGACACGTGGAAAATCCAACTTATCAGGAAGTGAGCGCTGGGAATACAGGCCATGCAGAAGTCTGCCAGATCCAATTTGATCCCAAGGTGATTTCCTACCAACAGATTCTGGACATTTTCTGGCAGGCGCATGATCCCACGACGCCCAATCGGCAAGGAGCTGATATCGGATCACAATACCGCTCCATGATTTTCTACCACAACAAGGAGCAGCAGGAACAGGCGGAACAGTCAAAAGCACGCGCAGCTAAGAATTATAAAAAACCTATTGTTACGGAAATCGTCCCGTTTACCAAATTCTACCGGGCAGAGAATTACCACCAGGATTATTACCAGAATAATCCCAATGTTCCTTATTGTACTTTCGTGATCCGCCCTAAGTTGGAAAAGTTAAAAAAACACGGTGGAATTTTTGAATAATTGATATTGTTTTAACTTTTCGCCTCTCCATATTGGTTAATAAAAAAGCCCCGGGAATCGGGGCTTTTTTTATTCTGTCTACAAATTAAAAGGGGCGCCTTCCCATTCTATTGCGTTTTCTGGGATGATCCGGTCCCCGCTGGTACTCCCGCATCCGATCCTTAATTGCTTTTTTCATCCGCCCTTCAAACAGGATAAGTTTCACCTGCTGGGTGGGAGTCAGAATATCACCCATATTCCGGACAAACTTGTTTTTCTGTTTTGTTCGCTTTTCTTCCAGTTTCTCTACTTTGTCCAGAACCGTTTTTAATTCGGATTTACTGATTTCTTTTCCATCCTTGATTTTATCCGCCAAAGGCTTAAATAATTCCTTTTCCTGTTTGTTGAGATCTTCCATGGATTGGCGATGATCTTTTAACCGTGGAAAAAATTTTTCCGCCTGCTCCTCAGATAAATTAAGGTATTCAGTCATTTTCCAGATCGCCATCATTTCCATCTTTTGACCGTACTGGCCTCCAGGTCCTTCCGGATGACCGGGCTGGGCCGACAGCATCGTTCCAAATATGACGACAGCCATAATTAATTGTACCCGTTTCATAGGTTATCCTCCATCACTATTTTTACTGGTTCAAAATTCACTTCTTCCAGGAATGCGAGTGTTTCGATGATGTCGTCCGACTGATCCACCAGATAACCCGCCATTTCATAAATAAACTCCTGGGATTCCGGTTCGACGGCCTCCACGGGGAACAGATCAACCACCAGCATATCCTGCGGACTATCCTGCAGTTGCTGAACCGTAAATATTCCCAGGATGATCACAAGCAGGGCAGCAGATACGGCCTGTAGAAATTGTTTCTGCCGCTCCTCGCGATGCAGGATTGATCCTCTGAGTTTATTTAAAAATTCTTCCGGTTCGGGAGCGCTAACGTCCAGATCACGGACTGCTTTTATTCTTTGTTTAATATCCATTATTAATTCAGACGCTTTTTTAAGGTTTGAACAGCGTGGTGATAATTCACCTTGGCTGTATTTTCAGAAATATCCAGTATCCGGGCAATTTCCTTGTAAGGCATTTCCTGGGCAATCCGCATAGTGACGATTTTCCGCTGTTGAGCCGGGAGCACTGCAATCGCGTCCCAGAGTTCTTTTCGCTTCCATTCGTTCTCGCGATCCGTATCCTGAACACCCGGTTCCGGGATCTCGTCCAGGTGAAGAAGATTCCGCCAGCGATTGCGCCGGAGATAGGAATTTGCCTGATTCACGTTGGCCCGGTACAAATAGGTCTGGAACTCCGATTCAAACTTGAAATTTTTCAGGGCTTTGAACATTTTCAAAAAGATGGTCTGGGATAAATCTTCCGCTTCCGATTCATTCCCGGTAATCCGGAGAAAAAATTTGAATGTTTTCTGTAAATGTTTGGCAACCAGTTCATCAAAAGCCTTGTAGTTTCCCTTTTGAAACTGTCTGATAAGGTCGTGATCGGTTTTCATCCATTTGTCCTTTTAGACCGCTGCATATTCCCGAAGTTAAATGGTCTGGTTCCGTAATGAAAAGGATGAAAAGCGGGGCTGCCCTGCAGCAGCCCCGGCCACACAATCAGAGACTCATCAAACCATTTCGATTTTCAATTCGCTGAATTGTTGAAAAGCGTTGTACCCAAAATTCCGGAGTGGCTGAAGCATCCGGTGCCGCCAGAGCATGAGCCGAATCTCGAGGAATAAATGGATCTTTACAATTTCCAGCTGCTTTACAGTCAGCATGGCTTCAATTTGGGTATTCCGGTCCGAAATAAGGACTTGCAAGGAATCACGAAAATCGGAGAAAACAATGCCACCGTTTTTCAGCTGGTCTCTCAGGTTTTGAATCGCCGTTTTGGAATCAACCTGGATCTGTTCATAGGCCGTAATCTGACTTTCAGTGAATTCCAGCGCTTCATACATGGCCTGTTTAATCTTTTCCCGCTGTTCCTGCCGATGTTGGCGCCACTGTTCACGATTGGCTTCAAACTGGGCTTTTTTATCCTCCAGTGTCGCTTTCTGTTCTTCCGTCAATAGTGCATCAATTTCAGCCAGCATGGCGTCTCTCAATACGCCCATTTCGGAATGAAATGTTTCACGGGTGATACTGCCCGATTGCAAGGAATCACGTAAGGCAATGAATTTTTCCTTATAAGATTCCAGAATGGCATTAAAGGCTTCCTGCTGATCTTCGGTTAAGACGGAACGAATCACCTGTAATTCATGTTGCAGCATGCCGCGGTGATTCTGGGTAAAATGTTGAGCACGGAAACGGTAAAGAAACAAATCCTGGTTATGTTGATCCAGGCGATCAAATATGGCGGCTTTCTCTTCATCCGAAAGGGATTGCTGTAAATCGGCAGCCACATTCCAGAGAAAACCCGGTGGATGGTGTTTCCCTTTGCCGTAGTGACGATTGAGGGACTGGTTCAACTCATCCGCACTACTTTTGCTCAGGTTTAGATCAGAAATGAGATCCGAAGATAAATTCTGAAGATCCGGATCCGTTAATTCGTTGGAACTGTTTTGGACCGATTTTTCACAACCGGTAAATAGTGCAAGTCCGAGGAATAGGATTAAAATCTGCTGTTTCATTGGAATTTCCTTTAACAATTTTGGTTCGGTTTGCCTGTTTTGACCCTGCCGCTGGAATAAAGTTAAAACCAGATATTATTTTTTTTATCCGGGGATCTAGAATTCTATCGAAAAATCACATCCTCCCTTTCTAATTTAGACTATGACTTATACTTCTGGAAAATTCACGGCCACTCCGGAGCAGGAATCTGCCATTGTTTTCCCACCGAAATCGCTCATGATTCTGGCCGGTGCCGGCACCGGAAAAACGTCAACCCTGATTCACCGGATCCGGTACCAGATTGGAGTAAACGCTATGGATCCGGATCAAATCGTGATCCTTACCTTTACCGAAAAGGCTACGGCGGAACTAAAAAACCGGTTCTCCGCCTTCCAGGATATCCCGGTTGAGACGCTGACGATCACCACCTTTCATGCTTTCTGTAATTTACTGGTTAGGAATTTCAGTGATTCACCCGATGCGGAGAAGATACTTATCCAGGAAAATGACACCGCTTTCCTGCTTTTAAAACGGTACGATGAACTCACCTTTCTCACGTCGGAACAATTTCGCCTGAATCCCGCCAAGGCAGTGCGTACCAGTTTCCTACCCTTTTTTAACCGTATCAGGGACGAATTAATCTCGCCGGAAAATATCGATAGAAAATTCAGTGCACTGAAAGAAAAAATTCAGGAAATAAGGGAATTTTTTACGGGTCTTCAGGACCGGTTCGAGCCGGAAGAATACTATCGGCAATTGACTGATTTGATTGCCGTCTACAAAAAATATCAGGAGTGGAAACAGGCTGCCGGATTTGTGGATTACGGGGATATGGTTCTCGACTGCTGGAGAATGTTAAATACAACGCCCGCCGTATTAAGACAGATACAGGATAAATATCGCCATTTTATCATTGATGAATATCAGGACAATAATTATGCCCTCAATCGCATCGTGCACCTGCTGGCAGACCGCTATAAAAGCATTACGGTGGTTGGAGATGAAGACCAGTGCATTTACAGTTTCCGGGGCGCCAATTATTACAATATCCAGGATTTCAGAAACCGGTATGGCACAAGCGCCGATGCCGGCGAAATTAAATTAACAACGAATTTCAGATCTACGGCCGAGATCCTTGACCTGGCCAACACATCCATCCGGATGGACGCTAACCGGACACCCAAAGACCTGATACCCTTTGAGAGCCGGCACGGGGAAAAACCGATCTGGCATATTGGAGATAAAAATCAAACCTTGCCGGAAATCATTTCCTTGATAAAACATTACGTTTTTAAAGAGGATCGTTTATTTGGGGACATTGCCATCCTGTGTCGCTCCGTATCCCAGGTGAAAACAGTCGCCGATACGCTGGAGGCGGCCACCATTCCCACCGATGTTTTTGTAGAACGTTTTTTCAGTCTGCCCATTATTCGCGATATCCTGGCCTGGTTTTATCTCTGCTATGAAAATCCCCATTCTGAAGCAGCCTTTCACCGTTTAATTCGTATCCATCTCCCCCCCGGGGTTTCCACCTTAGTTTCCCGGACCCTGAATCTGGCGGGCTTTGAAGCCTTTTATGCCGGCTTTCCCAAGAAAGAGGACCATAATCCGGATCTCTTCCAACATTCGGAAAAACTGGTCTGGCTTATGGATAAAATTCGTTTTTTCCGTCACCGTGTATCCCAGAAAGTGCGACCGGATGAATTATTGTGGGACATCCTTCAGCAGACCGGTCTGCTGGATTCAACCCGTACTTTTTATCGCTACCGTGAACGGGTGGATCTGGTCAACGTGGGACATCTACTGGCACTGGCAGAGGTCTTTTCCACGCAGGATGAACAACGGACCATTCAGGATTGGGTCCAATACCTGGAAATCCTTAATTACGACGGTAAATATCCCGCGCTTAAGCCAGGCCTTCAGACTGCCGGCAGTGCCGTAAAGGTTATGACAATCCACCAGAGTAAAGGACTGGAATTCCCCATTGTTGTAATTCCCTTTCTCCGCTCCGGAAGTTTTCCCAGTTCCTATCGAAAACAAACCCTGATCTCCGTTCTCCCTGAACCCTGGTACCAGTGGAAAGCACCGGAGGGACTCACACCGGAACAGGAGCATTTTAATGAAGAACGTCGGATCTTTTACGTCGCTATAACCAGAGCCAGGGAAAAACTACACCTGTTTGGCCCTGAGAAATATCAGTCAAAATTATTAAAAGAAATCACCGAACCCTTAAAAACATTGGTCAGGAGGCAGATCATGCCCGATCATCCAAAAGAAACCAGCGCCACGGTTGATACGCAACTTCAACGCTTGATGGTAGAATTAAATCGTGAATTGGCCGCTGGTCAATGGGAAAATGCCCGAACAGCCATCGACGCAATCGAAAAACTGAAACAGGGATCGTCTTTGGGAGAAGATCATCCCTATGCTTTTGTCTCTACCAAAACAGAAACGGAAACACCCCAACCCAGTACTCAATTGCTGACCCTTTCCGCCAGCGCTGTGGAAGAATACTCCCAATGTCCCTATAAATACCGTTTAGCCAAAATTGATAAAATACCGGAGCGGAAAAGTCTGGCCGAAATGGAGTTTGGAAACATTATTCATAAAGTATTGCAACAATTCCATTCCTCTTCCGATCAAAGCCTGGAAAGACTGCTCGATTTACTAGAAAGTAACTGGAAATCCCAGGCCTTCGAATATTTAATCCGGGAAGAAGAATTCCACCGCCAGGGGAAAGAGTTATTAACCCAATACTACAATTTCGTTCAGGCAAACCCACCTCAAGTAGTGGGTTGTGAACTTCCATTCGAATTCATTATTCCCGAGATTGACGTCCGCCTAAGAGGCCAGATTGACCGTATTGATGAAAAGGACGGCAAACTGGACGTAATTGACTATAAAACGGGGAATGTACCTTCAAACTCGAAAACAAAACATAGCCTGCAATTGGCCCTTTATGTGGAGGCCCTCAACCGCAAAGCAGTCCAGGGGGTAACAGGAGAACCGGGGAAGGCCATCCTTCTTTATTTAAAGAATCTGGATGAACCCCTGGAACCACATGAATTTTCTACTGAGGATCTGGAGGGACACCTATCCAAAGTGAAAGAAGCAGCAGCCGGTATCCGCGCAAACAAATTTGAACCGAACCCCAATGATTTCCGGTGCCAGTATTGCGACTATCGGCATTTTCTGTGCCCCGCTTGGGAATCAGATTGACCTTGACGGTCCACCTGATTCCCCTTCAAACTGTTTAATGAGCGGGTGAAACCTCAAACTGATCTCCGGTCCACCGAATGACCAGGTTCCGATCTTCCGGATGTTCCAGCATATACCGGGATAAATCACCCATAATAACCCCTTTAATCAATCGTTGAATCGGCCGGGCGCCGTATTCAGGCTGATATCCGTTTTTCACCAGATAATCCTTCACCGAAGGATCGAAATGCAGTTGAATATCCTGCTGATCCAGGATCGCTTTTAACTCACTTAAACGCAGGTCAACAATCTGCCCGATCACTTCTGTATTCAAATCGTTGAAGGTCAGAATTTCGTCAATCCGGTTAATGAATTCAGGCCGGAGAAATTTCCTCAACTCCTCACGCTTCAGATTGGAAGTCATGACGATAATGGTATTTTTAAAATTCACCGTCCGGCCTTTACTGTCCGTCAATTGTCCGTCGTCCAGGACCTGCAGCAGAATATTCAGGACGGAAAAATGGGCTTTTTCAATCTCGTCGAACAGAACCACCGAATAGGGACGACGACGTATTTTCTCCGTTAATTGTCCCCCCTCATCATAGCCTACGTAACCGGGAGGACTTCCGATCAATTTGGCCACAGAATGTTGCTCCATAAATTCGCTCATATCGATCCGTACCATGGCCTTTTCATTATCAAAGAGCGTGGCCGCCAGGGCTTTCGCCAATTCCGTTTTACCTACACCTGTATTCCCCAAGAACAGGAATGAACCCAGGGGTCGGTGCGGATCCGTAATCCCCAGTTTAGAGATGCGAATGACATCCGATACCTTTTTCAGTGCTTCATCCTGACCTACCACCCGGCGCCGTAAATAATCTTCAAGGGACAGTAATTTTTCTTTTTCGCCCGCCAGCATTTTCTGGACCGGGATTCCTGTCCATTTAGAGACGATTTCAGCAATATCTTCCGGGCCTACTTCCAGTTTCAGGAACTTATTATTTTGTAATTCAGCTGTTAATGTTTCAATCTTTTTTTCCAATGCGGGTATATCGCTGTACTGCAATTTGGCCGCCCGTTCCAGATCCTGTTCCCGTTCAGCTGCACTGGCTTCGGTTCGCAAACTATCGAGTTTCTCTTTCAATTCCTGAATCTGGTTGACCTTTTTCTTTTCCGCCTCCCAGATTTCGGTATCCGTTTTTAGCTGCCGTTTCAGCTCAGCGATTTCCTGCTCATTTTCCTTCAACCGTTTTTTGGAAGCCTGATCCTTCTCCCGTTTTAAGGCCTCCCGTTCCACTTCCAGTTGAAGCAATTTCCGGCGTGTGTTATCGATTACTTCCGGTGCTGAATTCATCTCCATCCGGATCTTGGCAGCCGCCTCATCTACCAGGTCCACCGCCTTATCCGGCAGGAACCGGCCACTGATATAGCGATCCGAAAGGGTGGCCGCTGATATGAGGGCCGAATCCCGAATCCGTAATCCGTGGTGTAATTCATACTTGTCTTTAATGCCGCGAAGGATGGTGATGGTATCTTCGACACTGGGTTCTTCAATGTAGACTTGCTGAAAACGCCGTTCCAGGGCCGCATCCTTTTCAATATATTTCTGGTATTCATTCAGGGTGGTTGCTCCCACGACTTTCATCCGGCCCCGGGCCAGTTCCGGCTTAATCATGTTGGAAACATCCATCTGGCCTTCAGCTGCGCCGGCACCAACAATCGTATGGAGCTCATCAATGAAAACAATAATTTTGCCGTCTTCTTTAATGACTTCCTTAATAAAATTTTTCAATCGTTCCTCGAACTGCCCCCGGTACATGGCGCCGGCTACCATGGCGCTCAAATCAAGGGTTACCAGCCGGACCCCCTTTAAGTTCTCCGGGACATCGTTTTCAATAATGCGTTTTGCCAGCCCCTCCACCACAGTGGTTTTACCTGTACCCGGTTCCCCGATCAGGACAGGGTTGTTTTTTGTTCTCCGGGACAAAATCTGGATAATCCGCCGGATTTCCTCTTCCCGACCGATGACAGGATCAATTTTGCCTTCACGGGCTAATTTTGTGAGATCAATGCCGTACGCTTCCAGGGCATTGATTCCCACTTCTGGATTTTGTGTCTGTTGATTCATATTTCTTGCTCCTTTTCGTACCGCTGAATGAGCAGAAAATATGCCACTTCCGATTTGAATGACGGTGTGTCACTTCGACGGTCCCACATGAGACAAAACGAATTGCCTTTCCGGAGGGGTCAGGCAATATGGCGTACAACTTAATTCAGAAAAAATAGGGAAGAGCAGGTAGGTCAGGCCATGACGTTTTCTGAGCCGCTTTCACGAACGAATAAGCAGGCAGTATCCAATTCATGAGCCACCCGGCGCATCATTTTAATATCAAAAGACTCGGGTACACCGAAAATATTAAGATCGGCATCACGGCCGGTGTGAAGCTGATCAAAAAAGTTACCTACCAGCACGTTTTGTTTCGCGTCCAGCGGGAGGCGCGCTTCTTCGGAAATCACCTGCAATCGTTTCATGGCCCGGGGAACCTTTTCTTCCGATTCCACCACCTGAATCAGGGTAAGGAATCCTTTCCAGTTCCGTTCAATCTGCAGGGCGGTCAGAATAGATAAATTACGATTGGGGCTCTTGGAACCCATCCACAGGTTGATTTTCACTTTTTTACCGAAACGCTTTTCTATATGGGGCTTTAAGACCAGCAAACCCATCTCTTCCCGCTTGGCAATGGTCATTAAGGCTTCCAGCCGGGCATCTTTAAAAGCGTCATCGCTCATGGAAAGAAACATGACGTTGGGCGGTAAAAAAGCTGCCCGCATGGCCTGGGTGGCAATACTGATACCCTCGATGAAGTCGTTCGCTTCCAGAACCGTTTCAGTCACCAGAATTTTTTCCTGCTTCAGAATATCCGCCAATTTCTGCAACTGCGCCGCCAGGATTCCTTCTTCCTCAGAACGGGGTTCAAGCTCTGTTTTTTCCGTCCGTTCCAAAAACCAGTCCACCAGTTCCACCAAGCCCTGGCGGAGCCCGGTTTTTACCACTTTAACGGTGACAAGACGCACACTCCCTTTCGGGTAAATGATATCACGAACGAATCGAAGTCTTCGCCGCCAGTACTGGGGATTTTCAATGGGGACAAACAAATTCGGTTTCCAGGATTTGGCACTGGAAGGCATTTTGGCTGACGTGCGGACAGCCCATTCCGCAATCGCATTGAAGAGTCCCTGCCGTACATCGCCCCACGGAGCCTGGTGGTTGAGCCGGACCTGCCAGAAATAAACCATCAAAATCACCACAATGGCTGCCCCGGCAAACACGGGATTGATCAGGAACATGGCAATGGCACACCAGAGCGTTCCGATGAGGGGAACGATCATGGGTACATTGAATGTGGGTCGGTAGGAAACAATGCCAGTCCCCTTTTCAATCAGGACAACCAGATTAATGGTCCCGTAAGTGATTAAAAAGAACATGGTGAGCAGGGGTGCAATCGTGTTCAAATCGCCCAGGATCAGAGCCAGTTCCACGATCAGGCCCGTAAATAGTATTGCGGTTTGTGGTTCTCCGTTTTTCCCACGGCGGGCGAAATATTTTCCAAAGGGTATAACCTTATTTTTCCCCAATGCCAGCAAGGTTCTCGGTCCCCCCACCACCGAGCCCATGGCGGAGGACAAAGTGGCCCCCAGAATCGCCGCCAGGACCGGCCAATACCATCGGGAAATATCCACCATGATCTGGTAATTGGAACGTAATTCCTCCGGGGAAACCTTATGAGCTAACCAATAGGCGATCACGACGTAAATCACAAAAGAGATCGCAATCGAGGACAAAATACCCCTGCGGAGGCTGGTTTTGGGATCTTTTAATTCTCCGGACATGGCGGCCCCCGCTTCAATACCCGTCACCGCCGGGAAGAAGATGGCAAATACACTCCAGAAAGGCGCCTGCTCGTACCCGCCCCAGATCACAATCCTGGAGACGCCTTCTCCCGTCCCTAAAAAAAATGAGACCAGTGAAAAACCGATTAAAAACATAATAATATATTGCAGGCGCATGGCCAGATGAGCACTCAGCATGGAAGTGATCAGCAGGGATACAAGCACAATGGAAGAAACGATTAGTGGATTATGCGCCGGGAATATGGCAGTCCACCCTTCCGTGAAACCGACGATGTACATGGCCGCCCCCAGCGACTGGGAGAGGTACAAAGGCAGGCCCACCGCACCCCCAATTTCCAGACCAAGGGACCTGGATATGATGGCATAGCTGCCTCCATCCCCGATTTTCACATTGGAAGTCATGGAAGCAATGGCCAAGCCAGTTGTAATGGTTACCACCTTGGCCAGAAGAATAATAACCAATGCACCACCGAAACCGGCATTTCCAACCACCCACCCCAGGCGGAGATACATGATGACCCCCAGGATGGTTAGAATCGTCGGTGTAAATACACCTTCAAAAGTGCCGAAGCGTTTTCGTCTCTTCATTGAGGTTGCTTAAAAATGAAGTGAATTATTCCGGTGCCAGTACCAGTTCCAGAATTCCGGAAAAATTCACCAATTTCACAAAGGCCTTTTTTGGAGCCACAGCGGTCCCCCTTACCACCGAAACATAATCGGCCGTAATCGTATAATCTTCAAGAGCATTGTGATCCACGTCCTCAATCCTGATGAAACTGGTGTCCTTGCCCACGAATTCAGTTACAATCAATGTGGCGGAATAAGTCTGCTGGGAGGCGAGGTTTAACTTAATGTCATAATTTTCTTCAAACGTGTACTGTTTACCGCGAACCGAAAAGGTAAATGCTTTTTCCGTATTCACAACGACTGGAAGATTTTCCACCAGACCGCTCTCTGGTTCCGGCGGACCCACGCAGGACGTCAAACAGAGCAGGAACAAAAAGGGCAGGATTTTCATTTGCCGTCTTTTAAGGAGGGTTTATCCAGGTCCTGACCCAATTGCAGGTCCTTGATCTTATCCATTGGTTTTTCCAGTTGCCGCAATCGGGGGCCAGAAAGATCTTCATAGTGTCGCGACACCGTTCCCAGGGATTTACCCAGTGCTTCCAGTTTCTCCACGAATTTTTCCCACTGCTCACGGAAAACAGTTACTAAATCTTGCATTTCACCTGCTTTTTGCTCCATGGAGAAATTAGAGACAGCCTGCCGAATGAGCGATAGAATCGCATACAGCGTTACGGGGGAACAAAGAAGAATCTTTTTCGAGAGGGAAAAATCGATTAATTCATGGTCTTCCTGGTTTAGAAAGGAGTAAATACCTTCATTGGGGATAAACATTAATACGTAATCCACCGTTCCTTTGGTGGGATCGATATAGGAGCGTTTGGCAATGGCCTTGACATGATTATGGACATCAGCAATAAAGGCCTTTTTTTCCGCTTCCCGCTCATTTTCATTCTCGCTGGCCAGATAATTTTCGTAATGGCTCAGAGGAAATTTCACGTCCATGTGGATTAATTTTCGATCTGGCAAATAAAAGGTAAAATCCGGTCGGTCCTCCCCTGCCTGAGTCTGTTTCTCGTAATTGATCCCTTCGGTAAACCCGATAAAATTCAGGATGTCCTCCACCATTCTTTCGCCCCACTGTCCCCGGGCCTGAGAGCTGGAAAGGATTTGTCGAAGTTGAGCGGTCGTATCCTTCAATTCCGAAATGCCGTGTTTTGAAGCCTCCATCTGACCCTTAAGTTCAGATGTCCGGTCCGAGAGAGTTTTCAGGTGGGCCTTCATGTCCTCCAGGGTAGAGTCAATCAGTTTCTTCTTTTCTTCCAGCTTGCCATCGGAGGATTTCAATAATTCACTGAATTTCCCTTCCGCAATTTTTAAAAAGGTTTCCAGATTCTGGTCCAACGCTTCTCTGGAGAGGGAGCTGAATTCGGCTTTTAATTGATCATGGGTTGCTTGAAGGTTTTTAACCTCCCGCTGGTGGAAATACCAGATCAACAGTGCTCCGGCAGCAAATCCAGCCAGAAAAAGGATAATTCCATAGACTGTGGTCATGGACTAAACTACGTTAATTCGAATAATATTAATGAGAGGAATCAGATTCGATCGAACCTTTCAGTCCCAGTTCCTCCGCTTTTTCCTTCAGCGCATCAATAACAAACTGGATATGTTCAGTCAAATCCAGGTTCAATTCTGTCACGCCCTGGTAAATATCATCCCGGTTGACACTGGCAGCGAAAGAGCGCTGTTTCAGTTTCTTCTTCACTGATTTTGGTTTGACTTCAAAAATGGATTTCGAAGGACGAACATAGGTCACAGCAAAAATAAATCCGGTCAATTCATCCACGGCAAACAGAGCTTTGGCCATCAGGGAATTTCGGGGAACGCCCGTATAGGTGGCATGACCCATGATTGCTTCCCGGATTGACGCGGGATAACCCCGTTCCTCCAGTATTTTATTCCCCTTAAAAGGATGCTCCTCCGGGGTGGGGAATCGTTCATAATCAAAATCGTGTAATAGACCTGTGAGTCCCCATTCGTTTACATCACCGTCGTATTTTTCCGCCATTTTCCGCATGGCCTGTTCCACCCCCAGGGCGTGACGACGGAGGGAATCGCTTAATGTATATTCATGGAGCAACGCAATTGCTTCGGCTCTGGAAGGGTAATCAGCCATGGTTGAAATTAATGAAGCCCCGGCGGCTATTCAACCAATCCGGGGCTTCTTTGGGGAGGATAGTGTATAAGCTAAACCTTCATCAAATCTAAGACCAGTCGGATCACTTCTCCTGTAGCAGATCCTTTGCTCAGGTAAGGTAGATCCCGATCACCCCAAGCCGTTCCCGCAATATCGAAATGTACCCAAGGAATATCATTAGTTACAAATGCTTTTAAAAATGCAGCACCGGCTATGGTTCCGGCCTGACCGGGAGCACCGATATTTTTCACGTCGGCAATCTTGGATTTGACCTGTTCCAGGTATTCGTCCCACAGGGGCAATTCCCAGACTTTTTCGCCCGTTTTCCGGGAGGATTCTTTCACTTCTTCCAGCAATTTACGGTCTGTACCCAGAATACCCGTCGCCACATGACCCAGCGCCACCACCACTGCGCCGGTGAGAGTGGCAAAATCCAGAATATATTCCGGATTAAAGTGCTTACAACAGTAGGACAGGGCATCTGCCAGAATCACTCGACCTTCCGCATCTGTATTTAAAACTTCAATCGTTTTTCCATTATACGCCGTCAGGATATCGCCCGGTTTGTAGGCTTTGGAACCGCTAAGGTTTTCCGTAGAGGGTATGATTCCGACCACGTTCATTTTTGGCTTGACGGTAGCCACGACTTTCATCACTCCCAGAACTACGGCGGAACCACACATGTCAAATTTCATTTCGTCCATCTTTGCAGAGGGTTTAATCGAAATCCCGCCGCTGTCAAACGTGAGACCTTTTCCCACCAGAACTTTAGGTTTCTGCTCTTTATCTGCGCCCCAGTATTCCATGACAATGAATTTAGGCTCTTCACCCGTCCCGGCGGCAACACCAGCCAGCGCCCCCATTTTCAGCTTCTTAAAATCTTCACGTCCAAGGACTGTTACTTTCATGCCGGCACTTTTTCCAATCTGAACCGCCTGTTCAGCCAGGTAGGACGGCGTTACCACATTCCCCGGCCGGTTCCCCAGATCCCGTGCAAAACAGACTGCCTGTGCGTGAATGGACCCTTTTTCGACCCCCTTCTCATCTCCGCCCACCACGGTAGCTGATTGGAGTAAAAACGGATTTTTATCCTTATCCTCTTCCGGGGATTTGAATTCCACAAACTGATAGCTCCCCAGGACGAGACCTTCTGATAAAGCCTGAGCGTAATCTGGATCTTTTGCTTCTTTCGGCATGAGAAAAGTGATTCGGCCCAATTTCTTCTTAATAGCCGCTTTTGAAACAGCCGCTCCTGCTTTCCGAAGCGTTTCAGGTGTGAATTTTTTCCGATTCCCGAGGCCAACCGCCAGGGCTCGAAAGCCCTTCTTCCCGGACAAATCCACCAATTCCCCATCTTTCCCGGTAATCATTCCGGAGGCGATGGCGTTGGTTAGGGTCCGGCCTAATGAACGATTTACACTTTGCAGTTGCCGGGAAAGTTTTAAATGCTCAAAAATACAGACGGCGACCACATCACTGTCCACTTTTCGCCAGTCCGTTTGGGTACAATTTATTTGCGTAAGATGGGCCATATTTTCCTTCTCAGTTGCTACTTATTAATGAATCGAATTTCCAAGGGGCGGGAAATTACGGAACATCCTTTCGAATCTCAATCAATTAAGACCCAGTAGTATGAATTAAAGACGTTTCCCCGCTTTTCGGGGAAAAGAATTTCAATTCTCTGTATTTGAGAGGATCGTACTTATTGGCGCCCGGAGACCAGGGTTTCGATAATATCTGGGTCGGCAAGAGTCGAGATATCGCCCAATTCGTCGATTTTACCCTGCGCAATGTTCCTCAGAATTCTGCGCATGATTTTCCCTGAACGCGTTTTAGGCAATGCCGGTGTAAGCTGAACTTTATCGGGACGTGCATGGGGACCTATTTCCGCCGTGACGGCAGCATTAATTTTTTCTTTAATGCCATCCGAGACTTCTACGCCGGTCATCAGTGTAACAAAAGCATAAATCCCCTGTCCTTTAATGTCATGGGGGAATCCGACCACGGCTGCTTCCGCTACCCCTTCCGCCTTGCCAATGGCACCTTCCACTTCCGCTGTGCCAATCCGGTGACCGGAAACATTCAGCACGTCGTCCACACGACCCGTAATCCAGTAATAGCCGTCTCGATCCCGCCGGGCACCATCCCCCGTAAGGTAATAGCCCGGATAGGTGGCAAAATAGGTCTGTTTGAAGCGTTCATGATCACCATACACGGTCCGCATCATTCCGGGCCATGCCGTCTTAATCGCCAGCAACCCCTGAACGTCGTTCCCCTCAATTTCCTGTCCTGTCTCATCCAGTAAAACCGGTACAATCCCGAAAAAGGGGAACGTGGCTGATCCCGGTTTCAGGGGTGTTGCCCCGGGCAAAGGTGTCAACAGTATGCCCCCTGTTTCGGTCTGCCACCACGTATCCACAATGGGGCATCGTTCTTTACCCACGACTTGGTAGTACCACATCCACTCCGGTTCCTTGATCGGTTCGCCGACGGTTCCCAGTAAACGGAGTGAGGACAAATCATGGGCTTCCACCCAGGAATTTCCCTCTTTCATCAGAGCCCTTAATGCTGTGGGCGCGGTGTAGAAAATATTTATCTTATGTTTTTCCACCACCTGCCAAAAACGGCCGTAATCGGGATAATTGGGGACCCCCTCAAACATGACTGAAATGGCCCGGTTGGCCAAGGGGCCATAAACGATATAGGAATGGCCCGTAATCCAGCCGATGTCTGCGGTGCACCAGTACACATCACCGTCGTGATAATCAAAAATCTGAGCATGGGTGTAAGCCACATAGACAAGATAGCCTCCCGTAGTATGAAGCACGCCTTTCGGGGTACCGGTGGAACCGGAGGTGTACAGAATAAATAAGGGATCTTCCGCTTCCATCGGCTCAGGTGGACAGTTCGCCCCGGCCTGTTCCATTTCAACGTTCCACCACACATCCCGCCCGGATTTCATTGAAACCAACTCACCGGTGCGCCGGACGACAATTACGGACTGGACCGAAGGTGTCTGCTCCAGCGCCTTATCCGCATTCGCTTTCATGGGAATATTGGATTTTCTTCCGCGGACGCCCGTATCCTGCGTAATGAGCAATTTACATTGTGAATCATTAATCCGATCTTTCAATGAATCGGAGCTGAAAGCACCGAATACAACGGAATGGACGGCCCCCACCCGGGCGCAGGCCAGCATGGCCACCGGTAGCTCCGGAATCATTTGCATATACAAACAGACACGATCACCTTTTTCAATACCATGTGCTTTTAACACATTGGCGAATTTTTGAACCTTCTCCAGCAACTCCCAATAGGTAAAGATTTTACTCTCATCCGGATTATTCCCTTCCCAGATGAGGGCTATCTTATGGCCGTGACCCGATTCAACATGGCGGTCCAAACAGTTATAGCTAACATTTAACTTACCACCTTTAAACCACTCTATATTCGCATTTACAAAATCATATTTCATGACCTGGTTCCATTTTTCAAACCAGGTAATTCGTTCCGCCACTTCCGCCCAGAATGCTTCCGGGTCCGTAACAGATCGCTCATACAATTCTCGATATTGCTCCAAGGATTGAATATGGGCCTTCCTGGAAAAACTGGGGTCCGGAGGATAGATTCTGTCTGTCATGTGTTTACCTTCCTGCTAATAAAATCTGTTAAAAAGTGTATTTATAAATTAGGATGAACAAGTCTTTTTATCAAAATACTATGCGAATATTAATCCTCTTTTTCCTGAAGACTGAAGTTTAACTTCTGATTGCGGGTAAAATTGAAAATACGCTCCTCCACCACTTCTTCTGCCCGTTTCACCTGTAATACATGTTTCCCCTTTTCCACATAGAAAAGGACCTTTTTCTTTTTCCAGGTATAACGGTTATCAAAGATGTAGGTCAAACCCCGTTCCTTGGTATTGAATTCGATTTTTAGTAGCGGTTGGAGTCTGAAGTGGATTTGTCCTGAACGGGCTTCCTGAATCTGGATTTGTTTTTCGGCAGGCGCCCACCCTTCAAGGGTAACGCGAATTGTATGCGGACCCGGTGCCAAAGCATAATCTTCAAGCGGTGTCGTTCCAGCGGAGGCCCCGTCAATGGTTACGACAGCACCAGTAGGTGTGCTGCCGATAGAAATGGGTACTTGACTCCAGGCCATTGTGAATACTAGAAATCTGATCCAATATTTCACGGAATCAATTCCAGGTATTTTTTTAGAACCCAGCCCTGGAATAGCCGGATTCGATTATCGTCGCTGGTTTGGACGGCTACCGATCCGAATACACGATCTCCTGAAACCTTGGATACCTGGATGTGATCTCCTGCCGAGAGAAAAAATAATACGGGTGAGCCGTTTTCAGGTCCTGATTTGAATGGAACCAGATTCTCCAGTACGTGATAGGGATGGGACCCGGTTGAATCCTGAATGAGTCGCCTTAATTGCACCGTTTTAGAACCGCGGTGTTCCGCTCCCACCGTCACGATGCCAGACCAAGGTGGAAATACACCCTCGGTTGAAACCATCACTTTATATTCCTGGCGGGGCGTCTCACCCCGTTCAATTTCAATCCGGGCATAACCAAGGGAATCGGTGGTGGCTTGAGCCAGAGGGCGGAATTGGTCCGACACAGAAACAACAGCACCTTTAACGGGAAATCCTGTTTCTTTTTCCACGACGGTAATCCTGAGAAGATCGGGAGCGGGTTTAATCAGGAAAGGGTGTAATTGAAGTTCCGAGCCTTCAGGGACTGTAAAGAATTGGTTTTGCGACTCATAGTCACCCCCCAGTGGTGTCAGAATCGCAATATTTCCCAATTCCTCAGGACTGAAAATGGTCGCCGGTAGAATCACTTTAATGGGTTCATTGGGGAAAAAAATCTTTTCCATGAGGGGTTCAGCCGGCCGATTCCGCTGCAACAGGGTTAATCGGTAAGCACTGGTTTCCACACCAGCCACTTCGACAGGAACATGGATTGTAAGATCCGAAGCAGTGAACTGGACTGCCACTTCCGGTTCACGATCCAGAAGAATCGGTTCTGGGTAAACGTATAGCTTTGGACCGAAACAGGCCTGAATCAGGAGTGAATAAGCGGCGAAGGTAACAAAAGCGACAAACTTGGATTTAGTCACACGTTTTACCGTGGGGAAATTTTTCGTAGTGACCCGCTTCATTTTTTTTCACGGCCACCATAATCACCGTTGCCACGCAAGCCAGGCTGGAATTCGCTTCCCGGTCTTCTGCCCTTGCCTCCACCTGAATGGTGATCGACGTTTTACCCGCATCGACGACCTTGGCAATAAAATTGACCCAGTTCCCCAAGACGACAGGACTGGTAAATTCCACCTGTTTAATCACCCGGGTGACGGCCCCTTCAGCACCGGTACCCTGCAGGAAACGGTGCGCAACCTTTCCTGCTGCCAAATCAATCCAGGCAATCATTTGACCCCCAAAAAGGGTCCCCACCACATTGATGTGGTTGGGCATGACGAGTTGAGAATAATGGGCTGTATAATCTTTCATAGATGGACTGTATCGTTTCGGAGAAACTATTGCAGGCAGACTAAAGATGAAACGTGAAATTAGGGAAACACGGGTGTTTGTCAGGAAAAGAGAAAGCCCCGCCAATAAACCCTCGAGAAAATCTTTTTTCCCTGAAGAGCACGCCACACCAGCGGGGCTTTCGGTCGAATTTTATATGCTCCCGATGGAAAGATTCAACTCTTTTTTAATCCGGAGCGGAAATATTCATGGCCCGCTGCTCCCCCTCCACCAGATTCACCTTATTCAACAGCCAGGCTCCGGGGATAAAAAGTAAAAGTATGGACAGGATTCCGATCCTGGGATCGTTGGCGAGAAGACTGACGGT